>CAJXUS010000028.1 GCA_913060675.1 uncultured Rhodospirillales bacterium
AATGAACCAGACAGATTCAAAATCAACCCCATCCAGCAAACGCCGGGACTAAACATCTACCGCATACTATCGGGCAGCTAAGTAAGCTCGAGATTCTCTATGCCAGTAATACTTTGATTGCAGAATTACCTGAATCCCTATGGCAGCTCAAGAATCTCAAATACCTTAACCTCACTGATAACAAACTGAACAGTTTACCTGATGCGATATCTAGCTTGGGCGCTCTGCGTGAACTTCGGCTTTATAACAACGGCCTTACAGAGATCCCAGACCAACTGTGTAGGCTGAAAGGCTTGAGAGAGCTCTATCTCAACGGGAATCAATTACAGCATCTTCCCAAGAATATAGGCGACCTTAAAAGCCTCGAAGTTCTCGATCTTCGCAACAATCAAATCAATGAGATTCCTGAATCACTCGGACAAGCCAAAAACTTGATTCATCTCGACCTCAGAGCAAACCACTTTCAGACATTGCCTGAATCACTTGCCGACCTAACAAACCTCAAAAAGCTCGACCTACGCTGGAGCCACTTTCGAGATCACCCCAAGTGGCTACAAACACTCGAAGATAGAGGTTGCGCGATCTATCTCTGATTCAGGAACACGCTGCATCTGTGATGCTCTGATTCTGAAACTCCCTGATTCTGGAAGTTGGTTTTATCCCTTACCTGAATCAGACTTAGATCAATTGATAGTTTTGACGATAGCGGGTTGGGCTGATTCCCATTTGATCCCGGAAGTGATGACGCAAGGTATCAGCAATCCCAAAGCCGCAATGAGTTGCGACCTCTTCTACCGTCATCGCAGTTTCTTCCAAACACGTACAGGCCAGCGCCAAGCGTTCTTGAATCATCCACTTTGCAGGCGGAAGACCTGTGGCCTCTTTGAAACGCCTGATAAAGGTCCGTAGGCTCATATGGGCGCGTTTGGCGAGATCCTCAACCTTGATCGTCATCTGGATGTGATCACGAACCCACTGCAACAACTCGTCCATCGCCTGCTCCCGACGTACTTGGGGACGATCGATAAACTGAGCTTGCCCACCATCGCGTTGTGCAGGCAACACCAGGCGTTTCGCGACTTTATTGGCCACCGCAGCCCCAAAGTCTGAGCGGATGATGTTCAGACAAAGATCAAGACCTGCGGCAGATCCCGCGGAGGTCATGATGCGCCCCTCATCAATAAAGAGCACATTAGGGTCAACCTTTAGCTCTGGATATTTTTCGGCCAACAGATCGGCATAGCGCCAATGGGTTGTCACTTTTTGATTCTGTAAAATTCCTGCCGCAGCCAAAACAAACACACCGGAACAAATAGAAACAATGCGGGCGCCGCGATAATAGGCCGCCCAAATCGCTTCGAGCAAAGCTTCCGGTGGGCGCTCATGCACAGAACGCCATCCGGGAATCACAATGGTATCGGCCTTTTCCAATGCTTCAAGACCATTTTCAGCTGTTACCTGAAGTCCTCCAAGCGCCCTACAGGGGCCAGAATCTGCCGAACACGTCGTAAAATCATACCAGCTCTCAAACTCTGGCCGCTCCAGGCCAAAAGCTTCAACAACCATGCCGTACTCAAAGGTACAGAGCCCGTCATAAATGACAGCGGCAACGAGATGGTTTGGTTTTAACGTCATATCTTCAACTCTCTTCGGCATACAAAGAACAATCTCTATTTGGCATAATATACATGTATATAGTCATTTATGCCAATGGGCAAGCTTAAAATGATGCCTTATGTTGATTGCAGTAAGTTTTTAGTTCTTAAAATTATGGAGATAGATCAATGCCTTCCGCCGTCGCCATCGTCCCCGCTGTAAACCCAGAAGAAGCCCTGGCCCACTTTGAAAAACGCCTTCGTTTGGAAGCTGATTGTTGGGATACCCATTACGCCCTGACCGAACAGATTCAGGATTTTGTCCTTTTGGACGTGCGATCGCCTGACCTCTATAATCAGGGCCATATTCCAAAGGCGATCAACCTGCCACACGGTAAAATTATCGCCCGAAAAATGAGAGAATATCCCGACAACACTTTATTTGTGATCTATTGCGCAGGCCCACATTGCAACGGCGCCAATAAAGCCGCTGTACGCCTGGCAAAACTCGATTATCAGGTCAAAGAGCTAATCGGAGGTGTAGAAGGCTGGAAAGATGAGGGCTTTGATTTGGCAATAAATAACTGAAACCACGCCATCTATGCCGAAACAAAAGGACGCTCCTCGTTTAAGAAAAGCGCCCTTTGGTTTGTCTTGAATAAAATTTAGAAAAAAGCTCGGCTTAAAGCCCTTGTAAACGCTCAACGACGAGCAGAGCTACGGCTTTCTTGTCACCCGTGTTTACCAAGGCATGATCACAGTCTGCTGGATAGCGCGCGGTGCCTCCGACCTCAACGATACCGTTCTCTCCTGCTGATTCGACTTCCAGCCGACCCGATAGGACAGTTAGGTGTTCGCGCGTGCCCTCGACATGCGGGGCTGACCGCAAGGCACCACCTGGCTCAAATGTCAGCTCGTACCACTCACACAAGGCAGCGCTCTCTACAGGAGAGAGAATACGCATAACGCAGCTTCCATCAGGGCTCGACATGGTGGGGGTAAGGTTTGCGGGCACAACCTCAACCTTGATCACTTCCGGTTCACGTGGCGCGCCTTCGAGCAGCTCATAGATATCCATGCCAAAACTTTGAGTAAGGCTCCAAAGCGTGGCAAAAGTCGGGTTGGCCTGCCCCCGTTCAATTTGCGAAAGCATCGACTTGGACACCCCGGACAACTTCGCAAGCTGATCCAGAGTCAGCCGCTTCTCCTTGCGCGCGTCTCGAACCTTGTCGCCGATCTGCGGAACGCCCTTACGATTGGTTGCCATCTATCATTACCCTTGAAATCGGTCTTAGTGGAAATTCCAGCATAGTGGATTTACAAAATTGAAGCCAGAAGGGAAATTATTCGCGCCCTCCCTCGATCACTCACTTGAATGCTCAATATACGATAACTCGACACCCTGAATATCCAGTCCATATATTACATATTTTGTACCTACTTGCGCTTTAGGGTCTTAGACAATATCTGTTTATCTCAAATGTTTACAAAGAGATGAAAATGCCAAACCTTACAATCGTTGCTAATATCTTTGCCAAGTCAGACAAGATCAACTTAGTCCGCGAAGAGTTGGAAAAGCTCATCCCAACAACCAGAAACGAGCAGGGCTGTTTGCAATATGATCTACACCAGGATAACGAAAATCCTGCACACTTCATTTTTTTCGAAAGCTGGCAAACCCGCGACCTATGGCAAGCCCATATGAACGCTCCGCATGTTGCTGCTTTCCTGGCGGCCGCCGAAAGCGCGGTTGAAGACTTTACGGTCAATGAAATGACTCACGTAGCTTAGCCTTCTTCTGGCTGAACAAGCCAAATCATTACACTTGTATCTCAAATCCACCGTTGCCATGATCAAACGGACAAGGTTTAAGAATAACAGCAGCCAATTTATCTATAAATTCAAGCGGGGAGAGCCATGCAAATCGTAACTACTGATTCCGTCGAAGGAAAACGCATCGTTGCCTACAAAGGTATCGTTAGTGGAGATGCCATCGTCGGGGCGAACTTTATCAAAGACTTCTTTGCGAAGATCACTGATGTTATAGGTGGTCGCGCTGGTGGTTATGAAAAAGCCCTCCGTGGCGCCAAAGAGCACGCGATGAACGATATGATCGAAAATGCCCAATCTGTTGGCGCAAATGCCGTGATCGGCGTTGATCTCGATTACGAATCAATTGGCGGTACCATGTTGATGGTAAGCGTAAACGGCACTGCTGTGGTGCTTGAAGACGCTTAAAATACCTACGCTAACTTATTACAAAAGGACCGTGCAATTGCGCGGCCCTTTTGATTACACAATACCTTCATACCCCAACTATATTGGCATACCCCAACTACCTTGGGTAATAGATGCTTCTCGCTTATAGTTGCGACATCCATTCATCAGAGACCATTTTGCCAGCTTTATAATCATCCACGACTAAAATAAGCTGATTATCGTGATCACTGTACAAAACTTCGATATTAACTCCCGCCTCAGCCATGAGACCGGTCAATTTCCCTAGTTGTCCGGGTACGGCCTGTTTAAGCCTTTGAACGAGAGCCTTTTTACAAGATATCACTGTTATGCCAACGGCTTCTAAAGCAGTTTTGGCCGCTTGGCCGTCTTCAAATAAAAAGTGAGCAACTCCCTGCCCTTGCACAACCCAGGCGCCTCCGCCCTCAACACTTACTTTCGCCTCTCCAAGGGCGCTGCCCATAAGAGCAAGAGTACCGGGGCTGTTATCCAAGCTAATCTCAAGATCATACATCTGTCATCTCCGCACTGCCGTGAACCAATTGGCTATCTTCGGGAACATCGCCTCTCCTTGTCATAGAATAATCACGACTGACATCGGCCATGCAAAGACGGTAATCAGTAAACAAGCGCTTACGCCCTAAAGCCTGCACCCGCCTGTGTTCTGGCGTATTGCGCCACGCAGTAACGGCCTTTTCATCTACAAAATAACCAATGGAAACAAACTTCCCAGGCTCTGTCTTACTTTCGAACCGTTCAATAGAAATAAAACCCTCTATTTCATTCAGGTGAGGACGCAAATCCATCGCCTCTTTGAGGTACTCTTCGTAATAATCGTCCTGCACACGATATTCAAAAACCATAACAATCATATAAGCTCTCCTTTGAGTTTCTGACCCTCAGATAGCATATGATTTCAATGAAATGGTTCGCTTCAGATCGAACTATGAAAGAAAAGTTTCCCCCACCAAGCTCGTAAAAAAAGCCAGCTGCAAAACACAGCTGGCTTTTTTATAAACCGTCATCTTACGTGAGACGGCGATATAAGTTCACATAGACCCTATGAAGAAACCATGTTTTTGAGCTGACGATTAGCAACCGCCAACATGGCATAGTCAGGCTTACCTGCGGCGTTAAGCTCGGCCAAGATTTGCTCTGTCCGATTAACCAATGGTTTTTTCGATTCAGCCCATTCCTTGATTGCGGCCTCAACCCGATCAACCTTACCCGCGTCCTCAAGGACACGTGCGGTAAGCTCTCCCTGATGGCCATAGAGATCATCGACTATGGCTGTGACGGCAAGCTTATCCCAAGCAGATTCGCTAGGTAGGCGAGCCGCAGCACCACGTAGCCAGTCAAAGCCATAACGTTCCCCAATGGAGAAGTAGGTGCTACCAACGGTATCCACTGGCATTTTAAGGGTTTGAGCAAGGCGAACAATATCACAAGCAGGCGTCAACAGACGCAAACCTGCAATCCGTTTGGCAATGTCAACTGGTACACCCTGTGACGTGAAGTTCTTGATTTTATCCTTCAGAAGCTCGGTATTCTCTTTGGAGAGAAGTTTCTCCAAATGATCAGAGATTGTCGATACTTCCTTCACATAAGACCCGACTTCCTTACGGATATCCAAAGGATGTGTGCCGTGGCGAAGGAACCAAACCGTGCCTTGCTCAATCAAACGACCACATTCAGCAAGCAATACAGCTTGTAAAGAAGCAGGTGCTTTATTATCCAACCCTTCGATCAAGGCAAACAGGTCATCCATACCAAAAACTTCACGGGCAATGGTGTAGGCTCGAGCGATATCACACGCTGCCATACCCGTTTTTTCTTGCACCTCGTAGGCAAAGATAAGGCCGACGCGATTGACCATATCATTGGTAATCGCAGTGGCGATAATTTCCCGGCGCAGACGGTGTTGTCCAATTTGCTTTGCGAATTTCTTCCGCAGTGGGGTCGGAAAATAGTCGATGAGCGTATCTTCCATATAGGGATCATCAGGAAGATTTGATACTAAGAGCTCATCATAAAGCGCGATTTTACTATAAGACATCAGCGTTGCAAGTTCTGGCCTTTCAAAGCCCACCCCCTGCTTCATACGCTCCATGACCATTTCATCATCCGGGAGGAATTCAATGGCTCTGTTGAGGAGATCTTTCTTTTCCAGAGATCGCATGTAGCGCGCGATACGATCAAGGAGGCGCCCACCGATATTCGCGGTAACTGAAATTGCCTGGCTTTGCAGATAGTTATCGCGAAGAACCTGCTCGCCAACTTCATCGGTCATGCTTTCAAGCAACTTGTCACGTTGTTTACGTGTCATATCGCCATCGGCTTCCACAGCACCGAGCAAAATCTTAATATTGACCTCGTGATCAGAACAATCGACCCCGGCGGAATTATCAACAAAATCAGCGTTAACGCGACCCCCTTTTTGAGCAAACTCGATACGTCCCTGATGGGTCATCCCGAGATTTGCCCCCTCGCCAACGACCTTACAACGCAATTGTTTACCATTGATACGCATGGCGTCATTGGCACGATCACCGGCTTCACCATGGGTTTCGCCAGATTGCTTAATATAAGTGCCAATACCACCGAACCACAGAAGCTCAGTTTCAGACTTCAACATTGCCCGCATCAAATCAATCGGGGCCAATTCATCTTCACTAATATCAAATAGGGATTTCATTTCCTTACTGATCTTTAGTGACTTGGCCTTGCGGTCAAAGATACCGCCGCCTTTGGAAATGAGTTTGGAATTATAATCAGTCCAGGATGATCGAGGCAGATCGAATAAGCGCTGACGCTCAACAAAACTCTTTGCGACATCCGGATCCGGATCAATAAAGATATGAAGGTGATTAAACGCCCCGACTAGCTTGGTATGTTCTGACAGTAACATACCATTACCAAAGACATCGCCGGACATATCGCCAACACCAATCGCCGTGAAAGGCTCGTTTTGAATATCTTTGCCCAGTTCACGGAAGTGACGTTTTACTGATTCCCAAGCGCCCTTGGCAGTAATACCCATTTTCTTATGGTCATAACCAGCCGATCCACCAGAAGCAAAGGCATCGTCCAACCAAAAGCCGTAATCGGCAGAAACACCATTGGCAATATCTGAGAAAGTCGCTGTCCCTTTATCTGCTGCAACAACAAGATAGGGATCATCACCATCACGGCGGACTACACGCTCTGGCGGCACGACTTCACCACCGACTAAGTTGTCTGTTATATCAAGCAAGCCGCGAATGAAGGTCTTGTAGCATTCAATCCCAGCTTCAAGAAAAGCCTCACGACCTTCAGAAGCAACCGGAGGGTTCTTCATCACAAAGCCACCCTTGGAGCCAACTGGCACGATCACAGAGTTTTTAACCTGCTGCGCCTTCACCAGCCCAAGAACCTCTGTCCGGAAATCTTCACGACGATCAGACCAACGCAGGCCACCACGTGCTACAGAACCAAAACGAAGGTGAACTCCTTCCACATCAGGGCTATAGACAAAGATCTCCCGATAGGGATTTGGTAAAGGAAGATCGGTAATTTTTTGTGAATTTAGCTTGAAAGACAGGTATTTTTTAAAGTTACCCTCTTCATCTTTCTGCAGGAAGTTTGTCCGTAGTGTACATTCGATCACATTGCGGAAGCGCCGGATGATTCTGTCTTCATCCAAATTGCTTACCTTTTCCAGTAACGAATTTATCGCTTTGTTGGTATCTAGTGCCAATTGATCATCACGCTCAGTCCCCTTACCCATAAATCGGACAAGAAAGAGGTCAACCAGCAGACGGCTGATTTGTGGATTACTGGCGAGAGTTTGCTCCATATAAGCTTGAGAAAACGGAATGCGAGCCTGGAGCAAATACTTACAATAAGCTCTTAGAATAGTAACTTCCCGTACCTTTAAGCCAGCGCCAAGTACCAAGCGGTTAAAGCCATCATTCTCCATCCGACCATGCCAGACTGAGGAAAAGGCCTCATGAAATCCTTCCCGTAACTCACTGATGGAAATATCCATTTCATCAGATATGACCATATTGAAATCGTGCATCCACACGCTTTCACCCGTTTCGGCCGAGTGGAAGTGATAAGGGATTTCGCTGAGAACCTTCAATCCCATGTTTTCCAACATTGGTAAAACATCTGAAAGAGGAACAGGATTATCAGTGAGGTAAATTTTAAAGCGAACCTGTTCAGGATCAGCACCGAGAGGTCGATAAAGGTTCATGGCAAGACCATCACCCTCTAGAGCCTCTTCTGCCTTTGTAATATCAAAAACTGCATCGTTTTCGTTGAAGTGTTGCTGATAATTTATCGGAAAAGAACCTCCGAGACGACGCATCGTCCGGATGCCTTGCTCCTCACCACGCCCTTCGATCAAAGCCTCTTCTAAACGGTCCTGCCAAGATCTTCCTGCCTCTGCGATACGGGCTTCTAGTTCCTGAACATCCACATCCGGAAGCTGCCCCCGAGTTGTCTTAACAATAAAGTGAACCCGAGCCAGGGCTGTGTCGGACAAATGGGTAAAGAAGGCACTAATTTGACCATTATAGGCTTTGCAAAGAATATCACCGACAATGCGCCTGAGAGCTGTGTCAAAACGGTCTCGGGGAATGTAAGTTAAGCAGGAAATAAAGCGTTCGAAAGGATCCTTACGTACAAATAACGCAATACGCCTACGTTCTTGTAGATGCAGAATACCATGAGAAATATCAAAAAGCTCATCGGACGAAATTTGGAAAAGCTCATCACGAGGATAGGTATCCAGTATATGCGCAAGACCCTTACTATCGTGACTACCCGGTTTGAATCCTGATTTATCCAAAACTTTCTGCACTTTGTGACGCAGTAAAGGAATATCACTTGGTGAACGTGCATAAGCCGTAGAAGTTAAAAGTCCGGCAAAGAGAATCTCGCCAATTACCTTTCCCTTATTGTCAAAGCGCTTAACCGCAACAGTATCCAGATGCACAGCACGATGAACGGTAGAACGTCTGTTCGCTTTTGTGATACGCAATAGAACTGGTTGTGTCAGAAAGGAACGCACTTCAGCCGGTAGAGACCCAAAATCCCTCAGTCCGTCAAAAACATGAACATCAATATCACGAAGTACACCCAGAGAGTTTGGCTGAACCTTTAGAATTGCGTTGGTGCCAGTTCCTTCAAATTTGTACTCTCGATAACCCAGGAAAGTAAAATTATCCTGGTTCATCCACTCTAGGAAATCGATCGATTCTAAAATCTCCCCTTCGGAAAGAGCTGGAGGAGATTTTTTCAGGCCACTGATGACTTCATCCATTTTGTCGAGCATTGGTTGCCAGTCAGCAACTGCGGCTCTCACATCATCAAATACGGTAGCCAGCTCGTGTGCAATTTGAGTGTGGCTTTCAATGACCTGCTCGCTGATTTCAATATGAAGCAGTGATTCTGTCAGGATTCCCTTGCCGCCACCGTTGCAATTAAACTCTCTAACTTTACCTTTACCATCACGCTTACAAGTAATAACGGGATGAATTACAAGGTGGACTTCGACATCCAATCTCTCTAATGCCGATGTTACAGAATCGACCAAAAATGGCATATCATCATTGATGACTTCGATAATAGTGTGGGACGACTTCCAGCCATGCTCTTCAGGCCTTGGGTTATAGACCTTTATCTTTGTTTCATTCTCACTGCGTTGTTGTAGTAGCCCCCAAAAAGACAAAGAAGCCCCAAATAGATTATCGGGGGTCTCCTCTTTCAAATCATCCGGAGGAACATTTTCATAAAAAGTCCTGACAAACTGCTCTACCATTGGTGCTTTAACTGCACTTATTTTTTTATGAACCAGTTCAACTACTTTTTCGATACATTCAGATGTCGTGTCGATGCCATGAATGGCCATTGTTCTTTCCTCGGACCGCTGTCGTTTATTAATTATTAGGTTTTTGCTCTATTCGACGTCCCCACCCCAGGTCCGCGCCATAAGACGAAGGACAAATCCACGTTAACCTATTTAAAAATCAATGTTAGTAAAAAATGCGTCGCACATAGGATATTTTTTGAATACTTAGGAAACAGTAAATTAAATGTAATATTTTTCCCGTTTTAGCAGTACCCAAGAATAATTTTCAGAATATTTTAGGAGAACAAAAGTAGCTCATCGAAAAGATCTATTTCTGATATGGACCAGAGCGATCTTTTTTGCTCAGTATTTAAATAGATTCGCATAACAAAATTTACGTTCTTTACGTTTCATCTATTTACGAACAAGGGGTGATGAATTTGGAGTCACGAATTTGAAAATGGCCTTCAGGTTAAATTTTCTCAAAAAAGAAGTAATTCCTCCGCACAATGATCACATTTCCAGCACAGATTATGTCTTTCTATCCAAAGTTATCTGGCTATCCAAAGTTATCTGGCTATCCAAAGTTATCTGGCAGTCCAAAATCACTTGTTGAAATCATCAGGCCAAACAAATCAGGATCGCCCAAGCTAGCAGGAAAATTGATCAAATGCCAAACGGACAAAACTTGCACACAGAAACCAGACAGGGTAAGGGTATAAGCATGTATCGGATCAATAACGAAACATATGCGCGAATGTTAACGACCACGCGAATGACCCGCGGCATGAAAATGTCGGCGGCGAAAACTATGCCTGCTCGTTTAACTTTACGCCCTATGAGATCCGAAAATGAATGCTCTCGCTCTACATCTTCCGTGTAAATTAACTAACGCCGCAAAACCCGTTAGACTTAATCTTTCTCTTGGCCCGCAATCTATTCAGAGCGTGATCTGCCTATTGGAAGACCACGGATATTTAGTTTCCTCAGATATAACTCACCTTCATAAAGAAGACTGTTACAGCCTCTTGATCAATGCAGAGATAGATCCACACTGGATTACCCCCTTTAGCCGCTGGCTCTTACGCAAAGCTAACCTTGCTTCACTTCAAACCGAGTTAGAGGGTTCAGATGGTAAAATTATTGCTCAGTGTATTCTTTATCGTGCGGGTATAAGCAATTTCTGAAGCTGAGGGTCGCTCAGGATTTTGGGACAGCTGCTATTCAGCATGGCTAAATAGAGAAACATATTACTAGATTCAGACTTAAACGCAGCTTTATCTTCCGCACGCATACTTTGCCTACGAACCAAACGCGTGAAAGGAACTTGTAGATTATCGGGTGTGTTTTCCAATGCCAGATCAGCAGCACACAAACAGTGCTGTTCCATCTTCAGAGCATTTTCAGCACCAAATTTACGGCCCAGTTCAGTTACACAAAAATCAACCGTTTCCTCACGTCCAAGATCACCAAAAGCGTTGGCCTCTCTCTCAAACAATCCCCCACCAACAACGGTGAGCCAAAGTGCAAGTAGAAATACCCTAGTTAGTGCCATCATTTTCCAGCCGATCTCGCTTACGTTTTAACCAAAACATTACCTTAATAACCGGATAGATCCAGATCAAACCCACAAAGGGGTAATACAATAAGTGAACGACCGGATGGTCCGGCAACCAGTCAGTGCCAATTGTGATCACTAAAGCTGCGTAAAGGCTTAAAAAGATAAAAAATAATAAATAGCCTATTAGATTCTTAATCACAGCTTATCGCCTTCATACCAACTAAATCTACGCTGTTGCAGGCTATACGATGCCTCAACTCCTCCAGCTAAACCTTGGCGGACCAAGCATAAACCTGAGAACAAACACAAAATAACTTCTGAACAATTTTGCCAGGAAGACTTAATACTATAAAAAAAAATATTGATCGCTTAAAGCTTTTCTCTACCGTTCTCGTCAGTTAAATCGCCCTTTACCCGTAACCCTGTGGGAATAAGAGGCTTAACGCACAGACACATCCATCGGCAATTAAAGTGATTTCCCTCCCCCTAAGGTTGATACGCGCGATTTAAAAACCGGTAAGGCTATAAAAGGTAAATACTGTGAGGCGGAAAATCGTTATTAAGTAACGCCATAAAACGAAAAAACCCAGCCAAAGCTGGGTCATTTTCATGCAACACTGGAGCGGGCGATGAGATTCGAACTCACGACATTCTCGTTGGCAACGAGATGCTCTACCACTGAGCTACGCCCGCGTTCACTGTGTTGATGGAGGGGTATTTACGCCACGGTGTTTGACATTGCAAGAGCTTTTTTTACAAAAAATGTAATGTTCTGGTTTCTTACTTGATTCTTGCCTTCTGCAAAGGCTAAAAATTCCAACAGGGCCTTGGGTTCAAAGATATATTAGAGCCCTGAGGAATTTTGCATCTAGCAAAGGCACAATAGTATGAATAACCAAACACCTGCTACTCCCGAGCACCTTCTAGAGAAATTAACTGCTCTCGGAATCGAAACCACAACAATTACGCACCCGGCCGTCTATACAGTAGAAGAATCCAAAGAGCACCGCGGAGATCTTCCAGGAGCACATACAAAAAACCTCTTTTTGCGAAACAAAAAGGGCAAGATGTGGCTGCTGGTCTGCCTCGAAGACAGGAAAATTGATATCAAATTGCTTGGCAAAGCGCTCGGGGCCGGAAAATTATCTTTTGGGTCCGCCGATCGGTTGATGGAGTTTCTCGGAATTGAGCCAGGATCTGTATCACCATTTTGCGCAATCAACGACACCGATGGACAGGTTAAAATCATGTTGGATTCACATATGATGACGATGTCCCCCATTAACGCTCACCCCCTTACAAACACAATGACCACTGCGATAGCTCCTACCGATCTGGTTCATTTTCTTCAATCTATTGACCACCACCCCGAAGAACTGGATATGGATAATCTGGAAGAACTTGCGTCTCTGGCAGAGTGACCCCTTGCAGTAAAAGCAATTCAACCTCATCTTGTGCAGTGAAGGTTTTACTTGTGACCGAGGTTGGAATTTTACATCCCAAATCCCCAAATCAGGGATACTGATTTTAAATTTTGGACACTCTTTTTTAAAATATGGACACTGGCATCATGGAAGAACTCATCGGCACCTCATCTGAACAGCCTACGGATTTGATTAAAGATTCAAACCAGCAGGACTTTGCCAAAGACGTCATGGAAACTTCTATGAACCAGCCTGTGTTGGTTGATTTTTGGGCACCGTGGTGTGGGCCCTGTAAACAAATGATGCCCGCACTGGAAAGTGCTGTGCTGGCTGCGAAGGGCTCTGTCAAACTGGTCAAAGTCAACATCGATGAAAACCAGATGTTGGCCTCGCAATTACGGGTTCAATCCGTCCCAACCGTCTACGCCTTTTTCCAAGGACAGCCTGTAGACGGATTTAACGGTGCCCTCCCGCCAAGCGAGATCAAAAAGTTTATCGATACACTGGTAGAGAAAACTGGGGGCGCCAAAAAAGATCCTGTTGCCGACGCTCTTGAACAAGCCGTATTTGTGCGCGAAAACCAGGACCATCTGGCTGCAATGTCCATTTACAGTCAAATCCTGGAACATTTCCCCGATAACGAACCTGCCCTCATTGGTATGCTTGAGTGCCAACTTTTATCAGATATGGCTGAGGAAGCTCAGGCTCTTTTTGCGGGGCTACCTGAGGACTTAAAGACCAAGCCAGAATTTTCTGCTATCATTGCCAAGCTAGAATTAGCCGCTCAGAGTCTGGACAATGAAGAGGTTCTGGAACTGAGAAGAAAGATAGAACTAGATCAAACTGATAACCAAGCAAGATTCGATTTGTCACTCGCACTACAAGCCGCAGGAAATCATGAGGAAGCTGCAGATCATTTGCTGTATATTATTAAAAACGATCGCAGCTGGAACGACGATGGCGCTCGCCGTCAACTTCTTCAATTTTTCGAAGCTTGGGGCATGACCGATCCGATGACAATAAAAGCTCGTAGTCGACTTTCCTCCCTTCTGTTTTGCTAAAGGGCCAGGCTTGCAGATTCTAGACTGTCGGTTTCCAGACAGTCAGATTTCACACTGCCGGAATAGAGATATCAGCTGCGTTAAATCAGCACTTTTAGCTAGGAATGAAAATGACAGGTGGTATCTTCGATCCAAATTTTGATGAACTTCCCTCGGAGATTCCCCTCTTTCCCTTAGGCGGGGCTCTCCTCCTTCCCGGTGGTACCTTACCTCTCAATATCTTTGAACCAAGATACCTAACAATGATCGACCGGGCTCTTGGGCAATCACGATGTATCGGCATGGTTCAACCGAGCCAAACCACTGAAGACGAGGGAACAGCACCTCTATATAAAACAGGTTGCCTTGGTCGCATAACGTCTTTCATGGAAACGGATGACGGCAGATATCTTATTTCGCTACAAGGCGTTATAAGGTTTTCGATTAACCGGGAATACACCAACGACTTTGGCTATCGGGATGCCATTTGTGATTACAGCAATTTTCGCAGGGACATGGAAGAAGCAGAAGCCGATGATCTCGATCGCAATAAGCTTCTTCGTAGTCTCCAAGCCTATTTTGAGTTGAACGCGATCAGTGCAGACTGGAAAGCCATCGAACACACCAGCAACCATCGGCTCGTAAACACACTTGCGATGATTTGCCCCTTTTCTGCCGCGGAAAAGCAAGCGATACTAGAAGCGGCAACTTTGGTAGAACGTGCGAATATCATGGAAACAATCATGGATATGGCAGTTCATCAAAAAAATCAAAGTTTTGCGCGGCAATAACCCCGGTAACAACGCATACCTTATTGATATAATATCGTTTACTAAGTGGAAACAACATGAGCACCCAACCGCGCGTCGACAGAAAACTGTTAGAGATTCTTGTCTGTCCAGAAACCAAAGGTCCTTTGGAGTATGATGCCGAGAACCAAGAGCTTATTTCGCGGCAGGCAAAACTAGCTTACCCCATTCGTGAAGGCATTCCGGTTATGCTTACTGACGAAGCCCGCGTCCTAGAAGACTAGTACTCAAAATACAGAAATCAGACTGACAAATGACACACACGATTAAAGAAGAGAATTCTCAAGATTTTAAAACAGAGCACTGGCCTACTGATATCAAGTACAAATCAGAGGAAAGGGCGTTACATATCTCGTTTGATAACGGCGAAAGTTTTGTCTTACCTGCAGAATATCTTCGTGTTGAAAGTCCGTCAGCAGAAGTGCAAGGCCACCACCCAAGCCAGAAACAAGTACTCACTGGCAGGCGAATGGTTGGCATAATTGCCATCGATCCCGTCGGAAATTACGCCGTTAAGTTAACTTTCGACGACCTGCACGATACCGGCATATTCTCTTGGCAGTATCTATATAAACTTGGCACCGAGCACGACACCCTTTGGCAGCATTATCTCGATGAGCTTGCTACGCGTGGTTTATCACGTGACCCTTAGCCACTCCAAAACCCTACTTCGCTGCATCTAACAAAGTTTCAGCGATCTCTTTAGCGCGTTTTGCGGTGGTGAGATCACCACTGACCTGAGCCGTGACAATGGCCCCTTCCTTGAGCAATAAAAGTTGTGATGCCAATTCTTCAGGTTCAGGAAACCCAGCTTCTTTAACAATGAAAGCAAGCTGCTCTTTTAAAATGGCCTTGTGATGGGCGGCAACTTTATGCGCTTCCAACTCACAATCCGAAAATTCAGCAACTGCATTGATAAACATACACCCTGAAAATTTTTGCTCAGGAAAAGCCTTGCCCTGAAACCAAAAATCCAACGCATCAAACAATCCTAACAATTGATCACGGGCCGTGTCATATCTGTCGATATAGCCAAAAAACCATTGTCGAAATTTTTCATCTCTTCGATGAAGAGCCGCAACGATCAAATCATCTTTTGAAGGAAAGTGCTTGTAAAACGTCATGCGGGCAACACCGGCTTCAGAGATTATCTGATCAACACCGGTGGCGTGAAATCCCTGCCGGTAAAAAAGCTGAAGAGCAGATTCAATCAATTGATCTCGCTTTTTAGAATGACCCACATTTCCCCCTCAATTCCTTTACCAGCGTCATCATATTTGCTTACGGGTAGATCAGTATTATAGTCAGTTAATCATACTCAGCTGAAAATTCTATTTTGGAGCTTTAATCACGACGACCGAAGGTTTGTTATCTAATTTAGCGAGTATGGGATCCCAGTCCGCACAGGTATATTGCTTTGAATTTAACTGACAAGCACCGACGGAACTAATACTGCCATAGGCCTTTACCATAACTTCGTCGGTCACAGGTTTTGCCCCAATCTCAAATTCAGGCACTCTAAAAACGCGCTGAATAAGGTAGGCCGCGTTCTTTCCAATCAAAGCCCGAAAAAGAGAAACCTCTCCGCTATTACGGGTTAAGTCTCGTGTACAGTTAATCAGTCTGAATCCTGTTAAAAACCCATTTACCTGGTCTTTTAACGGGGGTGTCGCGCCACTAACTTCACAGTTTTGTTTGTAGATGTCAGCTAACTCTTCGAGAAAAACACTCACATCTCCTTCTGCCCAGCCTGGAAACACCTGAACTGTGATCATGTCAGTCCAGTTTTCGACGGTTTGCCCCTGAGGAAGCCATTCGGCAGAAGTCTGCTGTGCCTTGGTCGCACGAGGTAATGCCTGCCACCCATCAGGAATAGCCGCCATGAAAAATTCGCCATTGCCGCCCTGGCCAACGGCATGATCACCCGCAGCAATTACCGACGACGTAGTGACTAACAGCATTGTTGCAGCCGTAACCACACTCTGAAGCCAAGCCCGATATGACTTAACCAACTGCATCGATATCTCCTTAAAACAAAACTAACGCAACATTACTTATCTGATCCAAATGTTGGCCTAAGTAAACCAGACCTCAAAACAGGCATCACGAGGTATACACAAAGAAGTTCAATATTAAATGAGAACTCAGGCAACTTTATGACCTTCTAGTGAATTGTGTTTATGTGATAAAATCACTCGTTCTTGTGCTTATCTCTTAATCTAGTGAAAAACTTCTAAAGGCTCTTTCCTTGCATCAAGCGAGGCAAGTCACCGACAATCCCCATGGCGTGTTTCATAAAGAAACGTTTAACAGGAGGCAGCTTATCAACAGCCGCCAAACCGAGATCACGTGCGATACGCACTGGCGCCAGATCATTAGAAAAGAGCTTTACCAGCCCATCCATCGCGCCGAGCAAGAGAACATTATCAAAACGACGCCATTTCGCGTAATCTTCCAGCACCTGAGGAGATCCAATATCCAAACCAACTCTACGTGCATCAACGATCACTTCTGCTAAAGCAGCAACGTCTCTGAGCCCGAGGTTCAGTCCTTGACCTGCAATTGGATGCATTCCGTGAGCGGCATCCCCGACCAACGCGAGACGCGTATCGATGTAGCGCTCGGCATGCAATGAGCTTAGGGGATAAGACCAGCGCATATCTGTAACGCTAAACTCACCGAGATCTCCGCCAAAGCGACGATGCAGTTCGTTGGCAAAATCTTCATTACTCATGGACATATAGCCATCTACGAGTTCTCGTTTTTCCGACCAGACAAGGGAAGATCGATGAACCCCTTCCTCGCTATCAGGCAAAGGGAGCAGGGCAAAGGGTCCTGATGGCAAGAAATGCTCAAAAGCAACACCATTGTGGGGCTTCTCGTGCACGACAGTACAGACGATACCATTTTGCTGATAATCGGTTTCCGCAACCTTGATACCAGCACTTTTACGAAGCAGAGACCCGCGACCATCCGCGCCAATAACTAAACGGGCATTGATTTTTGTTCCGTCATCAAGCTCAGCACGGGCGCCCTTTTTATCCCGCTCAAGCTCAACCACAGTATGAGGCGCGAGGTGATGCAGAGTTTTCAGTTCAGCCGCTTTTGCATGTGTCGAAAGACGAATAGCGCGATTCTCCACAATCCACCCCATCGGCATATCGCCAACTTCGCTAAAATCGTAAGACATCGACAGCGGTGATGCTCCCCGGTCGATTTGACCATCGGTGATCTCAATAAAGCGAATAGCTTCTGCCGCCCATGACATCCCATCCCAAAGGCCCACCTGATCAAAAACCCGTTGCGATCCCAAGGCAATAGCAGAGGACCGCCCATCAAACGGCGAAGCTTGTTGCGTAGAAGGTTGTTCGCGATCAATCACGGCAACCTCTAAGCCAGCGCCTGCAATAGCAACACCTAGGGTAAGCCCGACAAGCCCCCCACCAACGATCAAAACTTCAACGGAAATATCTTTTTCAGCCATGCGTATAAGCCGGTTTCTTTCATAAAATAACGGTATTGCCAACGAACTCACAGACAGAATCAATTAACAGATCCGTTGGCTACTCTCATATATAAAAGGGATTATCCCCTTTGCCAAAAGATTAACGATTTCAAATGAAAGTAGAGCTTGATTGAAATGACCGAAACTTAGATTCCCTGATAACAATAACCAAGGCCAAATTCAATAATCCCATTTCCAGAAAACACCTACCTTACTATCAGCTGTTTGTCCTGTTTCGCTTTCTAAAGTTATATTTGGCGTAAGCTCAATTTGAACTTTGGCGCGGGTACTACCCGTACTAGCACCCTGGTCAACGCCAACATAAATAGAATCATTAATATATTTTCCAACACTAACCTGGGCGTCTCCAGTTTCACTGTTCGTTCCGGCTGAAAGAACATCTACACCAAGGGTTTCTCGTGCAAAATCAACAATTCCCCCTCCTGAATCAATTTTCCCTGAAAGCGACGCAATCGCTGAAGCAAGTTGAAGAGCTTCTATCGAAGAAAGTTTCCCAGCCGCCTTATCAAAAATAACTTGAGAGAGTACTTCGTCTTGGGGCAACCCATCTGGGGAAGAAAGGCTAATCTTTGGGTTAGTTGCAGTGCCATTGATAGAAACAACAGCCGTTACATTACGCGCCTCATAGATCGCTGAAAGATTAAGTTCAGGGTTGATTTCTGCCCCCCCAAGTAAGGTGATTTTACCCTTTTGCAATTTAAAATCTTTTCCAGCAAAGGAAAACAAACCTCGTACCGGGCTTAAATACCCTTCGATTATCGGAGTGTTTGCTGTCCCCATTATGGTAAATCGGCCTTCCCATTCTGAATCAAGACCTTTGCCCCGAATGAAAACTTTACGCGGCAGGCTCAATAAAAGATCCAGAGCGATCTTTGAGGGTCGCTCTTTTTCTGTTTTGTCAGAAGGAGCAGCCGCGCCAGGGCGATTTTTCTCTGTAACATCAAGACTTACAACGCTAGGTGCAACAGCACTCCCAATATTGATATTAATCTGACGCGTTGTAATACCACCCCCAACTTTCAGTTCGGCCGGAGTGCCCTTAATCTCAATATTACCATCGGTCTGCACAGAAATTTGATCTTGATCCAAAGCAGCGAGATTATCGAGTTGAATGGTTAGATCTACCAGAGGATTTACAAGATCCTGAAACTCAATAGTTCCTCCTGTTTTCAAAGACCCGCCTTTACTATCTTTAGCATCAACCTTTAACAGCAAGGTTTGGCTGTTTTGAATAGTCGCATTCAGCTCTACCTGGCGGAGTAAAGTACCAAATTCAACGTTCTCATAACGACCATTGGTAACTTTAGCTCCCCCCACAATCACTGGATTGGAAAGTGTTCCCGAAAGCTGTGTATCAACGAATAGCTGTCCCGTCATATCCTGAGTATCCAGCGCCAGATAAGGCCATAGCATTCTAATATCGCTATCTGCTTTCACTCCTCCAGTGACTTTTTGATCATTGGGTAGACTGACAGAAAATGGTGCAAAGCCAATAGCCACAGGCACGGAACCGTACGCCTCAAGTATAGAAGGTTCTAGACCGGTGACTTGATTTTTGAAATCAATGCGTCCCTTATCCAAAGTTGCCGTAAGACGACTTGTCAGAGGCGGGAGGGATGCATTGTCATCGCCAGCCAGTTGAACGTTTGCAACTGTTAATGAAAACTGACCTTGATTTTTTTCTGGCAAAAGAACAATTCTGGCATCTCCCTCAAGCGTACCCGTGATCGCTAGTTCAGGCGCAACGAGCGTTAACAAATCAAGAGGAAACGTTTTTATTTTCAAGTCTGCAGTCGCGCTCTTCTCAGTCAATTCACCTGATCCTGCGAAGGTTCCACGATCAAAGGAAAACTCAAAAGGCGCTACACTCGTAATGTTTTTGTCTTGAATCAAAGTAAGAGGCGTACGAAGAACAATTTCCTTTTGAGCAAGGTTGCCATTCAAAGCTAATAGTTGAAGTTTTGTCCCTGTGATCTGTTCTGATGCCGGAAGGGCAAGTTTACCCTGCCCTTTTAACTGAAGAGCGGGTTCGGTTGAGCTGCTCAAGTTAAAAGTAAAGTCAGCGTTCTTTGCTTTTCCCTGAGCCGTGAAATCAAACTGTTCAACGACACGATCCACAACTGAGATGCCAGTCGCTTTGGATCTTATTACAAGCGAGGGATCACTCAAATCTCCTGTTGCAGTCGCCGCTATCGTCAATGATTTAATAACTGGGCCAGTAGCAGTCGAGAGATTGCTCCCGGTTAGATCAAGAGCAAGGTGTTGCTGGCCTCGGCTGTTGCTCAGGGCCACATCAACAGTCCCATTCCCTTGAACTTCAATGCCAAAACCATCCGTCAACAACCCAAGGTCGGGTATTCTTCCTGTTAATCTGCCTGCAATTGGCGTCTCATCAAAGGGAACGGTTAAAGCTCCTGAAACACTATTGCTTTGTGCTTTTAGGCTGATATCGCTCAACTTAAGTTCAGTATAAGCAGGCAGGGAAAACGCCAGCGCCAAATCAGTTGGTAACTTTGGATAAGCAAGACGAGCTTCAAAAACGCCCTCAGCGCCACTTACAAGAGTCTTTACTTGATAGCTGGTTTCAAGATTCCCTAGAGCATTTTGTTCTAGGCTAAGATCACTGACCACCAATGTACCACGTAGTTCTGGATCAGAAAGAGGACCGCTTAGAGTACTGTTCAGCTTTACAGCTCCCTTGAGACTAGTACCCGCCATTTTGTTAAGAGATCCGAGGTCTTCCATAACGGCCTCTATTTCCCCGGAAAGGCTATCAAAGCTCAGAGGAAACTCCACTGATCCATCAAGCGTTGCAGTCGGCAGGGTCAGCGCAACATTTGTGATTTGTAAACTTTCCTCCGAGAGGTTCACATTCGCAGTCATTGAGGGTTCTGAACTAACAAGGATCTGAATATCCGGATTGTTCAAATCGAGTTGTTGCGCTTGCAAACTTATTTTTCCCGTCACATCGCTGGCGATATTCAGGCTTTGCAAACTTGCCGTAGCCAAAAACTTTCCCTGCACTGGAGCAACAGATGAAAGGTCATCAACAAGAAGCGATATCTCGGCGCTGGCCGTATTCTCAAGGATAGCAAGCGCCGCCCTGATATTCGCACTGAGGTGCTCCCCCTGTACCCGCAACAAAGGAATGTTGAGCAAGCCACTTTCAAGGATGTAGTTGCTATCCAGCTCCAGACGTAACTTATGTCCGAGCAACCCCACAACCTCTGATGGTAACCCGTTAATTTCTGTCAGGGCGACCGAGCCTGTAACAGGAATGGTTTTCATATTATCGAGAAGAAGATCAGAACTGATACTCCCGATAACATCTCCCACCGTCATGGTTTCATCCAGCGCTACACCCCCGGCCTGAAAAGTCACTGTAAGATTGGTGTTCTGGAAAGTGCCCGTCGCGTCCAAATCTAGGTTACCACGGGAAAGGGCCGCCGGAGCTATCAACTTGTTCAGCTCCGAGGGCTGCAATAAATTACTACTTACAGCGAAATTTAAATTTTCCTGCTCCAGATCCACAGCCCCAACCATGGCTATATCAAGAGTAGTATTCTTGATTTGCGAAGAAACCAAGCTGACTAGATTTCTATTATAATCCCAGGAAAGTTGGGCATCCAGTGTAGCCCGTCTATCATCCATCAACGGGATTGAAGACGCCAAAATTTTATCTAATTGTACACCGCCAGAAAGGTTTAGGTTTATGCTGTTCTCATCCTTGGTTTCCCCAGAATCATGACCAGAGTTAAAACCTGAGCTATGGATAGATAAGTCGCTGCGAAACAGAGTTCCCGCCTGCGTATCCACCTCTCCCTTCCAGTCATTTATGGGGCCTTTTCCAATAAAACTCACATTGATTTCAGGATAGCCGGGTAAATCAAGGGCCCGGGCAATCAATCCCCCTTCAGGTTCTGTCAGTTTCACATCAACGGATAGCGTTTCTGCTTTTGGATCGTATTCAACCCTGGCTGAGATGGAACCTTCATGAGCATCAAGCTGGATAATATCCAGCGAGCTCAGAATGACACCTTCAACCTCGCTTTTGAGATTCAGAGACAATTTTAAAAGCGCTTCACGCCCTAAAACAGATTCAGCGATATGAATTTCCGCCAACTGAACTTCAGTAAGGCTGATATCTATGGGTAAGGGAAATAACGGGCCACTGCTCTGTTCTTCTTGCGCAGAAGCGGGAATGACAGGTTCACGTTTCAAATCAAGAGACGACAGCAAAATTCTGTTAATCTTTAGATTTCCACCAACAAGCGCCAAAGGCGACCAGTCTAATGAGATATTTTTGATTTCAAGCCAATCTCCTGAGGGATCTTTTAACCGAAGACTGCTTAGAGTGAAGTTAGAGAAAAGGTTGCCCTGAATACGGCCAACCTCAAGGGAAAGCCCCTCAGGATCATGAACCGCCAGCTCTATCTGTCTCGCAGCGGCCTCACGACCACTATCTGTTTGTAAATAGAGATAAAGTCCCGCGAGAAGTGCAATTAGGCATAACAGAGGCACAAGAATAACGGCCGCGATAACTCTTATTCTTCCAGACTTCATCTAAAAGGCCTGACCGATGCTAATGTAAAATTGAAAAGCATCGTCGATTTCTTTGCGGCGATTTAAAGGAACGGCAACATCAAGGCGGATAGGACCAATGGCCGTATAATAACGTAAACCTAGACCCGCGCCCCACTGAAAGTTCTCGGAAAAATTTGGCACCATACTGTCATAGACATTCCCACCTTCAATGAAAGGAACCAAACCGATATCTTCGGTAACCCTTATCCTAGCCTCTGCACCAACCTCAATCACAGAACGACCACCCACAGGATCGTCACTAGAATTGAGTGGACCAACGGTCTGGTGTTCATATCCACGGATAGAACCACCACCACCAGCATAGAAGCGTTTGGTCGCAGGTATATCGCGTGCGCTATCACCCGCCATCATGCCGACCTTACCTCGGGCAGCCAAAACAAGTTTATTGCCCTCCAATACGGAATAATAGGTAGAGCCATTAATCTCGGCGCGGAGAAAATCTGGAGATGTCGCGCTCAAACCTAAATAGGGTGTCGCCGTTGTTCCAAAGCGAAAGCCTTTAGTTGGATCAAGTAAGTCGTTCGTCGAATCATATCTCGCGCTTAAAGGTAAGCTGGCAAAAGTAAAATTTTCAGTGTCGTCTTCATCCTGAATTTCAGAAAGCTCGAACGAAAGACCTGCGCCCACGATCCAGTTTTCTCGCCACTTCCTTTCCAGCCCGGCAGTAGTACTAATGGATTGCTCTTCATAGGCTTCTGTATTTTCCCGTCTCAGATTAACATCACTATAAAAGCTCTGATCAAGACGGAGATAGTTCGGTTTAACAAGCCCGAGCTTAAATTGCTGGCGAATTTCGGCAACTGTAAGGTCAGCCCTTAGCTTTTCACCTTCGCCAAAAATATTTCTGTTTTCCCAGAAAAGTTGTGTTCCGGCCCCTTCACTGGTCGAAAAGCTAGCCCCTAACCCAATAGACTTGTGATCTCGCTCGACAAAACTGAGGATAATCGGCGTGACATCGGTTCCTACCTGTTTATTACCACTATCTCCATTATCCTCTCGAGGTTTGAGATGCACAGCTTCAAATAATCCTGTGTGCAGATATTTCCGACGGAGTTCGTTAATAATCTTGGCATTATAAAGCACCCCTGCCTTCCATCTTGCCAACTTCAATAAATAGCTGGCTTCGACAGTTTTCAAACCTTCAAACTGTAGGTTTCCCATAACAAAACGTGGGCCTTCGTCTAAAATCAGGGTCGTTTCCATTTTTTGAGTGGCAAAATCGACAACCGTTTCCTGATCAGCGATTTTAGCATCGGGATACCCATGGTCTGCCAGAATAACCATCGCTTGGTTTTGCGCGCTTACAATATCTTCCGAGCGCGCAACCATACCAAAGGCTATCCCAAGGTCTGATAACTTAAGAGCATCGGGAATCAAGCCACCGGATGAAAAGCGGATATCAAATTTACTAATATGGAACAGGGGGCCTGGGTCAATGCCAAAAGAAACCTCAATCGGATTTTGATCCTCAACAATATCAAAGGTAATTTTGTTGTCGTAAAACCCTTCAGAACGCAGAACTTTGTTAAAATTGCCCTCATCTTCCCGAACACGCCGCTTCAGAGTAGCTAAACTAGTGGGCGGCTTATCCTTGAGTTGCTTAAGGCGGGAGGATTGTGACAAGAGCTCCATTAAGCCCGTGTCAGATAAATTCTTATCAGAAGTGCCGAAAATATTAACTTCGTATGTTAAGACAGCATCTGGCTCAACATTAAGAATTTGTTCACTTTGTGCCTGGACAGGATCGAACAACACAAATCCTGCAACGAGTGTCAACACAGACGCCAAGCATAAATCTTTAATAGAAAAGTAGCGGACCTTTTTAGAGCCTCGTAATAAGCCCAAGATCCATCCAAAGCGGGGCAATATTGATTTATTCCTTAACAAAATTATAAGCATTCACGGTAGGACCTCTAATAGGCAAAGTCCAGCATAACAAGTGTTCGTACGCCTTATTTACAGCGCCTTTTCCCATTAAACAATTCGTGCATATACCTACCAAAAATTCTATCTAAAATATTTTCTGAATAAGACCATGAAATATCACCACTAAAGCATGCATCGACATGTGATTAAAAATTAGTCATCGATAAACTAAAGATTAAAAATTAGGCATTATTCATTAAAAACGCACAATACACCATCATCTAAAAGTACCATATACAACTACTAACTTACTGTTTTAATTGAATTGTATCAAATATCGAAAGTTGGCACGTTTCTTGGACTTAACTATCTAGTCCCAGAACGCAAAAAATGGAAAAAACAATGTCCAGCTTTCTCAATCCCAGCAAAAAAGTTGCTGCCCTCGGCGCGTCTTCAGTTGCTCTGATGTTATTCACTCTACCAGCACAGGCAGCGGTAACCGAAGAAACCGCTTTTGTCTTTAATACATTCTCATTCCTTGTAAACGGCGTTCTGGTTATGTGGATGGCCGCAGGTTTTGCAATGCTCGAAGCAGGCCTGGTCCGCAGCAAAAACACTGCAGCCATCTGCCTCAAGAATATTGCACTCTACTCTATCGCTGGATTGATGTTCTATCTTGTAGGTTATAATCTGCTTTATACGGGCGTTTCAGAAGGTAGCCTCAGCGGCTTTATCGGTACTTTCTCTTTCCTTTACGATTCAAGCGAAGCAGAGGTTGCGCTCCTTTCCGCAGATGCCACAACCGAAGAATTGATAACAGCGGTCACCTCTAACGGTTATTCCGTTATGTCGGACTGGTTTTTCCAGATGGTTTTTGTTGCCGCAACAGCCTCTATTGTTTCAGGCACACTGGCTGAACGTATTAAGTTCTGGCCCTTTATGGCTTTCATTTGCATCCTTACTGCCATTATCTATCCCATCCAGGCTTCCTGGAGCTGGGGCGGCGGATGGTTATCTGAATTAGGTTTCAGTGACTTTGCAGGATCAAGCATTGTACATTCAGTTGGTGGATGGGCAGCTCTTTCAGGCGCCATTATTCTTGGCCCTCGCAAAGGAAAATACGCCGCAGATGGCCGCGTAAAACCGATCCCAGGATCAAACCTACCACTTGCTACTCTCGGTACTTTTATTCTTTGGATGGGCTGGTTTGGTTTTAATGGCGGCTCTCAGCTTGCCCTTGGCTCAGCCGCTGACGCGGTTGCCATGGCGATCGTTTTCGTAAACACAAACATTGCCGCTTCTGCGGGTGTTGTTGTTGCCATGATCTTAACCCAGTTTCTCTACAAAAAAATCGACCTGACAATGGCCCTAAACGGTGCGCTTGCCGGCCTGGTCGCCATTACAGCCGGACCAGATGTATCTCACGCTTACATGGCCGTAATCATTGGCGGCGTTGGCGGTGCGATCGTCGTCTTCGCTGTTCCCCTTCTCGACAGCTTGAAAATTGATGATGTTGTCGGTGCGATCCCGGTTCACCTTTGCGCTGGAATCTGGGGCACGCTCGCGGTTGGGATCTTCGGATCAGGAGAGATCGTCTCTCAGCTGACCGGTATCGTAGCCATTGGCCTCTTCACCGTTATCTGCAGCGCTATTGTTTGGCTTGGCCTTAAGGCAACCGTTGGCATTCGGATCTCCGAAGAAGAAGAATACAATGGCCTGGATGTGAGCGAACTTGGACTAGAGGCCTATCCTGAGTTTGGTCGCGGTTCTCAGAAACTGGTTTAATTTAGGTTCAGTCTCCCAGCTGATACCCAACGTATCTTGTAAGAAAGATATTTTTAACAGTGGTTTTTCTCGCAGTGAGAAACCACTGGGGGACACCTTTTTCTCCTTAGGCCCCGCAGACCGCTATCCGAGCTCTTTCCTAGCGGGGTCTTAACTTACCGCCTGTTGCCCCCCGCAGCAGGCGGTTTTTTTATGTTCTTTTTCGATAATCATTTCTTTTCTCTAGCCACGCTCCTGCCTGAATTGGTATTTACTAACATTAATTGGGTTTCGGGATTAGATTCTGG
This sequence comes from uncultured Rhodospirillales bacterium, assembly GCA_913060675.1. Classification (GTDB taxonomy): domain Bacteria; phylum Pseudomonadota; class Alphaproteobacteria; order Kiloniellales; family Kiloniellaceae; genus Kiloniella. Next base: position 26,573 of record CAJXUS010000028.1, read on the forward strand.
AGTTAGATTACGGGGTTAAATTATGGTCGTACGCACCACGATTGTTGTTTAATAAAGACATGAGGGCTCGGCATGAGAGCCACGATGAGAGATAGAGGGTAATAACTACAGTGATCACGCATCATTTTGTTGATCGTCAAAAGCTTCAAGAGATTCATCCCTTTACGCGGCTGGCTGCCCTATTGGCTGATACTCTCCCCGGAAAATCTCCACTGACAGACGGCGCGCCTATTAATTTATCCATTGGCGAGCCTCAAAACCAACCTCCCCATTTTGTGGCAGAAGCAATATCCCAAAATACCACGGGCTGGTCCCGCTATCCCTTATCAAAGGGAAACCCGGATTATCTCAACGCTTGTATAGAGTGGATGGAAAGACGTTATAGCCTCCCCAAAGGAATGGTTAATCCTGCCAAACACATAATCGGCGTTCCCGGTACACGTGAAGGCTTGTTCATGACCGCTCTCACTGTCCTCCCGCCCCCAAAACAAGGGGAGGAAGCCCCCGTCTTTTTAATCCCAAATCCCGGTTATCAAGTTTACACTGGAGCTGCGGCAGCTGCCGGTGCAGAAATCGTTACGGTTAGCGCCACACGTGAGAGCGGCTACCTTCCTGATTACACCCAGGTCCCTGAGGAAACCCTCAAACGCACAGCACTCTGTGTTCTCTGCAGCCCTTCAAACCCAGAAGGTGCAGTCGCAGATCCGCAAAGAATTCGCAACCTAATAGACCTCGCTAGAAAATATGATTTTGTGGTCGCTTTCGATGAATGTTATGCAGAGATTTACACCAATACTCCTCCCCATTCCGCGATCGAAATCGCGGCTGACCTCGGGGGCGATCTCTCAAATATACTCATTTTCCATTCTCTCTCCAAGCGCTCTAGCGCGGCTGGCCTGCGCTGTGGTTTTATTGCCGGTGACGAAAAGTGGATATCAATGATCAACACAACCTGTCAGGTGGGTGGCGCAGGCGTACCACATCCTGTCCAAGCCGCAGGAACGCTTTTGTGGCAAGACGAAGATCATGTGATTGAGAATCGGGCACGCTACCAACAAAACTTCAAACTCGCCCAGGAAATTTTAGGAAACTCCATACCCGTTGAAATTCCTGCAGGAGGGTTTTGCCTCTGGCTCGATGTAGCCGATGGTGTTCAAGCGACAATCAAACTTTGGCAAGAAGCTGGCATTCGCGTTATGCCTGGTACCTATATGAGCCACAAAGACAAAACTGGCACCACTCCCGGAGATCGCTACATCCGCATAGCCCTGGTTTATGATATTGATTACATGGCCCTTGCCCTAACAAAGATAAAGGACGTTCTGGCCCCCTGGATACCCACTTTGAATAATGAGAGATCAAAAGGAGATGTTGCCTGATGGCTCGCTCAGCAAAAACTGGAGGCGTACAGCTACTTCCAGAAGGCACAGGCACATTCTTTCGGCGCCGAACTATTGAAATTTCCGGTGTCGGATTACTGGTTTTAGGCGTAGCCCTCGCTCTTGCCTTTTTCTCATTCAACCCCGCTGATCCGGGTTTTAACAGGGCCGCAAACAGCTCTGTGACAAACCTACTTGGGATCCCGGGCGCTGAAGTCTCGGGCTTAGCTCTCACATTTCTCGGCCTATCTGTTTACACTATTCCAATTATCCTTGCAGCTTGGTGCTGGCGTTGCTTAAGGGACCATTCTCTTTCAAAGCCTTGGGCGCGAGCGCTCGCGCTTCCAATCGCTGTAATCGGCCTATCCCTTATCTTTACAATACTGCCGGGCTCTGAAGGTTGGCTTGGAGAAGGACAACCCGCCAGTCTAGGTGGTGCTGTGGGGCAAATAATTTTAGAACAAATTCAAGCCTACGCCCCGCTCCCCAATTGGGTCATAGCACTGATCGCGCTCATCCCGACAATTCCAGCTTTTCTCTATGCGATTGCCCTTAATCGAGAAGAATGGAAAAAAATCGGGAAAGGCTTAATGTTTGGCATAACGTCGGCGCGTAAAATCGGCAAAATATTTAATATCGAGAACAGATTCAAAGATACTGATACTGCTGAAGAACCAAATTCCAACATTAGAGCCAAGCGTAAAAAGGCCATACGCAAACGCGCAACAAAAGACCGCATAGAGCCTGTGCTAGAAGACGAGCAAGGCTTGAGCTCCCGGGTCGAAACGACAATACAATCAACCAAACCAAGCAAACGCGCCAAGGCTGAAGAACAAGGTCGCCTCAATCTTAGCAGTAACGACGGGGAATACGAGCTCCCCCCCATATCTATTCTCAGTACGCCCCCGGCTGATGCCGGAAAAGATAATATGAGCAAGGATGCGTTAGAAAAAACGGCTCGCTTGCTTGAAACTGTCCTTGATGATTTTGGCGTGAAAGGCGAGATCGTCACCATTCGTCCAGGTCCCGTTGTCACGCGCTACGAACTTGAGCCCGCCCCAGGCACTAAGACCAGTCGTGTGGTTGGCCTTGCCGATGACGTTGCCAGATCTATGTCGGCGATATCTGTGCGCGTAGCTGTTGTTCCTGGCTCGACAACGATTGGTATCGAACTCCCAAACAGCAAAAGACAGACCGTTTACCTCAAAGAGCTTATGGGCTCTACAGACTACGACAAAGACAAAGGAAAACTTCCCATTATTTTAGGCAAGGATATTGGCGGATTACCCTCTATCGTTGATCTTGCTCAAATGCCTCACCTTTTGATCGCGGGAACCACGGGTTCAGGTAAATCGGTTGCCGTCAACGCGATGATTTTGTCGTTGCTCTACAGGTTTACCCCGGATGAATGTAAATTCATCATGGTTGATCCCAAGATGTTAGAGCTTTCGGTATATGACGGCATCCCCCACCTGCTTGCCCCGGTCGTAACCGAGCCTAAAAAAGCTGTTGTTGCCCTGAAATGGACCGTGCGTGAGATGGAGGATCGTTATCGCGCCATGTCACGTCTCGGCGTTCGAAATATTGATGGCTATAATGCGCGTATGGAAGAGGCCCGAAAAAATGGCGAGGTCCTAACCCGGAAAGTTCAAACCGGATTTGACCCAGAAACCGGGCAGCCGATTAATGAAGAACAGGCCTTTGATATGAAGGCCCTCCCCTACATCGTCGTCGTTGTCGATGAAATGGCGGATTTGATGCTGGTTGCTGGTAAAGATATTGAAGCGACAATTCAACGTCTCGCCCAGATGGCACGTGCAGCTGGTATCCACATCATGATGGCCACCCAACGCCCCTCTGTCGATGTCATCACCGGTACAATCAAAGCCAACTTCCCAACCCGAATTAGCTTTAACGTGACCTCCAAGATCGACAGCCGCACCATCCTGGGTGAGCAAGGCGCAGAACAGCTACTTGGCCGAGGAGATATGTTGCACATGGGGCAGGGCGGCCGCATACAACGTGTTCACGGCCCCTTGGTAACCGATGAAGAGGTAGAAGAAGTCGTAAAATGGCTTAAGCACCAAGCACAGCCGAGTTATGTTGAATCCGTCACTATAGAAGATGATGACAGTCCCGATTTTGATGGAGCAGGACCATCAAGCAGCGGGGGCAATGGCAATAAAGCTGATGAGCTTTATGACAAAGCGGTCGCAGAAGTGATTAAAAGCCGCAAGGCATCTACCAGTTATGTCCAACGCCGCCTTCAAATCGGCTATAACAGAGCTGCGACAATAATAGAGCGGATGGAAGACGAAGGCGTCATCTCATCAGCAAATCATGTTGGCAAAAGAGAAGTCCTCGTCCCGAATAGAGACGATTAAAACGACCAACTTATTCAATAATTTGAGCCATTGATTTTCGGCTCCCGACCATAAAGTTACTTAACACAATGCGTGAAATATTTAAGGATAGAGCTTTGGTTGCGACACTTCGCAAATTAACTATCGGTCTTGGACTTACTCTCGGACTCTCTCTGGGGTTCACTCTGGGATTCATGGGACTTTTAGCCTCTTCGTTTGTACTACTGCCTACCCCAAAAGCACAGGCCGCATCCACGAGTGAAGAGAACACTGCCTTTTCAGGACTTTCCCCTGACGAAGTCGCCATTGTCAGGCGTGTGGAGGGTTATCTTAACGATCTGAAATCCGTATCAGCCCGGTTCATTCAGGTATCCAGCAATGGCGGCCTCTCAGAAGGAGATCTCTTCATTCAGCGGCCAGGTCGGATGAGATTTGAATACGACGAACCTGTTCCAATTGTCATGATCGCCAATGGTGTTACCCTGCTCTACTTTGATAAGAAGCTAAAACAATCGACTTATCTCCCCTTATGGAAAACGCCTCTATGGTTTTTGATCAGAGAGAAAGTTGAACTTCACAAAGACATTCATATCCTTAGAGCTCAGGCATCGAACTCTACCGTGCAACTTGAACTTCGCGCAGAGGGAGAATCAGACGGCACACAGATGACACTTCTTTTCAGCGATAATCCATTATCGCTCAGAAAGTGGGAAGTCGTTGATGCCCAGGGTATAACAACACAGGTTTCTCTTATCGATCCAACTTATGATGGATTAATCAATGAGGATGTCTTCAAAACAGATGACTTGGATCTGCAGAAAAAGAGTTTAAAAGATTAGGGCAAGACCTATTAAACAGCTTTGTTGAGTTAATAGATCCTGTCTCTAGCTTCTTTTCCAACCAAATGGCCTGGCTAACAGGGTCAAAAACCCCTTATCTCGAGTGCCTTCGACGCCAATACGCATGCCTAATTCCCGAGGGTTTTTGCTCCTGGTCCGAAACAGGGGATCCCACCAACTAAATATTGTCCCGTAGTTACTGTCCGTATCTGCCTTGATCGCGTGGTGGTGAACCCAGTGAATTTCAGGGGTTATAAAAATATACCCTAATGAATTTTCAATATATTTTTTAAGCCTGATGTTGGAATGGTGAAACACAGTTGCAATCAACACGATGGTCTCAAATACCACAACGGAGACAAAGGAAATATCAAGGACAATAATAACCCCAGCACGAGCTGTTGCCGACAATAAAACCTCACCAAAATGAAACCGTAAAGCCGACGTCGTATCCAATGTGTCATCAAGGTGATGAATTTCATGAAAACGCCAGAGAAATGGTACTTCGTGATTTAAGCGGTGCCACCAGTAAATCAGAAAATCCAACACCAAAATATCAACAATGAACCCCGACCACCCGGTCAGAAACAGAGGTCTCCAGACCAACGAATGTTCGGTTGCCCAAATTGTAAGCTGAATAATGATTATCGGTGAGAGAATGACATTAAAGATCCAAAGACCAAAATTTCTGCGAACTCGCTCAGGAAACACACGCGCAATACCCGTTTGGACATCGATGACTTGATTACCTAAAGCCTCACTTTGCACCACGGCTGGTACGAAGCGTTCTGAGATAAAAAGAAGCGCAATCCAAGCCAAGACAACGACACCTTTGTAAGCCAATAGCTGCTCGGTAACCTCTTCCATGTCATTACCCATTTTTAATTCACTGAAACACGAATATGGAACAAGCGTTCAGGAAGGAAAAGGCTCACTACAGATAGATCGCAATAATGTGAGAAAGAGCCTGACCCGAGAGGATCAGACCTTGCACCGCTCGAAAGAACAGCTAACATCCAAACCAACTATTCCGTTATCACAGATCTGCTGCAGTAATATAAACTATGACCATAAGATCCCTGCCTATCGTTGGTGTTTCAGCCTGCCTCTATAAAGGCGACACTCCCAAACCCTACCACTCGGTTGACGATAAATATCTCCGGGCCGTCTCTGTTTCAGCAGGTGCAATGCCCCTTATTGTACCCGCCTTAGGCGACTTGTTAGATATGCCTGATCTCGTTGCATCTCTTGATGGCATCATGCTTACGGGAAGTAACAGTAATGTATTTCCTGAGCTGTACCAGACAAGCCCAACACCAGAAGCTGAACCCTATGATCAGATGCGGGATCAAACGACCTTTGCCCTTATTCACGAAGCCCTGCGCCAAGAGGTACCTTTGCTCGCCATCTGCCGCGGCTTTCAAGAACTTAATGTCTCCATGGGCGGATCTCTTCATTCCCAGGTTAGAAACATCGATGGGCGCATGGATCACAGCAGCCCTGATACCAGTGAAATGGATATTGATTATGGCCCCAGTCATACGATCCAACTTAACCCTGAAGGCAAACTGATCAATATCCTCAAATCGGACCAGGTTTCGGTAAACTCTCTTCATTACCAGGCAATTGATCGGGTCGGAAACGAGCTTCAGGTTGACGCTCAGGCTGAAGATGGAACAGTTGAAGCGATCTCAATGCCAAAACAGCCCTCTTTTGTATTAGGCGTCCAGTGGCACCCGGAATATAAATCACAAGACAACCCCGTTTCCCGAAATATTTTTAGGGCATTTGGGGCAGCCGTTAAAAACCGAGCGTCCAACCGAACTTAACCAAAACACTTTATTTGAGGGCAGAACGGTGTCTTTAGATCTGGATTTACCACAGAGATTCTACAGGAATTCACAGTGTAAATCATTAAACCCTTAATTCCTCTGGAGTCCCTCTGGTACTCCTCTGGGGTAGGTAATATATTGTTAATAAACATCTCAAATTTTAAGAATATGTTCCAACATTACCCCAATTCATAAGAAAATATACCTAACACGTAATTTTTATCCACAGGTACATTGAATTCCTCTCTAGATGGCTTATCTTAGAATTACGTCGCCTCCTACCTCACTCCTGGCGACGTTTAAAGAAACTGGAATCCCCCCTCTAGTTTCTTGAAACTCTGCGAAGAAGCGGGAACACCTGGTTATCCCCCCAATCGGGTGTTCCTTTCTTTCTTTTATCTTTTATTCTGATGTAGTTAGTTGTATTCTAAGCCTCTAACCTAAGATAATACGTTTACACCTCACCTTACTAATCATTACTCTTCCGAAACATTCTATAAATATTTATTTCGAATGCGGAATAAATTTGTTTCGAATACGGAATAAATTCATGAGCCTGCGCATCGCCACTTGGAACATCAACTCTGTACGCCAACGTTTAGGGCACCTAAAAGACTTTACTGAAAGTCATCATCCTGACCTTCTATGTTTACAAGAAACCAAAGTACAGAATTCAGAATTCCCTGAAAATGAAATTAAATCAATGGGATATGAAACAGTACTTTTCCATGGTCAAAAAAGTTACAACGGCGTTGCAATCCTGTGCAAGAAACAAGTGAAGTCCAGTAATCAGCTAATCTGGTGTGAAAAAGATGATTGCAGACACTTATCTGTAACCTTGGATAATGGTGTCCAAGTACATAATTTCTATGTTCCATCAGGCGGATCCATTCCTGACCCGGAACAAAATGATAAATTTGCTCATAAGCTCCAGTTTCTTAAAGAAATGACCGAGTGGATATCAAATCCAGAAATAAAGAATGATAAAATCATTCTCGTTGGCGATTTAAACGTTGCCCCGCTGGAAAATGACGTCTGGAACCACAAAAAAATTCAAAAATCAGTCGGCCACACTCCTTTGGAATGCGATTTAATGGCAAAAATGAAGGAGGCTGGCGACCTTACAGATGTTGGGCGTCACTTTGTGCCCGCTGATCAACCTCTATATTCTTGGTGGGGATACAGATATAAGCCTGCCTTCGCCAAAAATTATGGTTGGAGACTGGATCATATTCTCACAACGGACAGCTTGAAAGCGGCTTTACAACACTTTGAAGTCGTTAAAGATACACGGGGCTGGGAAAAACCTTCCGACCACGTACCAAATATTGTCGATTTAAATCTCTGATCCTGAGACCAGGCCCCAGAGACCTAACTCCGGAGATTTAACTCCAGGGACCTAACCCCAGAGATTTGGCTCCAGAGATTTGGCCCATGAAATATGACCCAGAGATCTCTGGGCCTACACATTTACGATTTTTCAGAAATTGCGTTGCGAGCTTCCGTTAGCTGGCTTGTCGTCTTATCAATGCGATGAGCTAGAACACGCATGACCTCTACTCCCATTTCCGGGAAATCCATAACCATATTAAAGAAAAGTTCTTTGGTTATTTTTAAAGTTGTCAGTTCAGATTTCGCTTTAATCGTTGCAGTACGTGGCACATCACACAGTATTGCAATCTCTCCCACAAACTCATTTTTCCCAAAATTTGCAACGACCAATGGACCATCGTCGGTATCAACAATAACGTCAGCGTCTCCATCGATAAAGATGTAGGCAGCGTCACCAGCATCTCCTTGATGGAATAGCTCTTGCCCCGCTTTAAATATCAAACGCTCACTGGCAAAAGCCATCAACTTTAGACGTGAAGGCTCAATATTGGCAAACAAAGGTATGTTCTTTAAGGCTTCAACTTCTTGCTCAATCGACATTTATTTACTTCCCTTTATTCCGCTGCGATTAGGCTTTTAAGAACTTTGCCTTCGACATTTAACTCGTTGTAAGTCCCGCTCTCTACGATCCGGCCATTTTGCATAACAATTATATATTGAAAATGCCGCGAAAGCTCAGCGCGTTGTAGCGTCCACACAATCCCCTGTTCGCCTTGAGCCTCCATTATGGAAGGAACCAGTTTGTTCTGACTTTGGGAATCCATCACAGCCGCCGCCTCGTTGAGGATAAGCAAATCAGGTTTCTTGATCAGAGCTCGCGCTAAGGCCAATTTTTGCCTCTGCACTGCACTTAGCCGATTTCCACCAACCCCCACATTATAACTCAAACCAACCTCAATTACATCGGATCGGAGGCCAAGATCATCCAAAAGTTCGGTCATCACATGTCCGATTGTCTCTCCAGCTTCGGCGCGACCATAAGCCAGGCGGCCAAAAAGGATATTATCTTGAATGCTTGCAGCAGAGTTAAAGCGCTCAGGATCATAGAATTCAACGGCTTCAGGATCTCTCTCTTCCAGTTTTTTTGCCAATAACTTCCGTGCGTTAAGAATTTTAACCTCGACTTCATCTGTTACCAGCCCGAGACGATGTCGTGCTTCGACATAATCAAAGGGCAAATGCATCAAAGCCTCTCGATCTGATTTTGAAATATCAGAGAAACTACTTTTATCAGCCCGCTTCACAATCATATCAAATTCAGGAAGATCATCTGCCGAAATAAAACTAAACTGTTCAAAGAAAGGATGAGTAGGAGGTAATCCTGTAAAGAGTTCGACCATGGTCCGGGCAATAGAAAGGCCCATATTATAAATGGAATCCCGAAGTTCCGCTTCGTCAACAGCTTCTCGAAGGATCGGCATAGCTAACAGGCGATCACCTGCGTAGTCACTATTACGAGGTGTGCCAAAAAGAAGATTTTCTCGCAAGGTTGCGTTTTTATTATAGCTCTCGGGATCAAACGCGTTCACGAGATCTTCAGCACCAATAGACTTCAAATGTTCCTTGAGCGCTTCGCGCGCGCCCAGAATAGATTCTGCAATATCAGGGCGACTTTCAATATCAACGATACCGCTTAAACCAAACCGATAGACATCTTCTTCTAAATCAACATTTCTAAGCACATCAGTTACACGCGGAACCAGCTGCACAGGATCGTCAATCCCAGCACTTTTGTAGTCAACCCACTCTCCCATTGGGTTAAGAATTGTGTTTCCTGTACGCGCGGCTTCTTGTTTGTCACGTAGGGCTTCATCTTTCGTAGCTGGGTCATGGGGCGAATCATTAACCATCCAATTCCGTAAGCCATAAAAAAGGTTATCCATCACGGACAATGGAAACAAATAAGCATCTTGGCCAACGTAGGATAGGCGGCGCCCGGTAATTGCAGAAGGTAACTGATCTAAAGATTTATCACTGATCTTTACGGATCCACTGGTGGATTTCACCAAATTGGCCAACAATAGCCCCAAATATTCCTTACCGCTGCTTGCATTACCAACCACCGCAACCCTTTGATTTACACCAAAGGAAAAACTAACCCCATCTAGGAGCTTATTTTCGCTCTCATCTATAAGAGTAAGGCTACTTGCAACGACATCACCTTTTAATACTTCGTTATTGCCCTCTTCTAGAACTTGTTTATCAGGATCAATCATACCCATCGGCTGGAATTGTTCGACCACTTGTTCATACTTGATCTGGACATCGTTTCGCTGTTGATCCCAGTTGATCAAGTCTTTAACCGGTGGGGGTAGATCTTTATAAGCGGCAAGAACAGCAACCAGAGTTCCTATTTCAAATTGCCCCGTAATAACAAGGTAACCACCCCCTAAATAAAAGATAAAAGGCGTTATTTGAGCCAAGAGGTTGTTTAAAAATTTTACGAAAAATTTTCTTTGATAAATTTCATAGCGAATTTTAAAAATCTTACCCAAGCGGTGTGAAATCTCGGCACGTTCGAAATTACTAGTATCATGCGCTTGAATTTCGACAGCTCCCCCGACAAGTTCACTTACGCGTCCGGCCAGAGCCCGGGCTGTTATTTGGCGTTGCCGCCCCAACGTCAGTATCCTTTTACGAAGCTTAGGTATAACGAAGGCCTGTACCAATACGATACTCATGGCGACAAGACCTAACCAGAAACTCTGTACCATGATAAAGATCATCGCTGTCAGAGCCTGACCACCCAGGAAAAAAGGCGTTACAATCGAATCACCAATAAACCCACCAAGAGGCTCAACCTCATCCTTTATCATCGTGGCTATTTCGGCCTGTTTTATCCGGCGACTATGCAAAACAGGAAAACGAAGAATACGATCAGCCAACTCATACCGAAGCCGACGCAACATTCTCTCGCCAAGTCGACCTTTTAAGGTATTGATTACAAATTTAAAAACACCATTAACAAGCACTAAACTCAGAAAAGAAAGGCACAAGGCAAGTAAAAGCACTAACTGGGAAAGATCAAAACCCTCAAAAAGGATGACCGTTCTTCCAAAAATTTCTTCTCCAAAAGGCAATTCAAAGCGCATAAAAGGCAGCGTCGAATTAAATCCGGCGAAATTTTCTGAATTTACAGCTTTGTTGATAATACTTTTAGGTAAATCAAGGGAAAGAAAATAGAACGGCATGGACGCCAGAACCAGAAAGAGTATCCTTACCTGATCTTTTTTACTGTGCTTCCAAATATACTTAAATAATTGCGGTTCCATTACGACTTTAATTCCCCCACAGTAATTCCCCTACTGTCGCCTTTATTTGTAAGGCAGATAAGTTCAGACAAGAACAGTATCAAGACTATTGTGCCGCACAAAGAAGAAATAACAATCTGATTTAATTTGCCTAGCCTAATTAAAGGCATCAAGTAGGTAAACTTGAATCAGTAAACTCTTTGTCATTTCTTGTGTGGTGTCTAAATCAAAAAGTTGTGCTAATTTATGAGTTAACGATAGGTAAATTTGATCACTGATTTTTCACCTAAGACATGAAAATTTTCCCTTCAGGCTGGTTTAGGGCAGTATTTTTCCAAAAAACAGCATTGAAATTAAACAACCTGCACATTCTTTCTTGGGTCCACAGAATGAAATGTGGCATAGTCACCTCGATTATCGAGGGGGAGTAGACCAATCACACAAGATTGCGATCATATAGCTGACAGCCTAGAGCACAAAGGCATGCGCGTTCTGATCTATAGCCACGACAGCTTTGGCCTGGGTCATTTACGGCGGTGTCGCGAAATCGCACACACTCTAGTTCAAGAAAATAAACACCTATCCGTGTTAATTCTATCCGGTTCTCCAATCATAGGTTCTTTTGGATTTAAAGCCCGAGTAGATTTTGTCCGAATACCAGGCGTTATTAAATTGAGAGATGGAGATTATACCTCCCTCAATTTGCATATAGATATTGAACAAACCCTGGCCATTCGATCCTCTATAATCATGCACACTGCCGAATTCTATGATCCTGACCTTTTTATTGTGGATAAAGAGCCTCTCGGCCTTAGAGGTGAAGTGGAAGACACCCTCCGTCTGATGAAAAGCCGCGGCACTCAATGTGTATTGGGTTTGCGCGATGTTATGGATGATCCCGATCTCTTATCAACAGAGTGGGAACGCAAAAATACCGTGCCCGCATTGTCTGAATATTACGACGATATCTGGGTATACGGCTTACCTCAAATCTGTGATCCGCTAGAAGGTATTGTTCTTCCACCTTCTGTTAGGAGAAAGATGACCTATACTGGCTACTTGAAAAGAACCGGTGCCCACGACGCCCCCATGCCTGTGCTTGAGAAAATTGATGAAGATACACCTTATCTTCTCGTTACTGTCGGCGGTGGGGGAGATGGCGAAGAGATCATCGACTGGGTTTTATCAGCTTATGAAAACGATCCTGATCTACCTTACCCTGCCCTATTTGCACTTGGGCCATTTATGAACAGCGAGTTACAACACGACTTCCAGGTTCGAGCCAGTAAACTAGATAATGTCGAAGCCATTACTTTTAACGCTCAATTTGAAAGCCTTGTTGATCGTGCAATCGGTATTGTCGGGATGGGGGGATATAATACTTTTTGTGAAATCCTCTCTTATGACAAAAGAGCCCTTATTATCCCAAGAACCGTTCCGCGGATGGAACAATATATTCGAGCCAGCCGCGCTCAAGAACTCGGCCTTGTAAAAATGTTAGAGAACACGGGCGAGAGAGACCCTCTCACCATGGCAACAGCTTTACGAAACCTCCCTCAACAGAGCTTGCCGTCAAACGTTGTCGTTCCAGGATTACTTGATGGACAAGATAACGTCATCAAACTCGCAAATAAATGTTTCAAAGCTAAACAGACAATAATCTCTTCACTTGATCATTCAGAACCCGATTTAAGTAAAAAAACAGCTTCTGACAGCTAAATTAGCTCGAAACACGGCAAATAATTACATAATTTCAGATGGTTGCCTCAAATTTACGTAGCAATCGACTGCAACAACGGAAATAATATCAGACGGTATGAGCAAAAAAGTCACCGTTATTCTAAAAGGCTATCCACGCCTATCAGAAACGTTCATTGCCCAGGAGCTTCTGGCTCTGGAAAAACGTGGTCTTGAGTTATCACTCGTTTCTTTAAGGCATCCCACCGATACCTCAACCCATCCAATTCACCAGGAAATAAAAGCACCAGTTCGTTATCTGCCTGAATATATTTACCAAGAACCTATACGAATTATTAAAAGTTGGTGGAAAGTCAGAAAACTCTCAGGGTACAAAAAAGCCCGATCTACTTTTTTCAAAGATTTAAAAAGAGATAAAACACCCAATCGCATTCGGAGGTTCGCGCAAGCTTGTGTTCTTGCAGCCGAACTCCCGGACGAAGTCGACTGGCTTTACGCACATTTTTTACACACCCCTTCTTCCGTAACGCGCTATGCTGCTTTTATGCGTAACCTGCCCTGGTGCGGATCGGCACATGCCAAGGATATTTGGACAACGCCTGAATGGGAGTTGCGAGAAAAACTAGCTGATATCAAGTGGCTCGCCACCTGTACTAAAGTAAATGTAAACTACTTAAACAGTCTATCTCCTGATAACGACCGCGTAGATCTCGTTTATCATGGGCTTGATTTTGATAGGTTTAATGACATTGGGAATGATCAAGTTCTCCGCAATGGAAGTTCAAATGATCAACCAGTCACGCTTATTTCTGTTGGTAGAGCTGTGCCAAAGAAGGGGTATGACGACCTTCTCGAAGCGCTCGCTTTACTGCCAAAAAGCTTGAACTGGCATTTTGTTCACATTGGCGGGGGCACCTTGAGCAAAAGCCTCAAAAAACAATCCGAAACCTTGGGGTTAACTGACAAAATCACCTGGATGGGGGCTCAACCGCAAGAAGTCGTACTCGAACAATACAGGAAAGCTGACCTCTTTGTCCTCGCCAGCCGTATCACCGAAGACGGTGATCGCGATGGTATGCCAAATGTCCTTATGGAAGCACAGAGTCAGGCCCTTGCCTGTTTATCTACGAGTATTTCTGCCATTCCAGAATTGATTTTGGATGGCGAAACTGGAGTGTTGGTGCCACCCCAAAGCCCGAAGGAGCTCAGCATTGCGATCGAACGCTTAATTTCCGATCCCAAATTACGAAATAAATTAGGCCAAGCCGGGGCTAAGCGGGTTAGAAATGATTTTTCCATGAAACGGGGTATTGACCAGCTCATAACCCGTTTTATGGCCAGCTGAGTGAGTTGCCGGGATGCGTATTGCTTTTTATGCACCGTTAAAATCCCCCCGGCACCCAACTCCCTCTGGTGATCGCCACGTCGCCAGACTATTGATTCAAGCCCTTGAATCTCATGGTCATGAGGTTGAGTTGGCGTCTCAGCTACGGAGCAGAGATGCACAGGGAAATCCAGAGCGGCAACAGAGACTTAAAAATATCGGAGCAAAGGTCGCTCAGCGCTATCTTCGAAAAGTAAAATTACTTCCCAAAGATCAACAACCTGATCTCTGGTTGACCTATCATCTTTATTACAAGGCCCCTGACTGGATTGGCCCTATTGTTTGTCGAGAGCTCGACATTCCCTATGTTGCCATAGAAGTCTCTGTTGCAAATAAACGTGCCGGAGGCCCCTGGGATCTAAGCCATAGAGCCGTCGTTGATGCCCTAAACCAAGCCGAGTGTGTGATCAGTTTAAACCCACATGATTCGCTCTGCCTTCCCCCCAATCTACGCAATTGGTCACTTCCCCCTTTTATCATAGCTGATCAAATTATTTTAGCGCGCGAGAACTGGTCTCAACATCGGCGAGAGCTTGCAAAAAACTACAATCTTGATCCAAACAAACAATGGCTTCTCTGCATCGCGATGATGCGCGAAGGCGATAAGCTTGCTTCTTATCGTGTTCTTGCCAACGCTTTAAGAGGTTTACCCGACTTGCAATGGCAGCTGCTTATTGTAGGGGGTGGTAAAGCCAGAGCAGAAGTAGAAACTGCTTTTAAATGGGCGTCTCCCAGCAAAATTGTTTTTGCGGGTCAGTGCTCTTCATCAGAGCTCGCACACATCATACCTGCTTGTGACATCTATACCTGGCCTGCGATAAATGAAGCCTACGGCCTTGCTTTCCTTGAAGCTCAAGCGGGTGGATTACCCGTTATTGCCGGGAACACGGGGGGAGTTCCAGCTGTCGTAACCGATGGAGAAACCGGAATTTTAACATCTCCAGGCGATTCCATCGCCTTTGCTGCAGCTTTGAGAACCCTTCTTTCTGCACCCGTGAGAAGAAGAGCGATGGGACAAGCCGCCGCCGAAAAGGTAAAGGCGGTACACAGCTTGGAAAATGCGGCACGACGGCTTGATGAAATTCTCGCAGCATCAAGAAAAGATTATATAAAACCGGGACTACCCTTGCTAGATTACGGTAAAAACAACAGCACATCATAGGACATAATGAGTCAAACGAAACACATAGATGTACTGTTTTACGTACAACATTTACTCGGTATTGGTCACCAAAGACGCGCCGCAACCTTAACCCGTGCGATGGAACGTGCAGGTCTAAAGGTAGCCTTTGTTTCCGGGGGCATGGAAGTACCTGGGTTGGACACAGGTACGGCAGATTTTTATCAACTCGATCCCGTTCGGGCTGATGGAATCTTATTCAAAGACCTGCTTGATCAAAATGATTGCACTATTGATAAAGCTTTCAAACAAAATCGGTCCGAGCAGCTTCTAAAAATATTTCAAGAAACCAAGCCGCGCTTGATTCTACTCGAAATGTTTCCCTTTGGTCGACGCCAGATGCGATTTGAACTCGTTCCCCTTCTTGAGGCAGCAAAAAACTGCACGGAACCGCCAAAGATAGTTTCTTCGGTTCGCGATATATTGGTTAAAGCCCCAAAACAAGAACGCATTGATGAAATGCTGAATTGGGTGGAAAAGCATTTTGACAATGTCCTTATCCATGGTGACCCCAATCTGATTCCCTTTGATAAAACCTTCCATCCTGCGCGAGAGATATCTCAAAAAGTTCTCTATAGCGGCTATGTCGTTGATGAAAAGGTTGATGAGGCCCCTCACCCCACAGACGGAAGGGATGAAATTCTCGTTTCTACTGGCGGGGGAGCCGTCAGTGAACGCCTTGTTAAGGCTGCTATTTCTGCCAGGCAGAAAAGCTCTTTAAAGGACAAAGTCTGGCGCATCCTTATTGGCCATAGCTTACCTGAAAAAACCTTTACCCAATACGCTAGCCTTGCTGAAGATCGGTTGATCATCCAGCGTTCAAGACCAGATTTCACCTCGCTACTTTCCAACTGCGCACTTTCAATAAGTCAGGGAGGGTATAACACTGTTATGGAGGTTCTTCGTGCAGGCTGCCCGCGGGTAATTGTCCCTTATTCCGGTGGGCTAGAGACCGAGCAGACTCTCAGAGCCAAATTATTGGCAGACAGTAATGCCCTGACTTACGTCGACGAAGAAAATCTCACGGGGCAGATACTCTCTGATGCAATTGAGCAAACCCTCAACACCCAGCAACGCCCCCCTTCAAGCCTGGACACCAATGGTGCAGAAAAGACAGCAGATATTCTTACGGCGATTCTGTCTGGCAGCAATCTTGACGAGTTCAAATCTTCATGAGTGAAATCCTAATCCTTCGCCATGGCCCAACGGCATGGAATACGGAAAAGCGTATGCAGGGCCGTTCAAATATCCCCCTGTCACCTCAGGGTGAGGATCTGGTCGGGCAATGGTCTCTACCTGAAGAATGGCATAGAGTCCCCTGGTATGTTAGTCCTCTAAAAAGAGCACAGCAAACTGCTAAAATCCTGGGTAAAGAGACAATTACGATTGAACCGCTGCTTACGGAAATGTCTTGGGGAGACTGGGAAGGAAAGCGCCTTCCAGAACTACGTGAGACTCTGGGAGCTAAATTACAGGTTATGGAGGATCAGGGTTTAGATCTCTTACCGCCAGGAGGAGAGAGCCCAAGACAAGTACAACACCGCCTGGAGCCTTTCTTGAGCAGGCTAGGCAAACAGGACCTATCCGCTGTCTGTGTGGCTCACAAAGGCATCATACGGGCCCTTTATGCCAAAGCATCTGAGTGGAATATGCTTGGTAAACCGCCACAGAAACTGAAAGACAATTGTGCGCACCTGTTTATAATCCCTCGATCAAGGCGTATAGAGATCTCTGCGATGAACCTATCACTCTTGAATAAAATCGATACTTTCCCCTTACCGAGTTATCAAATTGAATCAAACCTAGATGAAAAGTCACAAAAATCTCAGGAAAAAAATTCAGGAAAAAACCAATGAGTGTTGATGTTTTTGTTTATGTTCAACACCTACTGGGGATCGGTCACCTTACAAGAGCTTCATTACTTGCCAAGGCTATGGATAAAAAAGGCCTGAAGGTCATTTTTGTTACGGGTGGACGCCCTATTCCCAATATGAATATGGGAAAAATTGAGGTGCTTCAGCTTCCACCCCTTCATGCAGCTGATGACAGCTTTAAGATCTTGATGGATGTTAATGGTCAAATTGTCGATGATGCGTGGAAAGATAAACGAAAAGAGACTTTGCTACAGGCTTTTAAGACAACAAATCCTAAAGTTCTTCTTCTCGAGATGTTTCCTTTTGGAAGGCGCCAAATGCGGTTTGAACTCGACCCTCTTGTAAATCTCGCCAAGGAAAAAGGGGTCCCTATAGTCACATCCGTAAGAGATATTCTGACAACACATAAAACACCCGGTAAGGGGGAGTGGATCGTAGATCGTGTCCTCGAGGATATCGATCAGGTTTTAGTCCACGGCGATTCATCCTTTATCCCCCTCGAGGATAGCTTTCCGTTGGCGAAAAAAATCGCTCATAAAATTACCTATACCGGATACGTTGTCGAAACACCTCCTCCACACACCCTGGACACGACCTCAGACGAACTGACAAATAATCCACGCCATGGTGTTCTCGTTTCAGCAGGCGGGGGAGCCGTGGCCAGACCACTTGCAGAAGCTGTGCTTAAGGCCAAAGAAATCAGTAAACTGAAGGATGTTCCCTGGCGATTATTACTTGGCAATAATCTGCCGGACCATGATTTTAACGAGATTGCAAATAGAGCACCTCAGGGTCTCATCGTTGAACGCAACAGACCCGATTTTCAAAAGCTGCTCAAAAAGTCGCAACTTTCAATCAGTCAGGCAGGGTATAACACCATACTCGAGATATTAACCACTTCGACCCCAGCGATTGTCGTTCCTTTTTCAGCAGACACTCAAAGCGAGCAAACGACCCGAGCTGAAAAACTGGAAAGCTATGGGGCTCTTAGAGTTATATCGGAAAAGGACCTATCCCCTGTTAGTCTCGCGCAATCGATTGATGCTTCACTAGACCGCCCTTTTAACAAAATTAACCTTGAATTGAACGGTGCTGAGAATGCTGCCGCAATTATACAAAGAATAACCCAGAAGAATAAAACTCATGAATAATATTACACCCCATACACTCCGATATCCTCTGTTTGATATCTACTGGGATTACGCCAAGACGGCCTTTGGTTTGTTGATTGGAACTGGGGGACTAATTTATGGCGGAAGTAACTTAATTTCCTTGCTCTTTTTTGGCGCCATACTGGTGATCTTTTGTTTCTTTGGCTTCCAAAGCTATCAACGCCATAAGTCTTCGGTCGTCGTTGATACTGACGGCCTGGCATTTACAGCTTGGACACAAAAATCTATCCCTTGGAAGTCAATTAAAAACATAGAGTTACGATATTTTGGACGCCCTATAAAAGACAGACGGAGCGACCAAAAGCCAAAAGGTGTTTTGCACTTAACTCTTAAAAACGACGATGAAAAAATTACCATTGATTCAAGCTTATACGGATTTCGTTATCTCGTGTGGTGTGCAACCAAAGCTGCGAAAGAATACAAAGCCCCGCTTGACCCAGGCACCGTAGGGAATATGCTAGATATTGGGCTGGATCCAGATGGTGACAGTGAAATGCCTGACCCACACACAGCGGGACTATAACCCGTGAAAGATAAAAAGAGGTCAGGTCAACAGGGTTTAAACAGTGGGGCTAGGGTTAATTCGTGAACGATCTACTTCAGGTCAATGACTTACGTGTGGCCTTCAGACTCCCTGAGGGGGAATTGAATGCCGTAAAGGGCGTTACATTTCGCATCCCAAAGGGGAAAACTGTCTCTCTTGTTGGAGAGTCAGGATCAGGGAAGTCCGTCGTTAGCCAGGCAATAATGGGAATTCTCCCCAAAGTTGCCCGAATAGCTGGCGGGAAAATACTCTTTGCCGACCCCAAAACTCCTGATCAAATCGTCGACATCGCACAAATTCACCCTGACAGCAGGCAAATGCGCAATATTCGCGGCGGACGCATTTCCATGGTCTTTCAGGAACCAATGACGTCGCTTTCTCCGGTTCATACCATCGGTAACCAAATTTGTGAGGCACTTGAACTCCACCGTTCCATGAGTTCATCGCAATCCCTTGAGATGACAACTGATATGTTGCGCATGGTTGGATTTCCTGATCCCGTCAGGGCCATGCAGACCTATCCCTTTGAACTATCAGGTGGTTTGAGACAACGCGCTGTCATCGCCATGGCCCTCGTCTGTCACCCCGCCCTTCTTGTTGCTGATGAGCCCACCACTGCTTTGGATGTCACGATCCAAGCGCAAATTCTCAAACTCATAAAAGATTTGCAAATCGAGCTGGACATGTCAGTCCTCATGATCACGCACGATTTGGGTGTTGTGACCAATATGGCAGATGAAGTGGTTGTCATGTACCACGGGGAGATTATGGAAAGTGGCACCGTTGAAGATATTTTCCGACATGCCAGCCACCCTTATCTCAAAGCACTGTTAAATGCGGTCCCGCGGTTTGATATGAAGCCGGGCGAACGCTTAAAGCCGATCAGAGAAATCAAACAAGACGAAAACAACCCGATATTAAAGGCGAAACGTCAACGTCGAGCTATCACCGACGAAGATCCTCCTCTCTTGGAAGTTAAAAATATCAACAAATCCTTTTCCATAAGAAAAGGAGGCCTATTTTCAAAGAACACCGAAGAAAAGGTCATCGCTGTTGATGACATCAGCTTCTACGTCAAACGCGGTGAGTGTCTTGGTCTTGTAGGTGAGAGTGGCTGCGGAAAAACCACCCTTTCCAAAATCATAATGCGGGCCCTTTCCCCTGATAGTGGCTCCATAATTTTCCGAGATCAGGAAAATAACCCAATTGATGTTCTCGGCCTTGAAAAATCAGAGCTTTTTGATTTTCGCGAACGGGTTCAATTTATGTTTCAAGACCCCTATAGCTCCCTTAATCCTCGCATGACAGTCCAGGAACTCATCGGAGAACCCCTCCTCATACACGGTATGAAGAACGCGATTGAAAGACGGAAAATGGTTGAACGTCTGATGGATGTTGTGGGCCTTGCGCCCATGCACATCAACCGCTATCCGCACTCATTCTCTGGTGGCCAGCGTCAGCGGATAGGTATAGCGCGCGCATTGGCCCTTCAGCCCGATCTCCTGATTTGTGATGAACCTGTTTCTGCTCTGGATGTTTCTATTCAGGCTCAAGTTCTCAACCTTCTAAAAGACTTAAAAGAAGCTTTAGGCCTGACCTATATCTTTATCAGCCATAACCTAGCTGTGATCGATTATGTCGCAGATCGTATCATGGTCATGTGTCGTGGCCGTCTGGTTGAAACCGCCCCCAAAGAACTTTTGTTCAAGAACCCCGTACATCCCTATACTCAGGCGTTGGTTTCTGCCGTCCCGGACCCAGATATAGACCGACCTTTGGATCTACATCACCTAATATCCAGCAAGGCGTCGGATCCTGCGCTATGGCCCACGCCCTATACAGTTAACGAAGCAACTGAAATGCAAATGTTTAATCTTGGTGGCGGTCACTTTGTCAGGGCTGGCAAGGGATCAGATGCCTTACTCATGTCTCATCTCGAAACAGAGGGGGCGTCATAATGCTTGGCTATATCGTCAACCGTATTCTCGCAATGATACCGACGCTTTTGATCATTTCAGCGATCATCTTTACCCTTATTCAGTTGCCACCGGGCGATTTTCTCGAAACCCAGATCGCAGAGATGCAATCCCAAGGCGAGAACGTTGATCAGGAAAAAATTGATTATCTCCGATCAGAATACGGGCTCGATAAGCCCATGTATGTTCAATATTTCACTTGGATATTTGGGCTTGTGCAAGGAGATTTAGGGTATTCATTTGAACATGAATTACCGGTAAACGAAGTAATTGGCGATAGAATAACTCTTACAATCATACTGGCTCTGGCGGCAACTATATTTACCTACGTCGTATCTTTCCCTATCGGAATTTATACCGCGATAAATCAATACTCTATAGGTGATTATGTCTTTAGTTTTGTTGGCTTTATTGGACTAGCAACCCCAAATTTTCTACTAGCACTCATCTTACTGTATTTTGTTAACCTATGGTTTGGCACTTCAATTGGCGGCCTCATGGACGAACAGTTTATCGGCCAACCCTGGAGTTACGAAAAAGCCCTTTCGGTCCTTGAACATCTCTGGGTACCTGTCGTTGTCATTGGAACATCTGGTACTGCTGGTATGATACGTCGATTGAGAGCCAATTTGCTTGACGAACTATCAAAACAATACGTCATTACCGCCAAAGCCAAAGGGCAGTCTCCGCTTAAGATCCTTATAAAGTACCCTTTACGCATGGCGATTAATCCCTTTATTGCTGACATTGGGTCAATCCTACCTGATCTCCTATCAGGAGCAGTCCTAGTCGCTGTCGTGATGGGCTTGGAAACTACGGGGCCAATGTTAGTAGAATCTCTCTTAAGCCAAGACATGTATCTTGCGGGTTCATTTCTTATTATTGAGGCTTCTCTCGTTGTTATTGGCGTTTTTGTATCGGATCTCATTTTAGCAGCTGTAGATCCTAGAATTCGTTTGGGCGGGGGGGCTGTAAAATGAGTAAGCTACCTTTGGAGCACTACGTCAATCCAGCACCGTTTGATCCCCAATCAGTAACCAAATTGACACCACAGCAGGAACGTTATTACACCGCTTCACAATGGCAGATAATGTGGTGGAAATTCAAAAAACACAAACTAGCGGTTTATTCAGGTATTATTCTTCTCTGTATGTATACCGTGGCATTACTTGCTGAAATGGTAGCACCCTATAGCCTGCACAACCGAGAAACTGACTTTATTTACGCCCCCCCACAGGTCGTTCATATATTTCATGAAGACAAACTAGTTGGCCCCTTTGTTTACGGGTTTGACTATAATCTCAACATGGAAAATCTTAACCGGGAGTACACTCCCAATCCAACTCAAATTGAGAAGCTCAGATTTTTCTGCCAAAGCGATCAAAGTTACGATTTTTGGGGTCTCGTCAGTGGAAACTTTCACTTTGTATGCCCATCAGATAACGGTACTTTTTTTGTATGGGGAACAGATCGATTAGGTAGAGACGTGTTCAGCCGGATCATCTACGGTTCTAGAATATCACTTACGATTGGGTTGTTGGGTGTAGCCATCAGCTTTGTTTTAGGCACATTACTCGGTGGTATGGCGGGATATTTCGGAGGATTAGTTGATAGCTTTGTACTCAGAGCAATAGAGATCCTGAAGTCTTTTCCAAATATACCGCTTTTTATGACTCTCTCAGCCCTTTTACCCGTCACTTGGAGTCCACTAGGGGTTTTCTTTGGTATATCCATTATTCTCGGGCTTCTCGATTGGCCCGGACTGGCCAGAGCTGTCAGATCCAAGTTACTCAGTCTCCGTGAAGAGGATTTTACTACTGCCGCTCAATTGATGGGAGCTTCCCATGCCCGTGTCATAGGTAAGCACCTTTTACCTTCCTTTAGCAGCCATCTTATTGCTTCTGCCACACTCGCCATCCCAATGATGATCCTGGGCGAGACCAGTTTATCATTTCTAGGTCTTGGTCTACGGGCACCAATAACGTCGTGGGGTGTTTTACTTAATGAGGCCACTAATATCAGTGCTATTGTTATCTATCCTTGGCTTCTACTACCAGTGCAGCCAGTGATATTGGTCGTGCTTTGCTATAATTTCCTTGGTGATGGTCTTCGTGACGCCGCTGACCCCTATAAATAAGCTCACAAAGCGGGATGGGTTAATCTGATCCCGCTTTATTTATTCTGCAACAACCACTAGGTCGATGGGTTTGGAAATTCCCAGTATTTGACTGTTTTCAAGTAGTTTTTTCTGACCTTGTGGCTCATATCCCTGCTCAAGTGCTCGTTTATAAGCAGTGTCATCAGCAATGGCACGTGCGCCGACATCCTTGTTGTGCTTTTCAAGCTTAGCTGAAAGGTTAACCGCATCTCCAATAACAGTATATTCTAATCTGGTGTCATCTCCAACGGCTCCAAAAAGCACAGACCCCACAGCAATAGACCCGTTTACCAGCGGAACTTCCTGTCCTTCTTTACGGTGCCAATTTTTGGTCGCATCCATAAGTTCATCCATAGCTCTCAAGGCATCAGCCGCATAGGTTTGTGAGGGTACAGAAGCGCCGAAAGTTGCCATGATGCCATCGCCCATAAATTTGTCGATAGATCCGCCATGCTTTTGAATTATGGGAACACAGAGCTGTTGGTATTCAGCCAGCGTTCCCATAACCACTTCAGCAGTCTCCCGGGACGCCATTTTGGTAAAACCACGCATATCCAAATTCATAATAGCAGCTTCACGACGCTCGGCTATTCCCGCCATAATTTTATCTTCTGAATGTGCTATTCTTGCTGCTACTTCTGGTGAGAAGAAGCGAGAAAGTTCTTCTGCAGCCTGCCGTTCAGAGACGGAGTGTATTAACAGTCTTCGCGCTCGTATGAGAGCAACAGCTAAAATAAGTGTTACGATTAATATTGAAATTATCTTATCGAACTCTGCCCCTAATAGAATAGAATTAGAGGTCATGTATTGCACGTAGTTACGGGTAATCATGCTGTCCATGGAATCAATTTTGACCACATACAATATCATGAGGCCCCAACCAATTGCTGCGAACAATCCCGCGATAATTACGAACTTGGCCTCAAACCTTAATGCACGAATAGCAATAAAAATAAAGACATAGAGTAACGTCGGCACCTTCAAATAAAAACTCGGTGGTTGGTTATACTGGATATGAAAGCTCCAGATCAAAACCATCAACAATGTCATATCAAAAAGGGCTGATAAGGCCAGCGACCAATCTGGCATCCGAAATTTATACGACCAAAAGAGTCGAATAACTGTTAACGCCAGATATATGGCAAGAGCCCAGGGAACCGGAGCAAATGTCACATCTTCATTAAAAGTTTTCGGAGATATTAAATAGAGGCTGCCAAAAATAGTTACGACTGCGAGCTGAATCCAGCCAATTAGCTGTTCAGTCTGGTCCTCTTGTTCATGGATTGCATCGAGAACACGCTCTGGCAAAGCGGTTTCATTGACCGAGCTAAACCACTTCATCTTTTATAAACCTCTGGCGAAAGTAGAATAATCTCATAGATAAGGTCATCTTATCCATATTCTATACCCCAAAAGATCAAAGAGTTGTCAGTTTTCCGTGATCAGGTATGGAAATAGTACTCGCCATAATAAAGTGTGAGCAGATAATCCCTCTCGCTTCAGAGCGAAATAACCATACCCTCTTTGGCAAAAAGCGTTCCTGGACGTTCTTTTTCGGCATCCAGAGCCTGTTTGTTCAAAAATGCGTCATCGTGGCAAGGGTCATGGTGGAAGGCTACCAGTTGCTTCACATTCGCCTTATCACACAAACGAACACCTTCCTGCCAGGTCGAATGCCCCCAATCGACAAAATTAGGAAACTCTTCATCCGTATAACTGCTGTCATAAACCATGCAGTCAGCCCCTTCGACCAGTTCAAGAATCTGTCGATCAGGTACGCCGGGCACATGCTCGGTATCGGTTACATAACAGAAAGAACGGCCATTATACTCAAGCCGATAGCCAGTGGCCCCATTGGGGTGGTTAAGCGGCGTCGTTCGTATCTTAAGACCAGGATAAGGCTCTAGTGTTTCTCCGGCATTAAAATCGTGAAAGGTCACATTCGCAGAAAACACCTTGGGAGGTACCGGAAAAAGAGGCTCAGCCATGTAGCGACAGAGGATTTCATGTAGATTGCTGTTTTGTTCCAACAAATGTCCAGCCCAAAGCCTGACTTTGTTTTTTGGATAGAAGTTCGGACCAAAAAAAGGCATACCCATGATATGATCATGGTGTGTATGGGAGAAAAAGATATCTATCTGTTTCTCATCACCGCCACAGCATATATCTCTGCCAAGAGAACGGATACCGGTTCCGGCATCAAATATAAAGTGATGTTCACCACACTTCACCTCCACGCAGGAAGTATTACCGCCATACTGTCTATGGCTATCTTCTGGGCAAGGAATCGATCCCCTACACCCCCAGAACTTAACCGTAAAATCGCTCTCATTGGACACGTCTTAATCTCCCGGCTTCATTACAAGCCAAATACAAAGGACTACTTACATGCCTACTTACTTAAGGCACCAGACGGTAGCCACCTGTCTCTGTTACTAATAACTTTGCATTCGAAGGGTCGATTTCAATCTTTTGTCTCAATCTATAGACATGAGTTTCAAGAGTATGTGTCGTTACGCCTGCGTTATAACCCCAAACTTCGTTCAAAAGAGTGTCTCGACCAACAACCTGAGATCCCTTTCTATACAAATACTTAAGGATAGACGTTTCCTTTTCGGTCAGGCGAATTTTCTTCTGGGTTTCGCCTTCGATAAGAATTTTACCGCTCGGCTGAAAAGTATAGGGCCCGATGGTGAAAACAGCGTCTTCACTCTGTTCATGCTGACGAAGCTGTGCTCTCAAACGTGCGAGAAGCACTCCAAGACGAAACGGTTTGGTGATGTAATCATTAGCGCCAGCATCAAGGCCTAAGATCGTATCGGCATCAGATTCAGCAGCTGTTAACATAATGATTGGGCTTTTAACACCTGCGCGACGCATAAGACGGCAGACTTCGCGACCATCTACGTCTGGCAACCCAACATCCAGTAAGATTGCATCGTAATAGTCTCCTTTAGCCTTCTCCAGCCCCTCCATACCATTGATAGCTTCTGTCGTTTCAAATTCTTCATGTAAACGCAATTGTTCACTCAATGAAGAACGAAGAGCGTCATCATCATCAACAAGTAGAATTTTACGCCCGCTCGAAGTCGTCATTCCATAGGCCCCTTATCAGTTCCCTGCTATTTTTCGGAGTTTGTATCTCCGTTTATCTGTATACAATTCGAGGTCAATAAACTCGATCATACCTATTTTAGATAACACTGGCCCTATTCACATTCAAGGTAACCGATGAATTCATCGGCTTTTACAAAGGACAAACCTCTTTAATGGATATTTATTACAGTTAAACCGTCCTACTGGTTATCAGAGTAATAATATCTTTGATCCACATTTTCACGGCAAATCGATTAAGGTAAAAAGATCGTGTAAAGCTTGATACCTCTTCGTTTCAATAAGCTTAGCCCTATTTAGACATCCAAGAATAAAGAGAAGTAAAAGCCAGATTATACAAATACAGTACAATGGGCTTTGATATCCATCATTACTTGTCGCAAAAGTTAAGACCCACTTCGCAATTTCACTCTTTCCAATGATCATGCTTTGGTATAATGACCAGATGCTTTTTATCGCATTCCACTAGAATGTCAGGGTCGTGTCTCCTAAATAAAGAGCGCATCGCAAATCTAAGTGATATAATATCTATGAAATCAAGCCGGACGAGAGAATAAGTAAGTGCCAGCGCTAGAAGAAAATGCCGCCAGGATCCTACCAGCAGTCGAACGCGCAATTGCCGAACTCCGGCGCGGCGCGGCGGTTATTATCCAGCGCCCAGATGGGCAAGCTGCTCTTATTCAAGCCGCGGAAACAGCCTCTACAGAAATCAACGAAAATCTAAGACACATCGCTCAGGCAGAACCCTGCTTGCTGTTGACTGCACGTCGTGCTGCAGCCATAGGCATCAAAGAAGCTGAGCCGTTGATAGCGACAACCGAGGTCATAGCCTTTGCCCTTGATGGAATGTCTCCTGAAGCCATCTCCTATTTGGCTGACCCTGTTCACGATCCCCTGGGGATAAATCTTCGTCACGATAATTTTCTGACAACAGATGTACCAGAAATATTGGCAAGAAGTTCTGTTTTATTAACAAAACTTGCGAGCCTTTTACCCGCAGCTCTGTTTGTTAATTTGCCCGATGGTTCAGTTGAAGAGCTGTCTCTTATACACATCTCCGAGCCCACGAGACCGAGGCTGATCTCGTA
>CAJXUS010000029.1 GCA_913060675.1 uncultured Rhodospirillales bacterium
CGAGATCTACACTATCCTCTTCGTCGGCAGCGTCAGATGTGTATAAGAGACAGACGTGATGCAGATTTGTCGATATTGATCTGACTGTTGAGGTCAAGTCCGTAAGGCAAAGACATTTCATAAAGCAACAGATATTGAGCTGCGAGATCACGTTCTTCAGGCAGCTTGTACCAAGTCTCGTCATCACCATGCATTGACTTGTTCAAGCGCTTAAGGATGTCAGTCACAGAGTTTACATGAATGACCTCTGGCTTAGCCCGCAACCAATTCGCGAAATCTTCCAGATGTGCCAGATAAACCGGGCTTGAAACACCACCAGAATCTTCTGCATTGATTGAAAATTCTACCTGATAAACACCGGTCAAGTTATCCCGAGTAAAATCACTATCTACACGGAAAGGAACCGACGTATCAAAGTATTCAATGAAACGGTCATCAAGCTCAATTTTTGAAATGAATGATGATGTGCCAACAACAATGACCCCCATGACAAGCAATAGTTTGGTTCTGTGTCCAATCACAAACTCACCAAGACGTTCCATCGCAGAAGATTTATTACCAGAAACTGCTTTAACTTTTACTGGCATTATCGAAATAAAGGCTGGCAGGAAGGCAATGGAGAAGACCCATGCAGCAATAACACCAACAGCTGCAATGTTGCCAAGATCATGGAATGGCGGTGCTTCAGAGAAATTCAGGCTCAAGAAACCAATGACTGTCGTCAAAGATGTCAGGAACACAGGCTGCATGTTTACACGCATACTCTCAATGATTGCGTCACGTTTTTCTTTACCATGGCGCATTTCATGGAACATCGTCACCAAGATATGCACACAATCCGCAATCGCAATGGTCAGAATAATAGTCGGAGCCATTGCTGAGGGCGGCGTTAATTTCACACCCATATAACCAGCAGTACCCATTGCTACCATGACCGAGAAGATCGTCACCAACAGTGTCGCAATCGTGCCGGTAAAAGAACGAAGGAAGACAACAAGGAAGATGATGATCACCAAGAACATGAGCGGTGTAAGGGTGCTCATGTCCGCCATAGAAGCGGTTGGGAACGCATTACTCAGTGGTGCAAGCCCCGTTATAGCAACCTCTAACTCAGGGTTTGCGGCTTCGATTGTAGCGGCCAAGTTTTCAGCGAAACTTACGGCTTCATTCAAAGCAACTGCATCATCCGGGGGAAGCTGAAGGGTAACTTGAACACCTGTCGTCGTGCTATCGCCAGAAATAATTCGATTGGCAAGTGCAGGCTCATTAAGAGCTATCTGCTCTATTCGATCCAACCCAATCTGGCTAAGCCCACCGGTTTCTTCCACAAGATCCGCAACCGTCAAATCATCTCCGACAGCTTCTGTGTGTTGGAAATTGGTGATGGAATCAACCCGAATAGAATAGGGGATCTGCCAGGATTCTTCAGTTACATCCTGAACAACCTGAAGCCACTGTGGCGTAAATATTTTGCCATTATTAGGCTTAAGAACAAATAGAATATTATCTGTTTTGGTGTAGATATCCTGCAAGCCCTCAAAGGCATTTAACTGCGGATTATCATCCCCAAAGAAGACACGGTAATCACTTGTAAAAGAAAGAAAGCGTCCACCTGATGCAACACCAAGTGTCGCGAGTATGGTCACCAGGAGAACAAGCCAACGCCAGCGTATTATGCCTTTTGCATAACTCACTGATAGGCGGTCCATGAAATTACTCATTACCTCAGCTCCGAAAAAATTCCGTCAATTTCAATGCCAGGCTCTGAGCCCGAAACGCTTTAAAACCGGACAAACCCTGAAGATTTGCTTTTAATTCCGGAGTTTTTTGCGTTATTACCATACTTGCTATAAGGTAATACACTGAAGTAAACTATCCGGTGTAGTTTACTTATTTACAATTCAATGTAAACTACACGGTGTAGTTTTTTTGGAGTTTATATTGACAAAAGATAACTGTATCCTCGGCGCACTGGGGCGTAGAGCTGAAAAAAAGAAAAGCAAATCTGGTCAAGACTCCGGTGTAAAACACTCGGGTTGGGACAAGGATAAGTGCCTTTTTGCTACGCTTGGTCAGAAATTAACCAGGTCAGAGCAGAAGCGAAACGACATCCGTGACGCCGCTATTGAGATCTTTATGACCCAGGGATTTGAAACCGCAAGCATGGATCAAATCGCGGCACTGGCTGGGGTGTCCAAACGTACTGTTTATAGTCATTACGGGTCAAAAGAAGAACTCTTTACTCAAATCATGAGCAGCATTTGCGAAGTCAAACGTGAAGAACTCGATGTCAAACCCGATCACAACCTTCCCATCCGTGAATGCCTGACCAAGCTCGGGAATACCTTTCTTGACATGCTGCACTACCACGGCAGTATTTCCCTCTTTCGCATTCTGATTTCCCAGGCCGAGAACGATCCCTCACACGGCGTTGCTTTTATGAACGAGGGACCTAAAGTCTCCCGAGAACTTTTGGCAGCTTATCTCGAGGAAAAGATTACTGCAGGAGAAATCGACGTCGCCGACCCCCACGAAGCCGCGCAAAGTTTTTATGCGACCCTCTTTGGAGCCCGTTATCTGAATTGTTTGGTAACAGCAGCTCCACCGCCTTCACACGAAGAAATTGCCGTACTTGTGGATGATACTGTCGATCGTTTCATCTATGGCCTTAAAATGAAAAGCTAAAAGCCGCTAAATCAGATATCTATCTTCCGCAAGAAGGCGATAAGGTCGAGATTTTTGTGAGTATCAATGATGCTGGCTTGCTCCCTAGCGGACGCATGGAAACCTGCTGCTCCGTATCCTCAAACAGATAACTCTCTCCGCTTTCAATTTGCACTTCCCCTTGATCACCAGACAGCACAATCGCTACGGATGTGTCAGGAACATGCAAGAAATAAATGTCTGCAGCCGACAGAATTAGCGGCACCTCATTTTCAAGCGCAAAAACGACAACACTCGCTTGAGCAAAGCGTCGATCTACCATCACATTAAAATCGGTAATCGGACCATCGTATAATCGCGCAACGACATCTGCTTCCCCCGAAAAAGTGACCGATTGCAATGGTGCATCCAAACTCAAGTCACCTTGACCAGAAACTTCCAACACCATTCCCTTACCCTGCAGTATCGTCAAGTTTCTGTCGATGTTGGGAAAGTGGGAAAAAGCACCGTCTTCGCTCACAGAAGCGATACTGATACGCCATAAAAACGGACTGTCTTTAACAGTTGGATCATGAGGTGAAACCGCTAGCTCCACCGTCGTTCCTAATCCATTTTTCCATGGCATGGACTTATAATCACTTTGTTTAAGATGCTTGTTCATATCGACCTTCGCGAGATTGCATGCTGGATAAGCCCTCTTAAAGTTAAGGGCCTTTAGAATTAAGACTGTGGAGGCAAACCTTAATTATCTGACTCGTATCGATAGCGAAAGTCGCAATGACTTGCCCCCTGCATAATGGTTTGGCTGCGGTCCAAATGTATTTTGGGGTCATAACCAGTACAAAATGTACCGTCTCGACCACAGGATAGAATATGGCCAATATCGCCTATACCCATCTCGCGATACATTTCTGCAAAACGGCAACGAGTGACATTGTAATCCACATTTTTATCATTTTCTGTGAGTATCTCTACTTCAAGAGCACCATCGTCCATCCATTGGGGCAGCAAGGCATGAAAACTCATCAGCGATGTGGTTTCCGCCTGTGCCTCGGCATAAGCTTTACCGTGAGCAATGGCGTTTTTTACAATGGCGGCTTCCAGAATTGATTTGGCCCGCTCGGTGCCAAGTTCCGCTGCCATTTCCTCGTATATCGGCTTGACGATATTTGCCTCTATCCGGCGCTGTTCAAGGATCGGAAGGTCAGTTTTACTCATATTAGGGGCCTATTTATTCTAACTGGATTACTCACATCCCATCTCAATATTATTTTCAAAGAAATGATATCATCAGAGACATATACAGAGAGAAAACCAGCATCACCACCCGTAACATCAAATAAGGGCCGCCTAAGCGATCCTTTTTAATTTCATCTTTTTCAGAACAAAGACATAAAGCGATGTCGAAGATAATGCCCTGGGTCAGTCGCTGTTCAAGGAAATAGATCATTCTACTGGTTTGACGGCCAAGTATGCGCGGAAAGAAGGGAAGCTTAAAAACACAAAAATTCACGACTAACAGGTATAACGAATTCAGTTCACTAGGTTGATGACATTATATTGTCTTAGTTCCTTGTCACTAAGCCAATCAATATCGGTATGTAAAGTCTCAGTACTTGGAAAGAGTACCTGCATAGATACACCCATAATTTGTACATAATTTGCTTTAAGGGCCATTGATCGGGCAGTTGCCGTTTCGGCCAGTATGGTGATAATTCTGAGCTTATCATCTATGTTCATATCATCATCTAGCAACACCTCCTTTAGCTCATCAATATACTCATCACTAAATGCCATTGAACCATTATGAACCCCTAAGCGGCCAGCAGGATGTTTGGAGCGTATAACGCCCCCAATGAAAGCAAGCACACAGGCACTCGCACAGTCACTTTTTGCAGGAATGTGGGTTGCAAGACCATAATTGCGAAAAGTTTTACCTACCAACAATCCCTCAACACTGACGCCACCGGGGGATTCCAACCACGCCGTATGTGGCTTTTGTCTAGCTTTACGTAAGTATTTTTTGAGCTTAGCGCTGTCGCCGACTTCGAAATCCCCCGAAGCATAGAGCACTCCGTCATTGCTCTTGCGCATAAAAAAATCCAAGGCTAACACAGGAGATGTTACAGAAGTAACCAGTCCAAAAGTCAAAAGAAAGCCAATCAGGAAGCGACCCATGAACTTCCTTTCAGGCAGTATTCTGTCATCTCGCTTTCTTCTTCTCCGTTAATAACAACTAGCTCACGAACCTTTTTACACTCATTGCCTTCGATGCTGTAAGCTTCTCCGACAACTTCAGCCGCACCGCTTATGCTCGCATCATCTTCACTATTCCAGTTGATCTTATCCCCTTCGGGATCTTCCAACGCTTCTTTAGCAGCAAGACTGGCCTTGGCTTTCTCCCCTTCATCAAGAGACTTACCGATTTCGCTGCCTATTATCGCGCCAACAGCCCCACCAATGATCATCCCTGCAACCTCTCCACCGCCATCACCAAAAAGAGAGCCAACGGCGACACCGACCACTGTGCCGACAATAACTCCGGTATCTTGATTTGATGCGCATCCTGTCGTGAAAAGTGAAAAAATGACAATAAAAACAGAAGTGTATTTTCTCATATCGCCCCCAAATTTAAATATTCCCCAGCTACATACTCTTTATACACTCCACACTCGTCAATTCATTTTATCGCAATAAGAGTAATTTAATACACTCAGCAACCATAGAAAAAGGCCGCCGAAGCGACCCTTTTATTGGCGTTCTAATCACAAATAATGCTAGTCGATATCGAAAGTAATGCCCTGTGCCAGTGGCAATTCACGGGAATAGTTGACGGTATTGGTTTGGCGACGCATGTAAGCTTTCCAAGCATCAGAGCCACTTTCACGCCCGCCACCCGTTTCCTTTTCACCACCGAAAGCACCACCGATTTCTGCGCCACTTGGGCCGATGTTTACATTGGCAATACCACAGTCGGATCCAACGTCTGAGAGGAACTGTTCAGCTTCACGGACGTCAGTGGTAAAAACACAAGACGACAGTCCTTGCGGAACATCATTTTGCATCTCAATCGCCGCATCAAAATCTTCGTACTTCATAGCATAGAGGATCGGGGCAAAAGTTTCTGTTTTAACAACTTCGCTTTGCTCTGACATTTCAACGACTGCTGGGCGCACATAATAGCCGCCAGGGAAATCATCCGCCAATTCACGATCACCACCGTGGACTTTGCCACCAGCAGCTTTAGCTGCCGCCAAGGCACTTTGCATGTTATCAAACGAGCCTTGATCGACCAAAGGACCGACCAGCGTCCCCTGGACAAGCGGATTTCCCACTTGAACGGCAGCGTAGGCTGAAATCACCCGAGGCAGAAGCGCGTCATAGATATCTTTGTGCACCATCAGACGGCGCAAGGAAGTGCAGCGTTGTCCCGCAGTTCCCACAGCCGAGAAGAGAATGGCACGAACAGCCATATCCAGATCAGCGGTTGGCGATACGATCATCGCGTTATTACCACCGAGTTCTAGGATAGAACGGCCAAAACGTGCAGCGACCTTTGGCCCGACCTGACGGCCCATGGCGGTAGATCCAGTAGCGGATACTATCGGCACATCTTCGTTGCTCACCATGGCATCACCGACATCACGACCACCGATAAGCACATGATGCAGGCCTTTAGGCGCGTCATCGCCAAAGCGGGCAAGAGCTTTCTCAAAAATTTTCTGACAGGCAAGAGCCGTAAGAGGTGTTTTCTCGGATGGTTTCCAGATAACGGAATTACCACAAACCAGCGCAAGTGCGGTGTTCCATGACCAAACCGCAACCGGGAAGTTGAATGCAGAGATCACCCCACAAACCCCGACGGGGTGCCAAGTTTCACGCATGTGATGTCCTAGGCGTTCAGAGGCAATGGTTAGACCGTAGAGTTGACGAGACAGGCCAACTGCGAAATCACAGATGTCGATCATCTCCTGAACTTCACCCAAACCTTCTTCGTAAATCTTTCCGCATTCGAGGGTAACCAAACGACCGAGGTCTTCTTTGGCGGCACGAAGCTCTTCACCAAGCAACCGAACAAGCTCGCCACGGCGGGGGGCTGGCACAGATTTCCAGCTTTTATAAGCAGTCTTTGCCGACGTAATGACGCCATCTACATCAGCTGCAGAAATCTCCTGCACGGTCGCAATCTCGGTCCCGTCGATTGGCGAAGTAACGTTGAGAGAGCCACCGGTTATTTCAGCCGAAGTCAATCCAAGTCGTTCTAAAATTTCTGAATAACTCATGCGCATTTCCTTATGGTACCGATAGGTACAGGTCTAGTATTTCAAATCCGCTGAAGTGGTATCTCTCTTTTTAAAACCCGAAAATTCGAGTTTTCTTAAGGATACGCAACCCACACGAATAAAATTGTATATTTTCTACAATTTTACTTTAAGGGGTGTTTTCCTAACAACAAAGAAAGAAATAATTGCAACATCATAACAAATACTCATGATGCACTTAGGTGGATCATCCCCCCTCACCCTAAGGGTTGCAAAATATTAAATTGAAAATCAGTCAATTTTACAACGCGATGCATACGGGAAAATCAATTTATTATTGGCTTATAAGTTGAAATACTTATGGATAATAATACTTAAACGTGACACGATTAGAGCAATAACTCACTAGACAACTCAGGTATAAACAACTCTATGCGTCACCGTTACAGTAGTTTCCCCATAACTCTTTTGAGGATTTCCAGTAAAATATGGCATATGAAAAACTAGATAATAATAGAGGTAATATGTCTCAAAAACACAAGAGACGTATGTTCTCCGCCCCTCTTAATTATGATTTAAATACACCACCTGTTTTAAATCCGCCCCGCGTAGAGTGTTATCTGGATAAAGAGACTTTCATTCGCCATATGGTTTACATCGGCACCCTTCATCATGATCAACTCGTCTTACAGGTGTTTGATATTTGGTCGCAAATTCCTGATCTTGAAAAGTACGACAATATTATCGATATGAGGTTTCACAACGGTGATGTTGGATGGCATACGGTCAAAGAAATTGGCAAACAGTGGAACCTTCGCTTTGAAGGGCGGCGACCCAACAAACGTACTGCCTTTGTCTCTAATCACACGACTTTTACCATTCTTATCAAGGCGATACAGGCTTTCGCGCCAGAGCACACCTTTCAAGTGTTCCCAAGCGAACAGAAAGCTCTGGCCTGGCTCCAGAATAAAACCTGATACAGGTCTTCACGCAGAAAGTCTTGCATCGACATATAGCGTGTTACGGCTCGTCTGCTCCAGATGCGTTTTGACTTTATAAGTCTGATCAATTGCCTCTAATCCCAAAACTATGTTCGGAACACCATCTGCAAGGATGCGGCCTTCTCTGAGCAATATCAGGCGATCACAAAATTGTGCTGCAAGATTAAGATCATGAAGCGCCGCCATAACTATCATGTTCCGCTCTGACATGAATTGGCGAATACTTGAGAGGATCGAAAGTTGGTGATGCAGATCCAATGCCGACGTTGGCTCATCGAGTAAAACCAACGATGGCTCACGCACCAACGTTTGCGCCACAGCCACCATTTGGGCTTGTCCGCCACTTAGCTGGGATAGGCCTCTATTGGCGAGCGCCGTCAAATCCAATGCCGATAGAATTTGCGCGACCCGATCAAGATCATCATTTCTAACGCGCCACCCCGTCGTTTGTTTTAGAGCCAGGAGTACACACTCAAAAACGCTCAAGGCAGCATTGCAGCCAAATGCTTGGGGCATATAGGCAACCTGCTTTGATCGAAAAGATCTGCTGGAACCAGATAACTCCCCCCCTTTAAGCGTGATACTGCCACTGTGGGGACGCACAACCCCCGCAATGGTTTTAAAAAGAGTTGATTTTCCAGAAGCATTGGGACCAATGAGGCCAACGAACTGCCCAGGTTTAATACTTGATATGTCGATATTTTGGAGAACTTTTGTTTTTCCATATCCAACGTTTAGATCTGATATCTTCAAGCTCATGATAATCTCTCTTTTCGGGTGGATAGGATTAAAGAAACAAACACCGGCACACCAATCAGAGCCGTGATAATACCGATAGGGTAGATAACCCCAGGGGTAATCATTTTGCTGATAATTGATGTCAACGACATCACCAACGCCCCGACCAAGGCCGAAAGCGGAATGAAAAAGCGCTGATCTTCGCCCACAAGTAAACGTGCTATATGTGGGCCAACAAGCCCGACAAATCCCACGGCACCAACAAAAGCGACAGCCGTTGCCGCAAGAAAAGAAATCACAATCAACATCTCAATACGAAGCCTAGCAACATCGATACCAAGGCTGATCGCGGTGTCATCCCCCATGCGAAGAGCTGTCAGTTGCCATGTTCTAATAAAGCTGTAAGGCAAGGCAAAACAAAGCAACAAAGATCCAATGCCAATTTTTTCCCAACTCGCCCGAGAAAGAGACCCCATCATCCAAAACACAATTCGAGAAAGTTGATCTTCGGAGGCCATGTACTGCATCATTGCAAGTGCAGCATTGAAGGCAAAAAATATCGCTATACCAAATAGGATCATGGTCTCGGGACCAACACCTTTGATCCGGGTCGCCACAAGAATAAAGGCGCAGGTGATCAGTGCAAAAACAAAGGCGTTAAAAGTAACCAGCAGAGGCCCAACTCCGGGAATGATACTCCACCCAACCACAATTGCTAAAGCCGCGCCAAAACTTGCCGCAGAAGAAATACCTAGCGTAAAAGGTTCTGCCAGAGGGTTGTTCAATACCGTCTGCATCTGAGCGCCAGCCAACGCGAGGATTGCACCGACAAGTAAGGCTGTTACAGCAATTGGTAACCGATAATCCCAGATAATAACTTCGAGTTTGATGCCGTGTGATGTTTTATCTAACAGTGTGTCGAAAACGACGGATAACGGAAAATTACCTGGCCCATTGGTAACATCGATAAAAAAGCTGATCATCATCAGACAGAAAACCACTACCAAAGTTAGGTAGCGGCGATAAATTTGGCGGGTGTAATCAGAACGTAAGGCCTGAACATCTGGAGTATCTGGGATAGCTGAGATATCTGGGCTCGCAGACATAGGTAATCCTTTGGCTGATAGTAAAAAA
Source organism: uncultured Rhodospirillales bacterium (assembly GCA_913060675.1). GTDB lineage: Bacteria > Pseudomonadota > Alphaproteobacteria > Kiloniellales > Kiloniellaceae > Kiloniella. The sequence continues at coordinate 9,800 of CAJXUS010000029.1, forward strand.
CCCGCGTTCTTGAAGAAGGGCAATATCATCAAGAACGCGGATTTATTTCATGCGTTACTGTGTTGCGGGAAGAGAGCCCCAGAACACACCACTGTAGTCAATCGGTAGAAATTTTTCATGCAATTCGACAAAGGTCGCTTCCGGATCGAGATCGCTGAATTTTTCTGGATAAAACCACTTGGCAAAAGCTTGTAACGCCACGAAATGATAAGGGCTGTTATAAAACTGGTGATAGATAGAATGGAATTGGCCAGACTTAACCGCCTTTAGCTCGCCCCAGCCTTTACGACCAGCCAGTGCAGCAAGGCGTTGCGCCACAAGATCTTCGCTCGCTTCATACCCAAACAGAACCGCCATGGTACCCGGCTGGGCTTCGGCCCAGTTAGCACCCGTTCCAAGGATAATATCGGGATCATCGGTAAAGATGACCTCAGGGTTTACCTTGCCGCTGAAGCCTGGGAATTTACGCGATCCCCAGTTAATACCCCCGGCGAGATCCACAAGACGGCCAAGGTTTGCACCGCCAAAGGTACTGCAACATTTATCAGGGTTATAACCTGCCGCGCGCTCGATAAAGACGATGGGTTTGTCTTCATCCTTGATGGTTTCAACCCGAGAAAATACTGCCATCATATTTTTTTGATAGTAATCGACGAACTCATCCGCGTTATCACGTTCGTCAAAGATACGACCCAAAATTTGTAAGCTTGGTACGGTGTGCTGTGTTGGGCGTTGACGGAAATCCAGGAACACAACAGGAATTCCAGCTTTATCAAGCTTATCAATAATGCCGCTTTCCTGCGCCTTCAAAAGGTTTCCAAGATTGAGAAAAACAACATCCGTATCCAGAGAGATTACAGTTTCAAGACTGTACTCAGCCGCATAAGGGCTGCCTAAATTTTGTATATCATCCACTTCTGGGAAACGCGCTTTGTATTTTCGGTAGGCGTCGGGATCGTATTTGATGAGATCGTCTTTCCAACCAACAACACGTTTGAAAGGATTTTCACGATCCAGCAGGGCGATAGAATAGACCATGCGCCCTTCCCCTAGAACGATTTTCGACGGGTTCTTTTCAACCTCGACAGTACGTCCCGCAATGTCCGTAATGGTGACCTTATCCGCCAGCGCAGCACCTGAAACCATTCCGAGTGTCACTGTCGTCGCCGCAATTGCAGCTAAAGCCTTTAAGCTTTTGATGTTCATTTGCATTCCTCCAACGGGATGAAAGTCCGTATTCAGTTGCTTTGAGTAAATAACCGGCAGTTTTCAGAAGTGTTGGGGCATACCAGTTCAATTGATGATCTGAACACAGTTCGGATAGGAGCCAACAGTGGTCCAGTCTCAATCAATTTATGGATATAACCCCAACTACTGAAGTCTGCTAAATAAAGTCAGTACAAACGCACCACCCCTTATTTTTAGTTTTTCAACCCTTAGCATTCAGTGGGGGCACATTAACGCACTTTAATGAGAATGCAAATGATTCGCACTAATAAACTTTACCTTCCCCCAAAACCTTGAAACATCAACAATAATCTGCACCTATCATTAATTCGATATTGGATATATCTATCAGCTCGACAGATCGATAGTGTGAGTTCAAATATTATTTTCGGATCAGTATGTTATGAAGAATACGAATAAACCTGTTTGGCTCGTAATGGCGCCTGTTGCCTTTACTCTGCTATGGGCTGGAGGCTATGGCATAGCAAAAGTAGGTCTTCAATATGCAGAGCCCATGACCTTACTTTCCTTACGCTTTTCTTCCGTCGTGATTTTACTTATCCCGTTTTACTTATTCTTTAAGCCGGCCTTTCCAAAGCGTTTAAACAACTGGTTACATCTGGTTGTCGTGGGTGTGCTCGTACAAGCCGTTTATTTTGGGTTTTGCTGGTGGGCTTTTAAAACAGGTGTCTCAGCTGGTGTACTGGCTATTTTCATGTCTTTGCAGCCCATACTGATCGCTATTCTGGCCCCTAAGCTGGCACAAGAAAACGTAAGCTGGATGCGATGGTTGGGGTTGTTACTCGGGCTTACAGGTGTACTCATCGTTATCATTGCCAGATCAGATATCGAGCCTCCTACCCTCGTAGGTGTCGGATTTAGTATTATGGGTTTACTGGGCATAACCAGCGGTGTTCTATACGAAAAACGTTTTGGCGGCGGTTATCATCCGATCGTCACGAATATAGTACAATATGCCGCCGGGTTTGCTGTTGTCGCCCCCATCGCCATTACCTTTGAGACCATGGAAATCCAGTGGTCAGGCAAATTTTTCGCAGCTCTTGGTTATCTGGTTATCGGTAATTCTATTTTGGCCATGAGCCTATTGCTCGCGATGATCCGTGCCGGAGAAGTCGCACGCGTATCCTCTTTAATGTTTTTGGTCCCCCCACTCGCGGCTTTGTTTGGATGGTTTTTATTAGGCGAAGAAATGCCTCCCGTAGCTTGGGCTGGAATGGCTGTTGCCGCCCTTGGAGTGTCTATCGCCGCGCGAAACAAAACTCGACGATGATCACTTTGATTTTATGTTTACGTCTTGATATCTGAACCATTTTCAAACTTAGGACTTGGAAATTTGCCGCCGAAACCATTGAAGAAACCGTCTAATCACGAGACGTTCAGCATATTGCACAGGATAATTTATCCAATAATCACACCCGGTATCCACTGACGTATCAAATGGACACATCAATTTACCCGTTTTGACATCTTCTTCAATTAAAGAACGAAAGAGCAGCGCTACACCTTTGCCTGACAAGGCGGCTTGTCGCAAAGCCCCCGTATCGCTGATTTGCTGCGTTATAAGGTTAGAATTGTATTGCCCATTAGCTTCAAGCCATTTCTGCCAATCACTTTCTTCAAACTCATAAAATAGTTGGCACGTTAAAAGCGACGCCACCTCTTTCAAGTCCAGTTTATTCTCTGCATATTTTTCGGTACACACAGGTATAAGATCACCTCGTAAGGCCATCTCAGAATGTATCATCCTGTTACCAGAAATACGACGCCCCCAATTAATGCCAATATCGATGGTGTCACTCTCGAAATCTGGGGGATCATAAGAATGGAACAAGTTCACGTCGATATCTGGGTTTTGCTCAATAAAGTCTAATAATCTGGGCGTAAACCATGCAACGGATAAAAAGGGGGAGATCGAAATATTTAATTTCCCCTTACCAACCTCACTTTCAGTTTGGCTGATTGCCGACTGTATACGTTCAAGACCTTCTGCTATGCCGGAATGAAGCCGTTGACCCACAGAAGTTAATTTACAGCTTCTTGTCGTCCTAGCCATTAAACGACAATTGAGATCCGCTTCAAGTGTTGCGATATTTCGACTGATTGCCGACTGGCTGACATTCAATTCCTCCGCTGCTTTAGAAAAGCTCAAATGACGTCCAGCGGCATCAAAGGCAAGAAGAACGCGCATAGAATATCTGCTCATATATTCCTCAAACTCATTAATTACACAATCATATATATTTGTCTTATTTCGATGATTTTGAAAAGTATTAGTTACAAAACACTGAAAGAGGCAATCACAATGAAACAAACAAAAAGCGCAGCTGAAATTCATAAGGGTGAACAAGCAGTGGTGACCCTGAGTGAAGCCGACGTAAAACGCTTTATGAACCCAAAACGGTTACTCGAAGAACTTCGTGAAGGATTTTGTCAGGTCGCGCGCAATGAAATGCAAGTGCCTGCACGTCCTCAAATCACGACACCGAAAGGTTTCATGCTTTCGATGCCAGCTTGGATTTCTGGGGGGCCTATGATGGTAAAAATGGTTAATGTCTTTGAGGATAACCTTGAAATTAATCTGCCAAATCACCTGGCGACAATCGTTCTCTTTGACGAAAAAACGGGGAATACAATTTGCATAATGGACGGCACATACATTACAGGCGTTCGAACTGCTGCTAGTGCTGTTGTCTCTGTTGAAGTGCTTTCAAGGTCAAACTCCAAGGTCGCTACAATTGTCGGTGCGGGAGTACAAGGACGAGAACATCTCGGGTTGTTACCATTAGTGAGAAATTTTGACAAAATATACATCTCGTCACTGGTACATGAAGATGCTGTACAGCTGGCTGAAACCAGCCCCATTGCAGAATCAGTGAAAGACCTAGAAAGCGCTATCAAAACATCCGATGTAATCTGCCTTGCCAGCCACGCTTACGAACCCGTTATCAAAAGCGAATGGGTTCAACCGGGAACACATGTATCCTCAGTGGGTTATGCACCTCCGCACGGTGAGTTGCCTGTTGGTTTACTTGAGAAAGGTCGCTTGTTTGTCGAAGATTCTTGCGCGTTTGAACCGACACCGATCGGATGTGCCGAGCTGACGGGCATAGACCCGAGCACAGGCATTGTCATCGGGCAAGCCTTGCTTACATCCGACACTCCGCGTCTTAATGATCAGGAAATTACAATCTACAAAGCCATGGGGATTGCAATGGAAGACTTAGTGGCAGCGCGTATTGCCTATCAAGCCGCGATGGCTGAAAATCACCAGACACGAGCCGTTTTTTGAACGCAATATCAAGACAATTTAGGGAAATGGTCGCTTACACCTCAGATATAATACAGTTCACGGCCTATTAAACCAACACAGCTGGATGAAGAGGCCCTGCCTCTGACTATATAAACAAATGTTTTGTAACTCCGGACGTAAAAAGGGTGGCCCAAAAGCCACCCTTTTAAAACTGAAGACGCACTAAAAGTTATTTTTTAATTGCTGCTTGTGCCGCAGCCAATCGGGCGATTGGCACCCGGAACGGTGAGCAAGATACGTAATCCAAACCTACTTTTTGGCAGAATGTAATTGAAGCAGGGTCACCACCGTGTTCGCCACAGATACCCAGTTTGATATCACTGCGGGTTTTACGACCGCGCTCAACAGCAATTTCAACCAGTTCGCCAACACCCTCTTGATCAAGAGAGATGAAAGGGTCCTGTTCGATAATGCCATTGCGTTCGTAAGCACCAAGGAAGTTACCTGCATCATCACGCGACAGACCAAATGTTGTCTGGGTCAAATCGTTGGTTCCGAACGAGAAGAACTCGGCTTCTTCAGCAATATCTGCTGCACGAAGAGCAGCACGTGGAAGCTCGATCATGGTACCGACAAGGTACTTCATTTCAACGCCTTCAGCCGCCATAACTTCTTTTGCAACACGGTCAACCAAGGCTTTTAATATCTCGAGTTCTTTTTTCATGCCCACAAGCGGGATCATGACTTCAGGCTCAACTGTCTGACCTTCAGATTTTGAAACCTGTGCCGCCGCTTCAAAGATAGCACGGGCCTGCATCTCATAAATCTCTGGATAAGAGATCCCAAGACGACAGCCGCGATGGCCAAGCATAGGGTTGGTTTCGGACATCTTTGCTGCACGGGCATGCAGTTTTTCGATTGGAACGCCTGCAGCATCCGCAACGTCTTGCATTTCGGCCTCACCATGCGGCAAGAATTCGTGCAACGGCGGATCAAGCAAGCGGATCGTTACAGGCATACCCGCCATGATTTTAAAGATCTCGGCAAAGTCTTCGCGTTGCATCGGCAGAATTTTATCCAGAGCCTTACGACGACCAGCTTCATCATCAGAGAGGATCATCTCACGAACAGCAACGATACGGTCAGCATCAAAGAACATGTGCTCGGTACGGCAGAGGCCAATACCTTCAGCGCCAAAACTGCGTGCGGTACGACAATCGTTTGGTGTTTCTGCATTGGTACGTACCTTCATGGTACGGATGCCATCGGCCCATTCCATCAAGGTAGAGAAGTTATCAGACATTTCCGGTTGGATGGTTGGAATTTCACCCAACATCACCTCACCATTACTGCCGTCAATAGTGATGATATCACCTGCTTTAAGCTCCTGACCGCGAACGATCATGGTCTCGTTTTTGTAATCCATACGCAGATCACCAGCACCGGATACACAAGGGCGGCCCATACCACGCGCAACAACAGCTGCGTGAGAGGTCATCCCGCCGCGCGAGGTCAGAATACCCTTGGCCGCGTGCATACCATGAATGTCTTCAGGTGAGGTTTCTGTACGGCAAAGAACAACGTCTTTACCCGCTTGAGACATTTTCTCTGCTTCATCAGCAGAGAAAACAATCTGACCAGAAGCCGCACCTGGGGATGCAGGAAGACCATGACCAATCACATTGCGTTCAGCATCGGGGTCAAGTGTCGGGTGAAGCAGCTGATCCAAGGCTGCAGGCTCAACACGGCCAACAGCTTCTTCCTTCGTAATCAAACCTTCTTCAACCATATCAACTGCGATTTGAAGCGCCGCAGCTGTAGTCCGTTTACCAGCGCGGGTTTGCAACATGAAAAGCTTGTTGGACTGAACCGTAAATTCAATATCCTGCATATCGCGATAGTGTTTTTCAAGAATGTGACGAGTTTCATCCAATTGCTTAAAAACTTCAGGCATGGTCTCTTCCATTGAAGGAAGATCAGAGTTGTGCTCTTCACGTCCTTTGATGGTCAGGTTCTGTGGGGTACGGATACCGGCAACGACATCTTCGCCCTGGGCGTTGATGAGATACTCGCCGTAAAAAGCGTTTTCGCCCGTTGATGGGTTACGGGTAAAGGCAACACCGGTCGAGCAATCTTCGCCCATATTACCAAACACCATGGCCTGAACGTTGACGGCTGTTCCCCAAGCCGCAGGGATATCGTGCAATCGACGATAGGTCGTCGCGCGCGCATTCATCCAAGAGCCAAATACGGCAGTTATCGCGCCCCAAAGCTGTTCTTTTGGATCTTGTGGAAAAGACTTCCCGTATTCTTCCACAACAACTTTTTTGTACTGCTCAATAACCACTTTCCAATCATCCGCGGTAAGATCGGTATCGAGGTAATGGCCGCTATCTTCTTTGTGCAGTTCAAGAATTTCTTCGAAGAAGTGGTGATCTACTTCGAGCACCACATCACTGTACATCTGGATAAAGCGTCGATAGCTGTCATAAGCAAAACGCTCATCACCAGAAACCTTGGCAAGACCTTCGACGGTTATATCGTTAAGACCAAGATTTAGAACGGTATCCATCATGCCTGGCATAGAAGCCCGTGCACCGGAACGAACAGAAACCAGCAATGGATTGGTATTGTCACCAAACTTCACACCGACAATATCTTCAATATCGGTCAGAGCACTATCTACTTGATCTGATAAATCACTTGGATAGTTTTCGTCATTGTCATAATAGGCCGTGCAGACTTCGGTAGAGAGTGTAAATCCGGGTGGTACCGGAAGCCCCAGAGATGACATCTCGGCAAGGTTAGCCCCCTTGCCGCCGAGTAGTTCCTTCATGTCGGCCTTGCCGTCAGCCTTGCCATTACCGAAACCGTAGACCCATTTGGTCATTTTCTCATCTATCCTTCTATGCGTGAGAAGTCTGCAACTTGTCCCAGAATCACACCGACCCGGGATAGCAAGCCTAGACGGTTTTTGCGTAAGGACGGATCATCATCATTCACCGTGACCTTCTCAAAAAACGCGTCCATATGTGCGCGAAGTCCGGCCAGAGCCGTCATCGCTTCTTTGAATTTATCTTTGTCCAGAGCTTTTGTAGCTTCTTTTGAAGCCGCGTCTAGAGCTTCGTGCAACGCCGTTTCTTCTGGCTGTTGCAACAACGCGATATCGACAGTGCCGTCGTAAATGGTTTTGTCTTTTTTCTCTTCGATACGGACAATATTACTTGCGCGGCGGTATGCAGCCAGCAAGTTTGCACCATTGTCAGTATCTAGCAATTCAGCCAAGGCATCTACCCGAGAAAGCAATCGAACAAGATCGTCCTCGTCCCCAAGTGCAAAGACCGCCGTAATAAGATCATGGCGTACGCCCTTGTCTTTCAGCGCGACTTTCAAACGGTCCTCGACGAAAGACATCAAAGCAGCTGTTGTCTCTTGCTCACCTTGAGTAACCTGGTCTGTATAAGACGCATAACTATCACTAAAAGCTTTGCGTAAACTCAGCTGAAGTTCGTTTTCCGTAATCAACCGAATAATGCTCAGCGCAGCACGGCGTAGAGCGAAAGGGTCTTTTGATCCCGTTGGCAACTCATTGATACCAAAGAAACCAACAAGAGTGTCAATCTTATCAGCAAGAGCGACCGAGACAGAAATTGGTGCAGAAGGGCAACGATCAGAAGGGCCTAATGGAGAATAATGATCTGCAATGGCCTCGGCGACAAGCGGGCTCTCTCCATCATGTAGCGCGTAATAACGCCCCATAATACCTTGCAGCTCAGGAAATTCATAAACCATTCCCGTGGTCAGATCAGCTTTAGCCAGTTCAGCCGCACGACGGGCTAGTCTTGCATTGCACCCAATTTCTTCGGCTATATCACTGGCCAGAACAGATACACGCCCCATTTTGTTTGCCACGGTGCCAAGCTTAGCTTGGAACACAATGGTTTCAAGCGCAGCCACACGGGTTTCCAGTTTTTCTTTTTTATCCTGTTCCCAGAAAAACTCTGCATCTGAAAGACGAGAGGCAAGGACGCGCTCGTTCCCGGCAACGATAGTTTTGCCTTCGTCAACCGCTTCTGTGTTGGCGGCAAAAACAAACCGGTTGGCCAGATTGCCTTCTTTATCCAGAACAGAGAAATACTTCTGATGCTCTTTCATCGACGTCGAGAGAACTTCGTGAGGAACAGACATAAATCGATCGGCAATCCGTCCGATCAGAACAACGGGCCACTCAACTAGGCCTGTCACTTCACCGAGAAGCCCCTGATCATCTTTCAGGGTTAAGCCTTCAGCAGCACAAAGGGCTTTTGCTTGTGTCTCAATCAGATCTCGGCGTTCGATCTGATCGACCAACACCTTTGCAAGGCGAAGTTTATGTAGATAATCATCCAGGTTCTTAACTTCAAACCAATCGGGCGCCAGGAAACGATGGCCCCGTGTTTGATTTCCAAAGCTAAGCGTCTGGTTACCAAAATCAAACGATCCATCAAGAGTTTCGCCTTTAAAGATCGCCAAAATTGAATGCAGTGGACGAACCCAACGGAAAGAATTTCTGGACCACTTCATCGACTTTGGCCAGGGGAAGGCCTTAATCGTTTCTGTCACGATTTCAGCAAGAACTTCGGCGGTTTCCCGTCCTTTGATCTCACTGACAACAAAATAAAAACTGCCCTTTGGGGTCTCACGGACTTCAGCTTGATCAATAGACGTCAGGCTGTTGGCCTTCATAAAGCCTTCAAGTGCCTTTTCATGGGCACCAACCTTAGGACCTTTTTTCTCTTCGCTGACATCAGGCTGCTTTTCAGGCAAGCCATCAATCACCAGCGCCAGACGACGTGGGGTTACAAAGGAACGGGCATCGGTAAAGGCAAGGCCTGCTTCTTTAAGACGATCACTAACGATCTTTTTTAGATCAGCCGCAGCTTTTGCCTGCATGCGGGCCGGGATTTCCTCGGAATGAAGTTCGAGTAGAAATTCAGACATACCTTTAAGCCTCTTCCAGCTGGGTTTTATTCCAGGCTTCACAACATGCTTTTGCCAATTCGCGTACACGACCAATATAGGCCTGTCGCTCTGTCACGGAAATCACGCCGCGGGCATCAAGCAGGTTAAAGAGGTGGCTGGCTTTCATACATTGATCATAGGCTGGCAGAGGCAAAAGATTGCCCTTGGCCTTTCCGTTCTTTTCGGCATTCGCTTCACCAAACTTCAGGATGCGCGCACACTCTGCCTCGGCATCTTCGAAGTGCTTGAACAACTCATCTGTAGAAGCGATCTCAAAGTTATAGGTCGAAAACTCAACTTCGTTCTGGAGGAAGACATCACCGTAGGTTTGGCCGCCTTCTTCGGCAGGAACGCCATCCCAATCGAGATCATAAACGTTTTCCACGCCCTGAACGTACATGAACAGGCGCTCTAAACCGTAAGTAAGTTCTAGAGGAACAGGATTACACTCAATCCCCCCGACTTGCTGGAAATAAGTGAATTGGCTGACTTCCATACCATCACACCAGACTTCCCAGCCAAGACCCCAAGCACCCAGGGTCGGGCTTTCCCAATCATCCTCAACAAAACGCAAATCATGTTTGGTCGAATCAATACCAATAGCATCCAGTGACCCAAGATAAAGTTCCTGAGAATTGGCAGGCGACGGTTTCATGATGACCTGAAACTGATAATAGTGCTGCAGGCGGTTTGGATTTTCACCGTAACGACCATCCGCAGGGCGACGACAAGGCTGCACATAAGCTGCGCGCCATGTTTTCGGCCCCAGAGATCGAAGAGTGGTTGCTGGATGGAAAGTCCCGGCACCAACTTCTAGATCATAGGGCTGCAAAATTACGCAGCCCTGACGAGCCCAGTAATCCTGGAGTTTTAGAATAAGACGCTGAACACACTTTTCAGGGTCAACAATGACCTTGGATTTTGGAGTGCCAGAATTCATTTCGTCGGACTTTGCTGGGTCAGACAGGGTCATATCTTTATTTGTCATTTTGCTGCAGTGCGAAATTTGAATGAACTTATAATGACCGGCTTTAGGAATCAACAGCCTGAATGCCGGAGTCGAGATATTTTTTGTCGCTTTTAGCCGTTACCACCGCAAGAGCACTTACTCTTGGCTGGAATATAGGCTTTGCAAGCGGGGCACTGAACCATTTCCAATGACCCGCCATCACTTTGATTTGGTTGACTTTGCGGTGGTGAACCTTTGGAATTTCCATTGCCCGGAACAGAGCCTGAGTTCTCGCGTCTTTTAACTGCTTTGAAAAACAGATAAACCCCGGCAACAACAAGTCCTAGAACCAGTAACTTTCCTATAGAGGGTATTCCAAACATAGTGTCCTCACCTATACCGCGTATTACGGCTGTATTTCATCAAGAATCCAGTCAAACAGAGTATGGATTCCCCGCCTTCAACAAATCATTTTCAATATTCGCCCAAACGTAAGGGCTCATAAGTTATAGACCGTAACGGTCCCAGTGGGCGCGCTCTTCAACGGCGGCCATCATACCACCTGCAATATCAGCGGTATTTACGCCACCAAGAGCAGATAGAGCATCTCCACCGCCAAAACCGAGCTTGCTTTTCAGCCAGTTCTTTTTGCCTTCGACTTTGATCAGCTTAACCTTGTCGCCATACTCAAATCGCATGATCTGGTGCATGGACCCAAGGCCATCGATCAAGCCGTATTCCTTGGCTGTAGTACCCGTCCAGAATTCACCGGAAAAGATCTCTTTTTCGTCCTTGCCCAGCTTACCCGCACGGCGGCCTTTGACCCAATCGATAAAATTCTCGTGGATTTGGGTCAAAATACCTTTTAGACGTTTTACGTCCTTTGGATTTTCTTTTTCAAAAGGATCAAGTGTTGATTTCAAGTCACCAGCGGTTCGAACTCGTCTTTCGATACCATATTTTTTGATCAGCTCTGGAAAACCGAAACCAGAAGATATAACCCCGATTGAACCGATCACAGATGATTCCATCGCATAGATTTCATCGGCGGCACAGGCCAACCAATAGCCACCAGAAGCAGCAACATCTTCACAAAAAGCAAAAACTTTTACTTCGTGTTTATCAGCAAGATCTCTGATCATCCGTCCGATCAGGTCTGATTGAACTGGGGATCCACCGGGTGAGTTGATTGAAAGAGCAACGGCCTTGATACCATCCATTTTAAACGCTTCGCTCAACTGGTCTTCAACAGACGCCAGTGTCAAGCCAGAGCGCATCGGACCAGCGGCACCGATCACACCATTAAGAGCGACAACGGCCACCTTTGCAGGTGGGTTACGAAAGCGTTCGACAGGAAGTTTGGATAAGAGCTTCTTGAGCTTCATGATTAGCCTTTAATCAAATTGTTTCAAAAACGTTGTAACCGTTGGAAAGAGATCCCACAACAAGGAACAGTGTGCTTCTCGTTACACAAATCAAAAAACCGCTCTGCTTTTAGGGTCTCCGTCGAATTGGCTCTCTTAAAATAGGAGCTCCTGCCCCATTCTTAAAGCCCCCTGAATTTCAGGTGTATAAGAGCCATCTCTTTCGTGTAAAATCTGGCCTGCAGTAATAAGCATGGGTTTTGATATGCCGCGCCGAGCCCTGACAACAACACGTTTAGCAGGTTGGCCGGCATAAGGCCAAAGAGGATAAACCTCAACTGCACCAGCTTTCTTTTCTCGAAAAATCGATAAAATTTCATCGAGGCGATCAGCCCGATGCACGATCGTCACCGCTCCCTTGGGCTTCACGAGTTTCAAAGCCGCAAGCATCCAGTCGCGCAAGCAAGCATCACCTTCATGGTTTGCCAAGAGCTTTATCGGATCAGGTGACGCGTGTGAAGATCCTTTAGGCATAAAAGGAGGATTGCAAATCACTTGATCAAACGATCCTAATGACAAGTCCTTTGGTAAATGCAAGAGATCGGCTTGCACCAAAGACCATCGATCCTCAAAATTATTTGCTTCCCTATTTTTCTGGGCAATCTCATAAAGAACGGATTGCAATTCCAACCCTGTGACACGGACATCCGCAAGTCGGCCCATCAGGCAAAGACCCGCGGTTCCTACCCCACAGCCTAAATCAAGAATATTGTCCCCGGATTTAGCTTCAACCGTCGCGGCCAGAAGAACAGCATCAATCCCTGCCCGGTACCCTTTCGCAGGTTGGAAGACCTTTACCTTCCCACCAAGAAAATCATCTTCGGTCAAATCAACGTCTTGGAGAAAACCACCTGTCACGGCTGTTCTTCCAGCTCACCAGCATCCGTCAAAACCCGTCGTGCTTGATTGGCATCTTCTTCGAGCACCATAATCCTACGTTGGATAGCGCCGATAGATCCCTCTATAATGGAGGCGTGTTGGTCTAAGACAACACACTCAATTCCGGCATCAGACATCAACGCCTGTATCCATGAGAGCTTAACAATATCGTTGGTTCGATAAATCTCGATCACACCAATGGGTTCCATTCAAAAACAAAAAGGTCGTATCGAAAGCTACCTATAGCCCTGGTTATCTACAAGGAAAGAAGGTCTCAGTACTTGAAAAACATATCGATATTAAGGAGAAAGAGCTGAATTTTATCTATTGAATCAGTCCATAAGCTGTCAAACGATCATAACTACCGTCTAATTTCATTTCTTTTAAAACTTGGTCGACCTGATCACGTAATGCCGCGTGGTTTCTTTTTTTTGAAAACGCGATGTAACTCGGCACTGACTGGATCGGCGAAGAAAGCTCCTCAACATCTTTGGCCACGCCCAGTTTGCGAAAACGATAATAGGCCCCCAACCTGTTAAAGGGCACTATATCGACCCTCTTATTTAATAATAGCTTAATCAAGGCATTACCATCGCTTACCCGGTAAACCGAGCGAAGAGTACCCTCTTCCACCGCCGTATCAAATTTTGCCCCGTAGCTAACACCTCTTCGAGCCCCGAAATGGTATTCAGCCAAGTTCGCAAAATCGTGGGTTTGGGGAATTTCAAACCCTTTTCGAATGAAAAGCGAAACTTCTTGAGACATCAAAATTTCATTAGAATAGTCTAAAAACAGTTCTCTTTCAGGGGTACGGTACGCGGTAAATATAGCATCAGCTTGTCCCAATTCTACTAACTTGAGAGACCTCGACCAAGGCAGGAACTTGATTTCAACCTTGTAATTAAGCCGCCTGAAGACTTCTCTCACCACATTTACCGCAAGGCCCTTAACCTCACCATTCTCACTATATTCGTATGGAGGATAATCCAGGGTGACCAGCTGAAGGGTTTCAGCCGAGCTCACTGGACGAATACATATTCCAACAAAGAATAAGCTGAAGAGTAAAGGGATGAGGCGGCATCGCATAAAATGATCCTGACCATCCGACAAGGAGGCAACGCGTGTCAGACATTATTATGCGAGCAGTTAAATCAATTTTGAAACAAGAATTAAGTATACAAAATTTAGCTGACCAGAGTGTTAACTTGTGTCCTAAAAATGAACCAAACCGTGTAAAAACGGCTTCGTTCTCAAACAGGCAATACCTTTGCGACACTACCCGCTTAATTGTGTTTGCAGGAATTGGATCAGGTACTAGGCGAGTTCAAAGCCTCGGGAAACTTCCCAGTCAGTTACACGGCGATCGAATTCTTCCTGCTCCCACTCTGCAGCACGGGTATAATGATCGATAACACCATCCCCCATAGCCGCACGGAGCATTTCAGATTTATTCATAGCAAGCGTAGCGCCACGGAGCGTATTTGGAATAGATCGCGCTTTTTCAGAGTGGTAGGCATCACCAACGAATTCCCCCTCAAGTTCTCTTTTATTTTCAATGCCGTCGATACCAGCCGCAAGCAACGCAGCCATAGCTAGGTATGGATTAAGGTCTGAGCCACCAACACGGCATTCTATGCGAATTGCTTTGGTATCTTCACCACAAAGGCGATAGCCCGCGGTACGGTTGTCTTTACTCCAGATCGCTTTTGTCGGAGCAAACGTACCTTCGGCAAAACGTTTGTAAGAATTGATGTAAGGCGCGAGGAAGTAAGTCAAATCACTGGCATTGTGCAATAACCCGGCTATGTACTGGCGCATCAACTCGGACATACCATATTTACCATTTGGATCATGAAAGAGGGATTCCTTACCATCTGCAGACCAAAGCGACTGGTGAACATGTGACGAACTTCCAGCAGCATCATTGTGCCATTTGGCAAGGAAGGTCAGGGCTTTGCCTTTTTGCCAGGCTATTTCTTTACAACCGTTTTTAATGAATGCGTGGTTATCTGCTGACTTGAGGGCATCGTCATATTTGACATTGATTTCTTCTTGTCCGGCAGAGCCTTCACCTTTGGAACATTCAACAACGATACCTGCGTCGTGCAATCCATTACGGATCGCGCGCATGACATATTCTTCCTTAGTGGTTTGAAAGATGTGATAATCTTGATTGTATTTACCAAGTGTTTCTAGCTGGTGATAACCTTGTTTGCTCACATCTTCGAAAGAGTTTTCAAACAGATAGAATTCCAATTCTGAGGCCATAAAGGCCTTCATGCCCATAGCGTCCAAGCGAGCGACCTGTTTTTTGAGGATGGCACGAGGGGAATGGGGAACTTCCGCATGTGTCGCGTGATCAAGAACATCGCACAATACAAAGGCAGTTCCATCGAGCCATGGAACGCGACGCAAGGTGCTTAGATCGGGCTTCATGGTGTAGTCACCATAACCCGCTTCCCAGCTCGTGGATTTGTAACCTTCTACAGGTTTCATCTCCATGTCGGTGGCGAGGAGGTAGTTACAGCCGTGGGTTTCTGAGGCACCAGTCTTTATAAAGTAATCTGCATGAAATCTCTTGCCCATAAGGCGGCCTTGCATATCAACAAGGCAGATAAGGACAGTATCAATCTCGCCGTTGGAAACTGCTTGTTTTAGGTCTTCATAGGAAAGATTACCAGACATCGCATAACTCTTATTACTAATGGTGTTAAAAAAAAGCGGTCGTACACCATCTGAAGGGAGACAAGGTTGGTGCTGGAGCCCTGCAACCAGTTAGGTTCATAATGTCGCCGACACCTCAGCCCCTTGTCTATTAGGCATTACTTTCAGGACTGGCTTTGTCAGCCTGATGGGGGCTGCTGAAGAAATCTTATTTACCTTAGATGTTCGTAAGGCTTCCTTGAGCGTTTGTAGGAAAAACTGGATATCAAACTCTGTCATTTCTCCAATATTGCCAACCTGAAATACTTTATCTTTGAAGCAACCTTTACCGGCGTAAACGATGATCGATTGTTCTCGGAGACATCGCTTCAAGTCTGTCACATTGATCAAATGAGGGACGTGCACAGTCGTAAGGACAGAGCACATGTCTTTTTCATCAATCAAGAATTTGAGATTTAATTTTCGCATACCACTGCGCAAACTTTTTGCTCGCTGGCGAATAGTTTCAAATCTCTTTGAGACACCCTCTTTCAAAATATTTGTAAGCGCCTGTTCTAAAGCAAAAAATAATGGGACTGCAGGTGTATTTGGCGTTTGTGATCGGGATTTCAAAAATTCGTAAAATGTCGCTAAATTTAAATAAGTTGACTTGGCTTTGTGTTGTTTAAGTTTTTCAAAGTGCTCTTTGCCCCCGATCACAAAAGAAAGACCAGGATAAGAGCCTATGGCCTTAGAGCTCGAGCTGGAGCAAAATGCGATATTGCTGCTTTCCATGTTAACGCTCTCAGCCCCGACACTGCTCACCCCGTCGACGATGAAGAGGGCACCGTGTGTCTTAGCAAGTGCACCAATCGGCTCCAATGGATTGAGCATTCCCGAACAGGTTTCGTGGTGGGCGATAGCGATGACGTCGATCTTATGGGCGTTAAGATAATCCTCGATACGTTTCAGATTAAACGCCTCCCCCCAAGGCTCTTCGATCAGATGGGTCTTTGGATTATGGATTTGAGAAGTTTTGTGCAAACGTTCGCCAAATTCCCCGTTGGACAGGATCAAGACGTCGCCTTGACCGACAACTGACGACAGCATAGCCTCGTTTGCTGCAGTGCCTGAACCTGTGATCACGACAGCGCGATACAGATTGCGATTTTCTATCTGAAACAACGAAAGGAGTTTTTGTTCAATACTGCCTAGCAGAACATCAAAATCCCTCTCTCGGTGACAAATATCCTCTTTAGAGATCGCCACTCGTAAGTTTTCCGCCACGTTCACAGGGCCAGGTGTAAAAAGAAGAAATTTATTATCCACTTGAATGCGTCCTTCCACATGCGTGTGGCAAAAGAGCCGGCACGTGTGCAGTTATTGCGCCCCCATAGACGTGCAGCTCAGAAAATTGAGCAGCTTTATCAAAAGGGACATTTGTAAAAAAAGAAAGCAGCCCAAATCTAAGAAAAAAATGAAGCGAAAATTTAACTGCCAGGATTGTGATCAAATTACTTGGGGTAAATCAGATACCAACGTTGTTTGCGGTAAGAATATGAAGCGAATGATTTGTCTTGAACTTGAAGAAACTGTCTCCTGTTCTCAAAAGACATCCTGATAACGACCATACTCGCCAATCGTATATCCTATTAGCGACCAAACATGCAATATATATATCCAAATAGCGACTTACCTATGATAAATATCCTTATAGCGACCACATTCACGAGAAACCATAATTCCTATTCTAGTGGAGGATCGATACGCTCAAGCCCAGAGAAGAGTTTTCACAAAGTCAAGAACGGCCATCTAACCAGACTTACCCTTGCTTTAATAATTCCCCTCAAGCATGGGGCGTTTTAGGGAAATCGCCTGGACGAGGAAATCCATGCAGGCCCGAATACGACCGACATTACGTAAATCGGGATGGGTTAATATCCAGAGTTCGTTATCAAAGTCATCCAAAGGAGATTTCAAAGCGAGCAAACTTGAATCTATCGCCGCCATAAAACAGGGTAAAACAGCGACCCCACCACCATTTCGAACTGCATCTGCCACCGCCAATAAGCTATTATGACGCGTGCGTACACGGGGGTATAGCTGATGATGCTGGAGCCATTTGTATATGTGTAAATGCGCCAAGCTCTCGTCAGGGCCAATCCAGGTCAGCTTTTTTAGGAGTTCAAAATCTTTAAGGCTTCCTGTCTCGTCGAGAAGGTAACGATGATCCTTTACGGTTCCATAAATACCAACATTAAGATCAGATATTTTGCGACCGACCATATTATCAGGTGAGTTTTTACTTGGCCTGATAGCAATTTCCGCATCCCTTCGATTGAGATTTACCAACTCATTTGAGCAATTTATTTCCAACTCGATATCGGGGTAACACTTTTGAAGATCGGCAAATATGGGGGATAAAAAGTTGATCAACAGCGTGTCTGTTGTGGTTATACGCACCAATCCGCGGGGTTGAAGTTCCTGCCCTAAGAGTTGGCGCTCCAAAACAACGAGGTCGCGATCAAACTTTTCTGCCAATCCAACCATAGCTTCGCCAGCAGGTGTCGGGCTATAACCATCGCGGTTTCTCTCGAACAGTTTAACCTCAAGCTTTGCCTCAATCTGGTTTACATGTCGAAAAACGGTGGGGTGGCTAATACCCAATTGCCGCGCCGCAGCAGAAAGTGAGCCCGTTTTAGCAACTGCTAAGACGGTTCTGAGATCGCGCCAATACTCACCCTGTACATTCATGGAAAATTTCTTTTCATTTTTTTAGAATTGATACGCATAGATGTACAGATTAAATCATAGCCTACAGCAACACAAGCGGGTGACCTACGATGACAGATGAACTTTCAAACTCAAAACAGACAACATTACACACCCAGAAATCTACGCCAAAACCCTCCCAAAAATATTCTGGGGATTCAGAACTGGAACTCGTGAGTTTCAACCTTTGCCCATACGTTCAGCGCGCGGTCATCGTTCTGGAAGAAAAGGGTATTCCCCATAAACGCAAATATATCGACCTTTCAGACAAACCTGATTGGTTTAAGAAGATTTCTCCCTTGGGAAAAGTACCTCTGTTAAAATCAAAACAGGGCGTTTTGTTTGAATCCTCCGTCATAAGCGAATATCTCGACGAAATCACCGAGAGTTCAATCCACCCTGAAAATAGTTTCGAAAAAGCTCGTCACAGATCATGGATTGAATTCGGATCAACCATCCTTGCTGGCATTGCCGGGTTCTATAGTGCAAAGGATCTCGTAAGTTTTAATGAGAAGCGCGACATCCTGGTGGGAAAATTCCAACAACTCGAACACCAGCTGGGCGAAACCAAATTCTTCGCCTCAGATACTTTTCAGCTTATTGATGCGGTTTACGGGCCAATCTTTAGATATTTTGATATCTTTGAAAACGTCATTGACTTTGATTTCTTTAAAACCACACCAACCGTTTCAAACTATCGGAAAAATCTTATGACACGCCCTTCTGTCGCCGGGGCCGTTCCAAAGGACTATCATGAACGACTAATCCAGTTTCTCATCAACAAACAGTCCTACTTATCCAGTCTGCTGCTCAAACAAGCTGCTTGATTGCGTTATTCTTTGTTCGCAACAATAAGTGAGTTCCCCGTCTCAGTTACCCCTTATTGTTGCGAATTGGATTATGAAACGTAAAACCCAGGTTGAATCATCCAGACATTGCCAACTGTCAAAGAGTACAAGTGCGCCTTGCCCCTTATAATCTGCGCCTGTACCGAATAGTCACAGCATCATAAAATTGCCGTTATCTGGTTTACTCCCCCCCGGCCTTCCTATAAGAACGACCTATCGGGTATGTCGGGCGCCAATATCAGAGGTGCCAAGTTATTTGTTAGGGGATAAACGTGGCCATTGCTGCGGATGTAAAAGCTGATCAAAAAGAAGCCGTGTCTCAAAATGGCATGGAGGTTCTTATGGATCTCGTTTCTGATGATCTCAAGGCCGTAAATGTCTTGATTATGAAGCACATGCAATCAAATGTCGTGCTGATCCCTCAGCTCGCTGGTCATCTTATTGCCGCTGGCGGCAAGCGTCTGCGCCCCCTTCTGACACTCGCATCCTCCAGGCTTTGCGGTTACCAAGGTGATCGACACTTTGGCCTTGCTGCTTGTATAGAGTTCATCCACACCGCAACACTTCTCCACGATGATGTGGTTGATGAAAGTGATCTTCGCCGTGGACGTGATACCGCAAACGCAATTTTTGGCAACAAGCCTAGCGTTTTAGTTGGCGATTTCCTATTCAGTCGTGCCTTTCAGCTTATGTCTCGCGACAGCTCACTAGAAGTTATCCGCATCCTTTCCGATGCTTCTGCGATTATTGCCGAAGGTGAAGTCCAGCAATTGATGACGTCCAACGATCTGGAAACAGACCGCGATGCCTACCTTGAAGTGATCAGCGGCAAAACCGCTATCCTTTTCGCAGCCTCCTGTCGCCTTGGTGCTGTCGTTGCAGAACGCCCGAAAGAAGAAGAAGAAGCCCTGGAGAATTACGGCCAATTCCTTGGCATCGCTTTCCAGCTTGTTGATGACATTCTAGACTATTCAGCAAAACAGGCCGCGTTAGGTAAAACCGTTGGAGATGATTTCCGCGAAGGAAAAATGACCCTCCCCATTATCTTAGCTTTCGAGCGAGCCAGTGACGAAGAAAAAATCTTCTGGACACGTGTGATTGAAAAGCTGGATCAAACCGACGATGATCTCGACACGGCCCTTGATCTTCTGACAAAACACAATGCACTGGAAGACAGCATGGCGACCGCAAGAGAGTACGTGCAAAAAGCGATAGCCGCCT
This sequence comes from uncultured Rhodospirillales bacterium, assembly GCA_913060675.1. Classification (GTDB taxonomy): domain Bacteria; phylum Pseudomonadota; class Alphaproteobacteria; order Kiloniellales; family Kiloniellaceae; genus Kiloniella. The sequence continues at coordinate 30,035 of CAJXUS010000029.1, forward strand.
TGGATATCTTTCCAGATAGTGTTGAAAAAAGAGCTTTAATTGGTGCCGTGGAATTCTCTATCGAACGCGAATTCTAGAAACCCTCATCTCTCGACCGACCAGTCACTCAATTGAATTAACAATGGTTGTCTTTTTAAAAACACCCCTATAGGCTGAATGTACGCGGGCGCTATACCTATTCTATTGCCGTTTCCATTACCGCTTCCATTACTGTGCCGTCCCAACAAAATCTGAGTAGAGTAAGCCTAACTTGTAACAGCAATCTAAAGGTATTTACGATGAGTATCGAGTTCTTCCTCACCTCTATTGTTATTATTCTGGTTCCAGGCACCGGGGCCATTTACACGATAGCAACGGGGCTTAGTTCAGGAAGAGCTGCGTGCATTGCCGCCGCCTTTGGCTGTACTTTAAGTATATTACCTCATGTACTCGCCGCCGCTTTTGGGCTGGCTGCAGTTCTTCATACCAGCGCGCTTTTGTTCCAGGCAATCAAGTTCTGTGGCGTCGCCTATTTGCTTTACTTGGCATACCAAACGCTAAAGGACACCGGACCTGTTAAGATGGAGGTTGGGAAAAAGTTACCGACTGGAAAACTGAAAATCATCACCAACGGCGTATTGATAAATGTATTGAACCCGAAATTATCAATTTTCTTTCTCGCTTTCTTACCTCAGTTCATCAGTACAAACACCACATCCCTTATTGCAGATACCTTAGTTCTGGGTGCCATCTTTATGGCAATGACATTTATTATTTTTGTCATTTACGGCCTCTTCGCAGCAATGATTGGTCAAATAGCTCTTAGAAGCGAAAGGTTTATGCGCTGGTTCAGAAGGACAACAGCGCTGGCCTTTGCAAGTTTTGGCGTAAAGCTGGCCATAAGTGAAGCGCCATAAGTTATCGGGACAAGTTAACTGGTTAATGTCAGTTAACACTCTGTCAACGCTGTTGCTTTATTCTACGACCAGAGGGAGTACAGCTGCGTTCAAATGAAAAAATTCAAGACGACACAAGCCATTAACCGCTTAAGTATAATACTTGCCATCGTAGTACCACTGGTATTTATCGGCGTTATTATATTGAAAAACCAGCAGATTCCTGCCGGATTTGAAATCATCAAATTTGGCGGCATCATGCTTGCTATTGCTATTTTGGTCTGGTTGTCCGTTCGCATTACTGCCCTTCTCGCCAATATTCTGATCGATTGGCTGGATAAATTACTGGCCAGGGACCAACAGAAAAAAGGTCCCCAAAAAGAAAATAATAACAGCGAGAACAATCGTTTTCAGCCCAAGATTATTGACGCCGAAATCGTCGAAGAAGAAATATCCGATGGTGTTTGGCAAAAAGGTAATAGCGCAGAAGGTAATAGCACAAAAGGAACTGGCAAAGTAGAACCTGACTGGGCCAAAGCCACTTCAGACCCACACTTAGCGCTCTCAACACCTTCTTCGCAACAACAACCCAAGCTAAAACGCAAAAGAAGAATTGCCCCCCCCTCTCGCCTTAGCAAGACCATTATGGTTGTCCTTGCCTTTGCCATACTATTTGTACTGATCAGCAACCTGATGTCAGACGTATGGTTAACCCTACTTGCCCCTATTCCTGGTCTTTGGGCAATAATCAGCCTTTGGCGGATCTGGGATCCTAAAAACAATCCATCAAACACGCCACAAGAAGAAAATCATTCTTAAAAATTGTCATAAAACAAAGATTAGCTTTCCTATCCATGCAAATATAACCCACAGCACCTAGCTTATTCATCCTGCTGAGCTCAGTGTTACTGGAAGATTATTGGATATATTGTCTTGTTAAAGACTAATGATAAAGCCAGCCCAGCCATTAATGGCGAGCGCTCCAAATTAAGACGGCGCTTAACACTGCCCCTTCTCATCTTGTATGGGTTAGGTGTAACGATTGGGGCAGGAATTTATGTTCTCGTCGGAGCAACCGCTTCTAAAGCAGGAATATACGCGCCAATTTCATTTCTTATTGCAGCAAGTGTTGTAGCATTCACAGGATTTTCATACGCAGAGTTAGGGACACGTTATCCAGTAAGTGCTGGAGAAGCGGCTTATGTCAGCAAAGGGTTTAATTCCAAATACTTACCACTAATAACTGGGTTATTTGTCATTGTATCAGGGGTTATCTCTTCTGCTACAGTTGCAATAGGTGCCGCTGGATATCTACAAACTTTGGTCCCTATTTCTACTGATTATCTTACCTCTTTAATCGTCATCATAATCGGCATTATCGCCATATGGGGAATTCTTGAATCCGTTATTCTCGCCGCAATTTTTACTGTGCTCGAAATAGGTGGATTGAGCTTGGTAATATGGATTGGTGCAACATCAAATCCAGATCTGGTCAATAAAATTCCGTCCCTTCTCCCTCCATTTGAACTTGCGGTTTGGAGCGGCATTCTTTCCGCAGGTCTATTGGCTTTTTTCGCTTTCATTGGCTTCGAAGATATCGCTAACGTAGCAGAGGAAGTAAAAAATCCACGAAGAACACTCCCTCTTGGTATAATTATTACCCTCGTTATTGCCACGATCATATATTTTGTCGTGGTATCAATCGTGGTCCTGACGATACCTATAGATACTTTAACTCATTCAGACGCACCACTCACTTTGATTTTTGTGAATGCTAGCCAGAATACACGCAATATCTTTAATGTAGTCGCAATCATTGCCACTATAAATGGAGCCTTAATTCAGGTGATAATGGCATCACGGGTTCTTTATGGATTGGCCTCACAAAATAGCCTCCCAGAGTTTTTATCCTATGTTCACCCCATAACCAGAACACCAATTATTGCCACTTTTGTTGTTATTTTCTTAATTATTATACTCGCACTTTTTTTTCCTATAGCTGAGTTGGCTGAAGCCACTTCACAAGTAGTACTTGTGGTTTTTGCTTTAGTGAACATGGCTTTAATCTTAATCAAGCGACAAGAAAAACCATCCTTATCACCCTCGTATTTTCAAGTACCTGGATGGGTACCTTTCTTGGGTTTTATTTCAAGTAGCTTGTTATTTCTAGCTAGTTTTATCTCGGCTTAGCTACGCCAAAATACAAACGCTCTATTTTCGAACTACCTATCTTAAAAATCTATTTCATTAGATTTTCTAATCTAATGGAATAGATTTTATCGTCTTGCCTGATATAACAATCAAGCTACATTCCGTGAATAATAATTACCCAAATATCAGACTAAAACACCGAATAGAATAATGTAATGTATCTTGTTGAGATTGCAGCCCTTTCAGCGGCGACCTGCTGGGCCATAGGTAGTATAGTATCTGTCATGCCTGTTGAGCGTCTTGGAACCATAGGGTTCAACAGAGTTCGCATGCTTATCGTCTTTGCCATGCTTGGCAGTTACGTCAGTATATTTGGCGGCTGGGAAACCATCCGTCAGGATCAGATCGCTGAAATTCTGTTATCCGGTCTGATCGGAATATTGCTTGGTGATACCGCCCTGTTCGCAACCATGAACCGTCTGGGACCACGACGCACAGCGATATTATTCTCAACAAATGCCCCCATGAGCACATTGCTTGGTTGGATATTTTTAGGGGAAGCCCTCTCCCCTACTGCCTTAGTCGGCACCTTATTTGTCATCGCCGGTGTAATTTTAGCTATTGTGTACGGTAAACGGCGCGATCAAATGCATAAATGGGAAGAGGTAAAAGGCCCTCTTATCATTGGCGTCGGCATTGGATTACTTGCAGCCCTGGGCCAATCCGTTGGCTCTCTTATTGCTAAACCCATCATGGTATCGGGCGCGGATCCTTTTGCAGTATCGGCAATGCGTGTTGGCATCACAGCTCTCGGCCTGGTTATTTTAAGCTCCGCCCCAGTTCAAGCCTTTAAACTTAGAAACAAGCTCAATACAACAATCGTCACTCACATATTGATTTCAGGTTTTCTCGGAATGTGTGTCGGGATGACCTTAATCCTCTATGCCTTGGCCAAAGGTGATGTTGGTATCGTGGCGACCCTGTCAGCCACCACCCCTGTCATCATGTTGCCATTCATGTGGATGCGTACAAAAGAACGCCCAGCAATCGGTGCCTGGATTGGAGCCCTAATCGTTGTAGTTGGTACTGGTTTGATCTTCCTGGGATAACTAAAATAAGCTCAGAGTTGATTTAAGAGAGAGCAATTTGGGGCAAAAAGATATTTTTAATCTTTTTGCCATAGTCTCGTAATCCTGGCGTTAAATGAACCGGGAAGAATAATGCAAAAAACAAAAAAAGTGGGTTTTCGTATCGGGCATAGACTGATCGCTTTGATCATCGTCTCATCGCTCGGTCTCCTTGTTGTCGGGGGATTTTCACTCAACAGTCTCAGAAATGATTTATTCCAGCAAAAACAACTGGAACTAAAACATATTATTGAATCTGCAATCAATTTATCAGATGGCTATTACAAACGAGCACAAGATGGCGAGATGTCTGAAGAAGTCGCCCAAAAAGCTGCTTTAACAGCGATCAACGGTATTCGGTATGGCGACGGTGATTATTTGTGGGTCAACGATATGAGCTCTGTCATGATCATGCACTCTGTCAAACCCTCTCTTGATGGCAAAGACCTCAGTAAACTTGAAGATCCCAACGGAAAACTGATTTTCCCGGCCTTTATAAGTGCAATCAAAGCTTCAGCCACCAGTGGTGGGTATGTTGATTATCTTTGGCCCAAGCCTGGACAAGAAGACCCCGTAGAAAAGCTCTCCTATGTTCAACACTATAAAAATTGGGGTTGGGTTATAGGCACTGGCGTTTACATGGATGATTTCAATGCTGATTTACAAGGACAAACTCAGCTTCTGATCGGCATCATGGCTGCTGTTCTCATCATCACCATTATTATATCAACATCTGTTACCCTTAGTATTACCAGTCCCCTCCGCCGCATGACCAAAGCCATGATGGACCTCGCAAATGGAGATATCCATACCGAGATCCCTCAGCCAAAATTTAATGATGAAATCAAGGACATGGCCGAAGCTATGGAAGTTTTCCATGGCAATGCGCTTGAAAGGGAACGCCTGCAACAAGAACAAGAACAACAACAACGCCGGGCACACGAAGAAAAACAGACGATGCTGGCAGAACTGGCAACTAACTTTGAACAATCCGTTGGCGCCCTCACCCAAAAAGTTGCCGATGCAGCCGTTCAATCCAGTGCTGGTGCCCAAGAAATGGCCGCTGTGGCAAGCGCCACATCGACAGAAGCCAGTGGCATTGTCGAAGTGTGCCAAGTCGCGTCCAGAAGTGTGAACGCGGTGACCAATGCGTCTCAACAACTCACGAGCTCAATAGAAGAAATTGATACCCGGGTTCAAGAATCATCTTCTGTAGCAACAGAAGCCGTATCACAGATCAAAAAAACCAATGAAGAAGTTGAAGGCCTATCCGAAGCTGCCCGTAAAATTGGGGATGTCGTGGGTCTTATTTCCGACATTGCAGAGCAGACCAATCTGTTGGCCCTGAATGCCACAATCGAAGCGGCACGCGCGGGAGAAGCAGGTAAAGGCTTTGCCGTTGTTGCCTCTGAGGTAAAATCGTTGGCTACTCAAACCGCAAAAGCGACCGAAGAAATATCAGAACAGGTTGCCTCTATGCAAAATGCGACGGGGTCAGCAGTTGATGCTATCAAGGGAATTCAAGATATTATCACTAAGATAGATGAGATATCCGGATCAATTTCTGAATCCGTCGGGCGTCAAAACCAGGCGACACACGATATTGCACAAAATGTTCAGGAAGCCTCTTACAGTACAGGGCAGGTAACCGACACGGTTGATCGCGTCCGTAGTACAGCTGAAAATGCTAGTGCTGCCGCCCAAGCGGTCGAAGGTATGATTATTCAGATGACAGATCATGCCGATTTACTCGGTAAAGAAGTTGAAGCCTTTTTGAGCAAGGTTAGGGTTGCTTGATCTCCACTCCTTAACCTTTGTTTGATGAATAAGCCCCGGCAATCCCCCCGCTGGGGCTTATTCTTATCTAATGATCCGTTTCACTAAGCATGAGAAAATCTACTAACGCCCATAAGATCGATTGGACGACATGTGCTCGGCAAAGTCTTGGCCCCCAAGTAAGCCAATGAGGTGCGGAACCATTAAAACAATAACGATTAAGACCAGGAATTGAATTGCGGTAGGGGAAACCCAGCGTATTGTCCCTGGCACTCTTGGTCGTTTTGACCACCACCCCGCAACGGCAATAATCACCGCGCCTGCCCCCATAATCAAAAGGGTGACAAATAAATCTGGTCCCGGCATCCGCCTACATACTCTCGCTAAAATAAACGACCAATATGAGAAGTGTTTTAGGGTCAGGACCCTAGCCTCTCTCATATTATACATTCTGAGCACCTCAGCTCATTGCACGATCTCAGTTACGGCTTGTGTCGTAAAATTTCAAGGGGTCTCTCATCGAACCATTTAAATCCGACAAATCAAATCACAAAAAAAGCGGCCAGAAAACCTGACCGCTTTAATAATGCGTATATTCATCACCTAGAAGTTAAGCCGAATACTGTTGTAATTTTGTTACCAGATATTCAATTTCATTCGGACTTAATTCTTGGTCTGGAAGCTCAAACACAGTGAGCAGACGCTCGAGAAGCCGGCTGGCAAAGACTTCACGATCATTCCCCTCTCCGATATATTCCATATCGCGATAGAGATTAATTGCCGCCTTCACAAAGGGGTAATAAGCCATCAACATCCCGGCTTTATTATAGAGGGATTTCAATCCAAGCTGACCATCGTCATGGATAAGTGCTTGAGCATTTGTCAGCTTAATACCGGCGAGTTCGGCCATCGAACATTCGAAAAACATCATGTCGCCAGAACAAAGCGCACGTAACACAAGCGAAGGCGTTAGCTTTCCACCCCGATGAAGCTGTTTGACCAATTTTTCGAGCTCTTCATGACTAGAACCCTCTTTCAAAAGAGAAACAGTAGCTCTCTCACGCACTTGCATGATTAAATTTGAGGCCTGGTCAAAATCAAGCTCGTGTCGGCTGACAATATAATGTCTTAGACGATCCGAAAGCGTATTCATCAGTCGCTCTGAGACAGATGCAGGTAAAGAAGGACGACGAGAAAGAGAGCCCGCAACGACTTCGCTTTCGTTATATTCGCTCATCACCCGCCCATAACCATTTTCGGTTATAGATGCACCCTCATTAGAAACCAGTTTGGCAACCGCATTTTCGTTCCCGGTATCGATTACCGCCTCAGAAACTGCTTCAGAGACATTTGCCCGTAAGGCAATCGCTTCTTGTTTGGCAGCGCCTTCTTTGGACAGAATATCAATGAGATCTTCATCAGTGAAGACATCTGAAAATTTCAATATCGGAAGGGATACAGATTCAACATCTGCGGCCATGGCCAAGGCAATATCTCTTGGCAGATCATCTGCAACTTTCAAAGAATTAGAAAGTGCTTCTCGAACAACTATCTCTGCATCCTTAACCAGGGCACGAAAGATCTCTTCCGCCACGGCTTTTTCTTCTGTCGTAAAATCCTTCGCTTCGAAATGAGATGCAACTTTAACCGTTGTCTCAGCACGCACAGCGGGTGAGGAATCTGCCAGAAGTTTGGCGACATCTTGCTGCGTTAGGCTCATAGCTCTCCAGCTTCTTTCCAACCGTTAATAACAGATACCCGAATGGTACACTGACTATTTCAGAATCTATTATCTGATTCTCCAGTTAATTCATGCTTAATAAAAAAATAAAATTTGAATTATTTTCAATCAATTATCTTATCATAATATTTCTGAATCACGAAGTTTTATACTTAAATCACAAAGGCTTACTTGAAGGTACACCTATATAAAGAGAAATCTAATTAATGAGTTAAGAAATTTAAGTGATAAAATTAATTACGCACATTGCTTTTTTTCCTCCCTCTCTGGTCTTAAGAAATTTCTTTTTTAAAAGACTTCCAACAAATTATTTTGCCAACTTGGTAACCCATACCTTTGCATTATATTGGGTATTTGGCCTCTAAGAACAAGCTCAGACATCCTTTGGTCAAAGTGTTTCATGGCTTCCAGCACAAAGGCTCTCTGTTTGATATCAGGGGTAAAAGCCATATAAATATTAGCGCTTGAAACACATCCTGCAGGTTTTATTTTATCAGTAAGCTCGCGCTCTTGAAGCTCATAAACCGTGGAGTTGTAGGTAAAGATAAAACTATCTAGCCTATTTCGCTCTATCATATTGAAACTGTGCACTAAGTAGTTGGACCCATAGGGTGTGAAATAAAATTTATCTTTATGCTCGCTGATATAGGTATTCAATTCCTCTATTGAGGTATCAATCGCAATCCCAATTTTTTGATTGCGCAGGGATTCCATTCCCTCGTATTTCCAACGCGAGCTTTCTTTTACAAAGAAACACATTTTTTGTGTTCCCACTTCTTGATGAGGATAAAGGAGATCAGGGGCTTCGGGTTTTGCTGGTGATAAAAGAGCGTGAACTTTTCCAAGGCGGGTTAAACGGATAGCACGCGACCAAGAGTAAGCAACGACTTCAATGTCATAGGGACTATCTTTGAAGATTTCGTTTACAGTATCCAGAACATAACCCTTTTTATCTCCCTTGGGGCAAAGTTGTGGGCACCAGTCTATAGAAGCGATACGCAAGGTTTCAGCTCGAGTAGGAGAACTCTCGGCAGAGGCAATCAAGAGCCCCGCAAATCCCATAATCATCATAAGAATAAGTTTAGAAAAATATCCCACCAATCCTCCAGGCACGATAACACCACATCAAGACCTAAAACCTAAGATCTTGCCATAACCGTATTGTACCTCATAAGCAGGATAAATTATACCGCTTTGGGTTTAACCCCAATCACCCCGTCATAAAGACATCATAGCGGGTGGATTTACCGATAATCTGATGCGATGGTTTTCGTATATTCTCCAAGGGGTCAGCTTTTACCGGCCACTTCAACACCACACGTTTTGTTGCAACCGACAATGCTGCTTTCATAAGCTCTTCAGCATCGGGATCTGCACCGACATAGCTTCTAAGCACCCGCATTTCCTTCTTAACCAACGCCGTGGTCTTTCTTGCAGGATGCATGGGATCAACCACGACAACTTCTGGTGACATATCTTTTAAAAGTGCTTTGGCATCACCAAAAAGCAAGGTCATACGTGAGATAATTTCTACGATGCGCTCATCAGCTTCACGGGCACGTTTCATACCCTCTTCAAGCATGGCATGCACTTCGGGAGAGCGTTCGATCAAAGTGACTTCCGCCCCAAGAGATGCCAAAAGAAAAGCATCGCGGCCAAAACCTGCCGTGGCATCAACAATTTGTGGCGTTCGCCCTTTGGTTAGGCCTGCTGCTTTTGGAAGCGCCTGCCCTCTACCACCGCCAAATCTCAGCCGATGCCCAACGGCCCCACCAACAAAATCACAAAAAAGAGCTTCTTCCAAATTTACTGAAAGATTTGGGCCTGGCTTATCTGCAGGATTATCGGCACGACTAATGGCAGGGGCTTGATTCTCACCCTTTTTTTTAACCCGTTCTTTTGCCGATCTTTTCATACCCGCTAGTCTTTTACCCTAATGTCAGACAGGAAATAATCTCTACGCTATCCAGCCCGCAGGGTAAACTATTATCAGATCGAGATTATTCCGTCGGCCGCTATGGTCCTATTTGGTTGCCCCTTGAGCCCTATTTCGTTGCCCCTTGGGCCCTATTTCGTTGCCCCTTGGGCCCTATTTCGTTGCCCCTTGGGCGATGGCATCAAAGATAACATCCAGCTCTTTGGCCATGATATCCAAATCTTCAGAGTTATAGGGCGCAAAAACCGCAGAAGGTTTGCGATAGGTGAGATTGGTGGTGCCATCTTTGTTCTCGGTCAGGTAAAACCGGATCGGCGCTTCGATACCTGCAGGAATAGAGGCTGCGAGCATCCGCCGGGCAAAGTCATTGCGATAAACACCAACCACCATATTTCCAGGAATAGTAATGCCTTGCGCCGCAGCGCCCCCACTGGCCGTGGCACGGGTTACCAGACCCATTTTGTTCAGTTTGATGGCGTCTTTCAAATCAGCACTGAGTTCTTTGTAAGGTTTTTCGACCTTGATGCTTACCATGCCATCATAAGGATAGCCCTGATCCGCCATGGCGACCGAGAAACCACCCGCAACAACAGCACCGATCAGCAATGGTAACAGTTTGCTAAATAATCCAATTAAACCATAACGGTGTCTGATCACGGGTTTTCTCCTCTGGGGTCGAGTATGGGATCGAAAATAATGGAATTATTCACTTGGGGATCAGCCCCTTGAGTAACAAGAGAAGAATTAAATCCCAATTATTAAAATATGAATCCAATAGCATCACAGGACTGAAGGCGGAACAATAGGCCTCACCACATCGTGATCTTCTTCAGGTATTTGTCACAGTCCAACCCTAGTTTTGAGACCGACCCCTATTTATCCTCGGTTACTCTTGGCGGGGTTCTCTTCACGACGTACTTGGAGAGAAACTCACGTATGCGAGTGCGTGTTTCCTTCCAATTACAAAGCTCAGCCTTTGGAAATTGGTATTTAAGATCCCAACCTTCAAAGGTTGTTTTTGCGTTGCAAAAGAGATTGCTTTTAGCTGGGTCACAGTAAGCATAAAACCCATTCTGATCTTTCAGAACTTTTATAGCTTCTTTCATACTTAACTTTTGAATTTCTTTGGTAATCAAAGGATAAAAATGTTCACCTTCTGTAAAAGGATAAACATCCTTGTATTTTGGATCTGAAAAGATTGGATAAGAGCCATCATTATAAATTGTCAGATCACAGAATTGGCCGGACTTATTGTAACGACCATTTAGGACTGGTCCGTAATTCGGCCCTGCGCCTGTAATCCCCGAGTAAATTTGTATAATAGTTTTTTTTGTGTCGAGTTCTGTGTGTGCTTGGTTATAGGCCGTCATGTCTGGTATTAATTTTTCAGTTAACCTAAGCTGTGGTTCCATCGCCTCCAAGGTATAATAGTCAAGCTTCAACCCTATCTTCCACTGTGGTCCTCCATCTTGATTTTTCCCATAATAATACATATCAGAGGGAAAGGAGAAACTTATGCTTTCTCCAGTGGTCTGGTACTTATTTTTTCGAGTTGAGTTGTATTTGTGAAGAATGACTTCGACTGGGCCGTCCCCTAGATCAGATACGACAGAAGCGCCGATGCTTACAGGTACGGAATAAGGGTATTTGATGTAGTACCAAAGCTTATAACCGCCAACCGAGACGATTAAGAGACACAGCAATGTCAGAAATACGCGCTTCAAACCAATTCACCTCTTTCCTGTTTATTAAATAATATGAACAACCTAAGGGAGAGAAAAGGTCTTGTTGCAGAATCATTGGAAAAACGGCATAAACCCAGAGTCTGTTTGAAGAAATTATCTTATGATCTCTCGCGGACAGTTTTATTTCTAGCCTTCCATAAATTGCCCAGAAAAAAGGGACTGCGTTATTATGAGCATCGACCTAAAAGATCACATCCGGGAAGTTCCTGACTACCCAAAACCCGGCATTCTTTTTTATGATATCTCTACCCTTTTAGCTCACGCAGAGGCCTGGAACGAGACCATTGAACGCCTTGCTGTAATCATTGAAAAAGAAAAACCCGACGTGCTCGCCGGTATTGAATCTCGTGGTTTTCTCCTCGCGGCTCCTCTCGCCATGCGGTTAGGACTGGGCTTTATTATGGTCCGCAAAAAAGGAAAATTACCGGGTAAAACCGTGTCCTACACCTATGATCTCGAGTACGGCAGCGATACCATTGAAATTCAGGAAGACGCAATCAAACCTGGTCAGCGTGTTGTATTACTAGATGATCTCTTGGCAACTGGCGGAACAATGGAAGCTGCGGTTGCACTGTTGGGAAAAACCGGTGCTGATGTTCGCATGGCCGCTTGCATCATAGAGCTGAACTTCCTGAAAGCCCGAGAAAGATTCAACGATCTCCCTATCACCACCCTGATCCAATACGACGACTAAACACAAGATATCTATAAGGTCTATTGCAACAAGGTCCAAGATGGTGATTTGTTAGACCTTGTCTAACGGCGCATGCGGTAAAGGGGGGAGTTCAACGAGGATTTGATCCCCCGCCCTGACGATCCCACCTTCGAGGATAATTGCCATCACACCCGATTTTCGGATCAGATTATGTGCTGCATCCCGGCCCAGCACCGCCTTCATCAAACCATCCTGATAATCATCGAGTTGTTTGCAGGGATTACGTAAACCCGTAATCCAGATCACCGCGTTTGATCCAAGGCGCAGGATGGTTCCAACGGGCAGTGCGAGTAAATCAATCCCCGTGGTTGTTATATTTTCCCCCATCACACCCGGGCCAACCTTGAAGCCAGCGGCAACAAGTTGCGCATGAAGTTCAGAGTGGATCAAATGAACCTGACGAAGGTTTGGCTGACTTGGTCCCTTAGCAACCCGAGACCTGTGCTTAACCGTAACCCCACAGTGCGCATCGCCTCTGATCCCTTGCCCGGCAACAAGCTCGATGTGGCCCACCACAGGTTTGCTGAAATTATGCTCACCGCTCAGGCATGTAGCGATAACTTTTGTTTCGAATGGCATAAGATTGACGACCTACGGACTGGGAATAAGACTCAAATACTGTTGCGAGAAAAATACCTCTATTAGCTCCTTATTAGAACGGGGATAGCGACTGGCCTTCTTCTTCACCGCCACAGAATTTCTCAACAAAAGACAAAAGCTCGAGATCAGATCCTCTTGCCCCCATTAAAGACAATCCCAAAGGACACCCGTCTAGAGTTGCAAGCGGTATAGTAATTTGAGGACAACCACTCAACCCTGCAGGGGACGTTAGAGATAACAATTGAGAGCGATGTGCCATCAGTGTCTCAACGTCCTCATTAATCCGCGGTGCAATTCCCGGCGCTGATGGTAAACAAAGCACTGTTTTTGGGGTTAGTAATGCCGCCAAACGTTTATTAAAGAGTATCCGCTTTTCAGCAGCATCGGCCACCTGATCATCGGTGATGGTCTTGCGCCAATCCATACGTTGTTGAATTTCCGGTCCCATCTTAGGCTTCACGCGCTCAAGCCACGCACCGTGGGTATCCCAGACTTCACGGCCCTGTAGCACTTGAAAAAGTCCCGCCAGCCCAAGAAGGCCCTCTTGCGGATTTTCACTCAGACCTGTCACTTGAAGATTATCAGGATTGAGGCTTACGTATTCGGCCTTGCCAAGGCGTTGCTCCAGACGTTCGAGATGAGGACGTAGGGCCTGGCGGCCCCGCTCATCAAGCGCTTCAAAAGCATCGACGGCAACAAGCAACTTTTCGGGCATCGCCTCGAGATTTGCTTTGGCCTCCATCAGGACTTCGCCAACCAGATTTAAAAGCCAGGCATCTCTTGCGAACCACCCAACAGTATCAAAGCTGTCTGCGAGTGGTAAGACTCCTTCTTTGGTGATGCGGTCATGGGTGGGTCGCAGACCAAAAAGTCCGCAATAACTTCCGGGTATTCTGATTGATCCTCCGGTATCTGAGCCAAGAGCGAAATCTACGAGGCCTCCTGCCACGGCAGAGGCAGAACCACTGGAAGATCCCCCAGGAATGCGGCCAGGTGCTTCTGGATTTGTGGGGGTACCATAGTGATAGTTTTGACCATCCAGGCTACTGGCAAACTCGTCAGTAATCGTCTTCCCGATAACCATTGCTCCGGCATCGAGTAACTTCTGGACGACAATGGCATGATCTTTTGAGGGGCGACGACGACTTTGCCAATCCGGATTGCCATAACCTGTGACATAGCCCTTAAGGTCATAAATATCCTTTACCGCAAAACCAAAGTCCTTCAAGGGGCCTTTTTCGGCGCCCTCAAAAGTCATATTTCCACCGGGGACAAATGCACCTAAACTATCAAACATGGGATCGTTCCTTTAAACTCAAATCTACCTAACTGAGTTACCCTGCGCTGAGCTTTGCTGCAAGGTTGACCTTACCTCCCCGACAAAATCCCAGATAAAATCCTCGATAAAACCTTCTGGCAAAGAATGGAACAAACTTATGTTTAAACTTTTCACACCCAGATTAACTAAACAGATATTTAAATATCTTTGGGAGCTTCCTCGTCTTCTTTTGGCGTGATCTCGGGACTATCGTCTTGATCTTCCCAGTCGTCTTTTTGTTTACGGCGGATGATAATATCCCCGTTATCATTGATAACGGGCATTTCATATTGTGGGATCGCATCGATGACAAGGCGCAGAGACTTCATCATCAGCTCAATACTTTCTCGCGCCATCTCACCCGGATCTTCTTCCTGAGCCCAGGCATTTTGAACAGACAACGGCGAAGACATTACAGTCGCGCTAACCCCTCCCATAATAAGCAGGGCTAAAGGTAACTTTTTCAAACGTGAATATTTCTCTTTATTCACTTCATTTTGTACCTTTGACATAAGATCATCCTCTTTTAACGCATCTCAACAAGCCATGTTCTAAATGAAAGAAACACGCACCTGTCCCAGCAACATTGGGTACTGATATAGTATAGTGCTAGTTAATAATATAATTCGGGCGAAAGTCTGACAGAATTAGGGTTTATACTTATTTATAATAATCGGCGCGCCCCAAACCCAAAAAAAAATCCTGCCAAAACCAAAACTAGCCCCGTTAAAAATAACGGGGCTAGTTTTTAAAACAACGAGACACCCTAGGGTGCTCGAAATCAGATCAGGTGTTTAAGCTGATTTTGTTTCAGAAGAGGATGCGCCAGAATCTGGTGAAGAAGTTTCGTCACTATCTTTTGGAACACTTTCCAAAGGCATCATAGGTTTCTTAGAGCCACGGCTACTTTTCGTGATGTAAGCACGCGCACAGTGTTCAGCACAATAAGGCTTACTTGGAATAGCCGGCGCACCACAGAAATGAAAATCATCATCCCCAGGATCGCCCTCAGGCCACAGACATTTAGGACCTTTACGTTTTTCAAGCGCGCCACTGAAAAGCTTACGGTCCGCAGCATCAGAACTTGCTTTACGACGCGCTTTCGCTGGAAGCGCCGCAGCTTTGATTTCAGCAGCAGTAGGAGCCTTTTCAACTTTAGGCGCAACGGGCCGCGGTGGCGGGGCGAACCCCCTTGGTTTCGGCGGGGCAACAGGTGCTTTAGCAACCGCTGGTGCGGCAGGTTTGGCCACAGGCTTGGCAGCCACAGGAGCAGCAGGTTTAGCCGCTTTTGGAGCAGCCTTTTTAGCTGGAGCATCCTTTTTAGCGGCATCACCCTTGTTGGCACTGCGTTTAATAGGAGATGGCCTTGCAGCCAGTTTCATCCTGTGGGCTTTACCGACAACGGCGTTTTTAGAAACGCCCAGCATTTTGCCAATTTGTGAAGCACTATGACCTTCTGCCCATAGTTTTTTCAGAAGCTCAATGCGCTCTTCCGTCCAGTTCATCTAGACTGCCTTAACGTAATATAAAAGAATAAATATGAAGCGGAGAGTTAGAAACCTAAACTCCGCAAACGACGGGCTACCTTATAGTTTTAGGGAACCCGAGTCGAGTCTCAGAACTGAAATAACTCGGTATATTTCGAGATAATTACAAAAAACACTTCAAAACGATCATTATGCCCCTCCAAAAATATTATCTAGCTGGGCAAAAATATTAAGGATGGCGACCTTCTGTCTTCCAAAATCATCCTATTGAATGATCCAGAATAAGATTAATTCGTGACCACAGCAGCTGATTCAAACGAGACTTCAGTTTTATCTGCTTCAAGTACAGGTTCTGTTGGCACCTTGCCTTCAAGGGTTTCTAACAGAAGCTTCCGAACCAGACCTGTTTGTTTCTGTGCGTTATCTTTTTGGAATTTTTTGACAGCTTCCGAAGTTTTAGGTCCAGATTTACCATCCGCACTGCCCTCGAGATAACCCAAGGCAATGAGAAGTTGTTGAGCCTTTTTGACCTGGTCTTCTGGAAGTTCCATGGATGAGAAATAACGCGCGACACTTACATGGCCTGCTTGTTCTGCCATATATTCAGCTGTTTCACCGGCGCTATCTTCTTGTTCAATATCAGCCCCAGACTTGACCATATATGCGACAAGTTTTTTGTTTCCCGCAACTGACGCCGCCATAAGAGCCGTCATACCGAGAGAATCAGTAACAGTTAGGTCCGCACCAGCTTTAATCAAACTGGACGATGTCACTTTGTGATTATTCAAAGCGGCCAGCATCAAAGCTGTCCAGCCGTCTGGGTCACGCACGTTAACATCAAAGCCAGTCTCAACCATTTCTTTAATGATCTTAACATTGCCCTTTTCAGCGGCCATAAACCAACGGGCTTTTTCTTTATCAGCGGCACTAAGAGGTAGTTTTTCAGAAACAACGGGAACATAGATAGGTTCCCAGCTTGCCATCAGTTTGTTGGCAAGCTCAGTATCTTCTTCTGTAAAATTTTTTACGAGAATTTTCTGTTCTTCACTGGCTTCTTTTAAGTTCTGGACCGATGCCAACGAATAGTAGAGAGACGCGGCAATCTTGTCTTGGATTGTACCCATTCCGTCACGATAAAGTCGTGCTAAATATAGTTGAGAACGGGCCTCGCCCTGGTCTGCGCTCATTTGCCAATATCGAAATGCAGCAGAATAATCCTCTGCTTCGAAAGCTTTTTTGCCTTCTTCAAAGTCCGCATAAACAACAGATGGATTGAGCATCCCAAAGGCAATACCCAGAGCCATCGTCCCGATAAGCGGCAACATGCCGAAAATTGGCTTTCGCATTACTAACACCGTGATATATTCCGCACCCAACAACCCGGTGTTAATGGGATCCCCCCAAAACACAGGCCAAACCTTGTACATACCCAATAAGGTACATAAATAAACACTTCTGTTTTAAACGGGAAAAGAGAACAACGCAACCATGCTTAAAAACTGGTGGATCATCGGGGCAGTCCCCCTGATCATAATAATGGCCTATTCAACATTCTTCTTATTCTCGCATAAAGAGGATGAGATAAATGAACGCCAACAGATCCATTCCGCAATCGCTGACTTTGGTAATCTCACGGATAGAGGAATTGGCCAAGTCGAAATCCTGTCTGATACAGAAATTCGGTTCCTCATTACGGGTGGCCAGGCAAAGGATGAATTAGATACAGGCTTGATAGAATTTTGTGAATTACTCGTAACTTACAAACATTTACAGGCTTCAGTACAACCGATCAAACTTACGTACCAACATCGCCAAATTCCTGCCATAAGCGGGGACTATACCTGTACTAATGACATCTAACCAAAAATCTCGTCTTGACGGAATACAGCTTAATGCGCCCATAGGTGTATTTGATTCAGGTTCTGGCGGATTAACCGTTTTACACGCTTTACGCGCCAGTTTACCCGATCAAAATTTTATTTATTTGGGGGATCATAATCGCGCCCCCTATGGCCCTAAAAGCGGCCCTGAAGTTTATGAAATGACCCGTCAGGGTGTTGATTTTCTGTTCAACCAAGGCTGTAAACTGGCCATCCTTGCCTGTAACACGGCCTCGGCTATTGCCCTGCGTAAACTTCAACAAGAATGGCTTCCCAAACGTGCCCCAAACAACCGTATTCTTGGTGTTCTCGTACCCATGGTCGAGACCATTACCGATCGACCATGGATTAAATGGGAACAACACCCTCAGCAAAACTTACAGGGAACTGTTGGCATCTTTGCGACCGAAGCCACGGTAAAAAGTAAGACCTACCTTGTCGAAATCGGCAAACGCGCTCCCATGCTTGATGTTATTCAGCAATCCTGTCCAGATTTGGTTCCTGCACTGGAAAGCAAAAAAGACGCCGCAATCATGGATGCTCTGGTAGAGGGATATGTCAGCCAATTGGTTGAGGAAAATAACAAAATTCCCAATTGGATAATGCTCGGCTGCACCCATTATCCGTTGCTGAAAAATGCCTTTGAAAAAGCCGCCCACAAAATCATCGGCAACATCATGGGCCAGAGGGTGCCAATTCTCTGCCAACCCTCGGTCTGCGCTGATAGCCTAAAGGACTATGTCTTGCGGCATCCCCATTTGATTGCGCCGGACAACAGGGCCTCGAACGAACAGCAGAACGTCCAGCACTTCACTTCTGGCTGCCCTGACCACGTACAAGAAACGACGAGAATATTTCAACCTGAGAACAATAGGTCACAAAGCTCTGAAGAAAGCTGGTTAAAAGCAATACTGGGCTAAAGTTTACAGCCGATTGCGATACTCCCCGCAATTACGGAGCATAGCCTAGGCGGAGATTACCCCACTGTTTGCCTTTGACCACAATCGGCGTGCTAAGATCTTTCATCAACACAAAATTCCCGCCACCCATGTCTCGCAGATAACTCTGTAATAGGTAGTTCTCCGTGTTTGCCCCTGCGGAAGCCCCGGTACGGTCGGTAAAGATTCGACGATTGCGACAATTTCCGGCATTCCAAACCGGATCATCCGCTTTTTGGGAATTATTGTATTTCAGATTATGGGTCGGCAGGTAACCGTTCATATCAACCGCTGCACAGAAACCAACGCGGTCATCAAAATCCAAAACAGGCTCTTGCACTTCAGGCAGAACCTTATCGGTAAACGTCAAATAACGGGTAAGATGTTGCAATGGATTACTGCCTTCGACAGATTGATAATCAACATCAAAGAGCTCATCCATTGAAATTTCACCAGCATCAACAGCTTGAGAAAAGCGCTCCCCAATGCGGTTAGCAGACCTGATCCCTTTGGCGATAAAGGGTTGATCAATGGCTGTGTGACCTTTTAGGAATTCCAAGGTGAGTTGCTTTGCTGACGTGGCAAACTCAACTTGCAGCCCCTCGCTCAAGGCACCCTTTACGACAGCGGATAACGTTCCCAAAGGCGGCAGATCAATATCGACCTTATCACCGCTCGCCAAATCATGTTCAAGTCCAATCAAGACACCACCCAATGAACTCATACTTCGAAGTTCTGCGGAGTGGTCTTGCCCCCCCTTTTTAACGCTGACGGAAAGGTCAAAAGGAATACGATCCAAGGCATCAGTGTTAGAGCTGTTGGTTTCATCAACTGCGGTCTGCAGGCGGAGGTTTAAGGCTTCCATCAACTCGCGCATTTTGGTGGCGCTTGCTTCTTGCTCGCCTGTTCGATCAGCGACGTGATTTACTTCGCTCACCACTTCAGACATGGATTCAGTGACCTGCCGCGTGCTCATGGCTGCTTGCTGCGCGTTTCGACCAATCTCATTGATGGCGGCGACTTGTTCTTGCACCCGATCAGCGACTTCAGAAGAAAAGTCCTCAACCGAGCCAATGACCTCGGAAATATTTGCAATCACGTCAACCACCTGGGCGGTGACACTTTGGATTTCATTGACCTGATTTGTTATGTCTTTGGTCGCATTCGCTGTTTGCTGAGCCAAGCTTTTCACTTCACTGGCCACGACAGCAAAGCCTTTACCGGCATCACCCGCCCGCGCCGCTTCAATGGTCGCGTTCAGGGCGAGCAGGTTGGTTTGTCCTGCAATACCTTCGATAAGTTTAACCACATCGCCAATACGTTCTGATGCTCGGGCCAGGGTTTGGATGGTTTCGGTTGCGCCACGTGCTTGGGTAGAAGCCCCTTTTGCCCCCTCGGCAGTCTTGGAAACGTGCTCGCCAACCAACGCAATGGAGGCGTTCATTTCTTCGGTGGCAGCAGCAACAGCATCGACGTTTTGCGTTGCTGTATTAGCATCATTTTCCAAATCATGCGCACGAGAACTAACGGAATCAATTGCCTGACGGGTCGCAACACTTGCCGTTTGCATTGCATCGCCAGCTTCTTTTGCTTGCGACATCGTGCCTTCGAACTCACCCTGCAAGGCATCCCCAAGTGTATGAAGCTCTCTTCGTGCCGCATAGGCCTGCCGTTCGGCTAAAGTGAGCGGATCACTCCCGGGGTCAACAACTACCATTTCCATTATACCAAACTCTCCATATCGCCAAATAACTCATACTGGCAGAGCACTCCATTGCGCCCATATTTTTCATTTTCTTTATTTGCAGCTAGGAAATGTCCGATAATTTGGTTAATAATTCGTTTTTCCGCCTAAAAGCGGCTTAATTTTCTCTTTTTGCGGAACATTGAGATACCCCTCCACCCTACTTTATTGTGCATCATGAAAAATAATACCGAGGGTGTGACGTTGACCGGATCGTATCTTGCTTACACCGTGACGCATGTTCACTCGATAGGTGCCGCGGGTGCCTTGTTTCGGACGGTTGCGGACTGGGAAGATCACTGCATCTCCTTGTTCAAGAGGCACGACCTCGGCTTGAGATTGCATCCGGGGGCGTTGTTCAGTCAAAACTAATTCGCCGCCGATAAAATCCGCGCCAGGCTTCGATAACAGGCAAGCCACTTGAAGTGGAAACAAAAGTTCCCCGTAAACATCCTGATGCAGGCAATTGTAATCGCCCGCACCATATTGCAATAACAATGGTGTAGGTTTGGTCTGGCCAGCGGCATGGCAAAGGTCGAGGTATTGCTTGTGTGTTGCGGGAAAACGCTGGTCCATATTCATGGTTTCATTCCAGCGGTTAGCGATCCCCGCCAGCGGGAGATAAAGGCGCGTCCTCAAATCTGAAACCAGATCAGGCAACGGATAGGCAAAGTATTTGTACTCACCCTGTCCAAAACCGTGTCGCGCCATGACAACGCGAGAACGAAAAAGGTCGCCTTGATCATAAGTCCGGGTCAGCTTCACACAGTTCTCTGTCCCGATCAGCCCTTTGATGATCGCGTAGCCTTGCTGGTCCAGATCTGTTTCAATCTGAGTGTCATTCAAAATATCAGCTGATTTCATTGTGCGGCAATCGCTTCACACTCGAGTAATTGTTGTTTGCGTTCTACGCCCCAACGATAACCTGAGAGTGCACCGTCATTGCGCACCACCCGATGGCAGGGAATGGCGACGGCAATATGGTTGGCAGCACAGGCAGAAGCCACGGCGCGCACGGCTTTTGGTGAGCCAATTTTCTCGGCCACTTGCGAATAGCTCATCCGGCTTCCAACCGGAATATCACCCAAGGCTTTCCAGACCCGTTGTTGAAAGGCCGTGCCCCGAATATCGAGCGGTAAATCCAGGCCAATACTGGGATCATCGACAAAGCCCACTACCTGCGCGACCCACGTTTCAAACTCATCATCGCCGCCTTTTAAGGTTGCCTTGGTAAAGCGGTCCTGCAGATCTTGCACCAACGCTTGAGGGTCATCACCAAGCAAGATGGAACAAATGCCTTTGTCACTCGCAGCAACGAGAATAGAACCCAACGTACATTCGCCCAAAGCAAAGTGAATTTCCGTATCAACCCCACCTTTGCGATAACTCGTCGGCTTCATACCAAGCAGCTTTTTCGTATTGGCATAAAATCGCCCATTAGAGTTAAATCCAGCATCATAAATTGCTTCAGTGATGGTTTCGCTTTCGCGTAATTCTTCGCGAACTCGGTTGCCACGATGCGCGGTCGTATAGGCCTTTGGCGTTACTCCTGTGATCGATTTGAACACACGATGAAAGTAAAAGCGGCTCATGCCCGCGGCCTCTGCCAACGCATCGAGATCGGGTGCTTCTTCAGCTTCCTCAATCAGACGACACGCCTTCGCAACTGCCAGCGCCTGGCGCTCTTGCTTTTTCATCTCATTTGGACGGCAGCGTTTGCAAGCGCGAAAGCCTGCCTTTTCAGCATCCTTACAGGTCTCGTGAAAGCTCACATTTTCACGACGTGCCAAACGGGCAGCACAAGAAGGGCGACAGTAAACACCCGTGGTGAGAACGGCGTAGTAAAAGATGTCATCAGCGCCGGCATTACGATCCACAATTGCTTGGTAGCGTTCGTCGTCGCTTTGAAACTGTTTTGATTTACTCATCGCCCTATTACTCATCTCAGGTGCTCCTATTTTCCAACTGATACCACATCAATTTCGTTAGTGTCTAAAATCTAACTGAGCATTCTTCCCACCAAACTCTGATTCTTGCTTTTGTATTTCAAAACTCTTTTTAATTACCGAACAAGAAGCGGAGTTTTTCAGAACTCGATCGTCGCAATCATGGGGTTCTTCATTTTAACACAGTTTAATTTTTAAGGACCAGTAGATGAATAGATTAGAAAACCGCGTTGCTATCATTACCGGAGCAAGCTCAGGCATAGGCCGTGCCACTGCCAAACTTTTTGCCACACAAGGCGCTAAGGTTATCGCCGGAGCAAGACGCCAGGCTGAATTGGATACACTGATCGAAGAAATTCGGGTCGAAGGCGGACAAGCCCTCGCCATAGCCGGAGACGTCACCGATGAAACCTATGCCAAGACATTGGTTGAGGTTGCAACTGGTACTTATGGCCGGCTCGATATTGCCTTTAACAATGCAGGTACCCTAGGGGCCATGGGCGACACACCTGACATTACCCTTGAAGGGTGGCACGATACTCTCGAGACCAACCTGACTTCTGCCTTCCTCGGCGCCAAACATCAGATCCCGGCTTTACTTGAAAGTAAACACGGGTCGTTGATCTTTACCTCGACCTTTGTCGGCCACACCATCGGCATGCCGGGAATGGCTGCCTATGCCGCTTCAAAAGCTGGGATCAATGGTATGGTGCAATGTCTGGCGGCAGAATTTGGACCACAAGGCCTTCGCGTCAACAGCCTGCTGCCCGGTGGCACCGATACCCCTATGGGACGCAGCGTGGCTAACAGTCCAGAAATGGAAGACTTCGTTAAAGGCCTGCACAGCCTCAAACGGATTGCTGAACCAGAAGAGATCGCCAAAGCAGCTCTCTTCCTCGCCTCTGATGACGCCAGTTTTGTAACAGGAACAGCAATGCTTGTTGAGGGAGGAGTATCGATTAACAAAACATAATATCTGGTTACACACTGCCTCTAGCCCTTTTTAATTTTAAGGAAACTTCTAGGGCTGGAAGCAGTGGTTGAATTCTAAAATTTTACATAAAGCTATCATATTAAAATTTGGGGCTGACCCAGATAACTCAATTTTTGGGGTATCCTCCAGCCTATGCGAAAGAG
>CAJXUS010000030.1 GCA_913060675.1 uncultured Rhodospirillales bacterium
TGACAGATAACGCCAACAAAACGGTTAACTGTCAGATCAAGTCGCGACTACTACACTTTAGCTTATTACGTTTTGTCGAGTATCGTTAATAACCTTACCATCATTGGGTAATTTACCAACGGTTTCAAAAACAACTTCTCCACGTAATCGGCATTCTATACGAATTGTATCAGCAATCCGTTTTTCAAGTTCGTCATTTCCTATGTAATTATGAACTTCACAATGCAAGACCATGTTGTCTTTACCGTCCCTATCGGAAACTTCTAGCCGAGCCTTGGTAATTTCGTCATACTTTTCCACTACCCGAGCAACCTGTTCTGGGTGGATAAACATTCCCCGAACCTTGGTGGTTTGATCTGCACGTCCCATCCAGCCCTTAATCCGACGATTGGTTCTCCCGCAAGGGCTTTGCCCTTCGAGAATGGCCGAGAGATCGCCTGTTGCAAATCGGATAAGTGGATAATTGGGGTTAAAACAGGTAACAATAACTTCTCCGACTTCACCATCACAGACGAGATCACCCGTACCGGGGCGAACGATTTCGACAATAACATCTTCGTCGATAATCATGCCATCCATCACGTCACTTTCATACGCGATTAGACCAACATCAGCTGTGGCATAACATTGACGGATATGTATGCCTCTGTCTTCGTAATATCGCCTCAAATCTGGAAAAAGCGGCCCACCAGTAACAAGAGCTTTGTTTATGGAGGTAACAGGCGTACCCAAATCGTCAGCTCTTTCCAGAATAATTTTCAGAAAGTCGGGCGTTCCCATATAGGTATCGGACTGAAAGCGGTTAATTGCTTTAACTTGATCTTCGGTTTGTCCTACTCCTCCGGGAAATACAGCGCAGCCCAATGTTCGAGCAGCATAATCAAACATAATCCCTGCGGGGGTAAAGTGATAAGCAAAACAGTTGTGAGCAATTCCCCCCTTCCGAAGGCCAACAGCATAAAGAGCACGCGCCACGCGCCATATATCTTCATCTTTGCCCTGCGGCTCTACAATTGGTCCTGGGGATAAAAATAATCGCGCCATTTCACCAGCAGGAACCATCCCAAGCCCACCAAAGGGCGGCGCTGTGTTTTGGAGTTCAATCAGCTCGGACTTTCTCACGATTGGCAGAGCCGCAAGATCCGAAATAGACTTAAGATCTCCGGTATCGATCCGTGATAATGTTTTGCCATAAAACGGCGATAATTCTTTTGCTGAGTTGATCAGGTCGCATAATTTCTCAAGATGATCATTTTCGCGCTCATTTTGGCTGCGAATTTCTTTATAATCAAAATATTCACTCATATTACAGCATTCCAGATTTTGCTAAAATCAGGTTAGGACAAACCTGATTAAAGAAATTTTTAAAGCAAAGTCTTTTCTATTAGAGCCAACGTTTACGGCGTTTGAATGACTTGATGTTTTTAAAGGATTTACGCTCACTACCACCCCCGCCAAGATAAAACTCTTTAACGTCTTCGTTATTCATCAGCTCTTCAGCAGTACCGTCGAGAACGATTTTGCCATTTTCCATGATGTAACCGTAATCGGCCGCTCTCAGTGCCATGTTGGCATTCTGTTCAACCAGAAGAACTGAAATCCCCAGTTCCCGGTTCATGCGTTTAATAATACCAAATACTTCTTTTACCAGCAGGGGAGACAGCCCCATCGAAGGTTCATCCATCATAATAAGATCAGGTCGAGCCATAAGTGAGCGCCCAATGGCCAGCATCTGTTGCTCTCCACCCGAAAGATAACCAGCTAGGCCTGTTCGCTCTTTCAAACGTGGGAAGTAATTGAAAACCTTTTCAATATCCCCAGCCACGTTTTTTTGAGGTTGGGTGAAAGCGCCAAGTCGAAGGTTTTCCAGCACAGTCATATCATGGATAATTCCGCGCCCTTCCATAACCAGAAATGTACCATTACGCACACGTTTTTCCGGTGGCATTTTCGTTATGTCTATGCCGTCATAAATGATATCGCCGCGGCTGACTTCTCCGTCTTCAGATCCGAGCAGTCCTGCAATGGCTTTGAGTGTCGTGGATTTTCCAGCCCCATTCGCCCCAAGAAGAGCTGTAATCTGTCCACGTTTCGCAGTCAGGTTTAACCCGCGTAAAACCAGAATAACTTCGTTGAAGACCACTTCAATATTATTCACCGAAAGAATGGTGTCACTTTGAGGCTGACTTTGCAGTTTTGAGACAGTACTCATGTTCAGAACCTTTAGGTGGCAGAAAAGCATCGAAAAATCATCATTCGTTAAAACAGGCCCATTCCACTGAACGGGCCTGTTATAGAGTGACTTAGTAACCAATCCAGTCGTCACGACGCGGTAACGTCATCTCGGCAATACGCTCGATGTTTACAGCACCATCTTCGAATGAACCTCTGTTGATAGAAACAACCGTGCTTCCACGGTGATCTTCAGATGTCCAGGTAGATGGCAAACAAACGCCTTCGAGACCTTTTGGTGTCCAGCCTTTGTTTACATACATACCCTGTTTGATATTTTCACCAGTAATACCGCCATTAGCCTTGGCCCATTCCATTGCTTCTTTCATGTAGAAAGCTGAGCAAACACCGCGAATATAGTGATGAGTAGGTTTGGTATCCTTAGCAAAACCACTCATATCAGCGATTTTGTAAACCAGATCCATACCATCCGCATGGGCATCCCAAAATGGTGTTGCTGTCGGGAAAATATAGTTCTGAGCTTCAGCGGCTTGAATAGTCTGATAATCACCCGCCCAGACGTTCCCCATATAGGTGACATCCGCGCCTACTGTTTTACAGGATTTGAGCAAGGAAACGACAGATCCACCAAGGTTGCCGACATAAGCGTAATTTGCGCCTGACTCTTTAATCGTCAAGCACTGTGCTTTGAAGTCTCCCGGTCCAAGCGGCACCACAACAGGCGGTAAAACATTTAGACCAAGTTCAGTAGCATACTCTGCACAGCCCTCTTTAGGAGCGTTTGGATAAGGATGGTTATCCCCTGTATGTATGAACTTAGGATCACTGATGCCTTTTTCATTGGCATCACCCGCAGCCCACTGAACAAGTGCGCGACAAGCGTCGGTGTATGAAGGGCCATAGAAGAAATTGTAGGGGGCCGGCTTTTTCGTTCTAGGATTTTTACCCGTTGGATCGGTTAAGTGTCCCGAATAAGAGGCTGACCAAACTGGAATCTCATCTTTGGCAACAAATCCGATAAGCGCTTCAGTATCTCCTGTACCCCAGCCCTGAAGAGCAATCATGCCCTTGGATTTCCACTTTTTATAGTTGGCAATCGCTTGTGGAACCTTATAGGCGTAATCGATTGTTTCCATATCAATCTTAGTGCCAGCAATGCCGCCAGTAGAGTTGATATAATCAACTGCGTCCCGCACACCTGGTCCGTAAGATTTACTAACATAAGATGTCGGACCTGTGTAGTCGACAAGGTGCCCGACAAAAATGGAATCTTCTGCTAAGGCCGGGCTGCTTGCTGCCGCCAGGGCTAATGTTGCGGCGAGAATGCGCTGCTTCATGTCTTACTCCCTATTGGCGGCATATTATTATGATCTCTACCCCGGCCGCCGCGGTATAAAGGTTCCTCTCTTAGTGAGAGAATGGATAGAGTTTCCAACTGGCCCTGATTAGGCGCCAGCGGTGAATTAAGCCTTCTGGCTCAAAGATCAAAAATAGAATAATCACTGCGCCAACTGACATTTCCTTGATGTAGGCTTTACTCTGTTCGATACCGGGGAAAATAACGGCTACACCACTGGCTGCATCTTCCATAAACTGTGGTAACAACAGGATAAAAGCAGTCCCGAGAAGGGTTCCGGCAATAGAGCCCATCCCTCCAATAATAATCATGGCAAGGAATTGAATTGAAAGTAGAATAGTGAAGCCTTCAACTGAGACGTATTGCAAATAGTGCGCATAAAGAGCACCACCTACGCCAGCAAAGAAACTGGAAACACCAAAGGACATAATCCGGTAATGGGTAAGGTTAATCCCCATGATCTCTGCGGACAGGTAATGGTCGCGAACAGCAACCAAGGCGCGTCCATCACGAGAGCGACGGAGGTTACTCACGGCAAGGAATGAGACCACAACCCAGAAAAGAACGAGGTAGAAATACTTCTGGTCCGTATCAAGATCGATACCTAGAAAGTTCACCACTTCAGCTGCTGAACCATACGCCCCACCAGAGAACCAATCCGCCCGTGAAAAGAAATCTTGTAGAATAAACTGAGAAGCAAGTGTCGCGATTGCGAGGTAAAGTCCTTTCAGACGCGCAGCAGGAATACCAAAGATCATTCCAACAGCCGTTGTCATAAGCCCAGCAAGAGGAATACAGAGAAATACCGGTATTCCCGTGGTATTATTTAGCCAAGCTGATGCAAAAGCTCCAAAGCCAAAGAAGGCTGAATGGCCTAGAGATATTTGCCCGGTAAAGCCCACAAGAACATTGAGCCCGAGCGCCGCAATCCCATAGATGCCAATGGTAATCATTTGACTGAGATAATAATCGTTCAAAAAGAACGGCGAGATTAGTAGAGCAGCAATCCCAAGATAAACGATCCGACCTTCGACTTTTGTCCGAAACAACGATGTATCGTCGCTATAGGTTGTTCTGAAATCACCACAAGGGCGCGGATGAGGAACATGTGACATAACTTAAACCACTCCCTTTTAAATACGTTCAATATCTTTGGTGCCAAACAGCCCATAGGGCCGGATCATCAGGATAATGATCAATACATAGAACGGTGCGACGGTATAAAGGTTACCGATATGAAGGAACTGACCATCAAAAAACTCAGCCATATTTTCCAGCACACCAATAATCACACCACCAATAACGGCCCCGATAATTGAATCAAGCCCTCCAACGATAACGGCTGGAAAAACCTTGATCCCGATGATTGCCAAGGAATTAGAAACGGCATTTACCAACCCGAGCACGACCCCGGCGATACAGGAAACCAGGGCTGAAATCGCCCAAGCCATGGCAAAAACCTGCTTTACCGAAATCCCCAAACTTTGTGCAACTTGCTGGTTAAAAGCCGTAGCTCGCATCGCCAGACCATAGCGAGAATATTTGAAGAAGTAGTAGAACAATCCCATCACAAGGAGCGAGAGTACCAACGACATGAGATACGCCATTTCCACCTGTAACCCGCCGATCATGACTGTTTCTTCGCCAAACACGGATGGAAAACTTTCTGCGGAATTCCCAAACACCCAATTCATCAAAGCTTGCATGAAAATTGAGAGACCAATGGTCACCATGATGACCGAGATAATTGGCTCTCCAATCAACGGCCTGAGAATGACCATTTGAACCAAGATGCCAAAGATCGTCATAAATGCCATTGCAAATAAAAATGCCAAGACGAAAGGCAATTGCCATTTTAAGACAAAGAACCAACAGACCCAGGCACCCAATACCAGGAACTCACCCTGGGCAAAGTTTACTACTTGGGTTGATTTGTAGATTAAAACAAAACACATAGCGACAACACCATAGAGCATGCCCACGATGATACCATTGATCAAAAGCTGGAATAAAAGGTCCCAATTCATTTTACTCTTCCCCTTCCAGCGTTTCGATTTTTAAGGACGTAACAACACGTTGTTTTGAACCATCTTGAAAATGAATAACAGTATCGATATCAACGTGGTCATCACCGGAATAAAGCGTGTCGATAATATCTCCATACTTATCTGCAATCACGCCACGACGAACCTTACGCGTCCGAGTTAATTCGCCGTCATCCGCATCGAGTTCTTTATAAAGCAACAGAAATTTTTTGATTTTCTGTGCAGGAGGCAGCGTTTTATTGACCATCTCGACTTCAGCTCGCAACTGCTCGTACACAGCAGATTGAGCAGAAAGATCGGTATAGGTAGTAAACCGTAGCCTTCTTTTTTCAGCCCATTTAGACACGATAGGATAACGAATGCAGATCATTGCAGTGAGGTAAGGTTTATCAACTCCCACAATAACCGCCTCAGCAACGAAAGTTGAAAATTTCAATTTATTTTCAATATATTGCGGAGAGAACTTAACCCCTTCTGAAGTCTTCGCCAGATCTTTGATGCGATCGATAACAACCAGATGCCCATCATCATTAAAGTAACCGGCATCCCCTGTTAAAAACCAACCATCATCGCCGAAGGTCTCTTTAGAAGCCTCTTCGTTTTTGTAGTACCCCCGCATCATGTTGCCATGGTTGACGCAGATCTCTCCAAGTCCTTCTTTGTCCGGATTATCAATCCGAAGTTCGACACCTGGCATCGGAGACCCAACACTCTCATGATTAACATCATCACCCTTATGAATGGTGTGCGCGCCGAGAGATTCAGTTTGACCATAAAGCTGTCGAAGGGGTATTCCCATCGAGAGAAAGAACTTAAAGGTATCCGGCCCCATTGCTGCGCCGCCTGTTGCTGCTGACTTGAGATTTTTAAAACCAAGACGATCTCTTAACGCACGCATTAACAACCATTCGGCAGCGACTGATTCTTTACCTTTATCCAAAGCCGCGAGGCCTTTTTTAGCGCCCCATTCATACATCTTTTGCTTCCAAACACTGGAATCCATCATCCGTGCACGAACATCGGCGGCAATCGTCTCCCAAACCCTCGGGGCAAGAAGAACAAAACTCGGCCCTACTTCTCGCAAGTCAGCCATAACTGTTGACTGTGCTTCGGGGAAATTCACTCTCATGCGAGCAATCAAATTCCAGGCAACCGAATACATTTGCTCCATCACCCAACTCAGGGGAAGTACAGCAAGGTATTCATCTTCTGGTGTTTTTGGATCAGCACGCAAATAAGAAGCTGCATGACCAAGAAAAGAGCGGTGTGGCCACATCGAAAGCTTTGGGTTGGAAGTCGTTCCAGAAGTGGTACAGAGTACGGCGACATCATCACAATCCGTTTCCTCTACCATTTTCTCATAGGCAGAGGCATCTTCGTTCAACACACTTTGACCTAGAGCCTCAAGCTCCTCTAGGGACATCAACCTCGGATCGTCATACTTTCTCATCCCTCTTGGATCGGTATAAACAATGTGTTTGATTGACGAAATTCGATCTTCCAAATTTAAAAACTTATCAACCTGCTCTTCATCTTCGGCAATGACGATCTTTGGTTCTGTGTAGTCGGTTAGATAAGCAATTTCATCTTCAAGTGCATCCCGATAAATTCCCATGCTCATTGCTCGGCAACTGTGTGCCGCAATCTCTCCCCAGACCCATTCAACCCGGTTATCGCCGATCAAAACAACTGTATCACCAGAAGTTATACCGAGCTTTGCCATCCCCAACGACATCCGAGAAACGTGATCGTAAAAATCTTTCCAAGTGAAGATATTCCAGATACCAAATTCTTTTTCACGTTGGGCAACATCGCTTGAGAAGTTTTTTGCATTGTAGGAAAGAATTTTAGGCAGAGTGTTATAGATCGAAACGTCGGCAGAACTATCCGGTATAGGTGCCCAGGCGATTTGATCTCCGTGGACCGTGGTTCGGCTTGGTCCTTGAGCAATATTCGTTGTACTCATAGTGCCACTGCCTCCGCTTCTTCGTCATGAAGCATCTCATCTTCTTCACCGAGATAAGCATGGCGAACATGCTCGTTTTCCATTACTTCCTCAGGTGACCCAGCGGCAATCTTCTTCCCAAAATCAAGTACCATGACACGGTTAGAGATATCCATAACCACCCCCATGTCGTGCTCAATCATCACAACGGTGACACCCAACTCTTCATTGAGATCCAGGATATATCGAGCCATATCCTCTTTTTCCTCAAGGTTCATACCTGCCATAGGTTCATCAAGAAGAATAAGATCGGGATCAATTGCGATGGCGCGTGCGAGTTCTACCCGTTTTCGAAGACCATAGGATAAAGTCCCTGCAGGCTCATTCCTGACGTGTTGTATTTCAAGGAAATCGATGATGTCTTCAACATCCCGCCGGTGCTTGAGCTCTTCTTTGCGCGCCCCGCCAACCCAATAAAACATTCCCGTAAGAAAGTTGTTTTTAAGCAGGTGATGTCGACCAACCATAATATTGTCGATAACCGACATATGGCCAAAAAGTGCTAAATTCTGGAATGTTCGGCCAATCCCCATGGCGGCCCTATCATTGATAGAGCGACCAATCAGGTTCTTGCCGTTATAAATGATTTCACCTTCTTGAGGCTTATAACGTCCTGAAATACAGTTAAGCATGGATGTTTTACCGGCACCGTTAGGTCCGATAATTGAAAACACTTCCCCCTTGCGAACTGAAAAACTTACGTCCGTCAAGGCACGGATACCCCCAAAGCGAAGACTAACTCCCTTCGCCTCGAGCAAAAGATCGCCCGATTGAACCAAACTTTTTCTCCCTGTCCCCAGCGACAATACAGTGGGTTTAGCCGCTTATTGTCCACGGCAATTATAGCCGCTTATTCGTGTCCGTCAGGTTTACCTGGCCTTGCAGATTAATCCCTTATGGACCCTGCAATTGTTGGCCGATCTTTTGACGGCTTAGTAGACTGCTCTACCTCTTGTTCAGACAGGGAAGACATATGCGAGTATTTTCTCAACTCACCAAGACGGCCAGCGGCGACAGCTTCTACTTCAGACATTTCAAGAAGGATATCATCAATATCCTGCCTCTTAGCCCTAAGCTGTGCCCTGTGCTTGGCAATACACTCCAACAACCGTTGGATTTGCCCACTTTCGCCAGGTGCCAAGTCATACATTTCAATAATTTCACGAATTTCTGCCAAAGAGAAACCTAAACGTTTGCCTCTCAAAATCAGAATTAGTCTCGCTCGATCACGTGAATTGTATAAACGCTTGCGCCCTTCACGTTGGGGGTTGAGTAATTGTTCACTCTCGTAGAACCGCAAGGTCCGGGTTGTGATCCCAAACTCATTTGTCAGCTCTGTAATGCTATAAAAGCCCTGTCCATTCATACTTTACTATTTCCGACACCTTACGTTAAAGTCAATCAGTTATTTTATTTCTCAATAAAACTCAAATATCCAAAATTACAATTTCTCAATAATTAAAATATAAAAAGGATACTAAAATATTGTTTTATAAATATAATAAATCTTACCTCGATCGCTGATGTCTTGCTTGAGGACAACAATGGCATCTGCTGATTTGCAGATAAACACATAATTGTGCAGCAAAGATCTGCATTTTCGCAGATCTGTATCCTATAAATCGACCTAATTTAACTTATAAAGCTTTGCTACTACTCAACTTTATGGTGAAAAATTCAGCAAAAATTCATCTTTTTGAAACAATATTACAAACCATTTGCTCATCTACGCACGTATAAAAAGCACTTTAAATAAACAAATAATACTAATGGATGTGCACCTTATAACAAAAGTCAGCAAGAAAAAGGCCAGGCCACATCGGCCTGACCTTTAATCTATTTTACTTGAAATTTGCAAATCCATAATTCTAGGAACATAAATTTACAAACAAAACAATTCTTATAGAAATTGCTCCCAAGTTCTTAATCCTTTAGGGGGATCAGGGTCTGCAGGTAGGCCGATGTCGCGACGGATTGACTTCGGCAAATCTTGCACGCGCCCCATAGCGGGACGACGTCTGAAGACAATACTAAATAATTTCATGATACGTGTCATGACTAACTCCATTTGGAATAAAGGCACGACTGTCAGGAGTTCAAAGTGTCACTCGTAATTCTTTTCTTTAACACTGCCTACTTACAACGGTTGCTTACCCCTATAGCTAAAGATGCACGAAAAAGCACCCCTGGCCAAAAGAGATAAGCGACATAATTTTGCACATAAGAACGCACAGCGATAACACGCAAAAGAAGTAAATTACTAAAACAGTTATTGAAAAGGATGAATTACTATTTCCAAACAGTCAGTACCAAAAGGTTGGGTACTTTACCGATTTAGCGGAGATAACATCCGCTGAGGACGGCGTAGGAAACACGAGCGACATAAGCTGAGCGTGTACGATTCCCGTATGCACTCGTGCGGATATATGCAGAGGCAAAATTACGGGTCATAGAACGCTCCTTCTAAAGCTTAAAGTAAATCACGAAGACTTTTTACCTATTGCTGGCTTCATTGCCAAGTTTTTATCTCCTTGAATTTACAACTTAATATTGAGTGATGCATTTTTAGCACACTAAGTGTATTTTTACATCAACCACACATTTGTGTTCTTGAAACGTTATAATCTATACTGCGAAGAATATGGAAATAAGTTACCGAAATCACTTTATAGGCGACTTATAAATTCAGAAAACCTCATTCACTGAGGTGAGAGCGGCTACTCTTCCACTCGAGACAAATAACCAATTATCCAATTAACAATAAACTAGGCACACTGATTAGTCAGAGGGTCTTTATTCTATATGCCTGGGTTGTATTCTACATTGGGGTATAATTGCCTCCAATCTTTCGGACTAATTCCAGCGACACGACGAAACTCCCTATTGAAATTAGACTTGGTCTGAAATCCTGCATCAAACATCAAAGTCGTAATAGGTTGGTCCGAAGCAATGAGAAGACGGCAAACCTCGGCAACACGGAATTCATTTACGTACTGCGAAACATTTTGGCCTTTTATCCGGTTAACAGCGCCGGAAATTTTACGAGCTGGTATTCCACATTTTCTCGCCAATCGATCAAGGCTTAAGTCAAAGTCGCGAAAAACGCTGTTCGTTTTAAGCAACTCCTCAACTTTATTAAGAACATCAATATCTTCAGGTTCTTCCTTATTGGTTACTGATGGCTCTTTGTCGGCATCAACTTCTCTTACCTTAGCCTTGTCGGCTATAGCCGCCGCCGCCCCAAGAACAATCAAAGCAGGAAGATTTGCCATCGAAACAATCAAGGCCGAAGAGTGTCCACCCCAAAATCGAATATCCAGCGAGATGACAATATCTACGAGAGCAAAAACGATCAAAACTATTGCCGTTATTAACAATGCTCTATGAGCACGTGTACTCTCATCAAACCGGACCATACTGAGCTTATCTGCACCAGAGCTCGCCATCCTTAATAGAGCAAAACCATACCCTAGATAAATCGCGATCAACACGACATCAATTGGATCTGGCCACAATAGAATTAAGGCAAGTACTACTCCTGAAGGGATCACGTGCATCCAATCCCGAGAAAACAATATATCAGGGCCATCATTAGTAAGTTGCCGAAAGCCTAACCAAGCAAGAGACGCCCAACTTGCCGCCAAGACAGACTGTAACGGTAACAATACGCGCACTTCATAGCCCCAACGGATTCCGATCAACACAGATAACAGAGCATACAAAACCAGTAAGGAAATAAATATCCGGTTTGTTTTCTGTTCGGTTTCTCGCCTGAGCAATTGTACCAAAAGGATCACAAGCAAGAGAGTTACGACAAAGGGAAGCGGTACGAAAAGCATTCTGTATCCTGCAACAAACCAAAAAGACAAAGCCAAAAAAGTTGGGATAGATAAATTCAGAAAGAACGATACCCACACTGCCTTAAATGAGCGAGATAAAATTCAACAACAATTTGAATAGGGCCTAAATCGTGAAAAAGAGCGACCTTGATCGTGATTTAGGTCTCGCGAAAAACAACACCGTGCCAGCTTTGGAACTCTTCGGCTTAATAGACAGATAAGCCAGATAAAATCCCGAAAACCTAAGGCATAAAGACCATGAAATTTCTTTATTTTTTGACAATGATTCTCCTCCTCACCGGGATCACACACGCAAATGCAGTCGGATTTCAACGGATCAGTATTCCCGACCCCGAAGACAAACCGATTGACGTCGGTATCTGGTATCCCAGTAGC
Source organism: uncultured Rhodospirillales bacterium (assembly GCA_913060675.1). GTDB lineage: Bacteria > Pseudomonadota > Alphaproteobacteria > Kiloniellales > Kiloniellaceae > Kiloniella. The sequence goes on from CAJXUS010000030.1 coordinate 11,836, forward strand.
AGTCCAGTTCCCAATCAAAACAATACCCCATTCCGTCAAGCGCTGGCGTTGGAAGGAAATCTTGAGGGGACTGATCTTCCCCTAATCGTACTTTCCCATGGCTATGGCGGCTGGATGGGAGGGCATGCAAGCACAGCTTTGGCCTTGACCAAAGCTGGATACATTGTTGTCGCCCCTACCCACACAGGCAATAACTACAATGATGAGAGTTACCCGCCGCAAAGATGGATGGTCGATCGCCCTCGCCATATCAAGCTCGTGATTGAGCACATTCTCAACACTTGGAAAGACGCGAAATACGTAAACCCAACAAAAATTGGAATGTTTGGATTTTCTGCCGGGACCTATACTGGTCTGGTCTCTTCGGGTGGGATACCCAATATTGAAAGACTTATTACACATTGTAACGACAAGCCAACCGAACTTGTTTGTAAGCTTGGCATTAACAACGATTTCAAAGCATCTGGCCTAGAAAACCTACCCAAATCGGCTTGGAATTTTGATCACCGAATTGGTGCAACTGTTGTCGTTGCTCCTGGTCTCGGGTTCGCTTTTGATAAAGAAGCCTTAGAGCATGTCACCCTCCCCCTACAGCTTTGGGCAGGAGCAAAAGACCAGAACGTCCCACCGCTTACCAACTCAGACATCGTTCTTGCTAGCCTGCCTGTTAAACCGGACTACCGATTGGTTGAAAACGCAGGACATTTCGCCTTTCTTCCCCCATGCAACCCCTTATTGGAGCAGGTAAATCCAAAAATTTGGAAAATGGTATGCCTTGATGACCCAGCCTTTAATCGGCATAATTTCAATAAGGAATTCAACAAAGAGATAATATCGTTCTTTGATAACAATCTCTTGAGTAAATAACGCCTCTAACGAAAGCACGAAAGTAGATGCAATCTCCCACCTTGCCTGGCTTCCTACACTCATTTGTTAAAGTAAATGGCGTGGAAATTAGCGTCCACACTGCAGGAGAAGGAAAGCCGCTGCTTATGCTGCATGGCTACCCGCAAACCCATGCAACTTGGGGTAAAGTGGCTCCTGAGTTTGCAAAAAACTTCCAGTGTGTGATCCCTGATCTAAGGGGATATGGACAAAGCGCGACACCAGCTACTGATGAAGGCCACCTTGTCTACGCAAAGCGAGAAATGGCAAAGGATATGGTCGCGCTTATGACCAGCCTTGGCCATGACAGCTTTAATGTCATCGGTCATGACCGCGGCGCGAGGGTATCTTACCGCATGGCTTTAGATCATCCACATCGAATAGAACGTCTAGCAATTATTGAAGTTGTTCCCACAGCTGATATGTGGGAACGCTTTAACGCTGAAATGGCCTTAAAAGCTTATCACTGGACATTTCTGGCTCAACCTTTTCCTCTTCCAGAACGCATGATCGCGTCAAACCCGGTTGATTACCTCGAATGGACGCTTAAAAGCTGGACCAAAGGTGGTAACTTGGACGCCTTTTCTACAACGGCCCTTGAGAGTTACCGCGAACAGTTTAGAGACCCCGACCATGTCCACGCGCTTTGCGAAGATTATCGTGCCGGCGCTACAATAGATCGCGCACTTGATGAACAAGATCGCATGGCAGGAAATAAGATCCAGGCACCGCTCTTTTTCCTTTGGGCTGAAAACGGGTTTCCAGCCCGTACTGGCAACCCCTTAGGGCTGTGGCAGTCTTGGGCTGATAATGTCGAAGGACAAGCGATTGATTGCGGCCATTTTGCTCAGGAAGAAAGCCCTCAAGCAGTAATTGATTGCCTGCTTCCATTTTTGAAAGCTGAATAACACAATTTATTCTCAAAAAGAATAACTCTTATCCATTTGTAATATAAGTAGTATTTCAAGATTTTTATATTCAAGCATTAAATATACCTACCTATAGATAGATATATACCTTGACTCTCTCCATACTAGAGCCATCTTTAAACCAATACCTACCTACTAATAGATTGGAAATGTAATGACACAAAATGTAGCTCTTATAATTGGCGGCTCTAGCGGCATGGGAAAAGAAACAGCTAAGAAGCTCCGCGAGAGTGGGGCAAACTTAATTCTTGTCGGGAGAAACCCAGAAAAACTTGAAAGTGTGAAAGTGGAACTGGAAAAGTCAGGATCAGGTACAATTGATCTTCATTCTGTGGATCTTCAATCTGACAAACAGGTCGCTGAATTCATTACAAATGTTTCAAATGAAACTCGGCATATTTCCTATCTCGTCAATGCTGCTGGAACATTCAAACCAGTTTCTTTTCATGAACATACTTCTGAAGATTTTGACGGATACCATCAGGTCAACAAAAGTTTGTTTTTCATAACCCAAGCTGTTGCCAAAAATATGAAATCCCATGGTGGTGGCTCTATTGTTAACATCGGATCCATGTGGGCTAAACAGGCGATTAAAGCGACACCTTCTTCTGCTTATTCCATGGCAAAAGCAGGACTGCACTCCCTCACCCAGCACCTTGCAATGGAACTTGCTGAAGACAATATCCGTGTTAATGCGGTGTCACCTGCAGTTGTTGTTACACCGATTTTTGGATCCTTTATCGAACCTGATCAGATCGAAGGCACGCTAACGGGCGGCTTTAATGATTTCCATCCAATTGGGCGCGTTGGTCGTACGGATGATATCGCCGCAGTAATCAACTTCTTGCTATCAGATCAGGCCTCATGGGTCACCGGGGCTATTTGGGACACTGATGGCGGCGTAATGGCGGGTAGAAACTAGAGCTCCATTAGCCATAGGCTGGGCTCAGACTTATCTGGCCTTACGAGAAAGTTAAAAGCCCAGCCAATATTTTTGTGGCACACTAAACTTACTACTCCACACAATAGGGATTGCACCATGCCTCACAACAAACCACTCGCGATTATCGCAGGAGCAGGTCCAGGTCTCGGCATGACAATGGCGGCAAAGCTCGCCGAAGAAAATTATGAAGTCATCGCGCTATCGAGATCACAGCCAGAAGAAAAGCCTCTAAATCCGAGCATTCATTTCAAACAGGTTGATCTCTGCGATAAAGCTTCTGTCGAGAGAACCACGCGTCAGTTTGTAGATGAGTATGGTCCCCCGAAAGTTCTCATACACAACACGGCACAGCTTGTAATAAAACCCTTCCTAGAAACCCAAGTAGAAGAGTTCTCCGCGACTTGGGACGCAATGATGCACTCCGCAATAAACATTTGCCAATCGACACTTCCTCATATGCTGACGGCAGGAGAAGGAACGGTTATCGTGACAGGCGCAACGGCCAGTTTACGTGGAGGCAAAAACTTTTCAGCCTTTTCCTCTGCAAAATTTGCCTTGCGAGGTCTCACCCAATCTCTTGCCCGTGAGTTTCAGCCCCAGGGCATTCACATAGCCCATGTCATACTGGATGGTATCATTGATACGAACAGAAGCCGTAAGCTGCACTCGCTAGACCCAACACGTATGATGAAGGCCGAGGATATAGCGCAGGCCTACTGGCAAATCATCCAACAACCCAAATCGACATGGAGCCATGAGCTTGATCTCCGCCCTTCTCAGGAAAGTTTTTGATGCAAACAGAGAACCTCATTATCGGTGGTGGTATTAGTGGTTTATACTTGGCTTATAAACTCACTCAACAGAAAAAAGATTTCCTTTTGGTTGAAGCCAGAGACCGTCTTGGCGGGCGCATCGACACTCACCAAGGTTTAGATCTTGGCCCCACATGGTTTTGGCCCGGTCAACGCCGTATGTCAGATCTTGCCAAAGAACTCGATATCCCCGTTTTCGAACAACAGAATAAGGGTGATATGCTCTACGAAGATCCTAACGTCCAATCTGAACGCATCCCCTCACAACAGTATCAGATGACATCTTATCGTGCCGAAGGCGGAATTTCACGTTTTACCCAAGGCCTAGAAGATAAGATCTCCTCAGATAAAATCCTCCTTAACCACCAAGTAACCACCATATCAAAAACGGACAATGGAGTTATCGTTAGCTTCTCACAAGAAAGCACGAACACTCCGATTACAGCAAAGCAGATTTTCCTAGCTCTCCCGCCCAGATTGGTTGCTCGGAATATTTCATTTAACCCTACCCTTGGAGGAAAAGTAGAAAAGAGTATGGTTTCCATTCCGACTTGGATGGCGGGACAGGCAAAGGCCGTTATTCAATTTGAACACCCTTTTTGGCAGGATCAGAATTTATCCGGCCAAGCCTTTAGCCGCCTAGGCCCCCTGATGGAAATACATGACGCTTCAGCTTCTTCGGATGCACCTTATGCGCTCTTTGGCTTTATTGGCGGAACGCCGAAGCAGCGTAAAGAAATGAGAGAAGAGCAGCTAAAGGCCGCTATAACACAGCAAATTATCAGACTATATGGCACCGACACGCCAACACCATTGAACATTACTATCAAAGACTGGAGCGGTGACAAACTAACATCAACTGAAGATGACATGGAACCTCTATCAAGCCATCCAAATTATGGTCTTCCCAAAGCCATGATCAACTTATGGAATGGCCAACTCATTTTTTCAGGAACCGAAGTCGCAAGTGCAGAAGGCGGCTATCTTGAGGGTGCTTTGGTCGCAGCAGAAGACGCAATCTCGCACATGACATAATGCTCCATAGAAAAAGGAGAAGCCCCAAGCTTACGCTATCAAGACTTCTCCTTAAAATTTAACGAAATACAATCAGATCAGAAATAATTCACATAAATGGTCTTTACAGCTCACCAAGAGTGATTTTTTTCTGATGTTCTTTATCCAGTTGCTTCAATTCACGGCGCTTTTCAATGATCGAAGCTACTTCACCACCGATGTGATCAATGCCGCGTTCTTCTGACAGACCTATTTGCTTTTCACGCTCTTCGAAACGCTTTCTCTGCTCTTCACTTAAGCTTTCATGACAGTGATGGCAGGAAATACCTTTGAGATAGTGGGCACTATGCTTGTCTTCTTCGGTAATCGGCATCCGGCAGGCAAAACACTGATCATAGATACCTTTTTCCAGATTGTGTTTTACCGCAACTCGACTATCAAAAACAAAGCACTCACCTTCCCAAAGAGATTCCTCTTCAGGTACTTCTTCGAGATACTTTAAGATCCCGCCTTCGAGGTGGTAAACCTCGCCAAAGCCTTGCTCTTTTAGGTAGGCCGTTGATTTCTCACACCTGATACCACCGGTACAGAACATCGCAACTTTTTTGTCCTTCGCATCCCCGAGGTGCTTTTCGACATAAGCCGGGAACTCTCGGAAAGTCGCGGTTTTTGGATCTATGGCATTTTTGAAAGTCCCGATACCAACTTCATAGTCATTACGGGTATCAACCAGTACGACATCAGGATCAGAAATCAGCGCGTTCCAATCCTGTGGCTTTACGTACGAACCAACGATATGGTTGGGATCAATACCCTCGACACCCATGGTTACAATCTCTTTTTTGAGCTTAACCTTGGTCCGATGGAAGGGCATTTCATCGTGATAGGATTCTTTAGTAACCACATTTTTCAAGCGATCATCAGCACGGATATAGGCATGGAGAGCATCGATGCCTTCTTGCGACCCAGCGACAGTACCATTGATACCTTCACGTGCGATCAACAATGTACCTTTAATATCATGCGCTTGCATGAATTTCTGAAGAGGTTCACGGAGACTCTCAAAGTCTTCCAATACGGCAAAATGATAGAGTGCCGAAACAACAATATTTGACATTTTTCTTCCTTGTGCGAGCTGGAACGTAAAACCAGAGCTACAATATGTGGCGGCTATATAGCAAAGTGCAGTCGCGATATCAAGCCAAGCATAGAGCCGACCACATCCAGAAGTTACCTAATTCAAAAAAGAGTTTAAAACGTCGTCAGAATTAAACACGACCTTACTTCCCTTTGGCTGTGAACAATTCACCGAAATTTTTTCAATCCGGTCAACTTTTGGATTGTAGCGTCTTTGTCCGGTGTCATAAAATCTTACCATTGAAAACACCCGACTTTGACCCGATAGGAAAGTCGATTGCTCGGGCTCATGCCAAAACCCCTGAGCACCATTTATAAGGATAATACAACCATCTATATCTCTTCGATCTTCGCTTTTAATACCCACACTCGATTTACTCAAAGACGTGAGCTTGAAGTCAAAGTCTCCCTCTCCACCCTGACAGCCTATAAGGATAAACAAGACAGGCAGCAATAATAGCTTAAATTTGTGTATAGTCATGATAGGTATCGATAATTCCCCCTGTAATCGTACTTAACTAGGCTAAATCGGGGAAGACTGTCCAGATCTTTCATTTTGCATTTTAGGGACATTCAAGACAGTTAGACACAAACCCTCAATACCAAGGTTTTTATCGGGAAAAATAGTTCGGTTATTCTGGAAGATGATCAAGCATCACCAATTATACAACAAATGGAGCGACTGCGATATTTTGGGTAATTATAAATTGTTTCTTGCCAAGCCTAAGGTTGGCACACCAATATTTAGAAGTTAGTTAAAACACCACTATTGTCAAAGACGAGTGCACTGACCTTTGGCAGAGAACAACTCACAGTCACCCTCTCAACTCGATCAACTCTAGGATCAAACTTTCTATGCCCCCTGCTATAAAATCTCGTCATTGAGAACATACGACTTTGCCCAGATAAGAAAGCTGATCGACCAGGATCGTGTATGAACCCACTCGCGCCATTAACAAGAATATTACAACCCTGGATATCACGAGGACCTGTATTTTTAATCCCAATATTCGACTTACTCATTGAGATCATTTTAAAGTCAGAGTTTTTGTCACCCTCCTCACACCCGCTCATAATCAGCAGAAAGGGTAACAATAGATATTTAAGCTTATGCATTGTCATCCTCCACAATGATAATTCCACCTATAATTGTCACTCTATAGACTTATTAACTAAAACTTCTTAAATATTTTCATTTTCTAATTATTTAGCATTCGACATACTCACAAAAATAATCCCTGCTTCCTGTAATTGGGCCTATAGTCCTCTTCCCACTCCCAAAAACCGATATCTTTTCCGGATAATAAAATGCACATTCGTGAAATGAACATCTCTGATCACCATCAGCTCATTGAACTTTTCAGGAAAACACCTGGCGTTACCCTGCGCGATGCTGATTCAAAAGAAGCGACGGCAAAGTATCTGGACCGAAATCCGGGCTTAAACTTTATTTCAGAAATAAACGGCGAAATCGTTGGATGCGTTATGTGTGGACACGATGGACGTCGGGGATATCTACAACACTTGATCGTAGCCCCCAATGCAAGACAGCAAGGCTTGGGAGAGAGACTATTTCAAAAGTCCATCTCAGCCCTGGCAGATATCGGCATCGATAAAACCCATATTTTTGTCTTCAAAGACAATAGTCTTGCAAACACCTTCTGGACATCCAAAGGATGGACTCTGCGTGAGGATGTGAATCAATATTCCTATACCCATTCGGGCACTGAAAACGCCTAAATCACTTTATGGGCGACTTAAGAGAAAAAGGAGGATAAAGATAAACTCTCTCCCCTCCCCCTAATTCTGTATTAGATTTGATCTGCAGTAATCTTTTCCAGTGTTAAATTTTTGAATAATCGATCGGCTGGTTTTTATCCAGGGTTCGCGTAATTGGTGGCATTGGATACTTAAGACCCGTTGCACAGTTATAAAGCACAGCCCGATCCGTAGAATTAATCCGACCATCAGCCAATGACTGTTTATAAGCCGCGTAAGTTGCTGCGCCTTCAGGGCAAAGTAAGACACCCTCTTCACGTGCAACTTCAGCCTGAGCAAGATCAATCGCCTCATCAGTCACCGCAATCGCAAAACCGCCGCTCTCCCGGACAGCTCTCAAAATAAGAAAGTCACCAACCGCAATAGGCACACGGATACCAGAGGCATGGGTATAAGCATTTTCCCACAAAGGAGCATGCTCTGCGCCGTCTTCATAAGCCTTTACGATAGGAGCACAGCCTGTGGACTGGACTGCAACCATTTTAGGTCGCTTAGATCCGATCCAGCCAATAGCTTCCAGTTCATCAAAGGCTTTCCACATGCCAATAAGACCTGTGCCACCCCCTGTCGGATAGAAAATAACATCAGGAACTTCCCAACCTAACTGTTCGGCAAGTTCCAAGCCCATGGTTTTCTTACCCTCAATCCGGTAAGGCTCTTTTAATGTAGAGCAATCAAACCAACCCGTTGGTTCTTTACCTTCACCAACAATTTTTCCGCAATCATTGATCAAGCCATTAACGCGGTAAACCTTACCGCCTTGGTATTCGATCTCGGATACATTTACTTCCGGTGTGTCATCAGGACAAAAAATTGTTGTTTCCATGCCGGCATGCGTTGCATAAGCCGCCATAGCAGCACCTGCATTGCCATTTGTTGGCATTGCCAGACGTGTAATACCTAGCTCCTTAGCCATGGCAACGGCCAGCGCCAGTCCACGCGCTTTGAAGGATCCCGTTGGAAGGCGTCCTTCATCCTTTACGATGAGCTCGCCCCCTTTTCCAGCCAACTTACGTAAGGGCATTAGTGGCGTCATGACTTCGCCAAGGCTCACAATGTTTTTTGTTTCACGAACGGGAAGGAATTCTCTGTAGCGCCAGAACCCACCAGGTCTTTTTGCCAATTCTTCCTTCGTAACCGATTTGGCTAGGGCCTCAAGGTCATAACGTACAAGAATGGGCTTCCCAGCAGGAGACAAACCGTGAAGCTGATTTGCTGGTAGCTTCTCACCCGTATATGAACATTCAAGGTGGGTGACAAAATTTGGAAAGTCGTTCTCTACCGCAGGGTCCAAAACAAAACGTTGTGACATTACCTTCTCCCAATAGTGATCGCCTGACAGAATTCAGACATTTACTTCACATTAAGGAAATCATGCAGGGTAGAGATCACAATGAAAAGCTTCGTCATTTAATCTAACTTTAAGTATAATTTTTTCTAAAGTTAATTTATGTAATTTGTTATTTTAACAACAACCTATAACCAATAACCAACTGTTATAAATAATAAAAATAACTATAACGAGCAACACACACATATTAATGCGAGAAACGAGATAAAGTGAAACACCTTTAAACCTGGCATGACTATTAGATTAACTTAATATTTCGACATATAAGATTAACAATTATTATATTACGTAAAAGCCGCACCAAATCAGAGGTAACTTATGAATATGACCAAAGGATTGAGCCTTCGAGCAATGGAGATATTCGTTACCGTCGTTGAGAAAGGCAGTATGTCTGAAGCTTCGAAGCACTTGAAGATGACCCAATCCTCGATATCACAACATATCTCCAATCAAGAGCAACTGTTCTCTACAAGCCTTTTTGATCGAACCGTCCGGCCTCTTTCTCCGACCCCTGCAGGGCAAACCTATTATGAGCATGCTCAACAGGTTTTGGACCAAGTGACGATAATGTGGAGTACCTTACAGAAAATCAACATCGTGCCGCTCAACCAGATCCGGATTGCCGTAATTGATACCCTTGCCGATACCTTGGTTCCTGAGCTTACCTATAAAATCGGCACTCTTTTACCAAGGGGAAATATCAAAATAACGAGTGGGCAGACTGACGACCACCGAGACGCTCTTCTTAACAGGCGTACGGATCTCATTATCACAATGGACCCCATGGACGATGTTGATAATATGGAACGCCACCCCCTTTATCGAGAACCCTTTGTCCTCGCCGTACCAGAAGAATACTCATATGATCCTGGTGACTTCCAAAGCCTACTAACAACGTTGCCTTTTATTAGATACAGCCCCAAACTTCCAGTTAGCCGCTTAATCGAACAGCACTTGAGACGCTTACGACTTACGATCCCTCACCGTTATGAATTAGATACCACACGGGCGATCATGCCTATGGTCTCCGCCGGACATGGATGGACCATAACAACCCCAACAGGGTTGCTCGATAGTCGGCACTTTTTGAGTAACGTAAAAATTGTTCGCCTTCCTTTTACAAACTTTCACCGGGATATTTCTCTGGTTGCGCGCAACAAGGAATTGGGAAAACTACCTCTTGAATTAGCAACCCTATGCAAAGACTATATAAAAACCATAGGAATGGCTGAAATTGCTGAGAAAATGCCATGGGCAATTAAAGAAATAAATTTCGACTAACGAACCGTAATTAAATCGACACGACCTAAGAGATTAACACAATTAAACACTAAAAATCTGTATATTAAATATAATTACCATTTATTATGTAAAATAACTTGTAATTACATTTATCATGATACATATGTCCGTAATACATCTCCTCATATAACTTTCAAGTGAACGATTATGACCAAATCCTATTTTCAAGGGCTGCTTTCTGCGGCTGCAATCGCCTCATCTCTACTTGGTCTATCTTTTAGCCCGGCTTCAGCGAACAGCGATGAAGATTTGCTTACTCAAATTAAAAACCGCGGAACCATCTTAATTGGCCTTGAGGCCACCTACCCGCCTTTTAATTATCAGGACGAAAGCGGAGAACTTGTCGGCTTTGAGGTTGATGTTGCTAAAGCCCTAGCTCAGCGCCTTGGTGTAAATGCAGAATTTGTTCCTACAAAATGGGATGGCATGCTAGCTGGGCTAGAAACAGAACGCTTCGACATCATTACTAACCAAGTGACCATTACCGAAGATCGTCAGAAGAAATACGACTTCACTCAACCTTATACGGTTTCTGGCATTCAGGTTATTACGCGCAGCGACAAACAAAATGATTTTAATACACCCGCTGATCTTGCAGGCAAATATGTGGGCGTGGGTTTAGGTAGTAACTATGAAGAATGGTTGTCTAAAAACGTTCCTGCTGCTGAAGTCTCAACATACGATGACAATGCAACTAAACTCCAAGATCTGCTCGTCGGCCGTTTAGACGCTTTCTTGAACGATCGTTTGGCGGCCACTTATCTGCTAGAAAATTCTGGTGGTAAAGTTGTTGCGGCGGGTGAGCCGTTTGATAAACAACGCATGGGCGTAGCTCTGCGCAAAGGTAACGAAACTCTTCTCCTCGCCCTCAATAAGGGTCTTGATGAATTACGTGCCGACGGAACACTCACTGCGATCTCACAAAAATGGTTTCAGTTAGACGCAACGAAGTAATTCAAGGCCAGATAGCGCCCCAGAGCCCCCCACGGATAGCACCCCAGATACCACATGGATGTCATGATCGATTTACTTCTCGGCTCAGTTCCCTTTTTATTAAAGGGAACTGCGTTTACCGTAGGGCTAAGCGCCGGATCTATGGTGCTAGGCCTTTCTTTGGGTTTCATCATTGCCTTTATGCACTTGTCACCCTCGGCCTTTTTTAAGTGGCCTGCGATGTTTTTCGTATCGTTTATCCGCGGCACCCCTTTGATTGTTCAGCTTTTCCTTATTTACTATGGGCTCCCTGAATTTGGTATCCGGCTTGATCCGATACCTGCAGCCCTGTTGGGTCTGAGTTTAAACGTGGGTGGTTACACTGGTGAGATCCTGCGTGGGGCAATTAATTCAGTAGACAAAAGCCATTGGGAAGCAGCCTATTCCATTGGCATGACCCCAGCCCAAGCGATGAGACGCTCCATATTGCCTCAGGCGATACGCGTGGCTCTTCCGGCGCTTGGCAATACTTTCCTCAGCCTGCTGAAAGACACAGCGATTGCGGCAACAATTCAAGTTCCAGAATTGTTTAGACAGGCGCAGCTCATCTCTGCCAGAACTTATGAAGTTTTCGCCATGTACCTAAGCGCTGCAGCTATCTACTGGATACTCTCCACTGTTATATCCAGATTTCAAAGCAAGATGGAACAACGCTCTAACCGCCACCTTAGGGCCAGTTGAGATGACAAGCACAGCGAACATGACGAACAAAGAAGAAAAGACTATGATCGAGGTTAAAGATTTGAAAAAATCTTTTGATAACAACCATGTTCTGTCGGGTATAGATCTCAAGGTACATAAAGGTGAGGTTCTTGCCATTATTGGCCCCAGTGGATCAGGAAAAACCACCCTACTACGGTGCTTGAATTTTCTTGAGACCCCAAATGCCGGAACGGTCCGAATTTCAGATATAAGCATCGACACCGCCATCGATTTGAAAAAACAAAAACGTGCAGTTCGTGATTTACGGCAACGTGCAGGATTTGTCTTCCAAAGCTTTAACCTCTTCCCTCACAGAACCGTTTTAGAGAACATCACTGAAGGTCCCGTCATTGTTAAGAAAGAAGAACTTAGTGACGCCGAAAAACGGGCTCGAAAATTTTTGAAAAAAGTGGGTCTGGCCAACAAAGAAAATGCCTATCCTTCAGCCTTATCCGGCGGTCAGCAACAACGTGTCGCCATAGCTCGCGCCCTTGCCATGGAACCCGAAGTCGTTCTTTTTGATGAACCGACTTCTGCTTTGGATCCTGAACTGGTCGGCGAAGTTCTTGCCGTCATTAAAGAACTCGCAAGCGAAGATAGAACCATGGTTATCGTCACTCATGAGATGGCTTTTGCCAGAGACGTGGCTGATCGGGTCATTTTCATGGCCGATGGACAAATTGTCGAAGAAGCACCCGCAAAAGAACTTTTCTCTTCTCCTAAGCGAGAAAGGACCAAAAAGTTTTTGAAAAAAATTCTCCAAGAACAACACTAATCCCTCTCTTGGTAACAAGGGGCGTCTAGCAGAATGATCTTGTCAGAATTATCCTGCAGCTTTCCATTCTTCGGCCAAGACAGCATAAAGCACCTCGTCCCACCAAGTGCCGTCCGGCCGAGGAATACATTGCTTGAATAAGCCTTCTCTCCTCATCCCGACCTTTTCCATAACACGCGAAGAAGCAGGATTTTCGGGTTGAGCTGTTGCAATAATCCGGTGTAGTTCCATCACCCCGAACCCCACATTAATCAACTCTTTTGCCGCTTCGCTTGCATACCCCTTCCCTTGGTAGGGTGGCAATATCAACCACCCGATTTCCCAAGTGCGCTCAACAAACCAGAGATGAAAAGTCATTTCTCCGACGATACACCCAGTGATCCTGTCTTCTAAGATAAAGTCTTTGGGACTATCTGAGCTCGACTGCAAAACATATTCTTTATGCTCTTCATCACCATACACTCCTGATGGTATCCACTTTCTCAGCATGGGGTCTTGGCTCATTTGAAGAGTCTTATCATGGTCCGTCATACGATATTGACGGATGCGAAGTCTGTCGGTTTCCAATGGAAGGCACTTTAGAAAAGAACTTATATCTGACATGAGATTTTGATTAGCACTCAAAAGGAATGATTAAAAATGATTGCGGTTACTTTATTCATGTGGCCAAAAAATACAAAAACTTTAATCGTGGCTTAACAGCCTTTACTGGTGCGTTAATTTTTAACCATTAGCAAAATCATCAAGTTCCCAAATAGAGACAATCACAAAAAATCATTTAAATTGATTAACCACCCCACTATATCAATGTACTATAGTTACTTTAGGCAAACGCAACACCAAAGGAAAAGCAATGGCCTATACCGCTGAGCAAACAGACACCACCGATATCATTTGGTCTTATATTCGAAGAGAAGCCAAAGATATGATCGAGAAAGAACCCGTTCTTTCCGGTTTTCTACAGTCAACAATGCTCAGCCATAATTGTCTGGAAGAAGCCATAAGCTTCCTCTTAGCCGAAAAACTTGGCAACAATGCCGTATCTGCACAGCTTCTTGGCCAGGTATTTGAAGACGCCTTTAAAGCAGATCCCTCTATCGCGACATCTATACGTGCAGATATTCTGGCTGTATTCGAGCGCGACCCTGCTTGCACATCACATCTTGAGCCTCTTTTGTATTTCAAGGGATTTCATGCCCTGCAATGTTATCGCCTAAGTCACTGGCTTTGGAATAATGACAGGCAAGCTCTTGCCCTCTTCCTTCAGAACCGAATTTCAGAAGTATTTAGTTTGGATATCCATCCCGCTGCCCGTATTGGCAAAGGCATTATGATTGACCATGGAACAGGGGTCGTGATTGGAGAGACAACAGTCATTGAAGACAATGTCTCTCTCCTGCAAAACGTAACCCTTGGCGGCACAGGGAAAGGTACCGGTGATCGTCATCCGAAAATTCGCCAAGGTGCTCTGATTTGCGCCGGGGCTAAAATTTTGGGTAATATTGAAGTTGGCGAATGTGCCAAAGTTGGCGCGACCTCGGTTGTCTTAGAAGACGTTCCCGCCCACTGCACGGCCGTGGGTGTTCCTGCCAAAATTGTTGGCAGCTGTTGTCCGCAACCCGCCCGCGAAATGGATCAGAGCTTACCAAGCCCAGACTAAAAACGTTCGAACAACACGAATTAAGCAGGCTGAACGTTACTCGCGTTCGCCTGTTTTTGACTCTAGATGAATTTTTTGAACATCTTGGTTTGATCAAACAGCTCTTCCAGGGTTTTCATCCTCCCCTTGGTTTCTTCCCAAGTATTGGTTTGAACCGCTGCAATTATGGCTTCAACCAAGAAAAGCGTTACAACCAAAGAGTCCCAAGCGGATGGAACTTCAATACGACAGTTTAAGCTATAGGCCGCAAGTTTGGCGGCCGGAGAGCCCCACTGATCTGTAAAGAGGATAAGATTTACACCGCGAGATTTCGCAACTTCAGCCAACCGAAGAATATCGTGCTCGTAACGCCTGATATCAAAGATAACGAGGACATCCCCTTCCTTCATATTCAAAACGTAGTGCGCCCACGCATTTGAATTCGGCGCAACCAAGGTCACCCCTGATCGAATTACTTGCATGTGGGTAAAAAAGTTATCCGCCATCGACCGGGTTATCCGCCCGCCGACCACATGGATATCGTGATCCAGATCAGAGAGAAGAGAGACCACAGCATTAAAATCTTCAGGACTAATCTGCCGAAGTGTTTGACGCATATTTTCCATCACAGAATCAGCAAAGCGATTTAAAATATGCGTATCGGGAACGTTCTCTGCCCATAGGTCGTGTTTGGCAATTGGATTTGATATCGTTGCTTTTAACTCGGTTCTCAATTGGGCCTGCATTTGAGGAAAGCCCCCAAAACCCATTTTTTTTGCCATCCGGCCAACCGTTGGAGTCGATACACCTGAAGACTCAGCAACGTCGGTAATACTTCCCAAGCCGGATACAGGATAGTCTTCTAAAATAGAATTTGCTAACTGTCGTTCTGCCCGCGTCAAGCTGTCAAACTTAGTCCGAATACGTTCCGCGACAGTAAGATTTTGATTTTCATCCATTTTCAGATTTTCTATTTCCTGCAGGGTTTGCACCAATAGCCAAAAGCTTACGCGCCAATAAGTAGATAAAGAATGGCTAAGCTAAACACAAATGAAGAAATTTCTCCACATAATAATATTTTGAAATTATCTTTTCAGAAAATATCTTGACATTTTTTTTAGTTCTGAAAATATAATTACAAAAATACCTAATAAAAAAAACACCAGGGGTATAGTTATTGACGAGTAAGTTCACAAAATCTGCAGACGAATCTTCAGTAGACAGCATGGTTAAAACAACCAATCTGTCTGGTGATGGAGAGTTCGTTATCGTCTGCGAACATGCATCAAATTATATACCTCCAGAATACAACAATCTTGGCCTTCAAGAAAACGTGCTGGAAAAGCACATCGCATGGGATCCGGGCGCATTCGCTGTTGCACAAACCATGTCAAAGCTCTTGGATGCACCGTTAGTTGAACAATGCATCTCTCGACTGGTTTATGACTGTAATCGTCCTCCTGAAGCTCACAATGCCATGCCAGTTCAAAGTGAAATCTTTGAAATCCCTGGAAATCGTGGGCTTACCCAAAAAGAGCGCGATGAAAGAATCGCCAATATTTACGTTCCCTTTCGTAAGGCTCTCTCGTCTTGCCTCGATCAAAAAATATCTGAAGGACTCAATCCTGTCGTTATTACAGTTCATTCTTTCACCCCGTTATATAAGGGCGAGAAACGAGACGTAGAAATTGGGTTCCTTCATGATCAAGACGATCGATTTGCAAAGGGTTTAATCAAATCCTTTGCACTGGAAGCCAACCATTATGATTTGCGATTGAATGAACCCTATGCACCCATTGATGGGGTCACTCACACCCTAACAGAGCATGCTTTACCACGTGGCCTGATGAACGTTATGCTTGAAATACGAAACGACCTAATCTCTGATGAAAAAAGCCAAGAAAAATTAGCCACCCTAATGGTGCAGGCAATTAATCAGACCAAAAACAACCTTGGGATACCGAGCAACCAGACAGCTCCTATAACAAAACCGACATTAACGGGAAATTGAAATGCCCAATATAATAAAATCCTACGTCCGGGGCGTAGATGCACTAAACAAGTTTACAGGGCTTGTGACTATGCATCTGATTTTCTTGATGATTGGTTTACTTCTCTATTCATCAATCTCAAGAACAATATTTGATACACCGATAAACTCGGTAGTCACCATCTCCCAATTCCTGATGTCTGCTTACTATCTACTTGGTGGCGGTTATTCCATGCAACAGGATGCTCATGTCCGCATGGATCTTTTTTATAGCCGCTGGTCTCCAAGAGGCCAAGCTGGCGCGGATGCTTTCACTTCAATTTTCCTCGTATTCTATCTCGTCGTACTTCTGATTGGGGCGATATCAAGCACGGTGTATACAATCGAAGTTGGGCAAAAAACACGTACATTGATTCAATACCCGTTAGCTCCCATCAAAGTGATTATGACATTGGGAGTTGTTCTTATGCTTCTCCAGGCAACTGCAACATTTTTTAAAGATCTGGCAAAAGCCAGAGGAGTAACACTGTAATGAGTTATGAATTAATCGCATTACTGATGTTCTCGACCATGATGGTCATGATGCTAACTGGTCAGCGCGTTTTTGGTGCGATCGGGTTTGTTGCGGCCATTGCTGCCCTCTTCCTGTGGGGTGAAGGTGGCGTAGAAATGCCCTTTACTGCCGCGTCAAAATTGATGAGTTGGTATCCTCTGCTTACCCTGCCCCTTTTTGTATTTATGGGGTACATGTTATCGGAATCAGGTATCGCAGGCGATCTCTACAAGATGTTCCATGTCTGGATGGGTCCCATACATGGCGGGCTCGCAATTGGTACCATATGCCTTATGGTTCTGATTTCAGCCATGAATGGGCTGAGCGTTGCCGGTATGGCTATTGGTGCCACCATTGCCCTCCCCGAAATGTTACGCCGGGGATACGACAAGGTTATGGTGACCGGTGTCATCCAGGCCGGGAGTTCCCTTGGTATCCTCGTTCCGCCAAGCGTGGTTCTTGTACTTTATGGTATGATTGCGCGCCAACCCGTTGGTCAATTATGGTTGGCGGGTGCAGTTCCTGGCTTAATGCTTGCCGTGATGTTTGTTGTTTACATTGTCGTTAGATGCCGCTTACAGCCTGAGCTTGGTCCTGTCCTTCCAAAAGAAGAGCGTGATATTCCTTTAGGCGAAAAACTTGCCCTTTTAAAAGCTGGAATTCTCCCTCTTTTGATTTTTGTTTTCATGACAGGATTTTTTGTTGCTGGTGTAACCAGCCTGGTTGAAAGCTCTGCCGTTGGCGCCACCGCTGCCATGCTTGCCGCGTTATTCAGAAGACGCCTGACCTTAAAGGTTATCGAAACAACAATCCGGCAAACGCTGGGCATCAGCTGTATGTTTATGTGGATCATTCTGGCAGCCCTTGCCTTTGGCGCTGTTTTTGATGGCTTAGGCGCAGTCAAAGCAATTGAAAGCCTGTTTTTGGAAAAATGGGGCTTGAGCCCCTGGGAAATCCTCATCCTTATGCAGCTTTCCTACATCGTTATGGGGATGTTCCTCGATGACACCGCAATGTTGGTTATTGTTGCACCGCTATACATACCGTTGGTCATCAGCTTAGGCTTTAATCCGATATGGTATGGTGTGCTTTATACAATTACAGTCCAAGTTGCTTATATGACACCGCCATTTGGTTACAATCTATTTTTGATGAAAGCCATGGCACCACCAGAAATTTCACTAATCGATATCTATCGCTCCGTGATTCCTTTTGTACTGATCATGATCTTCGCATTAGTGATTGTTATGTCATTCCCTGACATTGCTCTTTGGTTACCCGAGTACGTCAAAGCAAACTTCACGGGATGACAAAGTATATACTGAAACAGGAGGTTAAATAAAAAAACAAGTGAAGACTGAACGACACGAAATAATAAAAGAGCTTAAACCAACCGGAATTTCTTCTGGTTATTAATGAGTATAAACAGGGAGTATCTTACGATGACAAATAGACGCGAGTTTATTAAAAAGGCAGGCTTAGCCACTGTCGGTGCCGCTGGTGCATCAGCTTTGGCAGCACCAGCTGTCCATGCTCAATCCACAATCAAGTGGCGCCTTCAAACTTATGCAGGCCCAGCTTTGGGCGAGCACGTAATCAAACCAGCCATCGATGCTTTTAACAAAGCAGCAAATGGTGAAATGGTTATTGAATTGTTCTACGCAGATCAGCTCGTACCAACAGGTGAGCTATTCCGTGCCATGCAAAAAGGTACCATTGATGCGGTACAAAGCGATGACGATTCAATCGCAGCGCCAGTTGATGTCTCAATTTTCGGTGGCTATTTCCCATTCGGCACACGTTACAGCCTTGATGTACCTGTGCTCTTCAATCAGTACGGCCTGAATGAAATCTGGGAAGAAGCTTATGCCGAAGTTGAAGGTGTTAAGTGGCTCTCAGCTGGTGCGTGGGATCCATGTCACTTTGCGACTAAAGAGCCAATTCGCAGCCTTGCAGATCTAAAAGGCAAGCGTGTATTCACTTTCCCAACAGCTGGCCGCTTCTTGTCTCGTTTTGGCGTTGTTCCTGTAACTCTGCCATGGGAAGACATCGAAGTTGCAATGCAAACTGGTGAACTCGATGGTATTGCCTGGTCTGGTATTACCGAAGATTACACTGTTGGTTGGGCGGATGTAACCAAGTACTTCCTCACCAATAACATTTCCGGTGCATGGTGTGGTTCTTTCTTTGCAAACGAAGATCGTTGGAATGAAGTACCTGAGCATCTAAAAACACTGTTCAAGCTTTGCATGGATAGCTCTCACTACTATCGTCAACATTGGTATTGGGGTGGAGAAGCACAACTTCGTACCGAAGGTACCAAGCTTGAGCTTACAACTATTCCTGATGAAGAATGGGCGACTGTTGAAGCAGAAGCTTACAAGTTCTGGGATGAAGTTGCAGAGCAAAGCCCACGTTCGAAGCGTGTAGTCGACATTCTTAAAAAATACGCAAAAACAATGGAAAAAGCTGGTAAACCTTACCGTTACGGCTAATTCTACTTATTATGTCACAGCCTGGTATTCGGGCTGTGACACCCTTATCAAACACCACTAGAATAAGAGTTAATCGAATGTCCGGTAACCTGTCCTTTGAAGATCTAAAAAAAGCCGTTTCCAGCGGCGAGATTGATACTGTTCTTGTTTGTCTCGTCGACATGCAAGGCCGCCTCATGGGCAAAAGGTTCCATGCGGACTTTTTCGTTAAGACCGGCGCTTCAGAAACACACAGCTGTAACTATCTTCTTGCCACTGATATGGCGATGGAGACAGTAGAAGGCTACAAATCCACCAGTTGGGAAGCGGGCTATGGTGACTACACCATGAAGCCTGACCTAAGTACCTTGCGTCGTGTTCCATGGCTCGAAGGCACCGCCTTTGTCCTGTGTGACATCTTAGACCACGAAACACATGCTGAAGTTGCTCATTCTCCCCGCGCCGTTCTAAAAAAACAGGTCGCTCGTTTGGAAGCAATGGGTATGAAAGCCTTTATGGCTTCTGAACTTGAGTTTTACCTCTTTGAAAAGTCTTACGAAGAAGTACACAAAGACGGATATCACAATCTGGAAACGCTTGGTAAATACAACGAAGATTACCATATCTTCCAGACCACCAAAGAAGAAGACGTGATGCGCGCGATCCGTAATGGGTTGCACGACGCAGGTATTGTTGTTGAGTGCTCCAAAGGCGAAGCCTCTGCTGGCCAAGAGGAAATCAACGTTAAATATGATGATGCTCTCATTTCTGCCGATAACCACGCTTTCATCAAAAATGGTTGCAAAGAGATCGCCTGGCAAAAAGGCAAAGCATTAACTTTCCTCGCCAAGTGGCACAATGATGCCGCAGGAAGCTCTTCGCACGTACATCAGTCTCTCTGGTCTGCTGATGGTAAAGAATCTCTATTCCACGATCCAAATGGTCAATACGGTATGTCCGAGCTTATGCGCCAGTATATAGCCGGGTTACTACATAACGCCAGTGATCTGACCTACTTCCTTGCGCCCCATATCAACTCCTACAAACGCTTTGCCGAAGGCACTTTTGCCCCGACAAAAGCCATTTGGAGCAAAGATAACCGCACTGCTGGTTATCGGCTTTGTGGTGAAGCCTCCAAGGCTATTCGGATTGAGTGTCGCGTTGGTGGCTCTGACCTTAACCCTTATCTTGCTATGGCTGCTCTACTCGCAGCAGGCATTGACGGAATTGAGAACAAGCGCGAACTAGAGACCGAATTTAAAGGTGATGCCTACGCTTCTGAAAGTGCTCGCTCTATTCCAAGTACTCTTCGGGGGGCAACAGTTGCTCTTAACAAATCAGAGATGCTTCGTGCTGCCATGGGTAACGATGTAATCGACCACTACACCCGCGCTGCGGAGTGGGAGCAAGAAGAATATGACCGCCAAGTAACAGACTGGGAAGTATCCCGTGGTTTCGAGGGCGCATAAACAAAATATATCAATTTTCAACAAACACTAACAAAGCGTCTGAGTAAGCCGTCTTCCCAAACAAAAAAAGCGAACCAGACGCCAAGCCCTCACCCTAACAGGTGGGGGCTTATTTCTTATCTATCAATTATCCTAAACATCTCCTCAGCACTAAATTTCACATCTTTCTTTCTGTCGAGGGAGAGTGGCCAAAACGCTTTTTATAAGCAACCCCAAACTGACTTTGAGATTCAAATCCAGTTGCCAATGAAATTTCAGAAATAGAAAGAACGGTCTGCTTTAAGAGATGAAAAGCACGGTCTAATCTTAGTCTCAAATAATATTGCTGTGGAGAATGTTGAAAAAATTTCTCAAAAATGCGCCCAAGCTGTCTTTGGGACAGAAAAACCCGATTGGCAATCTCTTGAATGCGGACCGGTGTTTCAAGGTTAAGCTCCATAATTTCTAGGGCTCCCCGTAGCTTTTCATTTCCAATAGCTGAACGGGCGGAGCTGGATAAAACGGTCTGTTCTGTTGGCTCACGAATATGATCTCTAACCAGTCGTTCATTTATTTGAGACGCAAAGTGAAAGCCATATCGACGCCCGATCATAGTTAAAATCATGTCTAATGCAGCCATACCACCTGAGCAGGTAAACCTTTGCCGGTCCAACTCGAATAGGTTGGTGCTGACCTCTAGGTTAGGAAACCTTTCACGAAATGCCGTTATTTCCTGCCAATGTAACGTCGAACGGTACCCCTTGAGTAACCCCGCATGAGCCAGCACCCAACTGCCGCTTGTGATGCCGCCGACCGAACAGCCAATTCGGTCCAGACGACGCAACCAGTGGAAAACCCCCTCATCATCAAAGTAATGAACATCTTTTGAACTGCAAACAGCCAAACTATCGAAAGAGAGATCAGGGCCATAAACTAAATCAGGAATGATCGTTAGACTGTTTGCTGACCGTATGGGCTCTAACGAGGCAGCAACAGTAGACCACGTGTAAATTTTTTGCTCTGCGATCTCATTTGCGATCCGAAATGCTTCCGCCAAAGTCGAATAGGCAAGAAGAGAGAAACCAGGAGTTAGAAAAAAACCAAACCGTTCCGGCTTATCTTTGTATTCTATTGGTTTATGCATTTAGTCTAATTAGCACAAAATAATGTCCGATAAAGAAGAAATGATAAAAATAATCTCCCTAAGCTGTTCTTAACAAACCAGCAAGGAAGCAAAGATGAACTTTCATACCCCAAAAGTTTCAATAAAACCAATTGCAGGAGCCTTAGGTGCCGAAATCTCTGGTGTCGATCTTTCAAGATCTATGAATGAAGATCTTTTATCTGAGATCAAATCTGCACTCTGGGAATATAAGGTTCTTTTTTTTAGAGATCAGGACCTAACTCCCGAACAACATATCACATTTGGCCGACAAATCGGGCCACCACAATCGGATCTATTTGTTAAGTCCCACGATAAATACCCCGAATTAATTGAATTACTCAAAGAGGCAGATGACACAGGGTACAACTTTGGTGGTTCCTGGCATTCAGATACATCCTATTTAGAAGCTCCGAGTATGGGGGTTGCGCTATATGCCAGAGAGCTACCACCATATGGCGGCGATACTACCTGGACCAATATGGAAATGGTTTACCAAAACCTCTCGCCCGCCATGCAAAATATGTTGAACGGGTTGCAAGCTGAACACGTTGCACATGGTTTAAAACAGCAGTTAAAAATTCGTAAGGGCGACTATGCAATCAGCTTTAACAACGCTGATGAAATCAGAATTGAAGTGAAACATCCAGTTGTAAGAACTCACCCAGAAACTGGAAACAAATCTCTGTTTATTAACCCCGCCTACACCTATCGTTTTGAAGACATGACTGAAGAAGAAAGCAAACCTCTTATTGATTTCCTTTGTCAGTTTGCGATCCGCCCGGCCTTTACTTGCCGTTTTAAATGGGAGCCCGGGTCCCTCGCCCTTTGGGATAACAGAAACACAATGCATTTTGCTATCAATGATTACGAAGGACACCGGCGCCTTATGCATCGCTACACAATTGCAGGCGAAAAACCGGAATATGGAGTATAAAAATGCATGAGTTTTCTAATCAAGAGTGGTCCATTCGTGTTGATTTAGCCGCGTGCTATCGCTTGGTGGCGTTATATGGATGGACAGATTTAACTTCCACTCACATATCCGCGCGCATCCCGGAAGATGGAACGTTCCTCCTTAACCCGCTCGGGCTTCATTTTGAAGAGATAACCGCGTCATCACTTCTAAAGGTGACAGAAGATGGTGAAGTACTTACTCCCGGCAAAGCTATAATCAATAAGGCAGGATACGTCATCCACAGCGCCATACATATGGCGCGGGAAGATGTGGGTTGTGTCATACACACCCATACGCGTGCGGGTATGGCAATCTCAGCAATGAAAGATGGGTTGCTTCCTCTTAATCAACACGCCTTGCGCTTTTATAATCGCCTTGGAATACACGATTATGAAGGTGTTGCTCTCGACTTGGACGAAAGAGCCCGCTTAGTGAAGGATTTAAAAACTCACGAGGCCATGATTTTGCGAAATCACGGGTTACTTACGGTTGGAAAAACAGTTGCTGATGCTTTTAATGCTATGTTTTATCTCGAGAAAGCTGCACAGGTGCAAGTCGACCTTATGAAAGGACAGGCAGAGCTTACAATGCCATCCTCAGAAGTTTGTGAAAAAACTGCCCGTCAATATGATCTCTACCCAGATATCGGGGCACGTGATTGGGCTGGTCTTATTCGTAAACTAGATCGAGAACAACCAAGTTATAAACAATAAAATACTCAGGAAACGGCTTAAAAAGGAGGCTGTTTCCTGAAATTATTTAAAAATAGATCTGAATTAAACAGCCATAAAAGTTAAGCGATATCAGCAAATATATCGATATCATCACTATCAAGATCAATCTGAATTTTTGGAGAAAACCAAATATAAAAACAAGTCCCGACGCCAACGCGAGAACGCACTTCTATTTCCGCTTCAAACCTTTTTAGTATCCCGTAACTAACAGACAAACCGAGCCCTGTTCCATTATTTCTTTGGGTAAAAAAAGGATCAAAAATACGTGGAAGGACAGCTGGTTTGATGCCACACCCATTATCACGTATGACGAACAAAACACCTTCGTTATTCCAGTCCCGTGTTCGAATAGTTATCGATCCTTGGTCGGAAATTGCGTTCATCGCATTTACAATTAAGTTAATCAGTACTTGTTGGAACTGTTGGTGATTACCTCCCACTCGCCTTGTCGATTGAAGGTCAAGTTTTAGCTCTACCTTTTTCCGTTCCAGATCGTATTGAACAAGAACCAACGTATCTGTGGTGACTTGATTGATATCCACGGCCATAGAATGATTCTGATAATCAGAAGGACGAGAGTATTGCAGGAGGTTGTTGATGATCGCTCTGATACGATAAACTTGCTGAATGATAAGACGCGTTTCTTGTTCAACTGAGGCTGCATTCTCTCCAAGCTCAGCGGTCATTAGGTCCATATTTCCGAGTATCACAGCAGTTGGGTTATTTATTTCATGAGCAATACCAGCCGTTAACTCACCAATAGCAGCGAGCTTTTCTTTGGCAATTAGCTGTTCTCGAGTTCGCTCCAACAGTTTGATATTATGCTCTAAGTCTTCAGTTCGTCGTTGGAGCTGTACAGTGCGTTGATCAACTTTACGCTCTAACTCATCTGCATCGAGCTGAATTTTATCTCTCTGCTCTCCTAATTGATCGAGTAATGCATCAAACTGGTTGGCCAGCGTCGCCACTTCGTCTTGGGCTTTAATCCAACCGATACGAAGATCATCTCCCTTCTGAACGCGGGAGATCACATTTGCCATGGCTTCAATGGGTTTAAAAATCGACCGCGCAACCAGCATGGCGATCACAACACAAAATAAGGTAATCGCCACAAAAAGAGCGAGTAGTTTCATTAAACCTTCAAGGTAGATATCTTTAAAAGGAGCTTCAAGAAATCCGGCGTAGAGCATCCCTACGCGCACTCCATTAACATCAACAATTGGCTCATAAGCAGAAATGTACCATTCACTGACAACAAAGGCCCTATCTATCCAGCTTAATCCCTGATCCAAAACACGGCTTCGGACCTCATCAGACACGCGTGTACCTAATGCACGCTTCCCAGGCGACTGTAAAAGATTAGGGACGTTGGTGTTGATGCGTACGTCCTCGAGAAACACCGTGATGGTCCCTAGGCTATCTTCAGCCAAGCTGCCTTTGCTATAAACAATATCCCGTAAGCGATCGACAAAGGAATAATCCTTATTCACCAAAACCCCGCCCACAAGGAACGCTTCAATCTCTCCTGTATCATTACGTAGAGGATAATAACTGTGTAGGACCATTCCCCTGTCTTCAAACAAACGATCGGTAGCTCTAGCACGAGATGTGGGGATAAGAGGCAAGTAAACCTGCTCTGATAACTCAGGCCCAATAACAGAAAGTTCTTTAGCGCTAAAAATCTCCACCCCCGTAGAGGGGCCTTGAATCTTAGAACGTTCCAATAAAGGACTTTTCCTAAATTCACAGTAGCTTCTTTGCCAATAGTCACATCCACGACCATCAACCAGGTAAACAAAATCAAAGCCTTCCTGGTTTTGAAAATTTTTTAGCAAGGGACTTATAGGCGTAGCCAGTCCTCCAGAAGAGAACCGCTGTTCCAGCGCCTTTCGAAAAGAATGAGATTCAGCAAGGAGGGTTAATTTAGAGAGATAGCTGTTTTGTTCACGAAGGAATGCCTCATGAGCAACAGACAAATCTCCGTTCACTTTCATCAATAATTGACGGTAACTGATATCGTTACTCCAGATATAAGCCATACCAATTACAGTCGGCATAACAATCAAAACTGGAAAAAGAACCAATAACAAAAGCTTATAACGAAGACTATGCGTGATAAGGGTATAGAGGCGTTTAATCATCGTCTATTCCATCTTTCTATTCAGCACGACCTGCCTCGTTCCATAACTGGAGTTTTCGCGTAAGAGTTTTCCTCGACACTCCAAGCATTTCTGCTGCTTTCGTTTTATTCCCCTCCACCAATTCTAATACTTTACAAATATGGTCTTTCTCAACTGCCTCTAAATCCCAACGAGGAGAGTACCCTACATCATCTCTCTTTTCAGAAGGCCTGTTTGCCAGCAAATCTTTGGGAAAAGCTCCCAACAGGAAACATCTTTCAATTAAGTTCTTCAGTTCACGTACATTTCCTGGCCAGGAGTACAGCTCCATTTCGTAGAAATCTTGTTGATCAAATGGGATTGTCATCATTCCCAATTGAGCAGCTAACATATGAGAAAAATGCTGAACTAACGGCATAATGTCTTCTCGCCGCTCGCGTAAAGCAGGAATGGAAAGCTTTACCACGTTCAGTCGATAAAAAAGATCTGCCCGAAAATTACCCAGGTCTTTCTCTGCCTCCAAATTACGATTGGTCGCAGCAACAATCCTGACATCAACCGGGGTCTCACGCTCGCTCCCCACTGGCCTAATGGTTTTTTCCTCCAATGCCCTTAACAACTTGGCCTGCATCATCAAAGGCATCTCGGAAATTTCATCAAGAAACAGCGTCCCACCATCAGCATAGGAAAAGAGGCCGTCCCGAGCCTTTTGCGCGCCCGTGAATGCCCCTTTGAGGTGTCCAAACAATTCCGATTCAATCAATTCTGGAGAAATTGCACTACAGTTTACAGGAACAAATGGCCCTTTCCGTCCGCTTTCCTTGTGAATAGCACTGGCAACAAGCTCTTTACCCGTGCCGGTTTCCCCTTCGATCAAGACAACAGATGGGCTGGGAGCTATCCGAGATATCATTTGACGAAGATTGGTGAACAAATCGCTATTCCCAATCATGCCTTCGGCAGAATAAAGATTATCGATACGACGTTTTAGAACGAAATTTTCTCTCATCAATCGTCGTTTTTCAACACACCGACGAACGGATGAAGCCATCTGTTCAAGGCGAAAAGGTTTTAAAACAAAGTCGGATGCCCCCATCCTCAAAGCATCAATTGCCTTATCAACATCTGCAAAAGCTGTCATAAAAATAACGTCCGACTGCCAATCTTGTTCAACAATAGATTTGAGCCAATCGACGCCAGAAAGACCTGGAAGACAAATATCGACTACAAAAAGATCAAAATGAATTTTTGACCTGAGTACTTCTGCTTCTTCTGCGGATGATGCTATTTCAACGTGGCTATAAGTTTTGGTAAGGGAGCGCTGTAAAAAATCACGAATACCGGGTTCATCATCAACAACCAATATCGAAAACGTTGTCTTGCCATCTTTTACAGCAGAAGCACTCCCAGGGTTGTCACCTTGAGCTACCCGCTTTGAGTTATCCTCCGCTTGTGATGTACCCATATCCCACACTCCCGTAGTATTATTTATTCCATGCCGTTATATATGGCATCCGTTTTTAAACTGTGCTCTGGGTTCTTGATGACCTCACGTTTCTTGTATTTTTACTGGCTTACAGCCGCCTTGTCACGCTTGCCAGCATATTGCCTGACACATCTGCTTATTCATATGATGTCCAAAAAACCTACTCTTTGAGACAAAATGTCCCGCACAATATGATGCCGACCCAATATGTCCCATACCTAAATCTCAAATCACTTAATTCAAAAAACAAAACTGACTGTTTTACTCAACTTATCTCTCCAAACCGTGTCTTGGCATGCCCTTTGCTCTTAGGAGCTTATCCTTCATGGAAAAAGCCGATCTGGCTCTGGCCTGAAGTCAACAAACAGGAAGACCGCTTTTTGACAGACTCCGTTCTGAAGTTAAGCGGATAAATAATAAATCGATTTGAGGAGATCAAAATCATGTCCGGTTTAATGGCCATGCTAAGCAAAGAGCGTATAATCGCCAAGCCAGGGTTCAACCGTTGGCTCGTTCCACCAGCTTCTATTGCAATTCACTTATGTATTGGGTCCGTTTACGCTTGGAGTATTTTCAATACCCCATTGGTAAAAGAATACGGTGTCGTCGCAGGCGCGGCCGATGATTGGAGCTTAAGTTCTGTCGTCTGGATATTTTCAACAGCCATCGTCTTTCTTGGGTTAGCAGCTGCCATTGGCGGCAAATGGCTTGAAAGAGTAGGTCCCCGCACCGTAGGTATTCTTGCTGCCTGTTGCTGGGGTGGTGGTTTCTTAATCGGAAGTATCGGAATCTCTACACATCAACTTTGGCTGATTTATCTCGGCTATGGTGCCATTGGCGGTATTGGTCTTGGCCTTGCTTATGTATCACCTGTGAGCACGCTTTTACGTTGGTTCCCAGATCGCCGCGGGATGGCGACAGGAATGGCGATCATGGGCTTTGGTGGTGGCGCCATGATAGGCGCGCCTCTTAAAACCTATTTACTTGGCGTGTTTTATCAAGCTCCTGAATATCTCGGTAAAATTACAGATATCGATCTTATTACTGAAGGTGGGCGACGCTTTGCCCAAGTTGCAGGCAGCCAAGTCGAAGTTGTCGTCGCCTCTGTTGCTGATATGGCTAAAATGCCATTGGCAGGCCCTGAAGGGGTCTATGTTGTGGGAACGGGCAACACAGGTGTGTCCAGTGTCTTTCTGACCCTTGGCATTGTTTATTTCATCGTTATGGTCATCGCAGCTTTTTCATACCGTATTCCAGCGGTTGGCTGGAAGCCTGAAGGATGGATTGCGCCGACGGCAGACGAATCAAGCAAGCGCATGATTACAAATGATGATGTTCATATTGATCAAGCTACGAAAACACCTCAGTTCTATCGCTTGTGGATCGTTCTTTGTTTGAATGTAACCGCCGGTATCGGTGTTATCGGTGTTGCGAAAACAATGATGACGGAAATATTTGGATCAACCCTGCCTGGTATAGTAGATGCGAACTTTGCCGCGACCTATGTTTTGATGATATCCGTCTTTAACATGTGTGGGCGATTTATCTGGGCCTCAATGTCCGATTTTATTGGCCGTAAAAACACTTATCATTGCTTCTTCATTCTAGGCATTATTCTTTATCTATCTATTCCTCTGGTTGCCAATCAGGTCAGTGTGAACCCAGCGGTAATGTGGTTAGTTCTCTTTTATGCTGCGACGATGGTGATCTTCACTATGTATGGCGGGGGTTTCGCAACCATTCCGGCCTACCTGGCTGATGTTTTTGGCACCCTCCACGTTGGTGGTATCCACGGTCGCCTGTTGACCGCTTGGAGTACAGCTGGTGTTCTCGGACCTTTTGCAATTACTTACCTTCGTCAGAAATCTTTGGACGGTGCCTTGATCGACCTTGCAAGCAAAGTCGATCCCGCGGCTTTCCAGGCCAAGTTCGGAGCCGGTATAGATAAGTTACAAGAGCTTATCGCAGGGAAGACAGTAACCATCACAAAGTTGTTGGAAATCGCACCTGAAGGAACTCTGGATCCAACACCGAGCCTCTACAACACAACCATGTATGCCATGGCAGCTTTGTTGCTCGTTGCCTTCTTTGCAAACCTTGGTGTGAAACGCGTGGAAGAAAAACACCACGTGCACAATACTCACCCAGAAGTGGCGAAAGAAATGAAAAAAGCAGCCTAAATAGCAAAAAACAGCGACCTGCCTTAAACTTCAAGCCCCTGAAACGATCTTTCAGGGGCTATTTTTATCCATTATTCAGTGTCAAAAATACAAAGGATCAATCATCATCTTCATATTCATACAAAGCCTTGAACGTTATTTCGACGGCTTTGCGGGCACGCTTCTCCCACTCATCCCTTCTCGTCCACTGATCTTGGATTGTTAGGCCTGGTTTACGCTTATCGCCATGAACGAGCCTATTGCGTAGCTTATTCATCCAGGTCAGCTCTTTTGGATCGATCCAGGTGAGGTAGGTTCCATGTTCTTTCATCTGGGCCTGGATAATAGAGGTCGATAAAATTATCGTCGCAGCCCACGCTCCTGCGCAAAAAATTGCCTGAAGATCAATCATTAAAGCACAGGCTTGTTCACTCGGAGAATGAGACCCTGATTGACTGTATTGTGCTTCTAAATCCTGAAACCAAAACCGACGGTCAGACCACACAATATCACTTGGTAACTCTAGCTGGTCCATGCTTCAGCCCTTTATGTTGAGAGTATCTATCAGATATGAAAGTACTTTCCCTCATGCCTATCAAAATATCTTCACCCTAGATATTCCTCAGTGCAAGGACCAAAAAACAAAAGGGCCGCACAATGGCGACCCTTTTAGAAATTAACTCAAATAGGCTACTTACTCGAATTCGATTATCACCTGATCAACGACAAGGCTTTCACCTGCTGCTGCTGAAACTTTGGCAATAACAACATCTTTTTCGGCTCTGAGAATATTTTCCATCTTCATAGCTTCAACAACTGCCAATTCTTCACCAGCCTTAACGGCCTGCCCCTCTTCCACAGCAACAGAGACCAATAACCCTGGCATCGGAGACAAAAGGAATTGAGAAAGATCCGGTGGCAGTTTTTCTGGCATCAAAGAGTTATATTCAGCCAATCGACTTTCAATGACCAGCGCCTCAACAGTTAACCCTGAAAGTGTCAACTTAAGTGCAGGTCCCCGGCGATCGACTTGAACGACGGTTTCTTCCCCGTTTACTTCCGCAAAGAACACTGGCTCATGTGCCATCCAGTCGCCTCTGATCACGGCCTCATAGCCTTCAGCAGAAACAAGGTATCCATCGTCTTGAAGGTCAATAACCACCGGATAGGCGACCCGATCGATAAAGACTGTCAATTCAACCGCAATGTCTACGCCTTGAAGTCCATTGATATGTGCACCAAGTGCCGTTTGCTCAGACAAGTTGGTCTGTAAAACGGCAGCAACAGCGACCAACAGCTTGTTCTGTTCTTCGCTGGCTTGAATACCATGGAACCCATCAGGGAACTCTTCAGGAATGTAATTTGTTGTCAGACGGCCCTCTTTAAAGCGATCTTGAGACATTACAGCAGAGAGGAAACCCATATTATGGTTAATCCCGCGAATATAATAAGCGTCCAGCGCCGTACGCATACTCTCGATTGCAGTTTCTCGATCCGGCCCATAAGTACAGAGTTTGGCAATCATTGGATCGTAGAACATAGAGATCTCTGATCCCTCTTTAACACCTGTATCAACACGAATTACAGGACGACCATTGAACTCCTCATCAGACTCAGGTGCTTCATAGCGTACCAAACGACCTATAGACGGCAAGAAGTTACGAAGAGGATCTTCTGCATAAACGCGAGATTCAACAGCCCAGCCTTCGAGCTTAACTTCATCCTGGGTCAAAGGCAGCTTTTCACCAGCTGCAACCCGGATCATCCATTCCACAATATCAATACCGGTGATTAACTCGGTCACCGGATGTTCGACCTGAATACGTGTATTCATTTCCAGGAAGTAAAAGTTCTTATCCTTGTCGACAATGAACTCTACGGTACCAGCCGAATGATAATTTACGGCCTGACCAAGAGCGACAGATTCAGCCCCCATTCTTGCTCGTGTTGCCTCATCCAAAAAGGGCGATGGCGCTTCTTCAATTACCTTTTGATGGCGACGTTGGATTGAACACTCACGCTCTCCAAGGTGAATGACATTACCATGCTTATCACCCATGACCTGGATTTCAATGTGTCGAGGTTCTTCAATAAACTTTTCAATGAAGATACGATCATCACCAAAACTCGTCCGCGCTTCGTTCTGAGCTGAACCATAACCCTCGCGAGCTTCGTCATCGTTATAGGCAACCCGCATACCTTTACCACCGCCACCGGCAGAAGCCTTGATCATTACGGGATAACCGATGCTGGTTGAAATTTGGACAGCTTCTTCGGCATCCTTAATCAACTCCATGTGACCTGGAACAGTGCTCACATTTGAGGCTTGCGCCAGATGCTTGGATTCAATCTTGTCACCCATAGCCGCAATTGCATTAGTAGGTGGGCCAATGAAGACAATACCCGCATCATCCAACGCTTTAACGAAGGAAGAGTTTTCAGATAAAAACCCAAACCCAGGATGCACCGCCTGAGCGCCGGTTTCTTTACAAGCTGCGATAATCTTCTCAATTACCAAATAGCTTTCAGCAGACGCGGCAGGCCCGATACGAACGGCTTCATCAGCCATTTCAACGTGAAGTGACGATGCATCTGCATCAGAATAAACAGCAACCGTTTTTATACCCAAACGTTGGGCTGTACGGATGACGCGGCAAGCAATCTCGCCACGGTTTGCAATAAGGATCTTCTCAAACAAGGCCACGATATTAAGCCCCCTGATTTGTTAGACGCAATAAGCTTGAGCACTATCCTGCTAGAGGACAGCCAGTCAAAGTTACAGCGGCATGTTGCTATGTTTTTTCCAAGGATTCTGCTGCTGCTTGTTCTGAAGCATTCGCAAAGCCTTTGCGACCCGGCGACGTGTGCCATGTGGCATAATCACATCATCGATAAAACCTCGAGAGGCTGCGACAAAGGGATTTGCAAACTTCTGGCGATATTCCTCAGTACGCTCCTCGATCTTCTCCGCATCGCCGATATCCTGACGGAAGATAATCTCAACAGCCCCTTTAGGACCCATAACGGCAATTTCAGAAGTTGGCCACGCATAATTCACGTCACCCCGAAGATGCTTAGAGGACATAACATCGTAAGCTCCGCCATATGCTTTACGCGTAATGACAGTGACTTTTGGAACCGTTGCTTCAGCATAAGCATAGAGGAGTTTAGCCCCATGCTTAATGATCCCGTTGTACTCTTGAGACGTACCAGGCAAGAAACCAGGTACATCGACCAAAGTGACCAACGGAATATTAAAGCAATCACAAAACCTGACAAAACGTGCTGCTTTAATAGAAGACGCAATATCCAGACAACCAGCTAGTACCATCGGCTGGTTCGCGACAATCCCAACGCTTTCGCCGTCAATACGAGCCAACCCAATGAGAATGTTACCTGCATAATCGGGTTGAATTTCAAAGAACTCTCCATCATCAACCATCTTGATAATCAGCTCGTTCATGTCGTAAGGCTTGTTGGCGTTGTCAGGAATTAAAGTATCAAGAGAAAGCTCATCACGATCGGCGTAATCAGCCGTTGGCTTAGAGGGAGCCTTTTCGCGATTAGAAGAGGGTAAGAAACTCATAAAACGGCGAAGCTCAAGCAAGGCTTCAACGTCATTTTCAAAGGCAAGATCAGCAACACCCGACTTACTACTATGGGTAATTGCCCCACCAAGCTCTTCCGCAGTTACTTCTTCATGGGTTACTGTTTTAACAACATCAGGACCGGTCACAAACATATAAGAGCTGTCTTTGACCATAAAGATGAAGTCAGTAAGGGCTGGCGAATAAACTGCACCACCAGCACAAGGGCCCATAATCATAGATATTTGAGGGACAACACCTGATGCCATCGCATTGCGCTGGAAAATCTCAGCATATCCAGCAAGAGAGTCCACACCTTCTTGGATACGGGCACCACCAGAATCATTAAGGCCGATGACAGGAGCACCGACCTCTAAGGCTTTATCCATAATCTTGATGATTTTTTCCGCATGAGAAGCAGAAAGAGACCCGCCAAAGACAGTAAAGTCCTGGCTATATACAAAAACTAAGCGTCCGTTGATTGTTCCGTTACCTGTAACAACACCATCACCAGGAACGCTTTGTTTTTCCATTCCAAAGTCGATGCAACGATGCTCAACGAACATATCCCATTCTTCAAAGGACCCTTCGTCCAAAAGAATGTCGATACGCTCGCGGGCGCTTAATTTACCTTTGCTGTGTTGAGCTTCTACTCGACGCTCTCCACCGCCTGCTCTGGCAGCCTGTCGCTTTGCTTCCAGTTTTTGAATGATATCCTGCACGTGTTCCCCCACGTTGTTTTATATGGTTATATTTGTGGCGCAGTTTTGCACTGCGATATAAACAGGACGTAATTGATAGCACGTAGAGTTAGGGGATACTAGTGCTCTGTAACGTGTTCGACACGTATCAGACTTAAAAATTTCATTGCAGTGCGAAATTCAGTTAATATATTTACATGACGCTCTTCGGCCTCGTCATCAGCACCCCAACGTTCGTGCTGAAAGATTTCATGTAAAAGCACCGCTTCATGGGCCTTTTCGACGTCTATGTGCCCTTTCAACAAAGCCAAGCCAACGACTAAGGACCCCCCTATTCTAACGATACTTGATAATGCCGCCAATTCCATATTGGGGATTGTGCACACAGCATTATGTAAAGCTTTTAAAGTACTTTCAGTTTGATCTACGCTCAGGAGGCCACTTGTAATTGCAAGCGGCGCATCAAAGGTCAAAGCAGTCCAATCCAGCAGTGGTTGCCATATTTCTTTTTGGAGGTCTTGGAGATCTTGCATGCTATCATCCCAATAACACAGCAAATCATGACCGCCATAAGCCGAAATACCCTCTACGGCCTCATCACGCTCTCCGCCGATCCAATCAATAGCCGTACAGGTAAAGGTCATCATCGGCATCTTTGTAGAATCGATTTCCTTACCCTGTGCATTCCATTCATCAGCAACGGCTTGTGCCAGTTCCATCGTTGGAAACAACAAGGGTAATTGTTCGGGTGTTTTGACAATTCGACCATCCAAAAGCACAACAAACCCTTCTTCCTGAGCTTCGGCAGTGGCTTCTTTATAAAAACGTTTTAAGGCGAGTGATGAGGACATGACGTTCAAACTATCCATTGTCTAATAGCTTGGGAGCTAGATTAATGTTGAGGGATTATAACAGATCTAAGAAAGACGTGGGTAATTCTTCGCAAGAATTTACAATGGTGTGCGCACCGGCTTGAATCAGTTGCTCATTCGTATGATAACCCCATGAAACTCCCACGGCGGCAACTCCGGCTGAGCGAGCCATTTCAATGTCATAGGTCGTATCACCAATCATGACGGTATCACTGGCACTAACACCATTTTCGGCCATTGCTTGATGTAAAATTTCAGGATGCGGCTTACTTGGTCCGTCATCAGCCGTTTTCAATGTAACAAAATACTCTGACAGGTCATGATGCTCGAGGCTTTTCTTTAACCCTCTCAGGTTTTTCCCCGTAGCAATAGCCAACAGTTTATCGGGTTGATTAAGGCTATCCAACATCGCCCGGACTCCTGGAAATACAGGTTCATCAAAATCGGGGAGTTGCCTTGCCTTGATAAAAGCTTGGCGATAGGAATCAGAAACCGAACACGCCAATTCCCATGGCGAGCCTTCGGGTAACATCTCTGCCACTGCGTATTCTAACTTTAAGCCAACAATACGCCGGACATCATCCAGAGTGGGTGCTTTAAGTCCATTTTCAAGAAAGGCCAAAACCATATTCCGATGAATATTGTACTGGCTATCAACCAAGGTTCCGTCGAAGTCAAAAATTACGAGCTTGAAACGATGTTGTAACACTTGCATCCCATTCTTTAAGTATGAAACCTTCAGTACAAATTAACCCTGAGACGAAACCACCTCGGGATCAAAATAATCAAATTAACGATTAATCGTTTAATCTATCTTCTTTAGTAGTGAAAAAATCACGGAGATCTTGTGGCGGGCAATGAGCAAGGTCGCCAGCATAGCCCTCGAGCAGTTCGATTGAATTTTCACCATGATTTGGATTAAACCCTAGGCTTTCCCAAGCTTGAACCATATGAGGTGACAATTCTGCCTTAATCCGTAAAGTCGTTCCATCTTCAGGATGTGGAATGGCAATTTCACGTGCATGTAACATCATATCTTTCGGTATTTTATCACCGAGAGGATAAGCATTTTTACCGCCGTACTTACCGTCGCCAAGGATTGGCGCTTCAAGTGCGCCACAATGAGCACGTAACTGATGGGTACGACCAGTGAGGGGCATAAGGGCGACCCACGCTGCTTTACGCCCGGCCTTAGCTATTCTGTTATAAAGGGTCAGAGCTTCTTTGCCGTTACCATAGTCGACAACCATTTTCTCGCCTTGGGCACCCGGTTGCTTTTCAAGGGGAAGGTATATCCAACCCTTTTTTTGAGGAGGAACAGCGCCGACAAGAGCCCAATAAACTTTTTTAGCCGTTTTCCCCTTAAAGGACTGGGTTAAGATCCGAGCAGCAGGTGCATTACGAGCCAGAAGTAAAACGCCGCTGGTATCTTTATCAAGACGATGCACAAGCCTTGGCTTCTCTTGCTTCTCATAGCGCAAAGCATCCAACATACCATCTAGGTGCTTACTCTGTCCTGTACCGCCTTGTACAGCTAGCCCAGCGGGCTTGTTAATGGCGAGCACCCAGTCATCTTTATAGATCACCATATCCCGAACGGCCTGCATCTCTTCACGGCTCATAACGGCCTCCGAAGAAGATCTTCTTGGACGATCATCGGCAGCCTTATCAGGAATCGGGGGTACGCGTATTTCTTGGCCAGGCTCTAATCGCGTTGAAGCTTTCGCTCTTTTGCCATCAATACGAACTTGCCCTTTACGGAGCATTTTTTCGACCTGGATATAGCTAAAAGCAGGATAATGTTTCTTAAACCAGCGATCCAGGCGTACTCCACCATCGTGTGGTCCAACTTTAACCATGGTTACAGCGCTCATACGACAAAAGACCTCATTAGATAATAACCAGCAATAAAGGCTGCTATAGAGAGAAACACAGACAAACACAAGTAGAGGACTGCAAGTCCCATTGCATCGCGTTGGATTAGCACGACCACATCCATAGAAAATGTGGAGAAGGTCGTGAATGCACCGAGTAGGCCGACAGTGAGAAATGCTCTTATTTCAAGTGAAGCTATACCCCCTGAGCCAATCCAGGGTACGAGAAGGCCCATGACAAATGAGCCTACGATATTCACGGCCAGAGTACCCGTTGGAATCATGGTACCAACGAGTGAGCCCATCATGATAAAGACCAGGTATCGCCCCATTGCACCAAGGGCGCCACCCATAGCAACCGCCGCTAACATTTTCATCCAAGACCTGCCTTGCTTGTTCCCGTAAAGGAACAAATCCTACACCTAATACCACCGCCCCCTAATAATGCCCCATCTGGACACATTTTCAAGATTTTCGGCGAGGAGCACGGACTTCCGCGATGCGGTGTATCGCAAAGTTTGTGCGACGCGGTCCGAAAGTCTTGAAAATATGCCGTTTCGATCACATCCACGTCCCCCCGACGCGCGTCAAAAAGCCTTGACGATACACCATATCGCCTGCAGCTTTCTTCCTACTCGGGGGTAAGTGGACGAGATCCAAAGGGGCATTATTAAGGGCCGATGGTATAACAATAAGTTATGAAATAGGTATCAAAGAATCTGGCCTATTGCAAAAATCTCTGTATTGAATTTAATTTTATATAAAGAGCTTAAGCCGCTTTATCTTTTTCGCTGTCTTCGCGCGGATCATTGAGCCATGACAGCAACTCATCCGTATCCATAAGATATACGCCCATACGGCCAAGCTCACGAAGACCTTGTTCTGTTGCATTGCAAAGGGCATCTGGAACAACAATAACACGGAAATCACGAGCACTGGCTTCATATATCGTCGCACGCGTAGCAGTCGTGAACGAGAAGCCACAAAGAACAAGAGTATTTACACCGCGACCGCGGAGCTCTTCTTCCAAAGGTGTATCATGAAAGGCACCCCAGCGAGGACGATAAAAAATAGATTCATTATCGCCGATTTGCTGTAATTTACCTTCGAACAGAATATCAGGGTTAATTCTAACTTCTGCGCCTTCGGGCTGGATCTCATCAACCAGTTCGGCACCAAGGCTACCGGGCATAAAAATTCTCAAGCCTTCTTCAACTGCTGTACGTCGACACAGATCAACATTTGAGCCATCGGTTTTGTACAAACGAATTGAATGATAAACGGGTGCCAGTCGATCACGAAAACCCTGAACCAATTTACTCATAGCTGGAATAGCGCGAGATAGCCCGGATGCTCTTATTGGAGAACTAGGGAGAATATAGTCTCTTTGCGCAGATAAGGTAATGAGTGCCACATGATCTTTTTGCGGACGAATATACTCTGGCATACGTGACTTACCCTCTAGGACGTCGCTTATTCGTGCTAGGCACAGCGATTGGTTATAGGATTTATTCACACTAGTAACACCCAAATGCCACTTTTCCGCAATCGCCAGATGTTCATGGCAGCCACGCAGATTTTGCATTCCTTAGTAAATTGCTAGGTTTCCTGCCGCTCTTGGCGAAGCTTATCCCAATAATGAAGGCGTTTTTTTACTTCGCGCTCAAAGCCCCGTTCCACCGGTTGGTAGAAATTGTGTCGGGGCATATTATCCGGAAAGTAGTTTTGCCCTGAAAATCCATCTTTTGTATTGTGGTCATAAGCATAATTTTTCCCATAACCAAGATCTTTCATCATCTTGGTTGGGGCATTAAGAATATGCTTAGGAGGAGACAATGATCCTGTTTCTTTAGCCGTTTGGACACTGGTTTTATACGCTTTATATGCTGCATTAGATTTTGGAGCTGTCCCCAGATAAATAACTGCCTGCGCAAGAGCCAGTTCCCCCTCGGGAGAGCCCAAACGTTCATAAGATTGCCACGCATGCAAAGCTTGAGACATCGCATTGGGATCGGCGAGGCCTATATCCTCTACAGCAAAACGGAGTAATCGACGCGCGATAAAATTAGGATCTTCTCCTCCAGCCAACATCCGGGCAAGCCAATAGAGAGCGGCATCACAATCAGATCCGCGCAATGACTTATGTAGTGCAGAAATAAGGTTGTAATGCCCTTCTTGCCCTTTGTCGTAGATCGGGGCTCTTTTTTGAATGGCTTCAGCAAGCTCACTACTATCCATCTCATCACCAGGAGGTAGATTGAAGAGTTCTTCTGCCATATTCAGTAAGTATCTACCGTCGCCATCAGCCATCGCAATAACGGACTGACGGGCTTCTTCTGTCAGCGGAAGGGTAAAGCCCATTTCCTGTTCAGCGCGAACAAGTAAATCTAGCATACCCTCTTCATCCAGGCGTTTGAGCACCATGACCTGAGAACGCGATAACACCGCAGGGTTCAGCTCAAAAGAGGGATTTTCGGTTGTTGCACCGACAAGTACAATTGTACCGTCTTCCATATGCGGTAAGAAGCTATCTTGCTGAGCTCGATTAAAGCGGTGGACTTCATCGATAAAAAGAAGCGTCCCCTGCCCCATCGCCCGACGTTCTCTTGCCCGCTCAAAGATCTTCCGAAGGTCAGCCACTCCAGAAAATATTGCTGAAATGGGTTCAAAATGTAAATCCGTAACATCAGCAAGTAACCGTGCAATCGTCGTCTTGCCACAGCCCGGCGTTCCCCACAAAATCATCGAAGCTAATCTTTGAGCGCGTACCATACGCCCAATAGGACCATTTTCACCGACAAGATGATCTTGCCCCACGACTTCATCTAAGGTCTGCGGCCTCAACCGATCAGCCAAAGGACGCGTAGCTTCATTCTCAAATAGTCCAGCCACCTTATTATCCTTTAACTGATGATGATTTGGGATATGTCATTGTATTCCAATTCAACACTAACGCTTTATTTCTAAAGTTTTCTGCCGACCATCCCTGCGAATAACAATTTTCCATTTAGGAGTATTCTTACCA
Organism: uncultured Rhodospirillales bacterium; assembly: GCA_913060675.1. GTDB lineage: Bacteria > Pseudomonadota > Alphaproteobacteria > Kiloniellales > Kiloniellaceae > Kiloniella. The sequence goes on from CAJXUS010000030.1 coordinate 51,240, forward strand.
AGAGCCAATTCGACATCTTCGACAAGTTTAATGGGCGTGTCATTCAAGTTAACAAGAATATCATTTGGTTGTAGGCTAATTTGATGCGCAGGGCTTCGTCTTACAACATCTGTAACGATGACGCCTTCCCACATGCTCCCTAGTTCTTTTTCAACGGCCAATGCAGGGGAAAGGTTTGCAATGATTGAACCTGCAAGAGGGCTGGATCCTCTAACCTCTCTACGGTTTCGAGCAGGTGTTTCTGGTGCAGGTGTCGCCGTATAGATGACGGCGTTTGATTTACGCCCCCGCCATAACTCTATTTGAACTTTGTCACCAATAGGTATTGTTGCAATCCTAAAGCGGAGAGATTCGACATTGATAACTTCCTTCCCCTCAACGGATAAAATAACATCGCCTGCAACGACACCTGCAATATCCGCAGGTCCTCCAGGATAGACCGAACTTACTACCACCCCACCAGGGCGGCTAAGGCCAAAACCTAATGCGAGATCCGAACTCAAATTTTGACCTACAATGCCAGGCCAAGCTCGGACAAGTTCGTGTCCCTCTTCTGCTGAACGGATGACAGTTCGCACCATGTTCGCTGGGATAGCAAACCCAATACCAACAGAGCCACCATTACGAGAGGAAGAAAAGATAGCCGTGTTTATGCCCAGTAACTTGCCATCCATAGTCACAAGTGCGCCACCAGAATTTCCAGGATTGATCGCAGCGTCTGTTTGAACAAAGAATTGAAAATCAGCAACCCCGACTTGAGTACGTGCCAATGCAGATACGATACCACTGGTAACTGTTTGTCCAACACCAAAGGGATTACCTATTGCGAGAACCAAATCACCGACATCAATCGTATCAGAATCCATCAACTCAAGTGTCGGTAGCTCTTCGCCTTCAGTGTCTATCTGAAGAATAGCGAGATCGGTCCCCTCATCACTTAAAATTAACTCTGCAGAAAATTCCCGACGATCAGCTAGAACAACCTGAATTTCAGTCGCTTTGTCTATGACATGATGATTGGTTACGATTAAACCATTACCGCGGACAATGACGCCTGACCCAAGCGATTTCCCCATTCGCTTACGTTCGCTACCTTGTAAATTCTTTCCAAAAAATCGCTTAAAAAATGGATCGTTAAACAAAGAAGGAACCGCGCGTTCCTTTACAATTGTTTTAGTGAAGATATTTACGACTGCAGGTGAAGTCTGTTTTACAATCGGTGAAAAACTTAAATTGATCTGCTGCTTACTTGTTGGAACTGTTTGGGCACCAACAGGAGAAAGTATAAGCAAAGGCATGAGGGCAAAAACCACCGCCATAAACTTGCGCGCATTACAAATCATCAGTTTTGTCATCCTTACTAATATTCTTGGCATTTACAGATAAGTTAGAGCCTTACCATACTGATGTAATCTCCAAAATATTATAAGCAACAAAAATCATTTAAAACACAAAAGGCAGCCACCAGGGCTGCCTCAGACTGCTGACAAAGGTCTCGCCATTGCGAGGCCTTTGTGATTCACTGTGGTATGCTAAAAAAACGGGGATCAGTTCAGACGGAACTTGAGATGGTGACTTTAGAG
>CAJXUS010000031.1 GCA_913060675.1 uncultured Rhodospirillales bacterium
TACGAGATCAGCCTCGGTCTCGTGGGCTCGGAGATGTGTATAAGAGACAGTTCCAACTCTCTGCTTTTTATCACGCCGTTTATGTTGAAATTGATTGACCGTTATTCGGTGCGTTATGCCATCCGGTTTGGATTTTTTGCCGGTGGAGTTGTCTTTATTGCAGCGACTTTTAGCGCTGACTGGCCGTGGGTCGTGGTGGCTTTCTTGGTATTGGGTACGCTGTTTTTAATCCTGTTGGATATTTGTGCTGGTCTGCCGTTCTTGATGGCGGTGCGACCCTCTGAACGCACAGAAATGTCTGCGGTATATTCTACCTTTCGGGATGTCTCCGGCATCGTAAGCCCTGGTGTTGCCTGGCTGGTCCTATTGGTCGCGCCAGTCTCCACCCTCTTTGCTACGGCAGGGGTTGGGATGTTTGCCGCCTGGGCCGTCGCTGGACGGCTTCATCCTCGCTTGGGGACGCCAAAAGTGCCTGCTGTTCCTACAGTTCCTGTGGTTGTGTCTCCTGATAATTTATCTTCGTCGCATGAAACAGAAGCGACCGAACCAGTCCATTTTTCAACCAACACCTAAGATAAGGTACATCGCGGTAAGTAGCTGAAACCAAGTCGTGAATATTGAAGATTGCTTCCCAACAGGCTAGTGCCTATCGTAGTTAAAAAATAATTGGGAGGCTCGCTTGAAATCTTATTCACCTTCAAAAGTTGAGGGCGTTTTACGTTTTCTCGAATTTGGTAACGTTGGCACACCGCTGATATTTTTGCACGGCCTAGGGTGTTCGTCTTCGTTCGAATACCCTCATGTTGTAAGCAGTTCTCCCCTTGCCGGACGCCGTGTGTTGCTGGTTGATTTGCTTGGGTCAGGCTATAGTGATCGACCTGTATCCTTTGGCTATCGTATTGAAGATCATGCCGAGGTCGTTGCACAATTTGTTGAAGAGTTTGTTGTTGGCCAAGGTTTTGAAAAAGTGGATCTCTTTGGTCATAGCATGGGGGGCGCTGTTGCCATTAAGGCTGCGATCCTCTTGGGACATCGGGTTGAAAACCTGATATTATCTGAACCCAATCTGGATAGTGGCGGTGGACAGTTTAGCCGGGATATTGCAAATGGAACAGAGACCCAATATGTCTCTGAGCAACATCAAGATATTATCAAAAATGCAATTTTATCTGGGAATAATGACTGGGCGGCAACGATGCAAACCAGCTCGCCTCTGGCAGTGTATCGTGGGGCTGTTTCCCTTGTCGAAGGATCGTCACCTTGTTGGCGAGATCAGCTCTATCAGCACTCGGCAAATAAGTGCGTGATATTTGGGAAACATTCATTCCCCGATCCAGATTTTGACATCCTTGCTGGTAAGGGTATTTCTACGAGGACCGTTGAGAATGCCGGTCATTCCATGGGGTTGGAAAATCCAGTTGGGCTGGCTAAGGCGATCCGTCTTGCTTTGGGTGTGCCTGCTTTGGGTGTGAACGAAACAGAGTAATCTTAGATTTCGGTGGTTTTAAGTTACGACAAGGCTATGGCGCTTTAGAGCTCAAAGCTGAACTATACAGAAAAATAGGCCAGCCCAGGATTAAACCCCAAGCTGGCCTGTTCGCTATAAAAGCCTATTTTTCGCCTATTTCTCAGGAACAACCTTACGATAGAGATGCCAGGTCGAATGACCGAGCACGGGCATGACCACGCAGAGGCCGACAAAAAATGGGATAGAGCCGATAAGCAGGGATCCCGCGACGATAATTCCCCAGGCTGCCATGGGGATGGGGTTCGTGGTGACAACCTTTACCGAGGTCTGAACCGCCAGTGCCGCACTCACATCCTTATCGAGGAGCATGGGAAAAGACACCACACTGATGGCAAGTACGACTACTGCAAACAAGAAACCAGCACCACAACCGATAACGATCAATGACCATCCTGCAGATGTTGTCATGATCTCAGTGACGAAAGCGCTAATAGAGGTGGGCTCAACTGCACCAAAGGTCATTTGATATATGCTGAGCGCCGTCACCAACCAGATCAGGAAGATGACCATCAATAAGATGCCAAGTGCGCTGATAGAGCCGATCGCAGGTGAATGGCAAACATCAAAGGCATTTTTCCATGCGACTTCGAGCCCTTTTTCGCGGCGGCGGCTGAGCTCGTACAGGCCGATAGCAGCAAGCGGACCGATTAGGGCAAAGCCTGTAACAAGAGGGAAAACCAAAGGTAAAATATCATAACCTGCGGCCATTCGGGCTGCGAGCAATCCGACGATGGGATAAATGACAACAAGAAGTAGGATGTGGCTGGGTTTTTCTTTGAAGTCGCTAAGGCCCTTGGCCAAAACGTCCTTGAGGTCGCTTACGCTAATTTTGTGAACATCTGGAATAGAGTGAACGACGGGGCGATCGACGGCTGCTTTGTGGCTCCCGTGCGCGGCTGTTTTAGGCATATTCATCTCTCCTGAACCTGTTGTCCCTGAATTAGGGGGCTCAAGCGAAAACGGCACTTTGGTGGACCACATAATAAGAAGTGTCAGGGGCGACCTGTTAACCCAGAGTGCAACACCCGTAAAGATGCTGTTCAAAAGGCGGCTAAATGAACCCCCGACAAGGGACCGCTATCCGCTTATTTCAGACTATTCTACTCGGAATTGATAAAATTGTCACCTTTACTTGGGTTTGTCTTATTTTGTTGGGAGTAAATCAACTTTGATGGGGTTCTAAGTTAAATAAAGCTATCTTTGAAAATACTCTACTGGTTTAGGAATAACCGCCCATGAAATTGGTGGCGTGAATAAATTTTTCACAGGCTTTTCACTTATTGAATGCCGATAAATGTGGCTTAATAATAAAAAAATAATGGATAACAGCGGGACCAAGTTTGGTTCTAGCGCCGAGTTTGTTTTATTCAAAATCAACTTTGAAGAGCCAAAATAAGACCTGTTTAGTATAGAGGGGAGACGTTTATGGCTGATCCGACCGATACACCCGTACTGGAAACGGATGCTTTGAATGCGTCTGCGGTAACAACTTCGGCTTCATCAACAAGCAGTCAGCTTCCCAATTGGGCACGGTCGATGATCGATGGCCAGTTCAAAAAACTGTTTGGTCGCCCTTATTCTATTGATAAAGCTATAGAATTACTAACAGCGATTAGCACTTTATCAGAGGTATCCGATGAAGATGTTGTTGAGATAGGGGTGATGTATGCCTATTACCTCCAACATCATCAGAAAAGCCTGATGGCCGCCGAACTGTTGTTGTTGTACCTCAACCAAACTGACCCCGTTGCCTTTACACCGACAAGCTTTCAATTTGATTCAGGTACCCGCCGGGCGGTTATTCCCCAATCAACGGTGCGATCACTTCCTAGTTTTGATAGTTTGGTGTGCGCGAATGCCACGGTTATTCTGGAACGGGCCATTCAAAAGCGGTTGGATAATCCCACAGATCTCCACCCAGGTTCGGCAGCAAGCTTTAATAAGCCTGATGGCAGTGTCGAAAACATAACACCCGCGATCAGTCCCATGGAGGCAGGGGGGACTGAAACTATCTATTTTGATTTTAATATTCTGTTGCCAGCGAATGAAAAATTCCCAATTAAACAGGCGCTAGGAACTATTACTGTTGTTGCAAAAGTAAGCGTAACCAGTACCCCTGCAGCCACAAATTCACCGCAAGATCCAAATAATAGCTGGCAAATCTCCATCGATAGTTGGGAACACTGGGGCTACGACGAGGGTGATTTTGAGTGGAATGTTTTATCGACAGATCAAGATGATAAAAAGACGCAACCCGTTGGAATATCAATTGAAGATCTGTTGCCTAGTTGGTTACCAGGTAAGAAAAAGTTATTAGCTGAAGTAAACAAAGTATTCCCTGATCTAAAAGGTTTATTGGATGGTTTTCAGGTCAAAGACAAATACATGCATCAAATTGAAAACAAAATAATTAACCTGCCTGATGGCTCCAAATTCCACCCTAAGACTTATGAGATTTATATAGAATCCTGGAGCCTGGATCCGAATTCAGGAAGTTGCCGCGTGAAATCTGAATTCAAGAAATCAACCTAGGAAGAGAATTCAATAAACCAAGATTATATCAAAACAGGAGAGCAGTTCCCATGAGTGACAGCACATCGTGTACCCCAAAAGAGCCACTGATTAAACTCGACGAAGCTGGTTCTGCTTCTATCCTTAATTACAATTTACCGCAGTCGACAACTTACGATGTGGTCAGTTTTATCAAGCTGGATATCAATCCCAAAAAGTTCAAAGCCAGATTCAGAGTGCTGCCCAAAAAACACTTTTGGGGACAACTGGATTTGCTTAAAAAAGACGATAATTTTACGGTTAAAAGCATTGAAAGCATTATTACAGGAAAGCAGTATTCTGCCATTCCAGAGCTACAAAACCTCAGCATCAATCTCAATGCGACAAAACCACGGACGTTTAGGAAAGCCGTCCCGGGTGTGAACTCTCTTGCCGCACCGATAGCGGCGACAGGTCTGGTCATGAAATCGGCTAATATACCAGTATCCACGTCATCTTTGGAATTTTCCACCAGTCACATCGCCAGTCGAATTTACGATGGTTACATGCCAAGTCTCTATACCCGCCTGAGTGGTCGGCAAGGCTTGAATTTCATCAAGCGCCCGACACGCGCGAAGCCTGCAATTTACATGGTTATGAAGATGAAAATGGCGTCATACCTCGGTGATTATGGTGCGGGCCAAACCTTGAAGACCTTTAGTCTGCTGCCGGGTGAGACAACAACCATTTCTGTCAAAAGCTATCATCAAAATGAAGAGACCAGCAGTGCCTCTGAAAGTGTGCTGGACAGTTATAGTGAGTCTTGTACCGATGAGCTACAAACAACTGTGGAAAATTCGACCCAGCAAACCGAGAGTGCCTCCGAAACAGATACGGATACTATGTCTGTGGAGGCTGGCACGAGTGGCGGTGTTAATTTGGGAATTGTCAGTTTTGGTGGCAGTGCAGAGGGCGGAGCTTCATCGGTTAACACCACAACTGAAGCTGTTGAAAGCCAAGTGAATAGTTTGGAAAGTGCGGTCGACCACCACGTTCAAACAGCCGACACCAACCGTCAGGTCGAGGTCAATACTGAAACCAGCAGCACTAGTAGCAGTGGTGGAGAAGAGACCATTACCCGTACGCTGGAGAACATCAATCGCAGCAGGGTTTTGAATTTTGTCTTTCGCCAGTTGTTGCAGGAATATTTTACCATTACTTATTTAAACGAGGTGACCTTTGTTTATGATAACGGGGTACCTGGAGGCCGAAAAACTGCCAACTTATCGTCTATTGGCAATTTGCTCAAAGAAGTTTTAAGCGATCCAGCAGAGGCCAAAAAGGAAGAGAACAGAATTTACGAACACCTGTGCAATATTCCTGATCACACTGGTACTCGAGTGAGTTTCATCGAATTGATAAAGGGTACGAATAAAAACTGCATCAATCCAAGCGCATCTTCTACCAAATATGAATACGTCAAAAAACGCGGAGATCTGAAACAGGAATATAGAGGGAAGTCCGTAAATGGTATTATCCTGAGTGTGAAAGATCGCATTTTGCGCACTCCCTCGGTCATTGTAGATGCGCTATTGGGGCAAGGTGAGGCGTTGGATTGCTATAATATCCAGCTGCAAGAAGCCGCCAGCAAGGAAGCCCATCTTGAAAATGATCTCACTGAACAAGCCATGGCGATAATTGATGCCATAACCGATCCAGAAGTCAAAGCTGCGCTCTATAAAAAGGTCTTTGGCGATTGCTGTGAAGGCGAGGAGACCAGTACGACTGAATAAGGGAGTAATTATAGCTGAAACGGCTATAATTTATTATCGAACAAATAAGGAAGTTCTGGCTTATAAGCTTGGGCTTCCTTTCCTTTTTCTCTTACGATATGGCAGTCGCGTTTTGATTGCCAACTTTACTGTTACTCTGATGCTATCTTGAACACGTAATTATAAAGTAGCCCACTGTAACGCTGTATCCATATCTTTAAATATCTCGGTTTCCCATTTCCATTTTTTTACAAATTTTGCATAAATTTTCGCCAGATGGATAATCTCTTGATTTGTGGTAATAATTGCAACCTTTCGGCGTCTTGAGCTTATCGATGCGGCGTTATCCATATGTGCCATTTCCATAGCAAAACCTTCACTAATATCTACGGAGGTGGCCTGGCTTAAATCGACAATTTCATATTCAGACTTATCCCAATTTTGCTGGCCCCACATCTCATGTCCAGCTGCTAAGAAATCGTCCCGAGTTACAACATCGTAAAGCAAGACAATGACACCAGTTTCTTGAAAATTGATGACATATGGCATTGTATTACCCGTATGAAAGTGCCTGTAATTATCAGAGATTTCATACTGCAGACTAGAAGTGAATATTTATTGAAAATTGGTGTATTGCCTCTTTTTGTCGGTTCAGATTTCATTCAATTGGCGCAAAGGACAGCAGCCTGATTTTGACAACTGTCCTTGCTTGAGAGATGCAATGTTTCCCTTAAAGTTACCACCGACGCCTAAGTTCAAAATACAGAGGATCATTCCAAGCGCGGTGTTTAACTAAGGGGTCAATTTTTCCTCTGGGCTGATTGATATCCTTTAACAAATGATCGTTCAGATATGTCAGTTCAACTTGAGCCCTGTGATTTTTATAACGCGCCCATAATCTATGAAATGAATGAGATAAAAGGCGTAGAGCTCTATTCGTTTGGGGAGCGGAAAGATTACACCCGGATATATTATACTTGGTCTCATATAATATTTGATGTGGTTTGCAGGATGCGACCATGAGATCCTCTCTTTCTATTTCTGGCTCTATAATAAGTTGTATATCTTGCTTACCTCTAATATTTAGAACTTTATTAAAATGTACAAACGCCTTTGCTTGACATGTAGTGTTAGAAAAAGTCACATATAACCATGCCGCGTTATTTACCTCCCTTAAATGCAGTTCGTGCTTTTGAAGCTGCAGGTCGCCATGAAAGCTTTAGTGGTGCCGCAAAAGAATTGAATGTGACCCATGCCGCAATTAGTCGGCATGTGCGCGGGCTCGAGAAACAGCTGGGGGCGCAACTTTTCAAAAAGGTTGCTCGCGGAGTTGAGTTAACTGAGAACGGTAAAATTTATCTTGCAAAGATAACGCCTGCAATTGATCTGGTCTCTGAAGCTTCAGAAGCTCTTCGATGCCAACAAACCGGAACTTTATTGATAAGTTGTGAGCCAACCTTTGCGATGAAATGGCTCATGCCACGACTTGGAGAGTTTCAAGAAAAATTCCCAGAGGTTGATGTGTCGCTGGTTGCTTCGTCAGAGCTTGCAGACCTCAAAAACCATGAGTGTGATCTTGCGATACGATATTATAATCAGGTTCCTGTCGGAATAAACTGTGATTTAATATCAACTTCCCCTGTGTTTCCTTATGGTGTTCCAGCCTTTTCGGAGGCCGAATTGCCTGGGGATCTTTTGCAATACAAGTTGTTGCATGAAGATAAAGGTCAGTCTTGGACCAGTTGGTTTACCAAAGCTGGACACGCAAATTTCCAAACACCTCAAAAACCCAACCCCCTTTCATCTTTGCTCGCAATAGAGGGGGCGCTGGCAGGGCAGGGGGTCGTGCTTGCATCTGCAGAACTTGTGGCGAAAGATGTCGAAAATGGGCGTTTAAAACGCTTGTCTAATGTCAGTCTCGATTATGGAAGATATTATCTTGTCTTTCTAAGCGAAATTGTTCGAAAAAAGCATGTTGCAGCCTTTCGTCAGTGGATCATCAGTTCCACAACAGAGTTTCGTGAGAGTTGATGTAAATCGTCGTGTACAATTATCATGCTCAATTAGTCGGATTTTAACTTCGTCATGCTGTGGCCCATAGTTTTTGTGCAGCACTCATGACCTGTTGTTTGCGAAAGAAGGCCTCATCCTCTTTGCCACCGTCATCACCCAACCAGGCTGCAAGCGGTTGGGTAACGTTAGAACAGCGGAAAATACCTGCACAGGATTTGATTTCCTGATCAAAGCGCACCTTGCTGATGTCTTTGATGTTGGTATGAAAAAGCTCTAGTAGGTCCTCGAACTCTTTTAAATCTCCCTGAACATTTTCGGCTGCGTTTAAGACGTTTTTTGCCAGGTGAATAGGTTGTCGGCCAAGCTCTGCTGATATCAAAGGGCGCGCCTCAAGCATGCCCTCTCTGGAGCGTGCCGACCCAATGCAGGTATCCTGAAGGACGCCATAGCTAACACAGCGTTCTTTTTCGCCGATCATATAGGTGGAGAGGGCAATGATATCAAAGTCGATGGGCTCCATATCATTGGCCAGACTATCAACCTGTCGGACAATATAATTATGATCTTCACCGTGAGTGACAGCATTTTGGAGCTCTTTAAACACTTTGATAAATCGTCTTTTGTCGAGCCTGTACAGGCTGTCAATGAGCCTGAATCCCGCAGATCTCGACAGGAAATAATCGATGTTTTCTGAGTGAAGCTTTAGTTTGTCGAGCAACTCAAGGATAAGACTTTCTTCTTTGGAATAATTTGGTGAATTGTCTTGGGCATTACCTGGGGAAGACTCTTTATTTTGAGTCTTGCGGTAATTCAGTGTCTCTTCGATTTCAGTGGCCCAGGCAAAAAGCTCACACACGGTTTTGTCGAGATAGACATGTTTATCATCAAACAGGATTTCCGGGTTGCGCCCTTTGTCGAGATAGTCTCGCTTCATCGGTTCATAAATATTTTTTTCGATTTGTTTGGTGCGAAGCCGGGCCATAAGCAAGTGACTTACGAGCTCTCTCAAGCCCGAGGCGTAGGAGGGAGCAAAAAGACAAAGCGAAGGCACGGTCTCTTTTCGACGCCCTTTACCATGACCGGGATGGGATGGGTGTTGGCCCTGGATAAAGGAAAGTGTTTCTGCCAACTGATTACCGATAAATCCAACTAGCATGTTTTCAGCCTGTAGATGCTGATAATCATCGACTACAATTGGTTTCGCGGGTTTTTTGTTATAGAGCAAGGGCAATATTTTTTGCGAAATTAATTGCGCCAGTTCACTCCGACCGGGGTGGGATCCGACCTGCAGGCTATTAAGAAAATCGAGAAGGTCGGCAATAGCTTTACGGGATTTAGCGGTATCGTGAGTTTTCTCTACTGTAGCGCGTAGATCGCTAATGACCGCGACCACAGCAGCTTTAACGTCGCTGGAGGCCGATTGGCTGTCCAAGGAAGCAAAACGTTGTAACGATGGCAAGGGGGAAACCACACGACAACTCCTACTATATGACAACAGGCCATGTTACCACACAAGAGCCAATTGAGTGTTAACAGGCAGTATTTGGAGGGGCTTCAGTTGGGTAGTTTTCAATATTGCCAAACGGAAGTTGGCGTAGTGTTTTGTTTTTTAATTGTATTTTTCTTTTAAGGATAATTTATTGAACGAAAAGAAAAAGAGGCGTTTTTGAACTCAGAGACTCGCATCTACTGGTTGTAACATGTGGAGTTTTGAGGGAAGGTTTAACCCGTATTCCAATGTCCTGCCGAGTAATCTTTCCCACTAATAAATTCTCAAACCAGGAGCCTTTTTGCAAATGCCGTTTCTACCTGACCGATTGCACGCCGTTGTCTTTGATATGGATGGGGTGTTGATTGATTCAGAAGCCCTCTATCAAAAATCGGCCATTGCAGCGGCGAAAGAATTTGGTTTTTTATTCAGTGAACAGCTACATCGGTCCATAATTGGTTTGCCTCAAGAAATCGGTGACAGTAAAATTCGAGAAGCTATGGGACCTGAATTCCCGTTTGAGAAATATAATCATCGCTATAGCCAGATTTTGGCCGCAGAATTTCAGCGCGATATACCGGTAAAGTCGGGTGTGCTAGAGCTACTTGCCTTGTTGATTACACTTGACATTCCCACAGCTGTAGCGACCTCGACATGCCGGGATCTCGCCAATGATCATTTGTCGCGGGCAGAATTGAGTCCTTACTTTAGCGCGATTGTAACGCGTGATGATGTGAGTAGGGGTAAGCCTGACCCAGAGCCCTATTTGTTGGCGGCGAAGACGTTAAACGTTGATCCTAAATATTGCCTAGCGCTGGAAGATTCCCACAATGGCGTAAGGTCTGCTCATGGTGCGGGAATGCAAACCATCATGGTGCCGGATATGCTCCCCGCAACCGAAGAAATTTCGTGCCTCTGTATCGCGGTAATGGACAATTTACATCAGGTGAGAGAGCACTTTGAAGTGAACTAGGGTAAGATTATTATCAGAGTGCACTGTGCTTGGTCAGCCGAGGATAGAGTTAGAGATAGCAAGGCAATCCATAATATTATTATAAATGATTTCACCTGCGATCTACCCTTTGAAATTTGACTTTATCGGGCATTTTCTGGTTTGAAATGTCGTTCTGATTTCATATAGTCACGGGCTTCGTTTCCGCGTCTCGTGGCAATCAAAAGCCCATTAGGACTGTCATCTTCTTCTCTTATGTATAAGGGAGCCATGAAACGCTCAATTCGGAGCAGGCGGTGGTCGTAATCCCAAGTAATATCTTGAGCAACTTGGTGGCCTTGATCTAAGGCTTGTACATAGTATTTTACCAACGCCTGACTATAATAATCTGGGGTGAGGTCTTCAATGAAATGATCCGCGACATAACCCAGGGTGCGGTTGATAACTTCTTCACCAGTCAATCGGATTTTGAAAACCTTGGAGCCGCTGCTCAGGCGTTCTACCAAACAGATATGGGGTAAACATTCGGGCATGTCAGTGGGGCAGATTTTATTTTTTTTAAAGGGCCCGGTCCCCTTTGCCGAAGCAAAGGCGCAATCGCGCACTCGGGTCAAAATCTCGGATTGAAGAGCCTCTAACGGCTTGTCTTCCACTGTGATGATCTTGTCTTCTTCGACCATATCTGGTGCAATCATACTGCTAACGTCAGAATGCACTTTAACAGATCAACGTAAAATAGGGCACAAAATATGGTTTAGTAATGCTTTATAGCCGCCGATGGAGATGATGTTGTTTACTTTTTTTCACAGGGAATCCTGGTCTTTATTGGGTAATAGAAGGACGTCGTAGAGAAGTAAAAGTAAGGGTAGGGAACACAACACCGTAATAATTACGACGGCCTCCAAATTTTTGCCAAAACATGCAAAAAGTATAATCAACATGGTGCCCATGATTTTCTGTATCAGGAATAATCGTGATGACCGGTATCGAGGTGAGTTGATTACTTGGAGTAACGCGATCCCTATTTCAAATAATCCGTAGCCAGCCAGAAGAATGGTCAAGGTTGCTTCTGTTATAGGGAAGGTCTCAATTTCTGATATAAGCCGCATGATCCCAATGCCGATAGCAACAACACCAAGTAAAAGGGGGAGGTGGCTATAAATATAGGGTTGTCCTGATCGTAAATTTTGCTTTTGTTCCGCGCTATTAACGATTACGTGGCCATCTAACAGTCTGAAGTAACGCCACCAGAGAGTAACTGCCAATACAAAGGAGAGGACGGCTACAGCGATGCTGTGTCCGTTCCAGGTTAGATTTTCAAGCCCGTTTACAACGGCAAATATGTTTTCCCCTAGCACGATAATCGTGAACAGTCCAAAGCGTTCGGGGATATGTTCTACGTTGATTTGCGTTCCCGTGTGCTGGGTTTTCCATATGTACCAGGGTACGGCGAGCTCAATACTTAATATCCCAAGCCAAATCCAATATCTTTCAACGCCGCCCAATAAAAGTGACCCACCCCAAGCCAGAGCCCCGAGACCAAAACCGACAAGGTATATTTTTAAGAATCCCCTGGCTTGAGGGACATGGATAAAAGCCCGACCAAGAAGTCCGAGGAGAACTAATCTTGAACTGAGATAGGCAAGGCCAAAGGCAAACCCGTGCCCATGTGCCACATTATGGACCTCAACGGCCATGGCAATGAGGGCGAACATATTGAAAAAGGTGAAAGTTCGAAAAACCGGATCGTCGCTATCAAAGCGGGTCGAATAGATTGTATGGCCGCACCAAACCCAAAATACGAGAACAAATAATCCCGCATATACCAGTCCATCATGGATGCTTTGTGCAACGACCAGAAGGTGCCCGACTTGTGCAATGGCCGCGACCAGAACAAGATCAAAAAACAGCTCAAGCCAGGTGGCATGACGGTCTTCATTATGAATACGTAATCTTGGCGGAATGAAGAATTTGGCGAACATGGCCTGATCTTTCCTGAATTTTTAATCGATACTGGAACTTGTGTGTTGGGGAACTTGAAGAACTGGGACACAATCCTGTGCCCCAATTCTTCAGATGCAGGTTCCGAAATGCTTAAGGATTATGAACGTGTCTTTGCCCGTTCCGGTGCGCCGTGCAACATTGTGAAAGCATAATCAACGCCCATGCCGTACCCGCCGCTGTGTTCCATAACGATACCGAGAATATCGTTGTAGGTTTCCTTACGGGCCCAGTCTCTTTGGAACTCAAGGATGGTTTGCTGCCATGTCATCGGGATGGCACCGGCTTGGATCATGCGCTGAACGGCCATGTCGTGAACTTCTTTGGTGGTACCGCCACAACAATCGGTGACAAAATATACCTCGTAGCCTTCATCGAGGGCACAGATCGCCGGGAAGGTAACACAAACTTCGGTCCACAGGCCGGTAAGGACCAATTTTTTACGATCGGTCGCTTTTACGGCGTCAACAAATCCCTGATCTTCCCATGAATTCATGCTGGAACGCTCAACCGCTTCTTGTCCCTCAAGGGCGTCGACAAGTTCTGGCCAGGTCGGGCCGCTAAAACTCTGGGTTTCGACAGTAGAAAGAACCGTTGGTACGTTGAAGAGTTTACAAGCTTTTGCAAGACCGACAGTGTTGTTCTTAACGGTCTGGATATCGTGGCTGTTTACGCCAAATCCCATCTGCGGTTGATGATCAATAAAGGCAACAACACAATTGTGTGGGGTTAACATTTTTTCGGTACTGGCAGTCATTTTAAATTCCTGTAAATTGAAAGTTCAAAATCGAGGCGTGAAGAGAAATATCCCCAGATCTTCGACGCAGGTTCTTTTCTGGGTTAAGGCTTTTGACGAAAGGAGTTAGAAAGTTGAGGTCATGTCGAACAACAGCACTTCACTTTTGGCAGTTGCTTTCAATTCAATAATATCTTCACCTTCGATGGCAGCACCGTCACCGCTGCTCATTTCTGTACCATTGAGGGTAAAGTCTCCTTTTACGGCTTGGACCCAGATAAGACGGTTTGACTTGGGTTGATGGCGGACTGTCTCTCCCTCCGGGACAATCGAGGTATACAGCTCGACATCCTGAGAAATTAAAACGGATCCATCTCGACCATCCGGACTGCCGACAAGGCGGAGTTGCCCGGTTTTTTCTTCATCGGTGAAGCTTTTTTGGTCGTAAGACGGATGCAGGCCCTGCTTTTTGGGTTCAATCCAGATTTGCAAAAAATGAACGCGATCCGATTGGGAATGATTGTATTCACTGTGCCTAATTCCGGTCCCAGCACTAATACGTTGCACGTCGCCAGGGCGAATTACCGATCCGTTATCAAGGGTATCGTTATGTTCCAGCCCACCATCGATAACGTAAGAGATAATCTCCATGTCCCTGTGTCCGTGTGAGGGAAATCCTCGCCCAGGTTGTACGCGGTCTTCATTGATGACGCGCAAGGGACCAAACCCCATATGGTTGGGATCGTAATAGTTGGCAAAGGAGAAAGTATGATGGCTGTTAAGCCAGCCATGACTGGCAACACCACGTTCTTCGCTTCTTCTAATTTTAATCATTACAGCACTCCAGGCATGTTGTTGTCTTGGAGAACAAGGTAATCACTTGATAAACAGTTGACAATCCGCAATATTTATGACACATTGTCTCGCAAATAGATACAATAGAAGTAAGCTTAAGAGGTGGGTTATGGGAAAATTTAGTCACAACTACGCCTTCATTGGTGTGGTGGAACACGGCAGTTTTGCCGAAGCCGCTCGCCATATGGGATTGTCTCGTTCTCAGGTAAACAAGTCCGTTATTGCCCTCGAAGACAGTCTTGGTGTTCAGCTTTTGGTGCGTACAACCCGAACAGTCAGCCCGACGCCCAGCGGAGAAGCTTATTATGAAAAAATACGGCGGGTTATTTCTGATCTGGAAGATGCTGAACGGGCAATTTCTGAAGATGATGAAGAGCCCCGCGGTACACTCAGACTCAATGCTCCGATGTCATTTGGCTCGTTACATCTTGGCACTGCTCTGACCGATTTTCTCTGTCTCTATCCTAATCTAAGCGTGGAATTAAGCCTGAACGATCGCATCGTCGATCCCGTGAGTGAGGGCTATGACGCCACGATCAGGATTGCCGAATTAAATGAAAATCCTTCCCTGATCGACCATCCGATTGTCAAGGCGCGTCGGTACTTCCTCGCTTCTCCTGATTTTTTGAAAAAACACGGCCCCATCGAGGACCCCGAGCAATTGAAATCCATCCCCTGTCTGCACTATGGAACCCTTGGTAAGGGGCATAGCTGGCGGGTCATTGGCAATGATAAAACCCATACCATTCAGGTCAACGGGGTGATGTGTGCCAACAATGGTGAAGTGTTGTGCGAGGCTGCTAAGAAAGGGTTGGGTGTTACCTTCTTGCCGACCTTCATCGCAGGGCCAGCCTTGCAAAGTGGGGCGTTAGTCCGCGTGCTTACGGATTATACCTCCCCCGAAATTCATCTGATGATGCTCTACCCCCCCAACCGTCATCTCGCCCCAAAGATCAAACGCTTGATTGATTTCCTCTATGACCGCTTTGGTGGTCGTCCTTATTGGGATTTGTTTGAGTAGGGGGCAGAGGACGGCCTTTTAGTTCTATACAGAAATCTTGAATAGAGCGGGGATGATTTTTCACGCTCTATTCACTTCTGCTTTGTACAGCGCATATGGTTCAATGATCGGGTAAGAAGAAGCCTTGCTTTAAGCGGGCCAATTTACATTAGCAATCTCTCAGTTTGAAAACCCACGTTATCCTGATCTTCAGGTTTTAAAGGTGGTTACTTTACAGGGTTTAGAAGGTTTCTCTTTTAAAAGGAATTCATGATGCTGGCAGAAAATTGCATCCATAATCAGGGCAAATAACCGTGAAATAAATTTTGTGAAAGAACCCTGCAATCACTGATACGAAGGAGAGCCGTAATGTCTGTATCCATAAAGGATTTACTCGCAAAAATTGGGCATGAACTTGTGCCTGATCTCGCGAGCAAGTTTGCAATTAATACTTTTGCCAAGGCGACCACCCCTCGGCCGAGACCCTATAGCCTGTGGTCTGATCAAAAGGGAAAAATATGCGATTATACTTCTTGGCCCTCCCTGACAGATCGCACGTTTTCCGGTCGTCATCTCAGGGCTGCAGAAGAAAGTTACACGGCCGGATTACCCGAAGATGCACCCTATGATGGTACGGGGCCAGGTGAACATGGTGTTATTACTGGTCTTTTTAAACGGACTGAAACCGTAACTTGTCCGCGATCAAGCCTCTTGTTTCCGACTTTCGCTCAGTGGTTTACCGATAGTTTCCTTCGCGCTGATTCTGCAGATAGACGGAAAAACACCTCAAATCATGAGATTGATCTCTGTCAGATCTATGGCTTAACCGAAGAGACAGCGAACCTGCTTCGAACCAAAAGTGGTGGCAAGCTCAAAAGCCAAATGGTAGGGACAGAAGAATACCCTGATAATCTGTTCGACAGTAATGGCGAAGTAAAGTCGGAATATGTTGATTTACCCTATGTAAAAAATAAAAAATACGCGAGTATTATAAATAGCTTCAATGACGCTGAAACCCGCAAAAAAAACTATTTTGCCACCGGGTTGGAACGCGGTAATTCAACGGTTGGCTATGCTGCTATCAGCACCTTATTTCTTAGAGAACACAACCGGCTTTGTGATGAGTTAAACGCACGTAACCCCTCCTGGAATGGGGATGATGAACGTTTGTTCCAAACCGCACGGAACATCAATATCGTACTATTACTTAAAATCGTGGTTGAAGATTACATAAACCATATTTCCCCCATAAAATCCTCGATTTTTAAGCTTGATAATTCTTATGCCGAAGAAGAAGAGTGGTATCGCACTAACTGGATGGCTGTTGAGTTTGATCTCTTGTATCGCTGGCACGGGCTTGTCCCCAACACCATGACTTTTGGCGGCACCACTCTTGCGCCATCAGAATTCATGATCAAAAACGATGCCATGATCGAAAAGGGATTGGGCGTGATCCTTGACGGTAGCTCGAAACAACGCGCGGGCAAGATCTGCTTACACAATACGCCTGACTTCTTACTGAAAGCAGAGCACGCCGCCATTAAAATGGGGCGCGATTACCGCTTGAGATCTTTCAACGAATACCGGGTGCAATTTGGCTTGGACGAGCTCGACGATTACGATGACCTAACCTCGGACAAGGAACTTGGGGCCGAGCTAAAAGCGCTTTACGGTGACATCGACAATCTTGAATTCTTTATCGGGCTTTTTGCGGAGCAAGGCGACGACAATGAATTGTTCGGGGATCTGATGTTGAGCATGGTAGCGTCGGATGCTTTCACTCAAGCTCTGACCAATCCTTTGTTATCAAAGCATGTGTTTAACAAAGATACCTTCACCAAATACGGAATGAAAGTGATCAAGAACACGGGCTCTCTTGCCGATCTGGTGGAGCGAAACGTGGATAATCCGGAAACGGTAAAGGCTTCGTTCAAGTTTTAGGTATTGTCTAGCGGTATTGATCTAGAAATTATCTGATAAATACGAGTGTAGAAGTAAGGGGGAGAAATTCATTACTTCTCCCCTCCTTAAATTTAGGCTTTTAACCCGAAATCATTCTGCTTTTAGATCGATGTAAATATTCTGATATTTATATTGATCTGATTCAGGATCTTCTCTGGCAGCATTAATGGCTGTAACAATTAGGACACCAAGAAGTCCACCGCTCGGAGCATGCTGGTTACGAACCGCAGTTGTGTAATTATATATCTCGCTGGTTTGTGTTCCCAACCCGATATCGGAATTACATTTAACAAACAGCGGAGCTGAGTGTTCACCATATATTGGGACAAGAACGTGTTGTGGTGTTTTAAATTCAGCGGTGTATTCCTGTCCGTTCAATACACAATCCGCACCAATAAATTCTTTGGTTGTTTTTGCGGCTTTCTCTTTGAAGTTAGTGCGGATTTCGACCAGGGCCGTACCACGAAAACGCGGAACCGCCGTATCGTCTTCCGTACGGGCGGCGGCGTAAATATCCAGGCCCTTTGATGTCGCGACATTTGTGGGTGTGATGTTTAGGGGAGGGGTTTCAATTTCTGAATATTTTACCCCACAAGCACTTAACAATAGGGTCATAAATATTAGCGCAACAACTCTGCCTACCATAATACTGCCTTATAATTTTTCGTTGTTTGAATTTTGTGATTGGAACTCTGAAAGAGGATACTAAGTACCTTATTTTACATCTAATTACAGGTTATTTTTCTTCTTATACTTGTAAAGTAATTCTGTGTCGATATCTTGGTTTTAAATTTATTTAGTCTTTGTATTGCGGGAAATAAAGCGTGATTAAGTATAGATCCATTTGGGGGGCCATCGGCTTTGCTACTGCCAGTGTTTTACTTGGAACGACGGGTGCCTCAGGACAAGAAGAAAAGAGCTTCCCCGAGTACAAACAGGCCTGTGTTGAGGGAGAGGCCTCGGCCTGTACTCAAGCGGGTATCAAATTTGCTGAAGTCTTCAATTATCAACAAGCGGCCCCGCTTTATAAACAGGGGTGCGATGGCGGGGATGGTTTGGGTTGTGCGCACCTCGGGTTACAGAATTTAATGGGGTTGGGTGGTGAAAGAGATCTTGGCAAAGCTTTCGCCTTGAACACTCAGGCGTGCGATCTGAAAAATGTTATGGGCTGCTTTAGTCTCGGTTATATGTACAGTAGTGGCGTTGGTGTAGAAAAAGACATTCAAACCGCTGTGTCTCATTATGCCTGGGCATGTGATAAGGGCTTGCCTCGAAGCTGTCTTTCTCTTGCTCGGATGTATAAAAGCGGAAACGGTGTAAAACAGGATAAAAGCAAAGCTACTGAACTTAAATATAAAGCTTGCTTGGCGAGTTTACCCTCACCGATATTAACGGCAGAACTTTGTAAAGATATGTTGGCTTGGGAGAAGTAAGGAAATACAGCGCGGTGGTGGTGTCAAGGCCGACGCGGACCAAGGCCACCCCCTATAAGGTAAAGGCATGGTTTACCGTATAGTTTCACAAATTTGTCGAGTAGTATCTTCAAAGAATAAGCTATCTGATTTTTTGAAAAAGCAGCTAATCTCAGAGTTGTCCGAACATTTTTAATAAAGGTCCGCCAACACCTGTTTGATCGACAACAGTGACAATTACGTCCCCCGAAAGCGCGGATAGGGTAAGGATGATTGCCATAACGGGGAACCGCATCAACAGTGGTTTGGCCGTGCGTGACACAGTGCACCAAACCGAGCTTAATTTAGATTTAGGGGCGAGAAGATCTTTTTCTTTTCTGGGGGAATATACAAAAGGTGATCCCAGTAAAATGACGAGAGCAGGTATTGTCATATAATAGATAGACAACCCGGGTGAAACTGTAATTTGAGTTGTTAAAAAGATAAGGCCGATTAAAGTGGTTAGAATGGCAAAAGCGCCGATATATTTTTGAAATCCATACTTTTTCAAAGCGCAGGCACTGATCGTAGCCAAAACCGTAAAAAAGATCATAAAAGCTGTTAATCCATCTCCGTAATCACCTCTCATGCCAAGGATCTCTTTTAGTCCGATCCATTTGAAACCTTGCCAGAGGATCATTTCGATTACCAGCAACAGAACTGCCGTGGCAACGATGCAAAATATAGCCATGAGGTAATCTAACGGGAGTAGAAGTTTACTTTGGTCTGAAAGGTTTTGACGGCCTCTATCCCGCCAAGCCCAGACTGCATAGGTTGCTCCGATTGGTAACAGCATTCCAAAGCCAACTAAAATAAATCCTAGGTACCCCAGATTACCGGTAATTTTTTCCGACATTGAAGGGATTTGTTTAGTGTCTTTATTGAGGTACTTCAAGATAACCAGCAGAACCGTAACAAGGGCGACTATAAGCAGGAAAGGAAAAAGTAATTCTAAAACGTAAACCGTTATTTCGGAAACCGTTACGTACCAGGACAGTGTGTATTTTATGGGGTTAAATAGAAATGGGGAACTAGAAACAAATAACGTCCAGACCCAGAAATGTCGGGTGAAAATTTTGGGAAGAGAGCCTGGATAAAGATTACTAAATACATTTCCCAATGATGATTTTTTTAAGAGAGGATATCTAGCCGACACTGTATCAAGAACAGTCCCTAATATAACTAGGGGTAATGCTATATCAGTCAGAATACCTGTGCTTGCATGCGACAAGCTCCATCCCTGGAGAAAGTCTGACAGGTTCAGTTCCTTATGTGACAATACACCGGACAAGTGGTGGCCCCATATATGGATTGCCAAAAAGAAAGCCGTGATCAGGGCGACCCAAATACCAAGGATGCGCCAGATAGTCATTAAGAGGATAGCTAGGGTAATCCCGGCAAAATAAGATGTGGCAGAGCCTGCTGGCTCCGGATAATAAGATTCTGCATTTCCAAGTGTCCAGGGAAGTGCGGAAACCCCCACTAGGAGAAATGAAAACAGATAACGCCTCCATAAGCTTTCAGAGATTTTTCTTTTGTATTTCATACAAGACCAAACTAGGAAAAAGGTCGCACACAAAGTCCAAATGGTAATTGTTTCACGATGATAAATAATAAGTGGATCGCGCAGAGCGTAGGGAAGGGGAGAAGAGAAATAGAGAACCAGAAATATCCAAACCATTGAAATGACCAAATAGGCCCGTGAATAAATAAATTGTGGCATTAACTTCCCTGAACGATATGAATTACAGGCGCTATGGAGAAACAACCTGCTGAACTGGTTTAAATTCTAAGGTATGGATATGGTATCTGTTCACCACTTTTAGTTGTTAGTTATGGCTTGTGCAATACTTACTTAGCTCGATATTTATTTGTTTCTCCCTCAACAAATTTCCAAAACAATCCGGCGGCTTTTGATCTGGGCTCTAGCGGTTTTCGTGCCAGGACGATGTTGGTGGTGGGGGCTTGTGCGAGGGGTATTCGGGTTATTCCTTGGGTCTCTTCGGGCAAAGACAGTGCGGCGACGATGGCGTTGCCGAGGCCAGCGCGGACCAGAGCCAGAATTGAGTGGGTTTGCTGGACTCTTTGGCTGATGACGAGGTCCCCAATCGTATCTCCAAACCATGATGTAATCGTTGGCTCGCTGCCGCCCAGGGTCATGATAAAAGGTGTAGCGAAAAAGTCTCTTGGGTTTAAGCCTGAATTTATACCAGAAGGTAAGCTGGCCTGGTTTGCTAATGGGCTGCCGTCTGGAACCAACGCAACCAACTGATCGGTGGCGAGAGGGAGGATGTCGTAGTCTTCGCCGGGGTCCGCCAGAACGGCCATGTCGACGAGGTCACGTTGCAGGCTTTGAAGCGTTTCTGCGTCGGTTGCTTCTGTAATATGTGCCGATATAGCAGGATAGGACTTGGCAAAGTTCATCAGAAGAGGGGGCAGAATACGGGTTGAGGCGCTAGCACCGAACGATCCTATTTGGACCGAGCCAGCTTTGTTGCGTCGCAAGGCTGACAGGCGATCATCCAAGGATGATAAGGTCTGGATGACGTCTTGGGCGTGAGCCACAACCACATGACCTTCTTCGGTGAGTTCAAGAGGGCGCACGCCGCGTCGCACCAGGGTTAACCCAACCATTTTCTCTAGGCCCGCAATTGAACGACTGACAGCCGATTGCGTGATACCAAGGTCGACAGCAGTAAGAGAAACACTCCCGGTATTGATCAGGCTTTCCAGGGCACGCAGGGCGGTTAAGGCAGGGTCAAACGTCATGGTATGATTTTAAATCATTTTAATATTCATAACAATTCATTTAAATCATATTGATAATTTATTTGATAAAGGTGTGTTGCCATGACCGATAGGGATGTTCCTCCTGTTATTTCTTCTGGTGTTTCTTCAGGTGTTTTTGGGGGCTATACCGGGGCAATACCTTTGCCCGGTTCCTTAACCCAGGGTGATCCTATCACGGGAACCAAATTCGGTCCTATTACGGGTCCAGCGGCCTGGATCGGGTCTGATATAGCCGGGCAGGAAGACAAGTGGTTGGTACAGCTCTCCGAAAAGGATATTGCTGATCTGGAGCAGGCCGCAAGCCATTATTTGGCGCTGGGACGCGATGTCGGTGAAATTACAGCGAAAGATTTTCCACTTGGCGCTTTCGCTGATCATTTGAAAGCCTTGCAGAACAAGCTCCTGAACGGGGCGGGTGTGGAAGTCCTGCGCGGTTTGCCGACGGAAAGCTACAGCCAGGAGTTTGCGGCAACGATCTTTTGTGGCATCGGGGCCCATCTTGGTTCGGCAAGATCTCAAAACGCGCAAGGTCATATTCTTGGGCATGTGCGTGATACCGGAGCCAACTCAAAGGACGCAAACACACGGATCTACCAAACCGCAGAACGACAGAGCTTTCACACTGATAGTGCTGATGTTGTGGGTCTGTTGTGCCTGCGTACCGCCAAAGAAGGCGGCAGGTCTTTGTTGGTCTCTGCGGTTTCGATCTATAACCGGATGTTGGCGGAGCGCCCGGACCTGCTTGAAAAACTGTTTGATCCGATCGCAACTGATCGCCGGGGAGAAATTCCAGAGGGTGCCAAACCCTATATGGAAATCCCGGTGCTGAGCTGGCATCAAGGTCACCTGACCGTGTTTTATCAACGCCAATACATTGATAGTGCACAGCGTTTTGAGGGGGCCATGCGTCTAACCGACGCTCATATAGAAGCCTTGGATATGTTTGATGCACTGGCCAATGATCCAAAAATGCACTTTGGCATGCAGCTTGAGCCGGGCGACATGCAGTTCGTCTATAATCATTCCCAATTACATGATCGTACTGGTTTTATCGATTGGCCAGAGCCAGACAAGCGTCGGCATCTGATGCGCCTTTGGTTATCTCTTCCGGGAGATCGCCCGCTGCCTGAGAGTTTCAAGCAACGCTATGGCTCTATAGAGATTGGCAATCGCGGCGGTATTATTACGCGGGAAACCAAACTGCATGCGCCGCTTGATTAGGCAGGTTCAACCTGCACTGATCTAGGGGCCTCAGTTAATAAGCAACACTTCGATTTAACACCCCGAAACACTGGTGCCTTGCCCTGAAATCATAAGGGCAGGGTGGTGTGTTGTGTGCGAAATCCATGAATAACGAGAGCGACATGCTAGATACTGTTTTACAAATTGCGCCTATTTTTGGTTTGCTTATCCTAGGTCAGGTCCTGCAGCGTGGCGGTATTCCCAGTCTGGAATTCTGGCGTCTCAATGACAAGTTGGTCTATTGGGTGTTGATGCCTTCGCTGCTGTTTTACAAGACTTCAACCACGGATTTCGACGCGGTACCGATTGGGGCCTTTGCTCTGGTTATCTTGGGTGGTTTTACCTGTGCGGTGGTTTTTGGGTTGCTGTTGTGGGGCAAGTCATCGACTACTGGTGCAGTTGCCAGCTCGGTACTTCAGGGATCTGCCCGGCACAATACCTTTATCGCGCTTACCGTGGCTGAACAGCTTTTTGGCTCCGAAGGGCTGGCGCTGGCGACCTTGCTCTCGGCCTTACTGATCCCCGCGACCAACCTGTCGATTGTCTCGCTGATGGTTGTCATGACCTCAGATAAAAAAGGCGGCGGCATTATTCCGGCGATCTTGCGCGATCTTTTGCGGAACCCCTTGTTGCTGGCAGTGGGGGCTGGGGTGATCAGTAATTTTGCCATCGGAAGCGAGGTTCCTGTGGTGCACAACATGACCCGTATTCTCGGGCAGGCCGCTCTTCCAATCGTGTTGCTTTCGGTAGGCGCCAGCTTACAGATCGGCTCCATTAAAGTGCTCACGACCCCAATGGTATTTGCGACGGTGGGGAAAATGATGGTCTTCCCCCTCGCAACCTTCTTCCTGGCACTGGCCACGGGCCTGTCAGAAATGCAGACCATGATCGCCATGCTGTTCGCCGCAGCCCCCACGGCTTCTTCCGCCTATACCCTGGCCCGCCAAATGGGCGGAGACGCCAAACTCATGGCCGAAATCATCACCGTGCAAACCGGGTTGAGCTTCCTGACCATCCCGACGACTTTGTGGGTGGTGGGTATGCTGTATTAGGGGAGAGTTTCCTACTTATACTTGTTCTGTGGTTACGGGCCTTTATAGTAGCTTCTATCGTAATTTAAGGGGGATATGAGGTTGCGATTTTCACTACTAAATATGTTTGTTTTTGTATTATTCGCTTGTGGAGTAGAGCTAGCCGCTGCAGAACAGGTAAGTGAAATCAAAACCCAGAAACACCCTTGTATAAATGAGAAACCTCTCACGTGTCTTGCTCTAGGTAATCGCTATAGGGATGGCAACAGAGTTGAGCAGAGCTATAAAACGGCTGCTAGCTATTATCGCTTTATCTGTGAACGAAAGTACCGTGAGGGCTGTGATAATCTTGCCGAGCTTTATTATGCAGGTAAGGGCGTCGCACAAGATTATGAGTTTGCTTTTCACGAGTTCAAGACTTCCTGTGACAAGGGGCATATGAGCAGTTGTTCAAGGTTGGGCGATCTTTACGATCTGGGGCACGGTACTAAAAAATCTGCGGAGCAGGCCTTACACTACAACAATCTTGCTTGCGATAAAGGATACGCTGAAGGCTGTTTGAAACTCGGTTCCAGTTTTTATGAGGGCAAGGTAGTCGAGCGGGATTTCGACCAAGCTTATCTGCACTTTAAAATCGCTTGTGATGATGAGAATGCCGAAGGATGTTTTAATCTGGGTATGATACATCTTGAGGGTAAGGAAGTCTGGGAAACGAATACAGATGCCCTATGGAAAAGTAAAACTGATGCCATAAAATACTTCGAAAAATCTTGCA
Organism: uncultured Rhodospirillales bacterium; assembly: GCA_913060675.1. Taxonomy (GTDB): domain Bacteria; phylum Pseudomonadota; class Alphaproteobacteria; order Kiloniellales; family Kiloniellaceae; genus Kiloniella. The sequence continues at coordinate 24,088 of CAJXUS010000031.1, forward strand.
AGAATGGATACAAGCCAGCTTGTGTGGAATTAGCTTACATAAGAGAAAAACCGGCTCTAGGGGTCGTTTCGTTAGAAATTGATGTCGCCAAGATCCCTAAAATAGATTATCGAGCAAAAGCTTGGGAGCTTGAATCCGCTTGTGAAAGAGGCGATTATCAAGCCTGTGCAGAGTTTGGTGCTCAAATTCTACACGGTTTAGGGACAGACAAGAAACCTAAAAAGGCTTATCAGCTATTTGATCGGGCCTGTGAACGTAAAAATGCTCGCGGATGTAATGGTCTTGGGGTTGCTTACTATACTGGTTCTGGCGCGGCTATTAATTATGAAAAAGCAACGTCTCTTTTAGAACAAGCTTGCAAAATGGGGGAAATGCGGGGCTGTAAAAATTTAGGGGATCTATATCGATTGGGCAAAGGGGTTGGGATCGATTATACAAAATCAAGAGATCTTTATAAGCTGACTTGCTCAAACGGATATGGATATGGGTGCTCATTAGTTGCTGCATTGTATAGGCATGGAAGTGGAGGAACTAGGCCTCAAACTAAAATTGCGCTGAAATATATGAATAAGGCAATAGAACTCTTCTCGCAGGATTGTACTGAAGGGGATGTAATATCTTGCCATCTCCTCGCTACGTATCATGTAAAAGGGCTAAATTTATCTGGTTCTCGCTCCGTTGCTCTTACCTTGCTCAAGTTTTCTTGTGATAGAGGATATCACGAGTCCTGTTATGAAGCTGGGGAACTCTATTCTGAATTTCTGAATTATGCCAAGGCAAGAGATAATTACACCTTTGCTTGCCATAGAAAAGTCGGAAAATCCTGTTTTGAACTGGCGCAAATGTTTGAGGAAGGCAAAGCTGTTCAACAGGATAAGCTAAGAGCCAAAGAGTTGTTTAAGGAAGCCTGTGATAAAGGTCATAATCCTGGCTGTTATCGCTATAACAACTTCCCTTCTGATTAACTGCTTTAACTACTAATCCTCCAACCGCTCAGGATGTCCGGCGTCATTAATGTGCACGGTGAGTTCGTAGAGAAAGTCGGTATCACCGTAGTGGTCAAAAACGAAGGCAAAGCATCGGGAACAATTGGTCGGCTGGTTCTCATTTAGTCGGCGGCTATGGCCACCCCTGAACGTAGATCTCTGCGGCCTCAGCAAAGCCAAAGAGCTATTCAAACATACTTGCGAAAAAGGCGATGCTGCTGGCTGTAAACGAATAAAGACCATTGGCCAGTAGAATAAACTCAACGAATATGATCTCTCCACCTTAACCCGGCGTGCTTATCGCGATTTGCTTGCGCACGAGTTTGATGAATTGTCTGACTTTTTTGGGTGGTTTGTTTGAGAACTGATGAATGGCATAGATCGGGGTTTCGCTTAAAGGGGCGATGGGGATAAGGGTGTTGTTCGCGATGCCGCTTGCGGCCGTTAAATCTGGTAACCGCGCGACGCCGAGGCCGCTTTGGGTTAAGCGCAGGATATCCGGCATGGTGTTGCATCTTGCCCGGGGTTTTACCTTGAAGGCAATGTTCTTACCGATGTGTAAGGTAACCGGGTTGCCTTGCCATTCATTGGCGAGATGATCCCAGTTTGCAAGTTGTGCCAGGTCGTCAGGAACTCCGCCTTGTGCTGCAATATATTCAGGATGTGCGTAGAGGCTTTCTGTCAGGGTGCCAACTTTTGTAATCCGGGCGGTTTGTCCGTCGGGATGGCCCACCCTGATGGCGACATCGATGTGTTCTTCGATGATTTTTACCGAGGCGTCTTCGGCAATAAGCCTGACGTGCATTTTAGGGTATAGCGCAAAATACTGTTTGATTACCGGGGCCACGATATCTCCACACAATGCATGAGGCGCGGTCAGAGACAAATTCCCCTGCGGATCAGTTGTGTCCTCCCAGAAATTGTCGAGGGCAGTGTCATAGGCATGTTTGATGTTCGCGCAGCTGTCGTAAAACTGGGCACCTGCATCTGTGAGGGTCAGGCTGCGTGTGCTCCTGAGAAGAAGCCGAGTGTCCATATCACTTTCCAAACGGGAAATCGTTTGGCTAATGGCTGATTTGGTGCGGCCGAGGTGGATTGACGCGCCGGTAAAAGAGCGTGCCTCAACCACTGCCATAAACACCATCATATCTTGAACGTCAGGCTTCATTGTTCATATTTTCTAAACAGTAATTTCATCAAATGCATTGTTATCAATTTGATTGAACCGTGCAATAAATCTTTCGAAGGCCTTTGTATGTGGCCGAGGTGTTAATCGAATATTGCAAGTAAATTGCTAAGGAGTCTGTCATGTCAGAAACATTAAAAGAAGCCGTAATTACGGCAAGTCAAAAATGGAAATCATGCTTTAATTCTGGTGACGCGGCGGGGTGTGCTGCTTGTTATGAAGAAGACGCGCTTATGGAAGCAAAGCCCTTTGGCCTTTTTAACGGACGAGAAGCCATTCAGGCTTTTTGGCAAAATTTGGTTGAGCAGGGCTATTCTGATGTCGATTATATTAATCCAAAAATTACTGTTATTGATGCGACCTCAGCAGTTTTATCCAGTGGATGGAAGATGAACAAAGCTCACGGTGTCATCACAAAGGAATTGTGGGCCCTTCAAGATGATGGTTCTGTACTGTTGAGAGAAGATTATTTTGAAGCTCAAGGGTAAACGGCTCAATCTTAATGGTGCAGGGTCTGTATAGGCCTCTTCCGGCCTATATTCTGGTCCGCTAAATGAGTAGGGCTCCATCCTGATGGGCGAGGGTTATCACCGTCCAAACAGGCTGGAGCTTCTTGAGTATCCCAGCAACCCAGAGACTAGTAGCAAGAATTTTACACTGATCGTAATTATTAAATAGAGGGCCTGTTATAGCTTTGGTGACTTTTTTGCCCGTTTCTAGGGGCTAAAACCTAATCGTTGGCATTAATTCCTTAAGGCAAAAGTATTGTCTAACTTTGGCCTCCTTTTCTTCATAAATGGCACACTTCTTGTATGTAGTAATGGCAAGAGAAGGAAAGGAATAGAGGATGTTTAAAGTAACGTTTTTCCTTATTTCACTAGCAACCGGACAGCAGGAAATGATCCTCGATGGTTCAGAGGTCTATGCTGATTTTGATAGCTGTAATTCTGCCGCAACCTTTGTCGCAGAAAATACGCCGGTTGGATATAAAACCACTTGGGAATGCAAAATAAGTCTGGCGATGAAATAATATCCGCAAGATTCTGGTTGAATTTTAGGTATCGCGGAGTTCATAAGGAACCCGATTTTACTTCGATTGGTAACCAGTCTAGGACTTATTGTACGTTTTAGTCCGGCGTGAATATCGGGTAATCCACATTGCCCATCACCCCGTTGTCAATAATCATGGTCAGGCGTTCAACTGCTTCTCTTTGATAATCGGTGGTTTGCGCCTTCATCATCAATGGGAGGCGGGATTTTAGTCCAGTCCACGTTATGTAAATTTGTCATCCGTTTCCAATATACTTCCCAGATTTCAGACTTCCTAGGTTTTAGTCAAACCTATTGATCAATAGCCTGTTGCATAGATCCAATCGGTTTATTCTAAGGGTACGGTTCAAACTCTTTAGGGTTTGTTTGTTGGATAGTTGGTCAAGGTTGTCGGTGTAATATTAACTGAATGCGAAGGCTGCTGACACAAAGCTGTCAGTAGGGGGCTGATAGAAACAGGGTTTGATGATTAACCCTGAGTAACAACACATGCAATTTGATATCGACCTCCTATCCGAACACAAAGATCTCTTTCTGGAAACCCGAGCTTACCTGCTTTCCTTCGAAGGTATTGCTGAAATCAAGAAAGAGCGCATCACCACCTATATGAACGCCATAGGTGGTATCTGTCATATGCGAACCATGCCGCATGGAATTGACCTTGGTTTTCTCAAGGGGGCAAAGATGGAAGACACACTCGGTCTTCTCAAGGGTAAGGGAAAAGCTATGCGGGTTTTGCCGCTCAAGTCTATGAATAGTGAAGTGATTAAATATTATGTGGATCAGGCTATTCGTTTAAATGGAGAAAAATAGAGCAGGGATATGGTTCTGCTCATGAATTACCTCTTATGCATTTGTTTTTATTCGTAAAATTATATTTTGAAAGAATGACCATGACAAAAATAGCTATAATTCTGACCCAGGGTTTCGCCGATTGGGAATATGCTTTGCTTGCAGGAACAGGGGGGCCTTACTACGGCCTTGATGTCCAGTTTTTTTCGACTGAAGCCGGAGAGGTTCACTCGATGGGTGGCCTTGTCGCCGTTGTCTCGCAGAAACTGAATGAGATTGCAAATTGGTCGCCTGAGGTAATTGTTGTCGTTGGCGGTACGTGCTGGGTGTCTGAACAGGCGCCAGATATTAGTGAGTTACTTAAAGTACATCATACCAACGGCGGCATCGTCGCGGGTATTTGCGGTGGAACTCTGGCGCTTGCCCGGGCAGGAATTCTCAATGAAATACAGCACACTTCAAATGATAAGAATTTTCTCAATCAAAATGCAGATGGTTATTCTGGGGCAGAGCATTTTTGTAAAAGCGCCTCGGCAATAAAAGATAATCGTGTGATCACAGCTCCAGGAACTGCCCCTGTTAGTTTCACGGCGGCAATACTTGAAAGCAGTGGACTAGGAGAAGACACAGCATTGCAATTTAGAAAGATGATGGCAGCGGAACACATATAATAGCGTTAAGTAAAATCATTGGCGGCCAGGGAGATTTGATCCTGCCGCCTTGATTTTCAGTAACTATTTTTAATTCAAAATTTTTGAACCATTTGATGTTTTGGCCCGACAGAGTTGAAGTAAGTCATAACTTGAGGTTTGATCCAATGTCAGTTTTTCAAATATCCGGTTTATTAAAAATCACATGCATTTTTATTACTACGGTTTTGGTATCTACGATCGTACAGGCGGAACAAACTAATTCGAAACAAACTAATTCGAAACAAACTAATTCTGGTTCTCCTCAACGGGTACTGAAAACAGCCCCGTTATTATCATCAACGGTCCCTAAAGTGCAGGAGAGAAAAACGCCAAAGCTTATCCCGAGGTTTTCAGATCCCAAAAGACAAAACCCATTGGATAAACCAAAGGGGTTTGCGGGTCCACTACCTGATATTCGGATTACGCCGCTGGATGGAAACCTTGTCCCTGGGGCTGTAACAGATAAGCTTTGTGGAGATATGTCTGCGCTTGGCGAGGTACAGAATATTTAAGTTCCGGTTGAAAAATTTTGGTGGCCCTGCACCCTCTAATTTTGTCGTTGCGGTTCACTTTTCGGGGCAATCCGGACCTGCGTATAATGCTCAGTTGATAATCAATGGTTTGCCGCCTGGGGTTATTATCACACGTACAATAACCATTCCGGGCAATGCCTTTCCTGCAGAAGGTAACGTGGTTCGGCCAATAGGCTTCAAATTAACAGCCGATGCAACCAGACAAATCGTCGAGAGTAACGAAGCAAACAACAAAGTCGTTGGCACCTGTGCTCTCCCAATTCCGGTTGAATAGTGCTGAGCGTTCTTGTGTATCGAATTCTGTTTAAGTTTCTCGCACGACATAAGGAAAAATCATGAATTTATTGCCGCTCCATGGCATGGAACAACAATAGATAAAGTCATCGTCCAATCAGGTTGTTGACCAAAATATCCGTTAATAAAGTTGAATATATATCAACTCTAATTTGGTTGTATAATCCCTTGTGACTTACTACTTTTTCTTGTTAATCTTCACCGTTTCTAAGGACTAGGCTTGTCGAGGAGTGGGGGAGAAGACCTGCTCGACAATTAAATTTGGTGGGGTTTTAAAAGTGAGTAAGTTATCTCGGGGGGGATTTGCCTTAAGCTTGGCTGTAATGGTAGGGCTTGGTTTGGTTTTGGGGGCGGAGCCAGTTCTGGCAGCGGGCAGGGGTTATGAAAAATCCATAGAGCCCAATGGCAAGTCTTGTAAAAGTGACAATGACACGGACTGTTTTACTCTCGGCGTTACCAATACCCCAAACAGCGTCTTAAAAAATAAAATTGAACAAGCAAAGCACAAAAAATCCTGCGATGGCGGTGAGCCAAAGGGATGCACCAATATTGGCTGGATGTATGGCGAGGGCAACGGGGTCAAGCAGAGTTATGAAACCGCCTTTACCTATTATAATCAGGCCTGCGAGGGTGGTGAAAATGGAGGATGTAACAACGTGGGGACGCTTTATGAATATGGAACTGGCGTATACCGCGATAAAGAAAAGGCGATTGAATATTATGAAAAAGGTTGCGATGGCGATGTTCTTCAATCTTGCCTGAATTTGGGTTCTATCTATCGCACTTATGGCTCTGTTGTTTTCTTCTTCAAAGAGACTGACCCAAGTTATATGAAGGCGGTCACCTATTATCAAAAAGCCTGTGGTGGCGGAGAGTTTGAAGGCTGCGACAGTCTTGGTTACCTGCATTTAAATGGCCTTGGTGTCGAGCAAGACGAAGAGAAGGCATTTGGCTTTTATGATGAGGCTTGTAAGGGCGGCTTTGATGAGGGATGTCTCATGCTTGGCATGCTCTATCAAGAAGGCACAGGTGTTCATGAAAACCCCAAAAAAGCCTCAGAGCTTTATCAACTTTCCTGTGAAAAAGACATCGCTAGTGGTTGTTCTTATGCTGCTGAGATGTATGCCCACGGTAAAGGGGTGAAAAAAGACAAACTCAAAGCGTTAGAGTTCCTGCAAAAGGCCTGTGACTTTGGCTTAACAAAATACTGTAATATTTTAAAAGACATGAGTTAGACGGGGGTTTGATGAGTTTTGATGGGGGAAGTTCGGTGGGTAAATTTCGAGGTTTCGTAGGAGCATTCGTTTTTATAGTTGGTTTGGGCTTAGTCGGATCAATTGGATCTGCTTTAGCCGCCGAGCAGGACGCCAATTTATATCAGCAGGCCTGTGACAAGGGGGTCGCTAGCGACTGTAACAAACTTGGTATCATGTACGATGAAGGTCTGTTTGTAGAGTTGAACGCAGAGAAGGCTGTTTCGTTATATAAACTGGCTTGTGACGGAGGAAACTTCGAAGGCTGCTCCAACCTTGGCTGGAGTTATATTTATGGGAGCGGCGTCAATCCTGCGGCCTACAAAGCTGTCGCCCTTTTCGAGAAAGGATGTGAAGCCAAAGATTTGATGAGCTGCACAAATCTTGGCTGGGTTTATGAAAGAGGGACTGGCGTAGCTCAAGATCTAGTCAAGGCGGGTGATCTCTATAAGCTAAGTTGTGACGGGGGCTGGGCCGAAGGTTGCTATGAATTAGGCGTTTATTATTTTAATGCCAAGAAGGGACCTTTTGGCAACCTTGATCCATCAGGACTTTTCACAGGTGAGGGCACTGTGAGTAAGGCTAACCTGAGAAAGGCAGCTGAGCTATATCAAAAAGCTTGTGATATGGGATTAACCTTAGCGTGCGTAAATTCAGGTGTTTTCCATTTAAGACAAGGGTTTTCTGAAGATCAAGCCGCTATCGATAGTTCTCACTTCAAAAAGGCAATACGGTTGTTTAGTAAGGCCTGTACAGGTGAGGATGTTCAGGGGTGTTTAAAGCTGGGAAATATGTATTTGATGGGGTGGGGAGTAGTGCTGAACCCTTCAGCTGCGTCCACTTATTTTGAGCAATCTTGTGAGGCTGGCCTGGCAGAAGGCTGTACAAAAATTGGCAGCTTGTATTATGCAGGAAGGGGGGTTGAACGAAATGTTCTTAAAGCCTTTGAGCTCTTTACCTTAGCTTGTGATGGTGGAGATGGGAATGGGTGTGTTCGTCAAAGTAAGATGTATGAAAGCGGCATCGGTGTCGACAAAGATCCAGTTGAAGCGAAGAAACACCTCAATAAGGCTTGTGAAAATAAGTTGAATCTTGAGTGTATCCAAAGGAAGCCATAGATGTTGCGTAATTTTTTATGGGCCGCACTTCTAATTGGCATGTTTGCCTTGCCGGGTCTTAATCAAGTGGCACAGGCTTCACAAGAAACTCAGGCTGATTGGGCCAAGTATATGTTGAAAGTCCTAAACACGAAACCAGGTGATCGGTTGAGGGGTTTTAAGACTTATTGTGAAGCTGGAGAAACCCGTTTTTGTGTTAACCTTGCGGATATTTATTTAAAGGAAATAGGCAAAAAACAAGGCGAGGAAAAAGCGGCCTTCTATTACAAAAAAGCCTGTGACTTAGGTGGAACAGGTGGCTGCCACAAGCTTGGAAATATGTACAGTTTTGGTACAGGTATTGAGCAAAGCGATACCAAGGCTTTCAAGTATTTTGAACAGGCCTGCAATGGCAGGGATGTCCAGGGTTGTGTCTCCCTTGGAGAGGCTTATGAAGAAGGCTTGGGAGTGCCAGTGGACGAAGCCCGCGCATTTGAGATATATGAAAATTCATGTAACCGCGGAACTGAAGCGACCTGTGTCAATCTTGGTGTCATGTACGAGTTGGGTCTTAGTGTAGCACAGGACTATAACAAGGCCTTTGGGCTCTACAAACAAACCTGCCTCAATGGTGTTGGATTGGGCTGTGACTATTGGAGCATTCTGAAGAAAAAGGGCCTTGGAGCCGAGTAAGCTCTTGGATAATTAAGACTGTGGGGGATAAATTGAATTCGAAAAAATTGGCTATGTGGTCAAGTTTTGTTGTTGTAACTGTGGCCCTTTTGACGGGTTGTCAGACGGCAAAGCAGATTGAAGAAGCAAAACGAAAAACGGAAGCTCTCGCTCTGGTTTGTGAGAGCGGGGATCTATTCGCCTGTACCTATTTGGGAGTAATCGAAGCCAAAGGTAAGGAACAAGATGAACTCAAGGCCATTACTCTTTTTTCAAAGGCGTGTGAAGGGAGTATTGGGGTTGCCTGTGCCAATCTTGGACTTATGCACCTAAAAGGTAAAGGAATTGATGAAAATCCAGCCAAAGCTGTCCCCTATTTCGATCAGGCCTGTGAACTCGATATTCCGGGAACTTGCATTGCAGTCGCTGCAATATATGCAGAAGGACGTGGAGTTCCCAAAGACGCGCTTAAATTTTTGGAATATGTCGAAAAAGAAAAATCAGTGGCCAACAGGCCTTCTGATTTTTGCGTGCCAAACTGTCCAAAGGGAAAAGCCTGGAATGAGTTTCTAGTTGCTAAGAAATATAAAAACGGCATTGGCACTGAAAAGAACGAAGAAAAATCCGTAGAAATCGTAGAGAAGCTCTGTGAAGAGGGGGTTGCCTCGGGCTGTTATGAGCTTGGTCTCATGTACGCAGAAGGACGTGGAGTAAAACACGATTACGGTATAGCCTTTTCCTATTATCAACAAGCCTGTGATGGTGGCTCTGCCGCTGGATGTAACAGTCTTGGCTGGATGCACGTTCAAGGGATCGTTGTTCCCGAAGATGAAGAAAAAGCTTACGAATTTTACCAAAAATCCTGCCGGGGAAAGTTCTCTTTAGCCTGTGATAAAGTGAAGGAAATCAAGAAAATGAAGGGACCTAAACGTATAGTAATTGGCAACGATTAAGGGCCTCAGATAAGCGAATTCGAAGGGTAACTTAAGTGAAAAATATCAAAGAATTTAATTTATTCGCCTTGCTCTTTATAGCAGGTTTATTGCTGATCGGTTGTAAAAATACTGCTACAATCGAAAGACATCTAGAACAACAAACTGTTCTTGCCAATTTAAAAGCCGCTTGTGATGTTGAAATTCTCGTAAGTTGTACTGCTCTTGGCTTGGAGTATTTCAACGGTACTCAGGGAGGAGGTCTGGATCATAAGAAAGCCCTTACCCTCTTCACTAAAGCTTGTGAGGGCGGGGAATTTAGTGGATGCCAAGGGCTTGGCACGATGTATTCAGATGGAGGTGTTGTTACTCAAGATTATGGAAAGGCTGCTCAATTGTATGATAAAGCCTGTTTAGGTGGGTTTACACAGGGGTGCTACAGTCTTGGAGTACTGTATTCACAAGGGGGCGGTGTCGAGAAAGATGAAAGTAAAGCTTTGTTTTTGTTTGATAAGGCCTGCAAAGCCAACAATGCATCTGGATGTCATGGTCTTGGGTGGATGTATCTAAAAGGCATGGTTGTTCAGCAGGATAATCAAAAAGGGATCGCACTAATTCATAAGTCTTGCGATGGTGGAGATGCCATGGGCTGCTTCTCTCTCGCTAGAATATATGGAACGGGGCGAGGTGTAGAACAGGATGTTTTAAAAGCTTATGATTTTGCTAAAAAATCCTGCGAAGGCGGATTTGAGCGAGGTTGTGAAACTATCGATTTTAGTAATTGATTCTGCGTGATCTGGAGTGAGGAAAAACTTGGAGCAGTATAAACTGAACCTGTGGGCTATTGTATTAATTTTAACTCTTGGTTCAGCCCTTCCCACTCATGCGGCAGAACAAGCCGATAAACAGAATATTACAAACTATAGCTTGTTATGTGAGGCTGGGGATACGCAGGCTTGTGTGAAGTTGGCGGTTATCTATCAAAAGGGGCAGGGTGTCGAGGTTAGCGCGGCAAAAGCGGCTGAACTCTATGGTCGGGCCTGTGCGGGGGACAATTCCGAAGGCTGCACTGAACTTGGTAAGATCTATAGCGAAGGTCATGGCGTCGAGGTCAATTATCCAAAGGCCGTAGAGCTCTTTAAAACTGCCTGCGACCTAGGGTATGCCAAAGGCTGCTCTTCGCTTGGTTACATGCATTTGGCGGGGCGTGGTGTAGAAAAAGATGCTCTGTTGGCTTTTATTTTTGCGGGCCAAGGCTGCAAGGGCGGCGATGCTTATGGCTGTAGCAATCTTGGCATGCTGTATGATAAAGGCCACGGCGTAGTTGAGAACCCGGCTAAAGCAGTAGCGCACTTTAAAAAAGGTTGTGACGGTGGTGATATCACGGGCTGTACCAGTCTGGGTGTTATGTATCAAAGCGGACGCGGTGTCGCCCTGGATAAGACAAAAGCCGCGACGCTCTTTACCAAAAGCTGTGATGGTGGGCATGCAGATGCCTGTTTGAAATTGGAGATTCTTAAAGCTGAATGAGGGAAGCGTTGAGAATTTTAGAGTGCCTTGATTATCCTTGTCTCATAGTTTTTGGGAATAAGTTACAGAGTATTTAATATAAATTTGATACGGCGTCGATAAGTAATCGGCTGTTGTTTGGCTTGTGAATTTTTGTGTTTATTTTATGTCCTAAGTAAGTGAAATAGTATTTCACGGTTAATTCACTCGTTTGTTTTGAAGGTAGTATTTATGTTGATGAAAATACTATGAGTGTGCTCGGGTCCTTTGGGTGTTTGGGTTTGGGTACTTTTTTCATTATTTGTGAACCTTAAGATTAAAACGTTTTGATCAAAGTAAACGTCACTTCCGCACTTTTATTGTGTTCATAGATAGTGGTCTTCCTGCCTTTTGTTAGGCGACAGGTGAAGGATCTAATATGCTTTACGATAGTGATAAGCCCATCTTTAATTCCAAATTGAAAGTCAGGGAGTTTGCCACTCGGGTATACGAAGTCGAGCCCGTTGAGGAACAGGCGCTTGCCAATGCGTTGGCTTCTTTTGAACTTACGATCGATAGTGTTGTGGCGACGGCAACGATTGAATACGACAGCAGCCATCGGTTCATCACACTTTTTTGGGGAGATAGTGATGTTGGTGAAACATTAGATATTCGCCAAATAAGAAATTCTGGACCCGTTATTGGTGGCAATCCTCTCCCCGAAAATACGATTAAAATACAGCACGTTTACGACGTTCCGCCTCCGCCAAATCTCGGGTCAAACTTCTTGTTTTATACTGTATTACAAGATGTTGAGGGCCGCCGAAGTTTTGGTCCAGCCCAACAATTAAGCATTATTCCACGTTACGAGTTTATTCTGAGGCCCGTGATCCTGGAATTTAATTCGCATCTGGATAGCAGCCTGGAACAGGAAACTGAGATTTCTATCGACATGACAGCTATCCATTCGGGGGAGGATTTTTTCCATAAACATTGGGAACCAAATGTTGTGACGAACGGTAATATTGGCCCCCTACCTCATGAAGAAAGGTTCCCGGTCTTTTATAAGTTGAATGGCAGCCAGTTACGGCACGAAATTCCACTGGATAGTGAGGATGGCATCATTCTTAACTTTTGTGCTAAAGAACGAGAAAATTTCGCCAAGGATGCCTGGCAGTTTCTTGCAGATGTTTTTACAATTGAGTTTGATACCAGTAATACGGCAGTTGGTGACGGCAGACCACGCGGGTTTCATCCTTTAAATTATACAGGCGCGAAACAAGTGAAACGCTATTTGAAGGTTCAAGATGGTTATTTTGAAGCAATTCTGAATACAGAGATGAATTTAATTGTCCCGCTTGACCGCGCTCCAGTACTCGTCGTGTCTGGTTAAGGCTGCGTTTCGGTAAGTTAATTTTATCTGCATACCCGGACCTGAAACGTTATTTAGGTCCGGGTATTGTTATTTATGTCGATGTTTATCTGCGATAGCGACCATCTTCGATGTTTTTTTGATCTCGCTTCATGGCCTCGAACAGATTGGTCGCAAAGGGATCATTAGCATCTTTGTCGTACTCTTCGAAATTGACCACATCTCCCATGGGCAATCGTGGCAACCATCCCGCCGATTGCAGTTCGGGCTTATCAAAGAACTCGGACACATAACCGAGGCAAAGATAAGCGACAGGTGTCACCCGTTTGGGGAGTTTGAGGGTTTGTTTGAGTTTTTTCTGATCGAGAATACTGACCCAACCGACGCCGACACCTTCGGCACGGGCGGCGAGCCACAGGTTTTGCACTGCGCAAACGGTGCTGTAGAGATCCATCGCCTTGATATGGGTGCGGCCGATCACAACAGGTCCGGTGCGGTCCTTGTCACAGGTGATACAGATATTAAGCGGAGATTCCATGATCCCTTCAAGTTTTAGGGTCTTGTAAGTATCGCGCTTTTCACCCTCGAACATGTCTGCGGCCTCGTCGTGGGCCTTCTTGAACAAATTGTGTACCCGCTGTTTGGTCTCTTCGCCGCGGATCAGGATAAAGTTCCACGGCTGCATAAATCCGACAGAGGGTGCGTAGTGGGCGGCGGTTAAGATCCGGCTCAGGACATCCTCGGGAATAGGTTTTGAGGTAAACTGACCGCGTACATCCCGTCTGGAAAAGATGGTTTGGTAGAGCGCGTCGCGTTCTGCCTCATTAAAGCTATGATCGCTAGTGCTGGGGTCGATAACGGTGTCTGTTTCAGCATTCAAAATTGTCTGGTCGCACGTTTCCATTTCAGTCCCCTTGATGGAAAGTCAAAACAACGCTTGTCCACACGCTGCATAAAGCTCTTCAGGCCGGTCTTCTGACTTGGGTTCACTTTGATCCTGCCCCTTCCCGGATGTGTAAATCACCAGTGGCTAACTTGCAGGATCAATCCCCCTTACAGCGTTGGGCACGTGACGGAATTCCACCGCCTTCCCGATTATCCCCGTTCAGATGGAAATCTTCCCCAGATTACAATCTTTCCAGGACACCTGAAGATATGATTTATGCCGGATATAAGTCCGGCAGTTTGTAGGCTTATCACTGGGATAACGGATCCGTCCTTGAGCTTGATCAAGAAGTTTGACCAAGGATGAGATCAAGATAGATTATTGTTGAAGCTGGTATCCCCTATATGTAAAAACAACGTATGGGGGAATTTAAATGATCAGGTTTGTAATGGGATGCTTATCCCTTGTGTTGTGTGTCGTTGGGTTGAGTGTGTCAGTGCAGGCAACAGAGCAGGATGATAAAAAAATACAGTTGTACAAACAATCCTGCGAGGCCGGTGATGCTGAGGGGTGTTTTGATCTCGGTAAAATATATACCGAGATCTTTGATAGAAAACGTGGTGACCAAGAAGCTGTTGAGCCATTCAAAAAGGCTTGCGAAGGGGGATATGCGGAGAGCTGTACGGTACTTGGTTGGATGTATCATTACGGTCGTGGCGTCGAGGTTGACGTTACCAAAGCCCTCAATCTTTTACTAAAAGCATGTGATCTTGATGATGCCGAGGGCTGTATTGACGCTGCTGATATTTATAAAACTGGTAGGGGGGTCGACCAAAATTCTACACAAGCAGTCAAAATTTTTACTGACACTTGTTTTAAGGGAAGTGCTCTTGCCTGCGCAAAATTAGGTGTCATGTATAACGAAGGGCAAGGTATTCAGCAGGATAATAGAAAAGCTGTCATTCTTTTTAAACAGGCTTGCGATGATAGGCTCTCTCTTGGTTGTTTCTATCTAGGTTATATGTATGAACACGGATTTGGTGTTGATTGGAGCATTAAAAAAGCTGCTGCTTTATATAAATACTCCTGTGATCGTGGAGAAAATTTCGCTTGTATGCGCTTAGAGGAAATGAGGAAATAAACCTCAGATTTCGGGTGATAATCTGAGTATGAGCTCTTCAAACTCTCGTCGAAATATCTTTCTCAAGATTGATCAGTTTTTGTTTGCGCCATAGGCCACCGCCGTAACCAGTGAGGGAGCCGTCGGCGCCGATGACGCGGTGACAGGGGATGACGATGGCGATTTGGTTGGCACCGTTGGCCCGGGCAACGGCGCGGGTGGCAGCGGGATTGCCAATAGACCTTGCAATGTCGCTGTAGCTTCTGGTTTCCCCGACCGGGATTTCGCGAAGTGCATGCCAGACGTCCTTGGTAAAGCCTGTGCCATGTAGGGCGAGGGGCACGTCGAAACGATCGCTATTTCCGGCAAAGAAATCTGAGAGTTCGGCTTCGATCTGATCGGTTGGACCGTACCTGCCGATGCCCAAATCACCGCGCACTTGTTGGCGCAGCTTTTTTAGCTCTGTCGGTAGGGCTTTACGATCTGCAAATTCTAGAAGATGAAGCGCTGATTTGTCACTAACTGCAACCATGGCACCCAGAGGGGTGTCAATCCAATCGGCTTTCAGGAAAGCATCCGTTTTGTTAAGGCCGTCAGCTGTAAAACTGGCGGGTGTGGTGCCGAGTAGTTTGGCAAAAGCGGTGCGAAAGGCACTGGGAGAGGAGAACCCAGCATCGAGTTGAGCGTCGATCACCCGGCCGCCGCTGGAAAGGGTTTCAAAGCCATCACGAATACGCGACAACCGAGCCATTTCAAGGAAAGTAATACCAAACTGTCGCTTGAAGGATCTGCGAATAGTCGAGGGATCAAACCCGCGTTTGATAATATCACCTTCACTCCATTTGTGTGCAGGATTGCTTTCCAAGGCAGTTACCAGAGTTTGAATTGCGGGATCGTTATCTGCGGCGGGTGCCAAGGGATGACAGCGTTTGCAAGGTCGAAAGCCTGCTTCAATACATTCAGAAATAGTATCATAGAAATGGCAGTTTTCAGATTTTGGTTTGCGGGCCGGGCAGGTCAGGCGACAAAAAACACCAGTCGAGCTGACACCGACATAGGCGCGTCCGTCATAAGCGGGATCGCGGGCCAAAAGTGCGGTATAAAGCGTGGTATGATCAGGTAAATTAAATAACATGGTGGTAATATAAACGGTTCAATAAACTCTGTCCGTCTAAAATCGGGCGGTTATTAAAGTTTAATGCCGTTACATAATTTTAACATGGGGTGTCTATGCTGGGTCTCCTATAATTTGGAGATCTTTATGCGCCGTCTTTTATACGGTTTTATATTTTTTATAACCTTTTTAATGCAAATCAGTTGGTTTTCTCAGGCTTTCGCAGATGAGCTAGATGTAGATGTTGCCACCCTAGAGTTTCAACCCTATGTCAGCGAGCATTTGCCCGAGAACGGCTGGGCTTGGGAAGTCTGTTCCACCGTTCTCACCAACATGGGATACCGACCAAAACTGCACATCTACCCCTGGGCACGGGCGGTAGCCTTGGTCAAGCAAGGGCAAGCTGATGCGCTTTATCTTGCCAATATCAACGAAGAACGACGCAAATGGGCGGTGTTTAGCAATCCGATTGGGGATGAAATAAGCGTCGTGTTCAAACGCAAGGATTTCACTGCAAATTTCACAAAATTAAAAGACCTCGCCGACTATAAAGTTGGCGGCCTGAGAGATGCCCATGTGGTCAAGGTATTGGAGACTGCTGGTGTTGATGTCTATCCCGTAGCTTCCTTGCAGCAGGGCTTCAAACTGGTTTTTTCCGGTCGCCTGGATATGTTGGTAACCGATAGCTTGGTCGGGCTCCATATGTTGCGGACCGAAATGCCAGCTGATTACCCCGAGGTCATAGATTTTATCTCAACCCCCGTCGATAGCAGCCGCCTGCATCTGGCAATCTCCCGCAAAAGACCCGACCACCTGCAACTCCAAGAAAACTTTAACCGTGGCCTGGAACAACTCCGCCAATCAGGTGTTTACAGTGAAATATTGGCAAAGCACGGTTTTCTGATCCGCGAATAGCCTGTCTTTTTATTTTCCTGGCAACCGTTTTCGCAAAGCGTCGATGACTTTTGTTTCGGCAGAGGCTGCGTAGCCGTCATCCATTGCGCCTTGGAATGCGTTCAGGGTGGCTTCGCCAATAGCAGGATTTAGTCCGAGTTTTTTTGCGTACTTAAAGCCGTAGTCCGTGTCTTTCAGACGCCATTTTGTGGAAAATAGCACGTCTTTTTCGTGTTCACCTTCGACCATCAACGCAGCATTACGGGCCACTTGCGGGCTACCGCAACCACCAGAGGCCAAGGCTTTGGCAACGAGGTCGAGATCTAGGCCCGCGCGTTCGGCTGTGATCAAGCCTTCTGCGGCGGCGGCGAGCTGGATCGAGCCCATCAAATTCACGATCAGCTTGTAAGCGCTGCCGGAGCCAATGGGGCCAAAGTACATCTGGTTTGAAGAAAGAGGCTCCAGCAAAGGCATGGCCTTGTCGATGGTGGGTTGCGCGCCCCCAAGAAATAAAGTGAGTAGGCCGTTGGCCGCGGCCTCTGGCAAGCCGGTAACCGGACAGTCGAGGTAATCAAGCCCGGCTTCTCTTGCTTGCGCTGAAAGCTCCATTACCCAGTCGTGGGAAAGGGTCGAGCATTCGATTGCAAGTGTTCCTGGTTTAAGCTCAGCGGACAAAACACCATTGGCTCCACTCCATAGGGCACGTGAAGCGACATCGTCGCCGACCATTGCAAATATTGCATCGGCGCCCGTCGCGGCTTCGGCAGGGCTAGACGCTAACGTTGCCCCCCGTGTGACCAAAGGTTCAGCACGTGCAGAGGTACGGTTATAAACATGGACATCGTGACCCGCGTCGATCAGACGCCCCGCCATACCCGTGCCCATGAGGCCTGTACCAAGAAATGCAATGCGTGCCATGTAACTGTTCCTAAAAGAGATTTTTAACGTGATTAGGAACGGTAAAATAGAACGGAGGGCTTTGAAAGCGGAATGTTCATTCCCCCATTTTTAATCAGGAGTTTTTAACCGGGTCTTTAATCGGAACTATATCAGGGCACCATATGTCTTTTGTTAGATCGAGTACTCAGGTTTTGGACATCAAGAGTTTGTAGCTGGCAAAGCAGAAAAATGTGCCCAAGCCAACCTCAATCCATCTTCGGGCACGCTGATAGGCGGCAACCATTGGTGATGTGGAAAAGGCGATGGCATAGGTTAAATGCCCAACCAGTGAAATCAATGTGGTACCAAGAACAATGGCACTACCAACCCATAGCGGGGCTGAGACATCAACGGCCAACGACATTACAGCAACCCAAGTCAAGGCGGCTTTTGGATTGGTCATCTGGATTAACAGCCCGCGACGGTAGTAGGCAGATGGGGCACCTGTAATACCAAGGTCGCCCGTCGTGAGTTTTTTGTCTGTTGCAGCGGAACGGAATGACTTGAACGCCAGCCAAAGTAAATAGGTCGCCCCGAACACCTTAATGGCAAACATCACTGAAGCGTAAAGCGAGAGCACCGTGGTAAAGCCCAAAAAGGCCAGTAGTCCCCAACAGAAGGTCCCAGTTGCGACCCCGAGCGCCAGTGCCTTGCCCGATTTACGACCGACTGACATGGAGGTGCCGATAACAGACATAATATTGGGGCCGGGGCTCATCATGCCAAGAGAAAAGGCACCGAAAGCCAGGAGAATGCCGGGTAAATAATAGGCGAGCTGTTCCATTGTGATGTCCCAAGAGGTGTCTTTAGTAATCGGCATTCAGCTTAACAACTCAGGATGTTAGATAAAGAGCCAATCTTGAAAAGGAGGAGGAGCCATTAGGGTGTATTACTCAATTTCCTGTTCTTGGCTCCTCGCTCTTACATTCGCATCACGCAACAGCTTTAAATTGGATTTCACCGTTGTTTAAAAAACAAGTTTTGTTAAAGAGGGTCAAATCAACGGGGTTGGGTAAGCGGACGTCAGATATGTCGGGCAGCGATTTTCCGGAAAGAGCATATGAACGATCAATTTGAGATATGAGGACAACAATTAATCCTGCTTTGTTCGTAAACGATTTCAGTTCCGAAATTTGAATTGAAAGTTCTGGATTTTGCCGGTTTTGGTCCAATAGTTGTAGGTAATCTATGACGACGACGCTTCCGCGTGGTGCAGACCCCAATTTATCAATGATGTAGGCTGCGTTGATGTTGTTTGAAGTATCTAGTTCAAAAGCGCCTGACAAGGTCGTAGGTGACACGCCGATTGTATCAGACCGTTTTAGAACATCTTTCTCGGTGTATTCGAGAGTATAAAAGAAACCCTGCCGTCCCTCTTTTATCGCTTCGGCGATAAGCCGAAGTCCAATCATTGTTTTGCCCTGGCCAGGGCGTGCGCCTAGTAAAACTAAATCCCCTGGGGACAATCGGGTGAGTAACCCATTCGTGGATTGGTTGGACGATACACGTGCAGCAAGCAAGCTCCAGTTTTGAAAACCTTCTTTTTTAGCAATACGATCAAGTGCTAAGTTTAAGGAAATACCTTCAGTACGGCACAATAATTTAGCTTGGCGCTTTAGCTGGAAAATTGGCGCAGACAATCTCATTCGAGAACCTCCTATTGCGAGCAGTTGTCACAATCCCTCCTTATGCGTGGTGCTCGAACAGTGGGTTCGATGAGTTCAAGGCCCCATATGTCGAATACTTTCCCAGGTGGAGGGGGGAGGCACGGGCCATGCCTATGTAAATAACTTACTTCAAGCTATTTCTAAGCGCAACATACTCAATCTATCTAGGGCGGGTTTGTTATGAGCGATCTTTTCATTAATCAAAAGCACAACACCCAATTATTACCAGCACCTAATCATTGGGTTCAAAACTTCAGCGGGGCGTTGTCGGTGACTTCTTTCATGACAAAGAAGGTGCGGGTTTGGCGTACGCCGGGTAGGGCGATGAGTTTGTCGCCGTGCAGTTTGTTGAAGTCAGCCATATCCCGGACCCGAATTTTCAGGAAGTAGTCGAAGTCTCCAGCTACCAAGTGACAATCCAAGACAAAATCTAGCTTTTTGATCGTGGTTTCAAACTCGGCGAAACTCTCGGGCGTTGATCTGTCGAGCACGACCCCGACCATGACCAAGGCGGCGCGGTCAACTTTGTCCGGAGATATCTCGGCGCGGACGGATTTGATAATGCCCTGATCAAACAGCTTTTGCGTGCGCCGATGACAGGTGGCGGGACTGACGTTGACCAGGTCTGCCAACTCAGCGTTGCTGAGGCGTCCGTCGCTTTGCAGGTGTTTTAACATCTTACGATCAATGCGATCTATCTCATGTTGCATGGAAGATTCTTCCGAAAATATTCAATTTATATATCTAAGTAGATCAATTTTTCAGACAATTGTCATTATTTATGATTTTTTGACTGAACATTAGAGAGCACCTTTCAAGTGGTTTTCGTTAGGCTTTTAGAGATAAATAGCGCCGTTAAGCGCGAAAATTGATGAAAGGTATACTCAGATGAATTTGAATAAATTTGAACGCTATCCTCTTACTTTTGGACCGACCCCGATAGAATATTTACCAAGGATGAGCGCGGCACTGGGCGGCAAGGTCGAGATCTATGCCAAACGCGAAGACTGTAATTCCGGGCTCGCGATGGGTGGAAATAAGCTCCGTAAACTGGAATACATCGTGCCCGATGCCTTAGCCTCAAATGCTGATACCCTGGTTTCTATTGGTGGGGTGCAGTCAAACCATACCAGAATGGTCGCGGCCGTAGCGGCGAAAATTGGCATGAAGTGCCGCCTGGTACAGGAAAGCTGGGTCCCCCATGAGGACGCGGTTTATGATCGGGTTGGAAATATCCTAATGACCCGTTTGATGGGCGCGGATTGCCGGATTGTTGATGATGGCTTTGATATCGGTATTCGTCATTCCTGGGAAGAAGCCATGCAGTCCGTTCGTGACGAGGGCGGTGTGCCCTATGGTATCCCGGCCGGGGCATCGGTACATAAATACGGTGGTCTTGGATATGTGGGCTTTGCGGAGGAAGTCCGAACCCAAGAAGAAGAGCTTGGTTTCAAGTTTGATTACATTATTGTCTGCGTTGTTACGGGCTCCACTCAGGCAGGGATGATCGTTGGTTTTGCGGCAGACGGTCGGGCAGATCGGGTTATTGGCATCGATGGATCAGGCACACCAGAACAAACGCGAGCTCAGGTACGAAAGATCGTCGATAACACCGCTGATCTGGTTGAGCTTGGGCGTGTGGTGCGTGATGACGAGATCATCATAAACCCAGATTATGCTTATCCGGCTTATGGTGTGCCGAGTGCTGAGACCAATACAGCCATTCGTTTTGCGGCCCAGACCGAGGCCATGATTACAGACCCGGTCTATGAGGGAAAATCCATGCAGGGCATGATGGACTTGGTCGAGAAAGATTTTTTCCCAAAGGGATCCAAAATACTTTACGCCCATCTTGGCGGAGCCCCTGCGCTTAACGGCTACAGTTATACCTATCGCAACGGGTAACATGGACGAATGGTTGTGATTATTCGGTGTGGTTATTCAGGCAACGCCTGCTGTTTTTTCTGCTTGAGATAGTTATAGATTGTGGCCCGGCTTAGGCCAAGAACACGCGAGGCATAGGCGGTGGAATTTTTCCCACTGAAGGCACCGCTGTCTTCGAGGGCGAAAACCAGTTCTTTACGTTGTGCCCCGGTCATCTGCTGGATAATCACACCCTTTTCGATCACCCAGGCATTGATGAATTCGTTGATGCGCTCGTGCCAGTCTTCTTTGAACAGGACGTCCGGTTTCTCGCCGTTGTCCGGCACAGCGATCAAGGCATCAAAAGCTTGCTTTGCAATGTGAAAGTGAGAGACATCGGCGTTTAGGCACATAATCCCGGTTGGTCTGTCATCGTCATCGCGGATAACAACGGATATGGATTTAAGCCGTTTACCATCCCAGTTGACCTTTTCATAGGGCCCGATGACCCGATCGTTGGGGTTGAAATCAATCTCGTGCAGCAGCGATGGTTCGCCTAACTCGCGTTTAGAGAAATTATTGGCAATATGGACCACTTGTTCGGTTTCGAGATCGTGGATTACAACTTCGATATAGGGCCGGAACAACGCAGAAATTGCGTTGGCAATCTCTGCGTAATTTCGAAGTCTCGGTTTCATATTGGGCTTCATACGACTTTCAGCTTAACCAAAGTTACTTTTGGTATAATCGGATAGCTCTTTCAGCCCGACCCGTAAATGCTCAATTGGGGCGCCGATGCCAATGCGGATATAACCATCAAGGCCATAAACATCGCCAGGCAGTAACATAATGCTGCGCTTTTCGCGGATTTCGTGGATCAGCTTGGTGGAATTAATTGGCATGGCATACCGCATAAAAGCCATACCGCCCGCCTTGGGGAGGTGACAGCTATACTGGTTATTCTCTTGTAACCAGCTCGATAACAAATCGACGTTGGCGTTTAGCAACGTGCGGCTTCTGTTTAGAACTTCGGCGCGTTTTTCGGGCTGGATTACGATGTTTGCCACGTACTCGCTAATGGCGCTGGTGGTGATAGAGGTATAATCCTTGGCCTGCCAGCAGGTGTAGATAACATCAGCGGAGCCAACCAGCCAGCCAATGCGCAAACCCGGCAGCGCGAGGGCTTTGGAAAGCCCGGCTGTGACGATGGCTTTTTCATAGAGATCGGCAAAGGTAGCAGTTTCGCGGCCATCGAGTTCTGAGCCGCGATAAACTTCATCGGCGTGCAGATAAAGATCGTGTTCGCGTGAGATATCAACCAGCTCCGTCATTGCTGCTTCATCAAGCAGGCTACCTGTCGGGTTATTGGGGTGGCAGATCGTAATCATTTTGGTGCGCGGGGTAATGGCAGCGCACAGTTCATCCATATCCGGAAGCCAGCCAAGTTCTTCGCACAACTGGACTTCGACCACGTTCACACCCAATGCCTTGGCCCAACCCCACATTTGCAAATAGTTGGGCACAAAGACAATGAGATCATCGCCGGGGTTTAACACTGACATCACCAGCAGGAAGTTGGCCTCGGCAGAACCGTTGGTAATGATAACATCATCGGGGGTGCGGTTCTCATAGAGGTTCGCCACTGACTGGCGGAGCTCGGTCCCGCCATTGGTCCAGCCATATCCCAACTCAACATCCAATAGGCTTGCGAGTTGATTTGGGCTCAGGAGTTCACGCAGGGTATAGGGGTGGACACCACTGTCTGAAAGATTGTGCTCGACCGTGTTTTCATAAAGCGACTGAATACGCTCTAGCGTGAATTCCTGGAATTTCATAGGACACCTGTATCGTGAATGACGTTTTTAAAAGTTGATGCCATCATAAATGGAGTAATTATAAAATAAAGTCTAAAATGGACTGTATTGTCAAATTTTAAAAACATTTTTAGAACTCACTGACGACTGTACGCCGTCTACATCAATTATGGCGGGTGTTTTGAAGACTATCCTGTTGGAGTGTCTTGAGTTGGGGTAATCTCATTTATTCAATAGCCAGTTTCGTAAATATTGAAGCTCCTCTATAAGTTGAGGGAAGTATTCTATTGCTTGTAATTGTCTAGTCACTCCACTACTTTTTCGTTCAAGCTTTAACCCTTATATTATATGAAAATTACAGGGTTAAATAGAGTGTGGGGGAATGTAAAGTGTTTCAATATCGTATGGTTTATGCCGTTCTAGGCTACCTTGCCGTATCGGTTGTTTTATCAGGGTGCGTAAGTACTAAAACGCCGCTGGAAGAACAGGCGATAAAGCCTTTAGGGCTTTATACTGAACTTTGTAAGGAAGGAAGTGTTGTTGGCTGTCGAAAGCTTGCAACGATCTAACTCGAAGGCAAAGTCGTTGAGAAAAATGAGAAAAAAGCCGCCACTCTTTACCAAAAATCCTGCGCCGGAGGAGATGAAAAGGTCTGTGTGACACTTGGTTACATGTATGAGTATGGTCGTGGGGTGGATCACAATCATACCAGAGCATTCGAGCTTTATAGCCAGCTTTGTGAAAATGGGAGTGGTATCGGTTGTGTTAATCTCGGCAGGTTGTACGAAATTGCCCGTGGTGTTGAGTGGGATCTCACAAAAGCTGTTTCTTTATATGTCGAAGCATGTGAGGGCGGGTATGGACCCGGCTGTGTTGAAGCGGGGAAAAAATATGGTCGGGGTTTCGGTGTTGAAATGGATAAATCAATATCTTTTGAATATTACAAAAAAGGTTGTGACAGCCTTTACCCCTTGAGCTGCAGTGTCGTTAGTTATTTATATAAAACGGGTATTGGAGTTGATAAAGACCCCGACAAGGTGAAAATTTATGACCAAAAGGCTTGTTCCTTGGGATTAGAACTAAAATGCCCTGGTTTTAAACCTTTCAATTGATGAATTTTCCTAAATAGGATCAATAAAGTGTCGAGCTTCATACCGTTTTATCGTGCCCTGATTTTATTTACACTTATGGGATTCCCTGCATCTGTTCAAGCATTTGGCTTGAGTGAGAAAGCAAATTTAGCGCTTAGTAAACAGCACTGTAGTGATGGATACCAAAGGTCGTGTTCAGCCCTTGGTTATAGGTATTTACGTGGTAATGGCGTAATACAGGATTTTAATAAAGCCGTTATGTATTTCAAGGATGCTTGTAACGAATATGATGCATTTGGATGTATTGAATTGGCCAAAATGTACGAAAAAGGTCAATACGTTGAACAGAGCTCTAAGGTTGCGACCAACCTTTTTATAAAAGCTTGTAAAGGGGGTTCAGGTTGGGGGTGCGGTTATGTTGGAGATAGTTACTCGTTAGGTCGAGGTATTGATCAAGACTTTCAAAAGGCAGCACATCTCTACAAACTATCCTGTGATGATGGTCTTATTGCTAGGTGTAAAAATATCAAAGATCTTATGAGCGAGAATAAGATTAAAAAATTAACCAAGCAGGCTACCTTGGCTCAAAATAAAGAGGAGGAGCATCGTAAAGAAACACGGATTGAAGATTTCAAATTCAAATGTAAGAACGGTGATCTTATTTCCTGTACAATTCTAGGTAATCAATTCCTTGTCGACGATGTTTTTGTGGGTAAACAAAAATCAATTCCTTACTTTGAAATGGCCTGTGAAGGTGGAGAACCTATCTCTTGTCATTTGTTTGCCCAATATTTTACCGGGCATGGTGAATTTGAACGAGATTATGAAAGTGCATTTTTTTATTATCAACGATCATGTGAAGGTGGATATATATTGTCCTGCCTTGAATTAGGTGATTTTTATCAAAGAGGAAAAGGCGTTAAGCGTGATTATGTTAAAGCATTATCTTTGTTTAAAGAGGCCTGTGATAATGGTTGGATACGGGGATGTCCAAGTTTAGGGCTGATGTATAAAAAAACCGATACTGCTTATAATACTCCGGTTAAAAATCTAGATACATTAGATGCAGATGAGCTGGAGAAATCATGCCGTGCTGAAAACTATAAGGCTTGTTATCAATTGGGCAAACGTTTCAAAGAAGGTAATGGAGTAAAGTTCGATTTTGAAAAAGCTCGCCAGCTATACAAGAAAGCTTGTTATGGGCGTTTCTTAGGAAGTTGTACGAGTATTTTTGTTTTACAAGTTGAAGTCCCACTTCTAAATGTAAAACAAGACATTCAGCATTGGGAACAGGAATGTAATGTGGGGCTTAACAATGCCTGCAATACGCTTGGGGATTTATATATTGAAGGACACGGTGTTCGTAAGAACGTAGAATTGGCAATACGTTTTTATAAAGAAGGGTGCCGACAGGGGGATAAGAAAAGCTGTAACAGGCTAGAAATGTTATCTTTGTGAAGATTTATATATTTTGAATAAGGATAAAATTATTTCTCAATTATCCTCATCCTTCTCATGAAAAATTCTCACTGGTCAAAGTCCACCAATAAAGCAATTATAAGATCCGTCGTTTTATCAGGTGAGAACTCCATAACATGATTGATATGTCTATTTTGCCGTTGTTTTTTACGGCGATTTTCTTTTTGGTGATTTCTCCGGGGCCGGATCTGGTGTTGATTACGGCTTATTCTTCTACCCGCGGTTTTCGGTTTGGTTTGATGATTACGCTGGGGATCTTTCTAGCCGGGGTGATCCAGACTTTGTTGGTGGCTTTTGGTCTTGGTCAACTCATGCAGGCGATGCCTAGCTTTGCCTATGGAGTTAAGATCGTCGGGGCGGTTTATTTGTCTTGGTTGGGGTTCAAGATGCTCAAGTCCTGGTATAATAATAAACAATTGCCAAATGCTTCGGAAAAAGCAACATCTTTAAGCGCGCTTGACCTGATATCCAAGGGGATGTTTAGTAATTTACTTAATCCCAAGGCATTGATCTTTTTTAGTCTTTTTATTCCTCAATTCACGCGTGGATCAGACGGTTTGAGCCTTCAAATCTTGATCCTTGGTATGTTGCTCTGTTGTTGTGCTTTCCTTGCCAACCTTGGCTTTTCTTTGGTTTTCAGTAAGCTGGGTCAGGTACTTGGCAATAAAATAAAGTCGGGAGGAAATTTTGCCCGCCATATCGACGGTCTTCTTGGGGTTATCTTTGTTGGCTTGGCAACACGCTTGGCGTTGAGTAAATAAAGAGAGCCCGTTTAGTAATCCTGAGGCGCTTAACTTACAAGAAAGTGAATTGATGAGACCTGTTGTCCTGGTTCATGGCTTGTTTGGCCATTTAAACGATCCGCGTATTTTAAATGCGATCGCAGACCGGAACATCTTTGCGCCTGATCTCTTGGGTTATGGAGTCTATCGAAACTCGAGGATCGAGGGTCTTACCCTGATGGAACAGGCCGATCATGTCGCGGGTTTTATCCGTGATATCAATCTGGAGCCTGTGAACCTTGTTGGCCATTCTGTGGGCGGCGCGGTGTCTGTTCTGCTTGCGGCCCACTATCCTGAACTTGTTGCCACGCTGACATCTGTGGAAGGCAATTTTACTCTCAAGGATGCTTTCTGGTCGGCACAAGTCGCCAAACAGGGTTTGGCGGAGGTCGAAGCAACCATTGCAGGCTATAAAGCGGATCCCGATGGCTGGATTTCCGGCGTTGGCGTAGAGCTTAACGACTGGACAAAAACCTTAGCCCGTAGCTGGCTCGATAACCAACCCGCCACGACTATAAAAGCCCAAGCCCGCGCCGTAGTAGAGGCAACTGGAAAGCCCGAATATCTCGAGCACATTCGCCAGTTGATGGCATCGGACATGCCCTATCACCTGCTTGCGGGTGAAAACTCACGCCAAGGCTGGGATGTTCCTAACTGGGCAGCCGAGAGCGCCACCAGTAACCAAGACATCCCCGGCACCGGACACCTGATGATGGCAGAAAATCCAGAGGCCTTTGGTGAGGTTATCCGGGGAAACTGTGTGTGATTTCAGAGTGTCGCCTTCTATGAATAATTCTCTTTGTATTGCGATTGCTCAGAGCAGAATAGATGCAGACGTCTCTTCAAATGGTGCTCAAATTCGGATGTTGATGAGGGAAGCCCGGCAAGGTGGCGCGCGGATCATTCATTTTCCTGAAGCCGCACTTTCCGGTTATATCAAAGCTCAAATTAAAGACTGGGATCAGGTTGACTGGGCCACCCTTGAACAAGAGCTTTCTTCTATTGTATGCGAGGCCGCGCGGCTAGGCATTTGGGTGGTGTTGGGCTGTAATCATCGCTTGGACAATGCAAAACGCCCACATAACAGCCTTTATGTGATCTCTGATAAAGGCGAGATTATCCATCGTTACGATAAGCGATATTGTTCAAATACCGAAGTTACAGGCTGGTACACACCCGGGACTGATCCGATTTACTTTGATGTTGAGGGGTTTAGATTTGGCTGTGCTCTCTGCATTGAAATAAACTTCATGGAAGTTTTTGCGCAATACGAGCAGGTGCAGGCGGACTGTATTTTATTCTCTGCCTACTCAGAAGACCCAATTTACGGGATACAGGTCCAAGGCTATGCCGCCACGAACAACTTTTGGATTTCGGTCTCTACCCCGGCACAATGTTCTCAAGGTCTGGTAAGTGGCTTAATCGACCCAAGAGGCTATGTCATCGCTCAATGTGAAAAGAACAACGATCCTCAGGTGCTAATAGAGACACTTAATCGTAATGATCCAGATTTAGAGGTGGCCCTGACAAAAGCGCGTCCATGGCGAAGAGAATCCCGAAGAGGTGATATCTATACACAAACAATTGAAGGTAAATAAAGATTGGGGCTGACCCAGATAACTATCTTAGATAGCTCTTAACCCATTGCCTTATCTGAA
>CAJXUS010000032.1 GCA_913060675.1 uncultured Rhodospirillales bacterium
CTATCCTCTTCGTCGGCAGCGTCAGATGTGTATAAGAGACAGTTATCGGCCTGGGCATAGTTACCAATGATGTCTGAAAGATCGGAAGGATTTCGGTTCTCGGTAAACTTATCCGAAGAGACCCATTCACCAGCGATGTAGTTTGAAAAATTCTGCATACCAACCTTCTTATGATCAAAGTAGATTGCGCCTGTTAAATAGACGCAGGAAATTTGATGTTTATTTCCGCAGATAAATCAATTATCGTCAAATTCAAATTATTTACGCTTACTTCAATTAATTTGTAATTTGGAATAAATAATGGCTGTAACCCTCGCAATGATCAGAACATTTGTCTCTGTTGCAGAGAATGGTTCTATTATGTTGGCCGCAGAACAATTGGGTCGAACACCCTCTGCGGTGTCCATGGCATTAAAGCAGCTGGAAATCGAAATCGGTACACCGTTATTCCAAGGTGAGCGTAAAGGAAATTTAACACCTACGGGATTGTTTACATTGGAACAAACCCGAAATCTTATTGACCATTGTGATGAAATTTTTAGCTCTATTACATCTTTTGCCAAAAACGAAATCGGATATCTTTCTCTCGCCTGTGTACCCTCTGTTGCAGAACAAATACTTCCATCTGTTATCAAGGTATTTCACAAACAATCGCCAAAGGTGGAAATCGAAATAAGGGATGCGGATTCAAGAAGTGTTATCAATGCTGTTCACAGTGGAAGAGTTCAGTTTGGCATCGCAAGTTTTGCCAAATCCCTGCCCGGCCTGGAGTTTATACCGTTATTTGAAGATAGCCTGGGGTTGGTTTGTTCAAATGAGGACTTCTCTTCGCAAAAGGGAAAAAACATCACGACCCGGTTGCTAAAGAAAAAGAAACTGCTCGCCAATAGCATTACGCAATCCCTAAGTGCGCAAGATCTTCTTGGCCAAATCGGAACCAGCAGCATTACAGTACATAACGTGACTTCAGTCCTAGCCCTGGTTAAGGCGGGAACTGGCATCACAATATTGCCTCGCCTATCTGTCCCCAGTACAGATCCACTCCTAAACTTTATCCCTCTGGAAACACCGCAAATGCGGCAAGTTGGTCTTGTTAAACTCAAAAATAATACATTATCACCAGCTGCCTTAGCTCTGATAAAAATACTGAGTGATAGAATTTCGGAGATTGAATTGACGATGGCAGGCAACTTTAAAAAGCTTCAGGCAAAATCTCTCTAGACTTTATAGCTAAAAAATATCAACACTTCTTCTTAGATCGTTAGTTACATTAAGTAGAACCAGCCCATGCAGAAGATACCTGCCTCCCCGGAGTTACCTGTTACAGGACGATTTGTATTCCTGTTACTGCCCAACTACTCCCTACTTGCACTTAGCTCTGCAGTAGAGGTTCTTCGTGCGGCAAACCGTTTGTCCAGATCTGAAATCTATTCATGGCAACTGGTATCGGCAGATAGCGGACTTTTTGCATCCTCCGGCGGACTTGCGCTGCCGACGGAACCATTGGAAGCAACGATTAAAGACATAACACACCTTGTTATTTGTGGTGGGGATGGGTCTGATAACCTTACCGACCCAAGAACCCTCTCTTTTGTTAGAGAACAAGCGCGTCGAGCTCAGCTATCGGGGGCTATTTCTGACGGGTCATATTTAGCTGCTCGCGCAGGTATATTTGATGGTTATAGATCAACCATTCATTGGCAATGCCACGATGGCTATGTTGAACAAAACCCTGATCTAGATATCACACGGCAAATTTATGAAATTGATAGAGATCGGTTTTCCTGTGCTGGTGGAGCGGCGGCATTTGATCTGTTCTTACAACTGGTTGAACGCGATTACGGAAGACACTTGAGCTTGGAAATTGCTGAAAATTTTGTCCATAGTGAAATTCGCCCTCAGGTCAGTCCTCAACGTCTCAACCCCTCTTTCAAATTCGCAGCCTCAAGTCCACGATTGAGCGGTGTTATCGGATACATGGAACAAAACTTGGAAAATCCTCTGCCCTTGCCAAAGCTTGCAGAACAAGTCGGCATTACTCCGCGGCAGATGGATCGCATTTTCCAACAGTATGTTGGGGAAAGTCCAAGTCGGTTTTATGTCGGCCTTAGAGTTCGAAGAGCTGCTTATCTTTTACGCCAAACCAGCCTATCAATCAGTGAGATTGCTGTAGCTTGTGGATTTGCATCTACATCGCACCTGTCAAAACACTTCCAACGGGTATGGAGGATGTCTCCCCGGCAGTATCGGATATTATAGTGAAACAGCCGAAAAAATAATAATAATATCACTTTGGTCATATTGTGCTCAATTGAGTCCTAATTGTTGTGTTTTTTAAAGCACACATACTCCTAAACTACTTGAGAATTTTAAATTAAACATGTCTCTGTAGCTAAGGGTTTAGGACAAATGGCTTTTCCAACGAAAGCAAAATACATCATCATTGGGGCCGGTATTCACGGCCTATCAACTGCCTGGAATTTAGCAGAAAAATTAGAAGCTAAAGGCCAAGGTGGTGGTAAGGATATTCTCGTCATCGACAAAGATGGTATTGCTTCAGGAGCAAGTGGTATCGCTTGTGGTGTGGTACGGAACAATTACTTCCAACCAGCAATGCGCGAACTTATGGCCCATTCCGTTGACGTATGGGAAAGTGATAAAGAAGCTTTCAGTTATAACCCGGTTGGCTATTTGCAAATCAGCCCTGAATCGATGCATGAAGATTGTGCAGAAATTCACCGCCAGCAAGCTGAAATTGGTTATTCATCTGATTTCATAGAAGGCAGCGATAAGTGCATGTCTTATATGAAAAATATTTTCAATGATTGGCAAGCAAAAGGCATCACAAATATCCTGCACGAAAAGCGTGGTGGTTATGCCAACAACACCAAAGCGATTTATGGTCTGGCTAAAAAAGCTGAAGACCTTGGTGTTCGTATTATGTCTGGCGTCGAAGTCAAAGGTTTTACTTTTTGCAACTGGTCATCGGCTGTTACAGGTGTTGAAACCAACAAAGGCAAAATTGAGTGTGACCACGTCATCGTTGGGGTGGGTCCTTGGGTGAAAACCATTTGGGATATGCTTGAGCTTCCCAATTCAGTGGACATTAAAGGTCTTGATGGCCAAACCCACAAAGACATTCCGATGTGGCGTTATTGGGCGCTCGAAGAAGGCGTTCTTGGGGTTGAACCTGGGTTTTTGATGGATAATCAGGGAAATATGCCCCCCGTAATCCACGTTGATACCGATGAGCCTCTTTATTCAGACGTAGATGGCTCTTTGATTACCGATGAAATGTGGGGGATCTACTACAAACCTGATTTCCACTTCAATGGTGTCCAAGGTGGCGCGATGCCTTATAAGATCGACAAAGACGCTAATGATGTAAATATCGATCCCTATGGACCTAAATCACCTGAATTTATCGTAAATGACCACTTTGCTCATATGTGGACCTCTGCGCTTGCATTCTGCCAAAAACGTTTCGAAGGCCAGTCCGTAAAATATCGCAATGAACCTTCAGGTGGCCTTGGGTGTTTCACCCCAGACAGCTTCCCTGTCTTTGACCATTTTCGTGAGAACGTTACCATCATTGCTGACTCTAACCACGGTTATAAAATGATTGGTGTCGGTGCTCTTATTGCTCAGGAAGTTCTTGGCGAAAAATCAGCTCTTCTAGAACCTTTCCGCTTAAATCGTTATGCAGAAGGCAAACTACACCCGGTAAGTAACAGTCCGTTTCCTTGGAGCTAATAGGTAATTTCACCTGATGAAGTAGCTCAGACCACGTCGCAAAGATAAAGAAGGGAGTTCTTGTTGAGCTCTCTTCTTATTCATTTCTCATAACAAGCTATTGATATCTTGCGTGGATTGCGTCGTAAGTGCCATCCGCCCGGATTTCAGCAAGCCCTTTATTAAATATATCGCGTAAAGTTTTTGAACCAGGCCATTCTTTACTAAAACAAAGGTGGTAGAAAAGTTGTTTACCAGTATCAAAATATTTAAGTTTATCGGAAAGACCAAGCCCACCAGCGATATATTGAACGAACTCCTTTGTCGTATAAAAAACATCAAAATCGCGGTTTATTAACACTCGCAATGCAGAAGCATCATCAATAATTGGTTCATAGTTAACACCAATAGCTTTAAGTTCTTTTTCTGCAGCATATCCACTAACAACAAGAACTTTTAAACCTTCTACATCCTCTATTGATTTTGGAGCATTTCCTGAGTAACCAATTGAACTAACGTAAGTCCTCGTTGCCGTACTAATTGGATCAGAATAATAAATATACTCTTCACGACCAGCTGTTTTACCACAGGATAACATGGCAACTGTGGTACCAGCTTTGGCCATTGCCACGATACGCTTCCAAGGTCGAAATTCTACCTGAGCCCGCCGCCCTACCTTTTTGAAGGCTGCAACAACGACCTCAACATCAAACCCTAGTAAGCTGTCGATATCCGGATTTTCAATCTCATAAGGAGGAAAATTTACCGCATGTATCGTTAACACGGTTTCTTGGGCTCGGGCTATTGTCGTCATGCAGATTAATAGGAGAAAGATAGACAATGGTGATTTCATAAGTTTTTTCATAACCGATGTCGCCTTATTGCTGTCTTATCCAATATATAACTGTTGAGTATAACACGATTTGACTAAATATTCAGGACACAGTTTTGTTATAAGAGTATTCATTCGGTAAAACGACTAAGAAGAAGACAGACAACCCCGGTATATAAAAGTCGAAATTTGTAAAGTTAGGGGATAGTGTTGTTCTCTTCACATCATTTTTTTCAATTTATTATTTATATTTTGCATGGATGGCATCATAAGTCCCATCCTCTCGAATCATAGCGAGACCCTTGTTAAATTTATCGCGGAGGGCTTTTGAATTAGGCCATTTTTTACTAAAACAGAGATGAAAAAACACCTGCTTTCCAGTGTCGAAATATTGAACTTTATCTGCGATACCAAGCCCACCTGCGGTGTATTCAACAAATTCACGTGCTGAATAAAAAAGGTCAAAGTCACGATTTAATAAAATCCGTAAAGCTGAAGCATCATGAATAACGGGTTCATAATCTATATCCGCGTTCTTCAACTCTTTTTCTGCAGCATAACCGCTTATGACTAAAATTTTTAACCCTCGCGCTTCCTCCATTGACTGGGGGACATCACCAGCGAAATCAACTGAGGCAACATAGGTTCTGGTCGCTTTACTTATAGGATCGGAATAATTGATATA
Source organism: uncultured Rhodospirillales bacterium (assembly GCA_913060675.1). Taxonomy (GTDB): domain Bacteria; phylum Pseudomonadota; class Alphaproteobacteria; order Kiloniellales; family Kiloniellaceae; genus Kiloniella. The sequence continues at coordinate 5,250 of CAJXUS010000032.1, forward strand.
GTCTTCTCGGCCTGGTGATTTTTCGCATGATAACATGGCAACTGTCGTACCAGCACGCGCCATTGCAACAATCCGTTTCCATGGTCGAAAATCAATTCGCGCACGTAGACCAACCCTATCAAAAGCTTCAACGACTACTTCTACATCAAAACCGAGCAGGCTATCTACACCAGGGTCTTCTATCTCATAGGGAGGGAAATCTACCGCGTGGATAGTTAACACAGGTTCTTCTGCTCGTGTTAACGTTATCATACAGACTGAAACCATGAAGATAGACAAAAGAGAATATACAAAATTTCTCATGAGTGAAGTCGCCTTTTCTCTACTCGACCTACTTATCGTCTATCTAAAATAAACCATATTGGTTAATTTTTACAGCTTCAAATCTCCCTCCCCTTGATCAAATTCAAGTCGACCTTCTAATCTTGAAAATATATTACATTGAGTAGATATATAACTCACCCAACGGCAGCTATTTGTTTTTTTTGTGATTACATCCGTTCGGTGAAACCGGGTGTTTCAAGAGAGCTAATAGGTCAGTAAGGGCGCCAGGATAGTTCTTTAATCTTTCTACTGATTTAACAATATTATCGGCAGTTTTTTGATGTAACGAGCCATGACATAGTGCCTGAAATTTCTTGAGTATATGATCATCCGTAAGAGGATTTTCTGGATCACCAATAGGACAAGCAGCTGGGGTATCAAATCTTTCCCCAGTATTTAAAGTTATAGAGACATCAGCCCAACGTTCGCCTGGGAACTTGGCGTTAAACTCATCAGTTTCACTCAATACAATTTTATTACTGAGCGACAGAATTGAGGGATCTCGTAAAGACTGTGGCGCAATTTCTTCTGCACCTAATGTCCCTCGAACAATCAGTGCCGCGACCGGAAAAGCGATAGCATATTGTGCTTCCTCTGTCGTTTTTGGATTATGACCGGCAAGACAAAGTCCTTCGTGAAAAGTACGGATCTCAATTTTATCAATGGATTGATGATCGAGTGTGCGCTTTTCCATCAAATCTGACACCGCCTGTATCGCAGGTTGAGCCCATCGACAAACAGGATATGGTTTAAAGTATTGCGCAAGTATCTCCCAATCTTGCGTAAGACTTTCCCAGTAAGGAGCGACATCATCACCTTCCAGTGTTATTGCTGGGGCGCCAGTAAAGCCTGATCGTGCCATATAAGCCGCACTAACTCCTGCCATTGCGCCCCATCCGGAGCCGTCTTTCAACATCGTCGGATGGTCAATACAACGCATCATTTGACTACGTGGACCGTGATATTCAGCAATACCCAAGGCATGTCGGGTTTGGTCCTGATCTAACTTAAGCAGGCGCGCGCCCATAGCCGCAGCACCTATTGCATTCCAGGCACCAGAAGTATGGTAATCACAAGCCGTCGCGTGAAGTGCAATACCTGCGCGTAAGCTGACTTCATAGCCAATGGTTAAGGCTGTTAAGAATTCCTGTCCATCAATGTTTTTGTCATGTTCGGCAAGGCTGTAACAAAAAGCTAACAGTGCGGGTAATACAGCAGCTCCGGCATGTCCTTTGGTTAAACGGTGACCATCATGAGCATCAAAAGAATCAATTGTCATGCCAGTAGCAAGCGCCGCACCGACTGGACTGGCGACTTTCCCCGTAAAGGGAATGGCGGAAACCTCTGCACCTGCAGCAAAAAAAGACGTCGCATGTTCTGTGATGATTTGAGCCAAGTCAGTGTGTCGACCAGCCACAGTTACGCCTATTAAATCAAGACAACAGCGTTCAGCCATTGCAACAACATCCTGGGGCAGATCAGTAAATTTAGTATCATGTATAAATGAAAGAATGTTGTTGTCGGATGACATCGGGCTTTATCCTTTTGGATACAGAAATAGGGTTAAGTTTTACGTGCGAACTCACGAACAAAATGATGAGGGTTTAAGTCGCGAAGAGTTGGTAACAAATAACGGGCTTGTTTTACTTCTGAATATTCAGCCACTGCGGTTATTAGACATTCATTATCGGTCGCCGTGGAGAGGACTTTTCCTTTGGGGGATACGATACAACTACCACCCCAAAAAGTTATATTATCCTGTGCTCCTATCCAGTTACTCATAACGATATAACTGCCAAAAGTTAAAGCCGTGTTACCCAAATTTTGTTGCCACCCTTCAGGGTTAGAAAAGCTATCACCAACAGCCTCTAAAGCAGATGCAATCGGGGCCAAGAGTAGATTGGAGCCGCGTAAGGCTGAGAGGCTCAAGAGCAAAGGATTCCAATGGTCAGCGCAAATTAAAGTACTTGCGCTCCACTGACTTTCAATAGAGCCCGGAGCAAAAGCATTTACCCCTTCACCGGAAGCAAAATGCTTTCCTTCATCGAGCAATCCATAAGTCACAAGATTGATTTTTCTGTGGAGATTTAAAACCCTGCCATCACGAACGGTTATCGCCGAATTAAAATAACGAACTCCCTCACCTTCTTCTATGAAACTAAAAGTAACGGTTATTCCTTCTGATGCTTTGGCAATTTGAGTGATGATATCATCATTATACCGCAATGCGACGTCTGGAACGCGCTCATTTAATACATAGCCAGTGAGTGATAGTTCGGGAAAAACCAGAATATCTACAGAGAGTTTTTTTGCCTGAGCAATATAATCAAGGTGGCGCACGACCCCGTCCTTAGGAAAGGTCGGGCCAGCTGTGAGTTGAACAGAAGCAAGGTTAAGTTTCTTCGTCATTTTAGTTCTTAAACGTTAACACAACAAATATATTCTTATGGAACAATGAATGCTCAAGTGACCTATAGCGACCCAATTTTGATGCAAAGCGGCCTTGTGAAGACATATCAAAAACTGAGTGATTCTTTTACTTGCTGTAGAGTATTATATGGGCATTGTTGATATCTAAAATAAAGCCAACAGTATTTTCATCGGACGAAAAATGACTGAGCCCCATAATCAAATTCGATTTGAAGAAGAAGAAGAACACGAGATGACAATCGCTTTCTTACTTGTCTCTGATTTCTCCATGATGTGCTTTTCCAGTCTCATAGAACCTTTACGTGCGTTGAACAGGCTTGTCGGACATGAGTATTTTAAATGGACTTTTTTGTCCGAAGATGGTGCTCCCGTTCAAGCCAGTAACGGGGCTTCAATAATAGTCGACCATCCAATGGATCAGCTTACAAGTTGCGACGCTATATGCGTTTGTACGGGGATTGATGTTAGTTACCATGCCAGTGATGCAATAATATCCTGGCTCAGACAAGAAGCCCGCAAAGGCCGCATAATGGGCGCGATATCAACAGGAACATATTTTCTTGCAAAAGCAGGGTTATTGGAGAAAACGCCTTGTACCTTACACTGGGAAAATCAAGAAAGTTTTCGTGAGTTATTCCCAACATTGGAAGTTACAGATCGCCTTTATGAAGTCAGCGACAAGCATTTTAGTTGCGCAGGAGGAACTGCAGCTTTTGATCTTGCGCTTTACTGGGTCGCTGACAAATTTGGAAACAACGCAAAAACAGCTGTCGCCGACCAATTTTTACACGGAACGGGTCGTTCCCCTGAAGAGCCTCAAAGAAATGACTGGGTAGAACGCTATAGTATTCATAATCCAAAATTGCTTGATGTGATTAAGCTTATGGAAAATAACCTTGAAGAGCCGATGACACGTCAAGAACTTGCCGATACCGCAAAGGTATCAGTTCGACAGTTAGAAAGATTGTTTGGTAAACACCTGCAAAACTCGCCTTCTCTCTTTTATTTACAACTGCGCTTAGAGCGGGCTTGTTATTTCTTACGCCAAACAGCCATGCCTGTTTCTGAAGTGGCCGTAGCCTGTGGCTTTGTTTCATTTTCTCATTTTTCGAGAAGCTACCGAAAGCAATTTGGGCGCTCACCAAGTGAAGAAAGAACTCCTGAGCACGTGCGAAAAGAAAGCAAAACAACCTAAAACCTCTTGTAAATCTAAAACCACAAAGTAGGTCGCTCATGGACAAACCCGCGTCGCCTCAGGAATTTTTGAAGAGATAAGTTCGCCTACGCTCAAATGAAAGGTCAGCGCAAAACTGCGGCTGTTCACCAAGTGGGTTTTAGTAGGAGAAGAAATTGGCACGTAGACCAGGGCGCCGTAACCGCGACAGTAATAAAGAAGACGAAATCAAAGCACCTGTAGCACCGGCAGGTGCGATGGGTGGGCGTTATAAGCCTCTCCTAGAGAGTGAAGTCGAACGGATCTTAGATGCTGCCCTGACCGTGCTGGAACGGACGGGTATTGAGGTCACTGAAAGCCCCTGTCGGCAAACGTTCGCGAATGCCGGGTGTAAAGTTGATCCAGCTATAAACCGTGTCTATATCCCGCGTAGCCTCGTCGAAAAAGCTATGAAAACTATGGCCAACGAAGTTTTACTTGCTGGTCGAACCCCGGAACACGACCTACATCTAGGCAGTGCAAGGGTATACATGGGTACAGGGGGCCAAGCGGTTAAGTTACTCGACCTCAAAGGCCGGATGAGAGAAACCATAACAAGTGATAATTATCACATTGGTCGCTTGGTCGATAAGCTCGATAACATTCACTTCTACATGCGTCCTGTTGTCTGTCGGGATCTTGAGAACGAAGATATTGATGTAAACCAGTTCTATACTTGCCTTGCCGCGACAAACAAACATGTAATGGCCAACTCCTATTTACCTGAAAAGGTAAAGGATCTCAGGATGATGGCAAATATGATTGCTGGCGGTGCAGAAGCCTTTGAGAAAAGACCCATTATCTCCTTTACCGCCTGCTGGACGGTTAGCCCTCTGCGTTACGCCATGGAAACGGTTGAAATCCTGGACGAAGCGATCGAGCACAACATTCCCGTCGTAATATCATCAGCCCCACAAGCAGGTGCGACCTCTCCCGCAGCTCTTGCTGGGACTTTGGTACAACTATTTGCGGAACAACTTTCCGGGATCGTCTATGTAAACCTGATAAAGCCGGGCTTTCCTCTTATTATGGGGTGTGTACCTGCGCAGGCTGACTTGCGTACCGGGTCTTTTACTGGTGGATCAGGGGAGTTTTCCCTGCTAAACGCGGCGTGTGCTCAAATAGCACAGCACCTTCGGATACCCATTTATAATTCATCCGGTATTTCTGATTCAAAAGTCCCTGATGCCCAAGCGGGTGCCGAGAAAAGTTTGACAGGTCTGGCTGCAGCTCTGGCAGGATCAAACTATATTCATCACTCTGCTGGTTTTTTAGAGAGCTTGTTAACCGTCGCCTATGAACAATACGTTATCGACAATGATATCAATGGCGCGATCATGCGCATGGTGCGTGGCATAGAAGTAACCGATGAAACCCTTTCCATCGACGTCATACATGATGTCTGTACTGGCCCTAATCACTTCCTTGGTCATGCGCAAACATTACAATTGATGAATAGTGAGTATCTTTATCCCAAATTAATGGATCGGTCTTCACGCGATGACTGGGAAGCCTCTGGCGAACACGACTTGAGAGAAATGGCCATTGAACAGGCTAAAGATTTATTGATTAATCACTGGCCTAAAATATTCTCTGATGAGCTGGATAATGATTTACGTAAACATTTCAATATTTTATTACCTAAAATTGAAATGCAACCTGAAGGGTTTTGGGAGCGATTTATCGCCCCTTAAGTTTCATAAATTCTGATTTTTATAAAAGGGGAAGCAATTTGTGCTTCCCCTTTTAGTTTTCTCGGGAGCTATCAGCTCTTGTAAGGTGCTCGGTATTTATTTTTGGGCATCATAAAGCGATTGAGCTACCCACTTATTGAAGTGATGTGTCGGACCATCCATGATCGGAGAGAAAACACCGCCTTGAAATGCCGGAGAACTTCGGCCGAGTTGCATGCCTTCAACTGCGGCAATATCTTCATCGAACACGATACGCCAAGATTCCAAGATTGCTGACCGGCTAATCGCACAGTCATCCCCCGTTGCTTCTTCTCCGACAAAGTAGACCCTTAAGTGCTCGACTGTTTTATTGTGAGCGACGGGTTCCAAAAGCATTGCAAAGGCGTGATCAGCTTGAATGCCGAGCAGCACATTTGGATAAACCGCAATATATTCAGCATGTCTCAGTTTATCTTCTGGCCACTCCGCAAAAATAGGTAATTTTGTTCCCGCAGTATCAGCCAAATTGTACGCAAGGCTTCCCTGCCCACCAAAACGATCATCCTGTTCAATATTATAATGATCTTCTAGACGGGAATAAGTATTAAGTGCCGGGTGAACAAATGGTAAATGATAGCTCTCACAATAATTCTCAACGGCGAGTTTCCAGTTACAATTCACTTCTATTTCTAGCCCGCATTCGGAGGTCACACGCCGGAGTTCGTTCAGACCGCTTCCGCCCCAGAAAGGCTTCCAACGCTGTTCCAGAGGGGCAATATGCTCCTCGAAGGAAGGTGCGTCACCAGAAAGGTTGATGAAAATCATATCCATCCATATTGCAGAGCGAACCTCTCGCAAACCATTACCTTCGCAAGAAAAACCTTCTGCGGTGTGTTCACCTACTCCTCCGATATGTGGAGTACCGCGTAACCCACCATTTAAATCATAGGTCCAGGAATGATAAGGACAACGTATCATTCCCTGAATTTTAGTTTCTTCTTGTACCAACTTTCGGCCGCGGTGACTGCAAACATTGTGATAAACATTTAGTTCGTCTTTACGGTTACGAAGGACGACTAAAGGCAATCCCATAAAGTCGATTGGTTTGGCGTACCCTTTAGCCGGGATATCACTGGCAAAACCGATACATGCCCATGTTTTTCCAAGAATATTGTCTCGTTCAACCGGGAAGAAATTCTTTTCGGTATAACTGGCATTCGGCATGCCGTGAGCTTGCTCAATTGGCTTAAGGACGGCTTGCAGGCTTTCTTGGGAAACCAGATTATTCTGTTGCATGTTCATTCTCCAAAACGTAATGGGACATCCTTTGAAAAAGACGGTGTCCTTATTATTCTTTAGATTGAACTTTGAAGGGTAATTAGAGGATTAACCAAATCATTTTTACGCTCACATCCCATGATATTTATTCATGGGACACGAATGATACGTATGAGACATAACATTCTCTAGCGATGATTTTACCATTCACTTTTATGGGTTAATTACTCAATTTATGAGATTGTTTTTTTATTGAACAAAGCCATAATTATTATAGAGCACTAGACCACAGATGGTCTTTCAATATTAAAAATGTCAATTTTCTTCTCTACGAATAAATCCTCTAATTTATCACTCCCCTCCATATCTGCGAAGCTATACTCTGCCTCAGAAATAGGTATAACCATCAGCCATGCAACTGTCTTCGTTTCAAATTCAATTGTTTTGAATTCTTCGCTCCACAAGGATGGTGGAACAAATAATAAATGCTGCATAGTAGAAGAGCATCCATACATCGACACAATATTTGGAAATATCGTTCCAGGAGTGCAGAGCCATTGTGAATTGATAATGTAAAAAGATGCAGTAGTCATTATATTTGAAAATTCATCGCATGAGCTTTCACAAGCACCTAAAAGCTCTATACCAATACCTAAATCATTCTCGTCAGACATAAGTGGGAAGTCTGATAATCCTATTGTGGAATATGAATTTCTGCCTTTTTGCGGAGCCCCTTTGCAAGTCAGTAAATCGACACTACTATTCTCGTTCTCATCCCAATACTCCTCCACTTTTGGTTGCCCTCCAAAAATAGATGCGGCCGTTTTAGCAATAATTTTATTCTCATTTGTTATATTGGACATTATTTTACCCAGTATTGTTGTCGAGCTATGTGAATGTATAAAGAAACAAAAAGACGTGTCAGGCGAAATACTTTCTTACTTCTTGATATAAATTTATAACTTGTCGCACCTCTGTGTCACTCAACAATTTGGTCTACTTAACTCAGATTAAGTTCTTCCATAATCCAATTTCGAAATAATGCGACATTGTCTTTGGTATGACGTGTTACTTCTGGCTCCAATAGACAAAATTGTGCTTCGGTTTTTAAAACGGTTTCAATAGGGCGAACCAACTCCCCTCTTTCCAGATAATCATCAACCAAGTGTCGCCAAGCGAGCGCAACACCATGCCCTCCAATGGCAGCTTGGATGAGCATGGGATAATTATTGATATTAATACGCGCTTTGGGATCAGAAGGCTTCACCCCAACTTGGCGAAACCATTCCGGCCAATTAATCCATTCATTTGGAAGGTTTTCGAGATATAACAGTGTGCTTTTTGAGAGTTCATCTACTTTTTTAATATTGTTGTTTTTATCTAGATACTCAGGGCTGCATACCGGAAAAACTTCTTCATCAAATAACGGTGTTACTTTGATATTTGAAGGAATTTTTTGTGCATAGAACAACCCGACATCAAACTCTGGATATTTAAAATCCTGATGCGCATCAGAGGCTAAAATCCGAATATCCAGATCTTCGTGCTGCTTTTTAAAACGTGAGATTTTGGGTAAAAGCCAAAGCGAAGCCATCGCATAAGTTGTCGCAACAGTTAATTGACGTCCCCCTTGCCATTGAATTATCTCTCCCGTTGCAGATGAAACCTCTTCCAATGATTTCCGGACAGTTTGGTAGTACTGCATACCTGTTGGCGTGAGATGAATGTTTGGATTTACACGAGTGAATAATGCTTTTCCTAAGTACTTTTCGAGCTGTCGAATTTGTCGACTGACGGCCCCCTGAGTTACATTCAACTCTGTCCCTGCGGCCGTAAAGCTGAGATGGCGTGCTGCAGCTTCAAAAGCAACCAGGCTTTTTAAGGGAGGCAAGGGAGATATTTTCATAGGTTGTTCCCAAAAATTTAGGACGTCTCATGAAATGAGGTCTGCTAAATGAATAACAGACCTCTATCTCATAACCTGATCAAAACCTACAAAAAACAACTTCTAGACAGGATAATATTACTTGTTGGCGTAATATTCCTTGGTTTTTTGAATGAAAAAATCGATTGCTTCATTATCAACATTCATATGAGTGACAAGCCTGATCTCCGGAATTTGTAGGCCTATTAAAATACCATTTTCTGCAAGATGTCTTTGAAGATTCTCATGATGGCCTTCGCCCGGGTTCAAGAAAACCATATTTGTTTCAACTGCCGAAACATCAACACTTACTTCTGGAATTTCATTTAACCCCTCTGCCAAACGCAAAGCGGTATTATGATCGTCCGACAAGCGATTAACATTGTTTTCTAATGCGTAGAGACCACAAGCGGCAAGAACGCCGACCTGCCGCATCCCTCCGCCAAGGATTTTACGCATTCTTTTTGCCTGTCGTATCAAGGCATGACTTCCGCATAAAACGGACCCTACAGGAGCCCCTAACCCTTTAGATAAACAAATGGATATACTATCAACAGGGGCGCACAGCTCTTTCAACGACAATCCAGTTTTAATCGCTGCGTTAAAAATACGTGCACCATCCAAATGCACTGACAGGCCCTTATTTTTTGCTGTTTCAGAAAGTGCCTGAATTAGACTTTGATCTTGTACTCGACCCGCAACCGTATTTTCTAAACACAACAATTTACTAACAGGACAATGAGGATCGTCAGGCTTTACAGAAGCGCTTACCTGTTCAACCGTTAATCCACCAGTATTATTGGTCGGTAAAGGGAAAGGAGAAATACCCCCAAGAACAGCAGCGCCACCAGCTTCATCCCTAAAAATATGATATTCATCCCCAGCGATATATTCATCGCCGCGACCACAATAGTACAGCAAAGCAGCAAGATTACTTTGAGTTCCCGTAGGAAAAAACAAGGCTGACTCCATACCAGCCATTTGAGCCAACTTTTCCTGTAAGATCACAACGGTAGGATCATCATCATATACATCATCACCGACAAGTGCGTCGGCCATAGCAGCACGCATTTCAACAGACGGCCGTGTCACCGTATCACTGCGGAAATCCCACATAAGGTCAGAATTTTTCTGCCCTGCATGGTTGCTTCCAGACATTCCTGCGTACATGTACTATCTCCTGATTGCCTTAATTTAGATACTTTTAAGGCACATAATTAATAAATCTCAATAACATAACCATTAATAAGCTAGAGCGGCAACCAAATGTATCCGGTTATGCTCTCCCCCGTTCAAAGCTGTATGATAACCACGTGTGTCAGTAAAATAAACTGACCCATCCGCAGGTAAATGAGTGACATGATGATTGACGATAAATAATGCACCAGGGTTGGTCACCAATGGAATGTGCAATCTTGGTTCGGGGTCTCTATGCCAGGAATTACAGTTATAAAGACCTTTTGAAAGAATACGCATACGACCAATAGGAAAGCGGCGCGTTAGCTCCTGATGAACCGTTTCAAAATACGTGCCCTTAAACATAGGATTAAACTCTGAAAATGCGGCCTCATCTACGATATCTTCGCGGGGCTCTTCAATATAGCGATCATCGGCCCTAAGCCAGTAACGTCCAGATAAATCATTTGCCGCACTGACATCTTCGCCGGGGCGACGATTTAGGGGAATTGCCGCAAAGCCTTGATCTTGCATATCACCCTGAAAATTGGTGAGTTTAAGCACATCATCCAAAGCCTTACTCAATTTACTTATATCAAAATTGAGAATTAATTTTTCAATACCATTTCCAGCAACAAAACTTGCCACTGAATCCGTTATACGATCCTCTGCCATCCAGGATTTCATTTGTAAAACATCAGGATCGCTATTTATCGGATCCCCATTATTTTGTTCAAAAGACATAACTAAACATCCAAAAGAGTTAATTTCAAGCTGTAGCCTCGCACAGTCTAGGATACAAAGTACAACGCCTTTTATTCATTAGTTGATGAATATATTTAATTAACTATCTATCTTTTTGAGTGTATTTATAATAATCTAACGTATATTAAGTTGTTTATTGGATCATAATTAAAACAATGCGACGCACTCTTCCCTCAACTATGGCCATGATTTGCTTCGAATCTGCCGCTCGGCATGAAAATTTCACTCAAGCCGCAATCGACGTTAATTTGACCCAAAGCGCGATTAGCCGACAAATTAATATTTTGGAAGAGCTTCTCCAACAGAAGCTGTTTGAGCGCGTTCGACAAAGAGTAAGACTAACCCCAGCCGGTCAGCACTATTTACTTCAAATCCAGCCCCTATTGGAAACATTGGAAGCCGCAACCATAAGAATGCCGGAATTTCAGGCTATTAGTGGTGGATTGAATATTGGGACTTACCCAACACTTGGCTCGCGATGGCTTCTAGAATATCTCATGGCTTTTGCCACTGAATTTCCGGAAATTAGCAGCAATACAATTACCTATCTAGACAACAAACAGTTTGATCAAGCTACTGTGGATATTGGTATTGTGCAGGGAGATCCACCTTGGATAGGGTGTCAGCATGACTATCTGATGCCAGAAGAACTTGCACCTGTAATCTCCCCAAAACTCAGTACTCATACCAAAGGCAATGTTGATATCTTGACTACTTATCGTTTACTTCAACACTCAACCCGCCTTCAGAGCTGGGACATATGGTTTGAAAGCGCAGGAATACAAAAACCTGAACTGCAAAGTTCACTCTATTTTTCTCAATTTGAAATGATCATCGAAGCGACAATAGCAGGCCATGGCATATCCATGCTGCCGATCATATTAATACAACGGGAACTTGAAGATGGCAGATTAATACTGGCCCATCCGCACATTGCAAAACCGACAAGCGGATATCATTTGATCTCTCCAAATACGAAATCAAATACTAAAAAAGTAGAAGCCTTTAGACAGTGGATTTTATTGAAAACAGAAACCCGTAGAATACCTAAATTGAACTGATCAGATACCGATTTTTTATCTTAATTCGGATAAGAGACATACCTATAAATCAACAAAACCGTACTTATATAATCTTACGAGCATAGATCAAAAGAGGCATTTCGGTGCCCACCAAATTGACTTGATGGGCACCGTTTACTGGACGTAACAACACTACCCTTGAGAGATTTGCTCAGCTTTCCCAACCAATACCTCGGCTTGCCGGATAGAAGCATAATCGATTAAACGACCATCGAGAGCAACAGCCCCCCGACCTTCTTTTTCAGCTTGGGCCATAGCTTCTAAGATCCGGCGCGCGCGCGTAACCTCTTCTTCACTTGGGCTCATAACTTCGTTAGACAATGCAACCTGTGATGGATGTATGGCCCATTTACCTTCACAGCCAAGAACAGCGGCACGTTTTGCTGCGGCACGGAAACCATCAGGGTCAGAGAAATCACCAAAAGGTCCGTCAACTGGACGAAGACCATTTGCCCGTGCAGCAACAACCATACGACTGATTGCGTAATGCCACATATCGCCCCAATGCACATCCCGATGATCATCGGCATCAGCGTCAGTCAAAACAGCATAATCACGGTTCACGCCACCGATCATTGTGGTACGCGCCCGGGTTGAAGCGGCGTAATCTGCTACGCCAAAGTGCAAGGATTCATTTCGTCGACTGGCTGCCGCAATCTCGGTGACATTTTGCATTCCCAAAGCGGTTTCGATGATGTGTTCAAAACCTATGCGCTTTGTGAAGCCTTTAGCATCTTCGATTTGAGTAACGAGCATATCAATGGCATAGACATCGGCCGCGGTTCCAACTTTTGGAATCATAATCAAATCAAGGTGTTGGCCAGCTTGTTCCACGACATCAACAACGTCGCGATACATATAGTGCGTATCAAGGCCGTTGATGCGAACTGACATTGATTTTCTGCCCCAATCGATATCATTCAAGGCTTGGATGATATTTTTACGGGCCTGTTCTTTTTCGTCAGGTGCAACAGCATCTTCCAAATCAAGAAAGATTACATCAGAATCTGATTTTGCTGCTTTTTCAAATAGTTGTGGCTGACTTCCGGGAACAGCAAGTTCACTTCTGTTGAGCCGTGCTGGGGCTTGTTCGATTGTTTGGAAACTCATTTGGGACATCCTGTTGCGAATTGGTTCGTCTAGGATGGGAATTAACTGGGAAAAAAATGATTTCTGTCAAGTGCGATTTTTCTTCACGTAGTGAAGGTTTTTTTTAGGCACGATGAAGGCCCCGATTCTCGTGTTTTTTTTGATTAATTTCGAGCATTTCACCAGTCTTAAAAAAACTTCAACTCAACTTTCATCAGGTTGGGTTATCAATGGAAGTTTCTGACCTGATTGTGTTGAATAATAATAGGCAATCGCCTGGGCACGATTGCTTACAGACAGCTTTCCAAAAAGATTTCTCAGGTGAAATTTTACGGTGTTAAGCGATATGCCATGATCGCGGGCAAGTTCTTTGTTGGTCCGCCCCTGTGCCAAAGAAATTAACAAAGTGCGCTCACGTTTTGTGAGGGAATGCATAGGGTCTTGGCGCAAATCTCTCACATCAACAAAAGGGAATACCATCCCCCCTTTGGCGATACTTGCGACGGTATCTAGCAGATATTCCGGTGGTTCACTTCTGGAGCAATAGCCCGCCGCTCCCGCAGCCATAGCCTGTCGGGGGATGTCTAAATTATCCCCTTGAGCATAAACGACAATCCTTGGCGGATTTTCTTGGGTTCTAATGATTTCAATCAAACGTTCTCCGCCTAACATCGGCAGAGTCCAGTCAACAATACCAACGCTAAAAGTGGATAACAGAGTGATTTCTAGAAAGCTTTCTGCGGTACCAACCGACGCTACCAAGCTGAAACGCGGGTCTCGATCAAAAAACTCAGACAAAGCGGACAACATTAAAGGATTGCTATCAGCAAGAGCCACTTTTATCGGTTGTCCCGCAACCGACGACGCCTTATCCACAGCCGACATAACTCATCCTTAAATACATAAAACCTACCCTAATGGGTGGCAGGTTATACTCAATGTCATCAAAAAACAATACTAAGGTATAGGTTTATACCTACTCATGAGGATACTCAAAAGCAGTAACTAGGGGTGTTGTGCTTAAATCCATTTCGTCGTCTCATAGTAAAAAATAACGGACTGAAGGTTTGAAATTTCAGGGCATCTACGTCCTAAAATTAAAGCTTACCACCGACAAAGAAACCACCAGACAAGAAAAACACCAAAAAAATATACAGGCAAGTTGAACAGAGTTATAGATTTTTCGGAGAAGGAACTTTCATGGATATCCATGAGTATCAGGCTAAAAGCATCCTTGCGAACTTCGGTGTCGCTATTCCCCGCGGCGGTCTTGCCTACAGCCCTGAACAGGCTGCTTACCGCGCCAGAGAAATTGGCGGAAGTAAATGGGTGGTCAAGGCACAAGTCCACACTGGTGGTCGCGGTAAAGTCGGCGGCGTAAAAGTTTGCGAAGATGAAGAACAAGTCTTTGAAGCCGCAAACCAAATGTTTGGGAAGCGTCTTGTAACCGAGCAGACTGGACCCGATGGTAAGTTCATCTACCGGGTTTACGTTGAAGGTGCGGTAAACATAGAACGTGAGATATACCTAGCCTTCGTTCTCGATCGGAAGACAGAACGCATAATGGTCGTCGCTTCGGCATCTGGTGGTATGGAAATCGAAGAGATATCAGAAAGCCATCCTGAAAGTATTGTCCGCTCTATCGTTGAGCCAGCTGCGGGTATTCTTGATTTTCAGGCCCGTGAGATTGCTTTCAAACTTGGTATAGCTTCTGCCCAAATTCCGGAAACAGTGGAAACCATCAAGGGATGTTACAATGCATTTCGTGAACTCGATGCGACGATGGTGGAAATCAATCCTCTCGTAGTAACGGGTGAAGGTGCCATTATTGCCCTTGATGCAAAAATGACTTTTGACGACAACGCGTTGTTCCGTCATCCCGATATTTCCGAACTTAGGGATAAGTCACAAGAAGATCTCCGAGAATCTCAAGCCGCAGATCGTGGACTAAGTTATGTGGCACTTGATGGCCAAATCGGCTGCATTGTGAATGGTGCAGGTCTTGCTATGGCAACGATGGACATCATCGAAGTGGCGGGAGGTCAACCTGCAAACTTCCTCGACATTGGTGGCGGTGCCTCACCTGAACGGGTTGCTAAAGCCTTTAACCTCGTGATGGCGGACAAAAATGTTAAAGCCATCCTTGTGAATATATTTGCTGGTATCAACCGCTGTGACTGGGTGGCTGAAGGTATTGTTCAGGCTCTTGAAAACAATCCCGTTGATGTTCCGGTCATCGTCCGCCTTGCCGGAACTAAGGTCGAAGAAGGTCGAAAAATTCTAGCCAGTAGTGGGCTTCCTATTATTCGAGCAGGAACTCTGGCGGAAGCAGCTGAGCGTTCTGTCGAGGCATGGAAAAATAGCACCAAATCAAATCCACAGGCCCAAACTTTGCAGGAATTGGCATCATGAGTATTTTGTTAGATCGCGACACCAAAGTTCTGGTCCACGGTATCAGTGGCAAAATCGCTCGTTTCCATAGTAAAGAAATGTCTGAATATGGTACCAACATAGTCGGGGGTGTCGTTCCTGGTAAGGGCGGTGAAATCGTTAATGGCGTCCCTGTATTCGACACTGTCAAAGAAGCCGTTGAACAAACGGGTGCTTCAGCAAGTATTGTTTTTGTCCCTCCTCCCTTCGCAGCAGATTCCATTATGGAAGCCGCTGATGCGGGCATCAAGTTTTGTGTTTCGGTAACTGACGGAATCCCTGCTCAAGACATGATGAGCGTTAAACGTTACATGCGTAGATACCCAAAAGCGGAGCGTATGCGTCTAACTGGTCCAAACTGCGCAGGCACAATTACACCTGGTGAAGCCCTCCTCGGCATTATGCCCGGACATATATATATACCTGGTTCAGTTGGTATCGTCGGCCGTTCAGGGACACTTGGTTACGAAGCCGCCTCCCAAATGAAAGCGCTTGGAATTGGTGTATCGACTTCTGTTGGTATTGGTGGCGACCCTATTAACGGGAGCTCATTCAAAGATATACTTGAGCTTTTTGAGGCCGATCCAAAAACCAATGCCGTTGTTTTGATTGGTGAGATTGGGGGCCCTCAAGAATCTGAAGCCGCTGATTTCATTCGGGATCATATGACAAAGCCCGTTATTGCTTATGTCGCGGGTCTGAGCGCTCCCAAAGGACGTACCATGGGGCATGCTGGCGCGATCATTACGGCGTTTGGTGAAAGTGCTGATGAAAAAGTAGGAATCCTACGTGAGGTTGGTGCCGCTATTGCGCCTGACCCCTCATTGATCGGCGCGACTGTTGCGCAATCTTTGGCCAAGGCTTCGTAAGAAGCTCGGACTTATTAAGAAGCCTGGGCTTTACATAAGCCTGGGCTTCATAAGGATGTGATCATGTTGAAGTCTAAGGCCACGGCAAACCAATGTGGCGTACCCCTTACCAGCACTCCAGATAGCTTGCTTGATCAAGGTAACGATCAATCGGATTTTGCGATTTCACTTATATGGATGGTGAGCCAGCGTATTAAAGAAGGTCGGCCTTTGGTTCAGTCCGATAGTACTGCAGATATTTGGTCCGAATTGTGCCCAACAAACTTGTTGTGCACCGCGTTAGAGGGAAAAACTCTTGGCATCATTGGTTTTAACTCCGCGGGACAGGACATAGCCAAGCGTGCCCACCAAGAGTTAGGTATGCGAATAATTGCCTATGATCCTTGCGCGATTACCAATGAGGTAAGTACCTCTTGCTATGTAGAAACTACTCATTCCATTGACGATTTGTTACCAAACTCAGATTACGTCCTATTAAACGACGCTCAACAAACAACTGAAAATTCCACTATCAATCGTAATGATCATTACATTATTGATTCCAACCGTCTCAACCTCATGAAGCCAAACGCATGCCTGATCAATATCGCTCACGGTGCAGCAGTTGATCTACAAGCCCTTATGCAGGCCTTATGGTTTGAAACAATCGCTGGTGCGGGTCTCACAATTAATAACGGCGAAATGTCTATACCGATTTATAACCAGGCTTACTCTCAGTTGGGATTTAGCAGTTGCGACAATGTTGTTTTATTGCCCCGACCTCAACTTACTAATGACGAGACCCGTGCTGCAATGGGCTTCCGAGTTGCCCAAAACATCAAAGATGTTTCTGCTGATAATCGCCCTCAAGACCAGGTAAATTAAACTTTGGTCCGTTGAAAATAGTAGATGTGCTATAAGCACTTAAGGTCAGGATCCCTAATTTAAAAGCGGGCAGTTCTTCATCTCAAGAGGTTATATAAAAGTGTAAGGTTCTTATCATTTTTAAGTAAGTATTCAGGGAACGCTTTAGCCTTTAGGGTATAAAAATAATCTGGTTTGTTAAAGATCCATCTTATTTGATCTGATCCTTTTCCAAATACCGGAGACGTGCCTCCAGTGTTTTTATTTGTGATGACAATTCAAGAGCTACTGTAACACCTGCAGGGTTCAGACCAAGATCGCGCTCTAACCTACTGATTTTATGTGCTTCAATTAGACACATTCTAGAAAATCGCCATTGTGTGGTTTCGGCACCGTGGGGGATAATGAGCCCCTCTTCCACATAAGTGGTGAGTTTTTCACTCGTCAGACCACTGCGTCGGCATAGTTCATCAAGAGTAAGTTCAGGCGTTTGGCTAACCACCTCACACGAGAGAGAGAATTGCTTATTATCAGGCATTGCACATCTCCGATTATCCTTTAGACGCCAAGTCCAGCGCGTGGTTCAAAAGCCAGTTCATCTGCCATTGTTTGGTACATGTTTTTTGCTTTTGCACTATCAGCAAGAGGCAGAGCTATTTGCAGAACAATATATAAATCACCAGATGGTTTACCTGGAATACCACGACCTTTCAGGCGCAACTTCCCTCCTTGTTTTGAATTGGGAGGGATAGAGACATCTACTGGTCCAACAGGAGTTGGCGTCTTGACTTTACCACCAAGTGCAGCCTCCCAAGGAGCGACGGGTAAGTCGAGGTATATATCTCGTCCATCAACATGATAAATCCGGTGTTGTGAAAATTCGACCTCGAGGTATAGATCTCCAGCATTTCCTTGACCATGCCCTAAAGAACCTTGTCCCTTGAGACGGATGTGTTGGCCTTGGCGAACCCCTTTTGGAATCTTGACATTAAGGGTTCGCAATTCTGTCGTAACATGTCCATCCGGGGTAACTTTTGGCATTTTAAGTTGAATTGATCTGGTTGCCCCCTTGAAGACGTCATCAAGGTCAATCAAGATCTTGGCGTGATGATCTCGGCCTCCTGTGTGGGCTTGCGGTCGTCCTGATCTATTTTGCCCACCAAAAAGATGTTCAAAAAAATCAGAGGTCGTCCCCGTATCCATTCTACCACCTGGAAATCCACCAGAAAACTCAAACCCTTCATTCCATCCGGGAGGTGGTTGAAAATCCTCTCCTGTTTGATTACCTGTTCCAAGCTGGTCGTAAGCGGCACGCTTTTCAGGATCTCCCAACACTTCATAGGCTTCGCTGATTTCCTTGAATTTATCTTCTGCGCCAGCTTCTTTACTAAGATCTGGATGATATTTTCGGGCTAGTTTACGGTATACACGCTTAATCTCATCCTGAGCGGCATTTTTATCTACGCCAAGAGCTGCGTAATAATCTTGGTACTCCATAGTTATTTCGAACCTTTTGTTTCAAGTTATTGAACACAATGAACGACATTTAACAAGCAGCTGAAAGCTTTGGACATTGTAGTTCTTTTTTCAAATAAAAGCTTCGAATAAGTTTACGAGGATTGTTAAATATTACGCTGACCAGAATCAAAGAACCCAGATTTTAATTATACCTTTTAAGGTAGAAGATTTAAGAAACAGACCAAACATGGCTTTTCTTAATTGATCGTTATCAATGCAACCTATTCTCTTAAGCAGTTAAATGGTATGATATATTGTCTGACTTCAATACCCATTAGGGTCCTTAAACGGCAAGAGGATGGAGGAACAAATGATACAAGACATCCAAGTTCTTATAGACGACACTCCCGCCAATAAAACCCGAATGGATGCAGCCCTTCAGCTATCTACGAAATGGGAGAAGGTCCATATAATTGGCGTTCACCCCCTTCAAACTCCAGAAGTTATATTTTACGGCGCTCCGTATGATGTAATGGGATATTTTCCCCAAGAAATAATCGATCAAAAGCGTACTGAGGCTGATACACAGGCAAAGGATTTAAAATTAAATTTTGAAAATCTCGTTGCTAAAAACAAAACAACCTGTGAATGGCGGCAATTAGAAGGGCGAGAAAATGATATTCTTTCTTTTCACGCGCGCTTTACTGACTTGACGATTATCAGCCAGACGACATCTGATATTGTCAATGAACGTGAATTTAGCGATTCATTGATTATGGCGCACAGTCTTCCGATTTTGGCGGTACCCGAAGAAGATATTCCAGATGACATCACAGGGAATATATTGATTGCTTGGAATGGATCCCCTGAATCTGCCCGGGCAGTTAAGAACGCAATGCCACTATTAAAGGTCGCACAAAAAGTTATCCTGCTAACCGTTGGAGAGCTTGATACTAACTCCATCTCTTCTAAGGACATGCAAGCACATCTCTTACGTCATAAAATAAATTGTACCCTCCGCACCGAAGAAGGATCTTCTCCTGAAGATACCATTTTGTCTGTTGCCGCTAATGAAAATATCGGCCTCATTATCGCTGGCGCATGGGGACATAGTCGTATCAGGGAAATTGTATTTGGCGGTGTTACGAAAAGTCTTTTTACCAATCAAAAAATTCCCGTGTTTCTTTCTCATTAAAACAAGAGTTTACAGTGTTACCTTAACTCTTGAGACTGTTATGTAGCTTCTTCAACAAATTCGTTTTTTGTTGATCGCTCGGAAGTTGTTCAAGCAAAGATCTAATATCAAGGGTTAGCTGTGCCAGTTCGTTGTGCCAGTCCAGTTTTTCGACAACATCGGGTTCAAGTCGCCTTATGGCTTTCTGCTGCCGAGTGTACTTACCCGCGGCGTGTAATTCAAATTCGTCATCAAGAGAGGGAATGATGACCTGTTTATCTTCAAAGCCTTGCTCTAATAATTCCTCACGCATTGCCTCAAGTGCTTTTTCAGATCCATGGGTTAGAAACACTGCATTTTTTATAGGCTGACGTGCATTCAACCATTGGATAAGTCCCTCACCGTCAGCATGTCCAGAATAAATATCAATTTTTCGAATGCGGGCTCGGACTTCTATCGCATCTCCTTGAATGCGTACACTTTTGACACCTTTTTCAAGTAAGCTGCCAAGTGTTCCTTCCGCTTGATAACCGACGAGTAACACAGTGGATTTCGGTCGCCACAAATGATTTTTCAAGTGGTGACGGATCCGCCCCGCATCACACATTCCACTGGCTGCAAGAATGATGACACCCCCGGAAAAGCGTGCAATTGCTTTACTTTCTTGTGATGTCTCCGTGAATTTAAATCCTGGATGTGTAAACGGGAAACCATCCTTTGGTATATTTTCCAGATCAGGTGCATGTTCGGCAAACACTGATGTAATTCGAATTGCAAGGGGAGAATCAAGAAACACTGTTGAACAAGGAACCAAATCGTGGCGGATCAAATAAGCAATATCTAGAAGCAGTTCTTGGGTTCTCTCAACAGCGAAGGAAGGAATGATCAATGCGCCGCCAGCCTTCATGGCGTCATTGATTTCTTTCATAAGAATTTCACGCCTACTACCTATAGACGCATCGGAGCGAATTCGTCCTCCATAGGTTGATTCACAAAACACATAATCAAAATTGCTCGGTGCATGAGGATCAGGATGGAAAAGCTTATGATCTGGACCAATATCCCCGGAAAAGAGCAAGCGTAGTTTACTCTCACCGTCCATGATTTCGACTTCAATTGAGGCCGACCCGAGTATATGGCCCGCATTCCAAAAACGGACTTGAACTTCGTTGTTAGGACGAAGCCATTCATTATAAGAGACGTTGCGGATTTGATGTATAGAAGCTTCTGCGTCTCTAAGATTATAAATAGGACTTACAGGCTTCTGTCCCCTCTGCCTTTTACGCCGATTGAGTTGCTCAACTTCAAACTCCTGAATATACCCGCTATCTGGCAACATATAACTCAATAAATCATGGGTTGCTGAAGTCGTATAAATAGGCCCTTTGAAGCCTCCTTTAACAAGCTTGGGGATTAAACCAGAGTGGTCAATATGAGCATGAGTGAGAAGGACAAATTCAATTTCAGAAGGGTTAAAAGGAAATGGACTGTAGTTTAGCTCTTTAATCGTCTTTGTGCCTTGAAAGAGGCCACAGTCAACCAGAAACTGGCACCCCTTCAATCTCATCCAATAACATGATCCCGTTACAGTCCCTGCGGCACCACAGAATTTTATCTGTACAGACATCTATATCTCCTGGTTAAGAGCTTCAGTTAAAATCGGGGTAAGGCTTATGGCATTAGTAGGATGCTTTATGCTGTCGGTAGAACGTATCCGTGATACGCCAACTTCTTTCATCATTTTGATATCATCATCACTGCATAAAATGTGAACCGTGATTACTTCAATAGTATTTGCACCAACTCTCTTTAGAGCTTCCACACAGCGGCAAATCGTCATTCCGCTAGAAATAACGTCATCTATAATGATGATACGCTTGTCATGTAATTCATCGACATCTGGCATTTCATCAAAATCAGAAAAATTAATGGAAACGCTTCTATCTCCGCTTCGTTTTTTATCTCCAATATAAAAGGGTACACCGAGTGATTTTGCAATTGTTCCAACCCATTGCACTGACTCACTATCTGGACCAACCAGAATCAAATTTTCTCTTCCTTCCTCTTGTAAAAGAGTGGCCGCAATAGCCCCTGTAGAACTTAGGGCATCCGCTTTACAGCCGGGGAAGATTTGCTGTAGATCTGGCGTTCTATGAAGATGCGGATCTACAGTGATTATCCGATCAAAATAGGTCGAGAGATCTTCCCCAATTACTTGCTGGCTGATAGCTTCCCCTGGGACGAACGCCTTATCCTGGCGCATATAACACAAGTAAGGTGCAACAAGGATAAGCCGTCGTACACCACACTTCCTAAACGCGCTCGCGGCGAGAGCCAAATGCACCAGCTTTTCATTTGGTGAATTGAGAGTTGCATAAAGAATCACAACGTCTTGTACTGGATTAACACGTACGCGACTTTCACCATCCGGAAATTTGTGAACGGAAATTTCATAGACCGGAAGAGCCAGAGATTGACCTAACTTTTGAGCCTCATTTTTGTTGCCTGGTAAATAATGGAGAGAGGTCGCATTCATAGGATCTCTCCAATTTCGTAACCATGCCCTTCTTCAGCAAGTTTAGTCGTAAACCCGTAATCTGTTTTAAAACACGCATGGATGCGGTAGAGGGGCTCCCCCTTCACAACAGTGTCTCCAACTTTTTTGAACAGATCAATGCCCGCGCCTTTATCCATTGGAGCTCCCGCCAAACGGGTAATCCGTGCCAGCCTGAAACAATCTATTGATGTGATAATTCCGTCTCGGGGAGATAGGATATCTTTGGTTAAATCACCCAGACATCCCGGAACAGTTGCCCGACCTTGAGCATCAATGATATTATTCATCGAACGCAGGGCTTCACCTGAAGACAGTAAATGCAGAGCGCGTTCATAACCAGATCCTCCACGTAAAGCTGGGTCATTTTCAAGTAGAGCGCCCGCTATTTGGAGAGATTTTTCTCTAAGATCAGCTGGTGCCCCAGGTTCTCCTCTCAAGACAGCCATGACGTCACGCGCTTCTAGAACGGGCCCAATACCATTACCAATTGGTTGCTTACCATCGGTAACTGTTATTTCAACATGGATGCCAATTTGATCTCCCACATATTCAAATAATTTCCGCAAGCGCATTGCCTCATCGTGGCTACGCACTTTGGCAGAGGGGCCAATGGGAATATCAATGAGTAAATGTGTAGACCCGGCAGATAGTTTCTTCGACATAATTGAAGCAACCATTTGTTCGCGCGTATCAATCGAAAGGGGACGTTCTACCGAAATCAGGACGTCATCAGCCGGAGACAAGTTGACGTGACCTCCCCAAACAAGACAGCCGTGACACTCTTTGACCACCGCCTGCATCTCATGCATTGAAAGATCAACTTTTGCCAAAACCTCCATGGTATCCGCGGTACCTGCAGGGGATGTAATCGCACGCGATGATGTTTTTGGAATAGGCAAACCATGTGCAGCAACGATTGGCACGACAATCATAGAAGTACGATTACCCGGGATCCCCCCAATACAATGCTTATCAACGATTATAGGGGCATTCCATTGCAAACTATTTCCCACCTGGGCCATTGCCCGGGTAAGGGAAAGCATTTCATTGGTTGTCATAAACCCAGCAGAAGAGACCAGAAAAGCTGCTATTTCCATCTCAGAATATCGATAACTGGCTATGTCGCTGATAATCTCTTCAATTTGTTTTTTATCAAGGGTGTGTCCATGGATTTTTTTTCTTAAGTGATCAAGGCTACGAGGTGGTTCTGCAGGGGCAATGGTCACCAGAGCCCCTTCTTGGAGCCCCATTCGTCGAAAGGCCTGCTCGGATAAGCCTAATTCGCCACCACCCACAATATTTGCATCATCAACGATCAACAACTGAGCCAGCAGGCTGGATCCACTCCCCATGACTTCGATTTTTTTAAAGGCTTGAAACTCTTCCGGTCGATACAAATTGCAGTCACGGGCAAGGAAAGCAACATTGTCCCGATATGTATCAATTCCAACGAGTTTCAAAGTCAACATTTTGTATCTCTATAGTAACCGTCTTGATCAAAGCCTATGCCGTTATTGAAAAATAGACATTGATCTTGATCATGCTAATTTAAAGTACAAAACCCAGCATCCCTTATAACTCCCATGATACCACCTAATTTGCGTTATCTTTTATCAGAAGCTTCTCTGATCTGGGTCAAGGCAGTACAATTAATGTCAATGTAACTTATAAATATAATTTTCAACCATACCTATTTTGTATATCTGATCAGTTGAAGGGGCCACGAATGGCTAAAATGGAACGGAAAGCACAAATAAATTTCTGGTATGTCGTCGCAGCATTTTTTGGCATCATGTTCTTGCAAATTTGGTGGCAGCAAAACCAACAAATAGAAGTCATTCCTTACAGCCAGTTCGATAATTATGTTAAAGAAGGGATGGTTTCGGAAATTCTTGTTACAGAGACCCACATACGGGGTCGTCTAAAGCAACCGCTACCTGATGGTAAGATAGAGTTTTATACAAACCGTATCGATACCGACCTTGCCCGTGAATTTTCTCAATATGATATTAAAATAACCGGCGGAACCGAACAAAGTTTTCTTAAAGATATACTTTCCTGGCTTCTCCCCTTTCTATTCTTCATTGGTATTTGGCTCTTTGTGATCCGCCGTTTTGCCGATAGTCAGGGGTTCGGTAATGGCATGATGTCGGTGGGTAAAAGTAAAGCCAAGGTTTATATGGAAAGCGATACTCAAATCGGCTTTGACGATGTAGCTGGAGTGGATGAAGCAAAACTTGAGTTACAAGAAGTTGTCGCTTTCCTTCAAAACCCCAAGACTTATGGCCGGTTAGGTGCAAGAATTCCCAAAGGCGTTTTACTCATTGGACCTCCCGGCACAGGAAAAACGCTGCTTGCTCGTGCGGTCGCGGGTGAAGCCAGTGTTCCTTTCTTCTCTATCAGTGGTTCCGAGTTCGTTGAGATGTTTGTTGGTGTTGGCGCGGCGCGTGTGCGTGATTTATTCGATCAAGCACGGCAAAAGGCACCTTGCATCATTTTTATCGACGAACTTGATGCTTTGGGTCGGGCGCGTGGGGCTTTCCCGGGCGTTGGAGGCCATGATGAAAAAGAACAAACACTTAATCAGTTATTGGTCGAATTGGACGGCTTTGATCCCACTAAAGAAGGCATGGTACTGCTCTCTGCAACGAACAGACCTGAAATCTTGGACCCAGCTCTTTTACGGGCGGGGCGTTTTGACCGACAAATACTTGTAGACCGGCCAGACAAAATTGGCAGAGTGGCTATTCTAAAGGTTCATATGCGTAACATCACCCTTGATGATGATGTCGATCCCGAAGCTATTGCGGCTCTTACCCCAGGCTTTACCGGCGCTGATCTTGCTAACCTGGTAAACGAAGCAGCACTGTTGGCCACCCGTCACGGTGATATTAGTGTTACAAACAATGACTTCACAGAGGCCATTGAGAGAATTATCACTGGTCTTGAGAAAAAAAATCGCCTTCTCAACCCTCATGAACGCAAGGTTGTTGCCTACCATGAGATGGGACACGTTCTTGTTGCTCTCTCTATACCGGGAAGTGATCGGGTACATAAGGTTTCAATCATTCCAAGGGGTATTGGATCGCTCGGTTACACTATTCAACGGCCAACAGAAGATCGTTTCCTCATGACCCGTGATGAGTTGGAAAATAAAATGGCCGTACTTTTAGGAGGGCGGGCTGCGGAGGTATTGGTTTTCAATAAATTTTCAACGGGCGCAGCAGATGATTTGAGTAAAGCTACAGATATAGCAAGAAGTATTGTTATGCGTTATGGCATGGATGAGAATCTTGGCGAAATGACCTATGACGATGATCCCTCTCCGGCCTTTGAAGCACCTTCAAGTTTTATGAAGCAGCAACGAAAATATAGCGAAGCAACCGCTCGAGAAATAGATATTGCTGTAAAAGAGCTTGTTCACAACGCTTTCTTGCATGCGACAGAGATATTAAAAAAACACCATTTGATACTCGAAAACTACGCCCGAAAATTACTAGAAGATGAAACCTTAACAGAGGACCAGCTTCCAGTACTAGACCAAGGACACACCGTAAATAAAACAGCCTGATCCTGATCAAAATCAATGAACGTTAGCGAGAAAAACACTAATTTATGATTGAGGGACAAAAATTACCATCAATGCTTTTGCTTAATTGGTGGTGTGTTCTCCTACTAATCCATATCAGTACTGTGGTGATTATATGAAATCTCTGGAAAGGAATTTCCTATGTTTGAAAATCCATCATTAGTGACACGAATTGGGATCGGTAAGGGCGTAGGCTTTATTATTGGCCTCATCGGCTTCATTGCGATGCCTTATTTTTTACCTGAAACAGGTTGGTTGATCCGGTGGGGAGTATTGCTTTGGTATACAACGATGGGGGCTATTATTGGTGTATTTGGTATTTTCACATGGCATCCCGTCCTTAATTTACCATTGCCTTGGTGGTTTAGAGCCCCGTTACTTGGCGGATGGATGAATTTTGTACTGACTTTCTTTGTTTACGAAAAATTCGAAGCTATGCTGATGTCCATATTTGGTAACAATAGCTTTCTAACCAATCCGTTCTGGTTTGTTCTGGAAGGCGCGATTGTTGGTCTCTTAATTGGTTACCTTGCGACCAGATTTGGAGGAGAAGGCAGAGAAACACTTGAACGATAAAATTTGAAAGTAAGACAAGGCGCAAACATTGAAACAGTCTTTTCCAGGCTGCGTATGTATGGAGTGCTTCAATAAGCCAGCAAGCTCACTTACGCTGAGGACCGAAAAAAAAGAGCGTTATTCTTGTATTTGAACGCCGGCTTTAAATAGCTCTCTTATCGTGTCCTGAATTGCCTATTTTGGGAGCTTTTTGCTGTATTTCGTTTTGCCTCCACTCTTAACCTTTTTATCCTAAGCAGTGGCGATCTTTATTAAATTTACAGGGCAAGGATATTCTCCTTTATCCCACATCTTATTTAGATGGAGATCGGGAAAGTTCTCAGGAATGAATACAGTCTTGGGATCAAAGTATTTATTGAACTTGATCGGGAGGTTAAGCTCGCCCCTATTGCTTTTAATCGTAACTCTCTCACTCTCTTGAAATCCAAGTGCAAGCCCGACTTCTTTATTGATTTCAATATACGCCTCTCCTTCTATTCCTCTTAGGGTCTCAGATTGAAGAGAAAGACCGCCAGAATGGAACCGGCTTTCACCTGTAATAAGCATAAAACTATCCGTAGGATGATTTTCACAGTCCCCTTTTGGTAGCGACCGGGGGGGAAGAGTTGACTTGGCAAGACCAACGTCAGGCTTAATCTTGGTGAGAGAGCCAGGATCTTTTATATCCGTATATTTAATTCCAGAAAAAGACGGTACTAACTTTGACAATTCGGTAAATAGGCTCTTTGAATCACACGGTCCGAGTTGATGGCCTAAAACAGCTGTAACTTGCTGGAAAATATCTCGATTGGATCGCGCACTTTTAATCGGAGGTCTAAATTTTTCCAATTTCTGTAAACGGCCTTCATTATTTAAAAGCGTCCCCTCTTCCTCACCATAACCAGCACCCGGCAATACGATATCTGCACGATCTGTAATGGCAGAACGGTGAGACGCCTGAACCACCAAAACTTTAACCTTTGATAGTGACTGTTCGACCAATTCACGGTCTGGATAGAACGATAAAGGATCACTATGAAGGCAATACAACATGTCCATGTCACCCTCAGCACAACTCTGTAAGATACCGTGAATATCTTCTCCTTCAGTTAGAGGAAGTTTACAATTCCAAGCCTCTTCGAAAAGAGTACGGTGAGCTGGGTTAGATATATGATGCCAACCCGGCAAGACATTTGGAAGTAAACCTAATTCCCATGCGCCCAGTTGATTAGATCGATCAAACAAAAATTGGATAGAAACTCGTTTTCCTAAACTTTTCAACGTTATGGCATAAGTCTGTAACCACAAAAGCGTTTCCGTTGCTTTGGCAGATCTAAATATGTCAGATCCGATCAATATGCTTATTTTTTGTGATGCTTCCAACAAAGCTCCCGCTTGCGCGATAAAGGCATCAAAAAGAGGAGAAATTTTTCCTGTCGCTTCTGATGTAAGAGATGCTTCCAAAGCTGCGAATAAACGAGCTTCCCTCCCCGGTAATAACCGGAGGCTAGCCACGGACTGAGTATCAAGACGTGAAGGACGCGCTGAAGCCAATAATAATCTGTTCGGTCTATGTTGCTGGCTCAACCGGATTAGATAATCTGTAACAGGATTATCATCCGTGACATGAGATCCAACCACGAGAACACAGTCAGCCTCAAGCAACGATTCCAATGGTTCCCGTTCGTAAAAACTGTTAAAAAAATCTGGAAGAACATCGTACAGTTTACTTCCGTCTTCTTCAGCAGATGTCCATCTGTTCGAGCAGTCAATATTGTTGGTTTGGAAAACCGTGCGCATCATTTTTTGAAATAAATATAAGGTTTCACAACTAAGCCCCGCCGACACCAGCCCGCTAGAACGCCCCATACCAACATTGTTTCCAATAAGCTGAAGTAAAGTGTTCATTGCTTCATCCCAGGAAACAGGGAAAAGTTTTCCGTCCTTACGAACCATAGGAGTTGTTAACCGGTCATCACTATCGATAAAATCAGCTCCAAATCTTCCTTTCGCACACAGGGTTTCGCCATTTATACCCGTTTCGTACTTTGACCGCACCCGAGTTAATTTTCCATCCCTGTTCCCGACGGATAGCTGACAACCTGTACCACAGAAGGCACAAGTGGTATCTGTCTCAATTAAATCCCAAGATCGCGCTGTATAGCGGTAGGGTTGGCTCATCAAAGCCCCCACGGGACAAACCTCGATGCAATTACCACAATGATCACATCCAACCAGACTGTTTTCAAAACCAGTTATTTCGCTGTCCATCCCACGGTCAATCGTCCCCAATGCAACGGCTCCAACCACATCTTCGCACATGCGAACACACCGTTGGCATTGTATACAGCGATTAGCATTGAAAATAATTACCTGGTTGAGAGATAAATCTTTGCTGCGAAATACCCGTTTTTCATCCCGAAAACTACTAACACCCGCGCCGTATTCAAAGACTGTGTTCTGTAACTCACATTCCCCTGCTTTATCACAAATCGGACAATCCAAGGGGTGGTTCGCCAGCAGAAGCTCAAGCATTGATTCACGTGTATTAGACACTCTTTCAGTCGTGGTATTTACGACCATGCCATCTGCGACACGAGTTACACAAGCAGGTGAAAGTTTGGGTTGGCCTTCAATTTCGACCAAACACATACGACATGATGCCAAGGGCGTCAGTCGTTTTTGATAACAGAATGTGGGAATATGGATACCTTCGCCCATAACAGCTTCGAGGATCAAGCTGCCATCGGCAACTTCATATTCCTTTCCATCGATGGTTACCTTTGCCATGGAGGGGCTCTTTCCAATATCTGCTTATATCAGGTCCAAATGCTGTAAAAACAAATTCCAC
Organism: uncultured Rhodospirillales bacterium; assembly: GCA_913060675.1. Taxonomy (GTDB): domain Bacteria; phylum Pseudomonadota; class Alphaproteobacteria; order Kiloniellales; family Kiloniellaceae; genus Kiloniella. The sequence continues at coordinate 34,530 of CAJXUS010000032.1, forward strand.
ATGTCGTAATTAGCTCTCATTAATGAAACGGGCATTTTCCTTCTTCAATATGTTGGACAAATTCATCCCGAAAATGCTTGAGTGTGGCCTGTAATGCCCAAGAGGCCCCAACACCGAGAGCGCAAAATGAATTACCAAAAATAGTATTACAAAGACTATCCAAACGCTCTAAATCTTCATGTTTACCCTCTCCGGCTTCTATTCGTAGTAGGATTTTAGCTGACCAATCCAAGCCTTCGCGACAAGGTGTGCACTTTCCACATGATTCGTGATTAAAAAATTCCGTTATCCGGGTTATGACCTGAACTATACACGTCGTATCATCCAAAACGATCACACCTGCTGAACCCAACATACTGCCTGCAGCAGCGAGAGAATTAAAATCCAGTCCTATATCAAGTTGATTTTCAGGAAACATTGGCGCCGATACTCCGCCAGGGATGACGGCTTTTATTTTGCCAGAACAGGAACCGCCACCATAATTTTCAACGAGTTCGCGTATGGAAATTCCCATTGGCAATTCATACAATCCAGGCCTTTTTACCTGGCCGCTCAGGCAATATAATTTTGGCCCAGGGCTTTCTTTTGGGCCGATATTTTTAAACCAATCTGGGCCGCGTTCAATAATATGAGGTAAGCAAGCAAATGTTTCGACATTGTTGATAACAGTGGGACACCCATAGAGCCCCTCTACTGCAGGAAATGGCGGTTTGAGTTTTGGTTGAGCACGGCGTCCTTCTATAGATTCCAAAAGTGCCGTTTCTTCACCACAAATATAGGCTCCCGCCCCACGGTGGATATAGACATCAAGGCCGAAACCGCTGCCTAGAATATCAGAACCGAGATACCCTTTCGCGTACGCCTCCTTGATAGCATTTTCTACCCTGTTGATGCTTAGTTCATATTCCCCACGGATATAAATATAACAAATCTTGGCACCAATAGCATAGGCCGCAATAACTATGCCCTCGAGCATCATATGGGGATCTTTTTCCATAAGAGCTCTATCCTTAAAGGTACCGGGTTCCCCCTCATCTGCATTACAACAAAGAAGAGGTGTTTTTTTGGTATCCTTTGGAACAAAACTCCACTTCATTCCAGTTGGAAAGCCGGCCCCTCCCCGACCTCTAAGTTTTGACTCTTTAACCGTATCAATCAGGTCATTGGGTTTATAGTTGTTCAAAACAGTCGCCAACGATTTATATCCACCGGCATTTTCATAAACACCGATCTCATGACTGTTAGGAATTTCTATATTTCTCAATAAGACCTTTTCAAACATGCAGGCTTCAAATCCTCCTTACTTATCTCGACTAACGTTCATCCCCATGGCAGATAACCGATCAAGGATCTGATCAATTTTATCTTCATCTTGGTTTTCAAAATAATCCTGATTAACCATTAGCGCTGGAGCCTTATCGCAAGCCCCCAAACATTCTACACTTGAGAGACTAAAACGACCGTCTTCAGTGGTTTCACCCGTTTTGATCTGTAGTCGGTTCTCCAAAAATTTGAGAAGGTTGTCTGCCCGACGCAAAAGACAAGAAACATTTGTGCAGACCTGGATGTGAAACGTCCCGATAGGTTCGGTATGAAACATGGTGTAGAAAGTAGCCAACTCAAACACCCAAATCTCTGGAACATCAAGGATACCAGCAACTTGTGCCTGAACTTCACCGCTGAGATAGCCATGCTGTTTTTGAGCTAGAAACAACGCGGGCATAATGGCTGAACGCCGATTGGGATAGCGATCAGTTATGAGTTCAATTTGTTCCCTTAAATTGCCAGGCATTCTCGCCACTCACATCCTTTGTTTTCTTATTGATACTTGAATTTATGTATCACTTATCCACTTCTGCAATCACCGGATCCAGACTTCCGAGCATCGCAATGACATCGGCCAAATATTTCATATTCTTGGTTCCTGTCTCCAACGCCTGTAAATTAACAAAAGAAGGCGCGCGTATTTTCATCCGGAAGGGTTTTTCACTGCCATCACTGATGATGTAGAACCCAATTTCTCCTTTGGGAGCTTCAATCGGGACATAGACTTCCCCCTTCGGCACCTTGAACCCATAAGCCGAGAGCTCAAAATGGTGGATATGTGTTTCCATCGAACAACCGAGTAAGTCCTTATCCACGGGAAAGGCTATCGTGGGGATATCTATCAGGAATGGTCCCTCAGTCATCTGAGCAAGACATTGCCGTACCATCTGAATGCTTTCGCGAATTTCATCAACCCTACATATCCAGCGATCATAACAATCACCGTTTTCGCGAACGACTACATTGAAATCTAAGCGGTCATATATTTCGTAAGGACTATCCCGTCGAATATCCCAATTCACACCAGATGCCCTCAGATTAGGGCCACTTAAGCCAATGTCGATGGCATCTTCGGCAGCGACAACACCAATATCCCTGGTTCTTTTGAGGAAAATTCTATTTTTGGCAACAAGTTGTTCATAATCGCTCAGTCTATCAGAAAGAATATCACAAAATTCTAATATCCTCTCAACCGCCCCTTCGGGGAGATCTTCACGTACGCCGCCAATCCGGCAAAAAGAAGTATGCATGCGAGCACCAGAAATCATTTCCATGATATCCATGACCATTTCCCGCTCTCTCATACAATATAACAGTGTTGTCATGGCCCCAAGATCCATCGGCAAGGCACCAACAATCAAAAGATGGCCGGAAATCCGGGATAATTCAGCCATCATTACCCGAATATACTGACCTCTTTCAGGGGCCTGAATATCAAGTAATTTTTCGACCGCAAGAACATAAGCAAGATTTGTTGAGGGTGGGCAGACGTAGTCCAACCGATCTGTTAAGGGGATAATTTGGGTATAGGTAAAATCCTCCGCCAGTTTTTCCGTTCCTCGGTGCAGATATCCTATATGGGGGCTCGTGCGTTCGACGATTTCACCATCAAGTTCGAGAACCAGCCGCAGAACACCATGCGTACTTGGATGTTGAGGCCCAAGGTTGAGGAGAACTTCCTTTGTTCCCTCGGAGTTAGAACCCGTTTCATTCAAAACTGTGACATTCGTCATCTCAGTTTATGCTCCCCGGTTCTTCGCCATAAGGATTATAGGCATCATTATATCCCTTGGTCGGAAAGTCCTTACACATAGGATAACCTTCGAACTCATCCCACATATAAATGCGTTTCAAATTTGGATGTCCATCAAAAATAATGCCATACATGTCAAATGTTTCCCGTTCGTGCCAATTAGCCGTCCGCCAAACTCCTGTGACTGTGGGGATATGAGGTTGTTGACCTTTCTGGGGATCATCAAGCCGACACTTGACCCTGAGACGATATCTTAGGGGGATAGAGTATAGATGGTAAACGACTTCGAAACGACGGTTGTCTGGGTGGTGATCAACCCCGCAAAGATCAGATAAAAAGTTGAATTTTAATGTCGGATCATTCTTTAAATAGTGGCAGAGATCAACGACATAATCGGGATTTACTTTAAGACAGTGCATATCAATACCTGCTCCGCCATAGTGTACACGGCTTCCAAAGTGCTTGATAATTTGATCACAAAAATCAGCGGCCTCTACCATTATGATTTCCTGTCCTTTTGCTCTTGAGCTCCTGGAGTTGGAAAATCAAATTCTTTGTTTAAATCTGACGAAGGTGGTAATTCGGGCATTTCCAAAAGACCCTCTGATGGATCTCTTCTGAGGACATAACTGCGTTTGATTTTTTCTTGCAGTAAGAGCAACCCATGCATCAGAGCTTCTGGTCGGGGAGGACAGCCAGGAACATGTACGTCAACGGGGACAATCAGTTCTGATCCCTGAACCACTGCATAAGTGTTATATACACCGCCTGAAATAGCACAGGTTCCCATGGCCACAACCCAACGAGGTTCTGGCATTTGGTCATATAGGCGACGGATAACGGGGGCAAACTTTTTGGTTACGGTCCCCGCAATAATCATAACATCCGATTGACGTGGAGACGGTCTGAAAACCACGCCAAAACGATCAAGATCATAACGCGAACAGCCTGTTGATATCATTTCTATGGCGCAACAGGCGATACCAAAAGTTTCGGGCCAGAGTGAGGATTGTCGGCTCCAGTTTATGATGCTGTCTGTGGTGCTGAAAAAAACATTGTCAGGAAAGCGGTTTTCTAGGACTCCCATTCTAGTGCTCCTTTTGCCCATGCATATATGAACCCTACTAACAGCAAGAAGATAAACACGAACATTTCGAGATATCCTATAAAGCTGATTTCATTGAGAACGACAGCCCAAGGGAAAAGAAACATCGCTTCGACATCAAAGACGACAAACAAAATAGCGACGACAAAAAATTGATTCCTGAAAAGTCCACCAGAAGCTTCCCCCCAGTGATCAACACCACATTCATATGGTCGGTTTTTTTCAGGATAAGGATTATGAGGACGTACGAGTGACCCAACCCAAAGTATCAGGACTGCTAGAACGCCAGCAGCTGCTGCCATCAATAAAACCGGGACATAATCACTGAGCATGTGCACTGCTCCTCTGAAAGTATTTCTTTCAGTTATTTGATTGCGGGATTCCCCAACAACTACTCTACGAGCGCAAGCATCACTATGCCCTATTTTATGATAAAAAACTACTCGTTAGTGTAATTACATTAGAGAACACGGCACTTTGCGCCTGCGTAAGAAACCAAACCGGGGCAAGCCCAATGCCAATTGTGCCAACGATAGTAACGCCAAGAACCACGCGTATAGCGGGTGACAATGCCAATTCACATTTACCTATTGGTTCTTTCATATACATAAGCATGACAATTCGGATGTAAAAATAAGCTGCTACAGCACTCATCAAAACGGCAAAAACAGCCAAGGCCACATACCCCTCTTCAATGAGAGCAACCAGTATATAGAATTTGGCAAAAAAACCTGCTGTCGGAGGAATACCTGCTAAAGAGAACAAAAATACAAGTGTAAGGAAGGCCCACCCTGGATGGATACTCGCAAAACCTGAATAGTTTTCTATTAGATTGTTTTCAGAACCTTCTCTTTGCATCATTGTCACAACAGCAAAAAGACCAAAGTTCATGAAGGCATATATCAATAAATAGAACATCACACTTGAAATACCTTCATCCCCTCCCGCAACGAGGCCCAATAACAAAAAACCGGCATGAGCGATACTCGAATAGGCAAGCATCCGTTTAATGTTGGTCTGGACAAGTGCAACAAAACTCCCGAGGGCCATCGTTAGGACAGAAATGATAATTACAATGTTGATCCAGATCTCGGCCAGCGGCGTCATGCTGTTTAAGAAAATACGTAGAATAATAGCAAAAGATGCCGCCTTGGATCCCACAGACAAAAAGGCTGTAATGGGAGTTGGTGCCCCTTCATAAACATCAGGCACCCACATATGTAGAGGGACAACCCCTACTTTGAAGAATAATCCTACCAACAAAAATAGTACGGCCAAAATGAGTAAAAAATCCGGTGTTGAATTTTGGGTTAAAGCAGAAGAAATTGCGGTTAACTGAGTAGTTCCTGTTACACCGTAAACAAGAGAAAGGCCGTAAAGAAAAATACCAGAGGAGACAGCACCAAGGATCACGTATTTTAGTGCTGCCTCATTGGATTTTGGGTTCTTTCTTCGAAACCCTACCAAGACATAAAATGAAAAAGCCTGAAGTTCCAGTCCCATATAAATGACCAATAAATCCAGCCCAGAGATCATAATCATCATACCCGTCACGGCAAACAGGATCAGAACATGATATTCACCCTCAACGATATTCTCCTGCTCCAGGTAACGTCCGGACATTAGAAGGGTTATGGCAGCAGAAAATAAAATGACTGCTTTAAAGAAAAGCGCAAAGGGATCAATGACAAAGCTATTTCCAAAAACGGCTTGAGATGTATTAATAACCCAAAAGGAAACAGCAGCAGCTGTCAAGATTACGATTAAGGCAGTCCCAGTTAACCACGCCCCAAGGTTTCGTTTGATGAATAAAGATCCAATAAGGATTAGACAGGCACCTAAAACAACAACGATCTCCGGGCTACTGGCTATGATTGACTGAAGTATGGCTTGTTTGTCCATCATTTCCTCTTTATGGCCTATGAACCTGAACTAACAGGTTATCCAGAGTGGGGGTCACGATATCGAGGAAGAGCTTGGGATAGAACCCAACCCAAAACACCAAGACGGCTAATGTCACAAGTCCAACCACTTCACGACGATCAACATCCCAGAGAGTTTTTCCTCCAAAAGAGGAAACTGGGCCAAGTGCCACCTGACGAAACATCTTCAGCATGTAAGCGGCTGCCAGCATTGCACCGACGATGGCTAAGGCACCCATATAAATGTTCACTCCGAAAGCCCCCGACAGGACCAGAAATTCACCGATAAATCCATTGGTACCGGGAACCGCCATGGAAGCCAAAGCAAACAGCCCTAAGAACAGGGTATAGATCGGGATCATTTTCATCAGACCGCCATAATCGGCGATACGTCGCGTGTGCGTGCGTTCGTAAATCAACCCAATAACCAGAAACAATGCCCCCGTGGTAATACCGTGATTAAACATTTGTAAAACAGCCCCGGTTACCCCGTTCGAATTAAAAGTAAACAAGCCCAGTGTCACAAAGCCCATATGACTAACGCTGGAATAAGCGATCAATTTTTTCAGATCTGTTTGGGCAAGAGCCAAAAACCCTCCATAGACAATAGCCAGGGCCGAAAACGCTAAAATTAGGGGAGCAAAGAATAAAGACGCATCTGGTAACATCGGCAGTGAAAACCGCAGGAACCCATAAGCCCCCATTTTCAAGAGCACCCCGGCCAAAATAATACTGCCAGCTGTAGGCGCTTCAACATGGGCGTCTGGTAACCAAGTATGAACCGGAACCATTGGTACTTTGACGGCAAAAGCCACAAGAAAAGCAAAGAAAACCCAGGCCTGGATTTCAAAACTATACTCTGACGCCATCAAGGTCAGGATATCGAAGGTTCGGCCACTTTCCAGATACAACACAATGATGCCAACCAGGAATAACAAACTCCCCGCTAGAGTATAGAGAAAGAACTTAAACGCAGCATAAACCCGGTTCTTGCCCCCCCAGACACCAATAATTAAATACATCGGGATCAGCATAGCTTCCCAGAGAACGTAAAATAAAAACAGATCCAAGGCAGAGAAAACGCCAAGCATCAGACTTTGCATCACCAATAGGCTGATCATGAATTCTTTGATTTTGGTGGTGATCGCCTGCCAGGAGGCCAGGACACAAACCCAGCCAAGTAAAGCGGTCAGGAAAATGAACAACACGCTGATGCCATCAACCCCGAGAGAGTAGGAAATACCAAGATTAGGCACCCATTCCAGCGTTTCACGAAACTGCATATCAGGGGTCGTCTTGTCAAAACTCACAATCAACAGAAGTGCCAACAAGAAGTCAGCTACCGTGAAGATAAGCGCAACCCAGCGAATGGTGGTGCGACTGGACATGAATAACAGAGAAATAACCCCAACGAGAGGCAGAAAGATAATAAGACTGAGAATGGGAATATCGGTCATATCACTCCCTTATCTCAGCCAGCCAAAGGTATAAAGCGCAATACAAACCAGAAGTCCTGCGACCATATACATCGCATAATGACTGACGACACCGGTTTGTAATTGGCGAACCTTAGCTCCACACATAAGAGCCGTTCGTGCAACACCGTTAACGACAGCATCGATAACAGAAATATCAAAACGAAGACTTATCTTGGCGCTACCGTGAAGCATACGAAGGATTACAGTGTCTGAAAGTTCACTTAGATTTTTTTCCCACCAAGTCACAGGTTTTTGCGCAAACCACATGAACAACAATGCGCCTTTGCGGTAAAACCAATCCGTATCCAGACTGATGGTTTTTTCCGGGTCTAATGACCTGAGTAAAAGGACAAACCCAGCAGCGGTAAACATTAAAATACTGAGACTGCTGGTAATATGAGCCCCCGTATAAGGAATAAATTCAACCGGGTGTGGCAAGAGATTATAGAGCAGGCCTGGAAAGACACCGATACCAATGCAAAGAGTTGCTGCAATTCCCATAGCCAATAGCATATTAAGAGGTGGTTCAGGGGGACGTAGGCCACAATCTTTACCAAAGAACATATAATAAGGCAGCTTAAGGCCAGTATGCAGGAAGGTTCCAGAAGAGGCGACGGTCAACAGTAATACTATGATCGCTCTGTTATCGCCCGCCGCAGCAGCAATCACCATAGATTTGGTGACAAAACCGCTAAACAATGGGAAAGCCGAGATCGCAAAAGCCCCAATCATGTATAGAAATACCGTCCAAGGCATGGATCGATACAACCCACCCATTTCTGTCAATTTACGGCATCCTGTCATATGAATAACAGCCCCCGCCCCCATAAACAGCAACCCCTTATAAATGATATGGGCAAAAGCATGCGAACTAGAGCCGTTAAGAGCCATTTCGGTACCAATCCCGACGCCCACAACCATGTAGCCAACCTGACTAACGATGTGATAGGCCAGCAGACGCCGACAGTCATTTTCGAGAACGGCATAGATGACACCATACAATGCCATGATAACGCCCAGCCAAATCAAAATTTCTGTCCCGGGAAATGTCCTGATTAAGACATAAACGGCTGTTTTAGTTGTGAAAGCACTTAAAAATACCGCACCAGTAACGGTTGCTTCGGGGTAGGCATCCGTTAGCCAGGCATTAAGGGGCGGCACTGCGGCGTTCAAGAGGAAAGACAATAATATTAAATTGAATGCCAACCCACCACCCTTTCCTGCCTCGTCCACCAATGGACCAAAAAAGAAAGAGCCCGTCTCAATACCATGCAAGACGATACCGCCAAACAGCATTACGCCCCCGGTTACATGTACAAGGAGATAGCGATATCCGGCTCTTGTTGCTTGTTCTTGGTGCGAAGCAAAAATTAAATAAGCAGAAGCAAAGGCCATTACTTCCCATGAGACCAGCAAAATAAACCAGTCCCCAGCAAACACCACGCCAAGCGCAGAACCCACATATAGAAAAGCAGCCACATGTTGGGGCGTATCACGAACATGGAGGCTATAAAGACACCCTATAAAGGCCATGACCGTAAAGACCCAGGCAAAGACCAGAGAAAGTTTGTCGACCTTGCCGACCAATAAATGGACATTGACAAATTCAAATGAACCGTAATCCCCTGGGGACATGGTTGCTACGCTGGCTACGGCAAGCAGCGGCACAAGTAACAGCCAAATTTTCCGCCATTGAGATTTAAGCAGGGGAATTATCAATGCTCCTACAACAAATAGAAGACCGGGATGGATCCATTCAATCATAATAGTCCTCATCCCGCATAATGCGCCCTTGATGACCAATCGCCTTACTTACAACGATGATGACAACACAAGACAAGAAGCCAAAACCGGCCCACCACCCAGAGAGATCATCCCAAAAGAATTCACCATGATCTCGTTCAACCAGAAAATCAGCAATCACAACAGTGACCAAGACGATAACAAGCGCACGTCGCCGCCAATTAGCAAATTTAGTATCTCCAAAGAAATGAACAATTTTTGCAATCATGGCACTACACCACGCGCTAAGGTGAGAAAATAATCCGGATAAAACCCCATAATCATCGACAATAGGGCCGTCGCGACCAGTGGAATTGTTACGAGCGGTATCTCCCTGATCTCTCCTTTGGTTGTTTGCGATAAATATCCCGTAGGTTCTTCTCGAAAAAAGGCGATATAGGTAATCGGTAGAAAATAAGCTGCGTTTAATACTGAACTGCTCAAAAGTACAATGAGGAAAAACAATTCCCCAGCTTCAACCGAACCCAATACCAAATACCATTTACTGATAAACCCACCCGTTGATGGCACTCCAATCATGCCAAGTGAGCCAATGAAAAATGCTCCCATCGTCCATGGTAGATGCCGACCAATGCCTGACAACTCACTGACCTTCATTCGTTTTGAAGCACAATAAATGGAACCTGCACAGAAAAAGAGAGTAATTTTTGATAAGGCATGACCTGGCATATGCAAGACGCCCCCAATGATCGACATCGGGGACAACATCACTGCACCTAGAATTATGTATGAAAGCTGGCTGACCGTCGAATAGGCAAGCCGTGCCTTTAAATCATCCCGGGTTAACGCATATACCGACGCCATGATGATCGTAAAAGAAACCAGATAGGCGGTGGCTATCCCTAAACCGTGAAGGTCCATCAATCGTAACCCCACGACATCAAAGACCAAACGCAGGACGCAGAACACACCCATCTTGACGACGGCTACTGCGTGCAAAAGCGCACTAACAGGCGTGGGTGCCACCATTGCGGCGGGTAACCAGGCATGAAATGGCATTATCGCAGCCTTGGCAAACCCTCCGAGATAACACAGGTAAATCCCCGTCAACATGGCACTGGAAAGGTCGAGATTATCTAACAATCCATTGGTTTTGAAATCAAGAGTTCCTGCCACTTGATAAGTCAGGGCTAAGCCAGCCAAAAGGAAGGTTTTAGAAGCCCCCATTAAGTAAATCATGTAACGCCGACTACCCTGCCATGATTTTTCTGTTTCCTTGTGATAAACCAGAGGATAGGTGATGAGGGTCAAAACTTCGTAGAAAATTACTAATGTAAAGAGGTTTGCGGCAAAAGCTCCCCCAACAGCAGCCGCAAGGCTGATTGCAAAGCTGGCATAAAACCGGGTCTGGTTCTGTTCTTTCAAACTCCGCATATAGCCAACGCAATAAATAGCTGCAACGATCCACAACAGAGAAGATATTGTCGCAAAAACCATCCCGAGTGAATCAACGCGAAAAGCGAAATCAATCCCGGGAAGAACAGTGAATAAATTCAGTTCTATGGTATGTCCTGCCATGATTAAGGGAGCCATTGAAATGACGATCAAAAACATGATTACGGCAGCAACGAGCGATATCCCATCACGTATCGTACGGTGATGACGGAAAACCAATATGATACCCGCAGCCAATAGAGCGACAATGATTGCTAGTATTGGTCGGATAGAAATGACGCTTTCCAAGCCCGAATATCTCCCTGATTATTTAATTTTCCAAAGAAAACCCTTTAGGACATTACCCTTTCAATATTGTAAGTTCATCCACCTCCAAAGTTGCTTTATTACGAACAAGGGCGACCAAAACACCGAGAGCAATTGCGACTTCAGCAGCGGTTATGGCAATGACAAATATCGCTATGATTTGTCCTCGAAAATCACCATGAAAATGTGAAAACGCGACAAGATTAATGTTCACTGAATTTAACATCAGCTCTAAAGACAATAGAACAATCAGAACATTTCGACGTAAAAGGACACCTGATACGCCAATAATAAAAAGCACCGCGCCGAGAATTAAATACCAGGAAAGAGGGACCATTATCCTTCCTCCTTACTGCGGCGTGTCAAAATAATTGCACCAACGAGAGCAGCAAGAAGAATGACTGAGGCAATTTCAAATGGGAAAAGATAGTCCGTAAAAAGAGCAATGCTGAGCCCTCTTACAGAGCTCATTTCCTCGCTTATAAACACAGTGGAACGCGCGGATAATAAATCACTCCCCAATAAGAGCGCTAACATCTCAGCACTTAGGAAAAGAATAATGACAATTGCAACTCTCTTTCCTTGTTTAAGGAACCTTGTTTGAACTTCCTTGCGGACATCCAGCATCATGATAACAAATAAAAACAGGATAATTACCGCGCCGACATAAACAAACATCTGAATAACAGCAAGGATAGGAGAGCGCAGCAACAGAAAGATAGCTGCGACTTGCACAAAGCAGATCATTAGGGCGAGAGCACTATGGATTGGGTTTCTTGCGACAACAACCATGGTCCCGGACCCGGTGGCCACAAGAGCAAACAATAGGAAAAAGGCTTGTTCCATATAAAACGCCTTTCACGCGACAGGTCTTAACCGCACGCTTATCAATACGACCAAAGCACATAAAATACTGGAAGTATCAATATCCCGTCTTGTTTATATCAACCACTTAGCCTATAGGCTTAACAGTCGAAATTATAGCCAAAAGTTTCGCATATATAGGCTAACAAAAAGTAACGACTTACTATTATATCCTGCCATCGAATGATAAATAGGCAAAGAAATTAGCTGTAAAAAATCACGCGTCCATGTGGTAGCTATACCCAGTTCCCACGATATATTCTCGTAACATCTTCTCTTCTTGAAGTGCTTCATCAAGTCGGTGTTTGACAATATCACCAATACTAATGATACCGACCGTAACATCATCATCCACCACCAACACATGCCGTGACCTGTGAGATGTCATAAGCGCCATGACTTTTGGCAACCGATCTTCAGAAGAACAACTGACAACATATTTATTCAAACCCATCTTAACAGGTCTGTTAACAGCGTCTTCTCCATCTCTCGAAACCATATTGCATATATCACGTTCTGTTATGAGCCCTATTGTTTGACCCTCATTGTCGATCACTGGTGCACAACCAATTTGTTTACTTGCAAAAAATTGTAACGTTTCACGCACTGTTTGATCTGGGGATACGGAAAAGACATCAACACCTTTGGATTTGAGAACTACGGATACTTTCATAATTTGATCCTCTTATTTATTAGGTCCTTTTACCTATTTACTCATCTATTATTTCAGCACGTTATCGCTTTATCCTCGCCTTATTTTTTTCCACCAATCATGGCTCTTATTGTCTGCAGAGATGTTCACCGACACGCCCTCTAAAAGAGAAAATTCTGCATCATAAACCTTGCCGCCCTCTTCCGCCTTTCTAGGCATTCCCATCAGTGCATCCCGTCCGACGTTTAATGCTTGCGATGTTTCACTGGAAAATTCATACAGTTGTCCAAGTTTGATCGCATCAGCTGGGCAAGCATCTTCACAAAGACCACAAAAAAGACAGCGTCCAAGATTGATATCGAATACTTTGGGACGGCGGTTGCCCTTTTCATCTTCATAGGGGACTACTTCGATGCAATCACAAGGACAGATCTTTGCGCAGAGTTCACAAGCTACGCAATTTACGTCGCCTTCCTCATTGGTATTGAGAAAATGGTGTCCGCGATAACGGGGGTATGGAACCCACTTTTCCTTGTCTGGATATTGTTCTGTAACTGTCTTGGAAAACATATAACTGAGGGTTAGGGATAGACCACCAACAAGGTCCCTAAAAAATATCCAACCAATCCAGCCAGACACCAGTTCCATGGGTTTTACATTCAATGTTTTTGACAAGGATTTTATCCTTTCAAATAATCAACCTGGTCAAGAAAATACGAAAAAAAATCAGGACAATATCAGTCCACTAACCAGGATATTAGCAAGAGACAACGGCAACAGAACCTTCCAACCGATACTCATTAGTTGATCATAACGATAGCGTGGAAAAGTGAATCTAAACCACATAAACAACCAGACAAAGAAACCCACTTTTAGAACAAACCAAAGTATAGATGGTAGGGGGACTAAGAAATCATTCCATCCCCCAAAGAACAAAATGACATTTAGAGCTGCCAAAAAAATCACAATCAGATATTCACTAATCATAAACAGAGAAAACCGCATGCCACTATATTCTGTATGATATCCAGCTCCCAGGTCGCCCTCTGCCTCCGCGAGGTCAAAGGGAATGCGTTGAGCCTCTGCTAGGCTCGCGATAAAGAACACAAAAAAACCAAGGGGTTGATATACGATATTCCATACGTCGGCCTGAGAATTAACAATACTGACCAAACTCATCGAATGGGCTAGCATCACAACGCCAACAACAGCAAACCCCATGGGGATTTCATACGAAATCATCTGCGCACAAGTGCGTAAACTACCCAAAACCGCATATTTACTATTCGACGCCCACCCGCCAATAATGACGGCAAATACATGTATTCCAGAGACTGCCAGAACATACAGCAACGCGACATTCATATCTGCGAGATATAACGTTATTTCCTGACCAAACAGTTGGATCGGATCGCCAATTGGAATAACCACAAAAAGTGCAAATGTCGCAACCAAAGTAATGATTGGTGCCAGCGTAAATAAAAGTCGATCGGCTTCATCTGGGATGTGATCTTCTTTGGTCAGGAGCTTTATGCCATCGGCTAAAGGCTGAAGGAGGCCGTGCCATCCAACTCTCATCGGTCCCAAGCGCTGCTGAATATGGCCGGCAATTTTACGTTCCAACCAGGTAAGAGGTATTGGGAGCATCAAAAGCACCAAGATGACAATAACCATCTTAGCTAAGAGCACCACAAGAGAAACCAGTTCAATCACAATTAAGCCACCCCGTATCATTAGGCGGAAAAATAACTAATCTTCCCAGCGATTTAACCTATGGAGCTCAGCCGTACCTTGTGCTTTATTTATATAAGCTACCCTTCAGAACACAGGCACTTAAAACTCACCGTTGTAAACGGAAAACCGACAGGTTCAATTATCACTATACACGAAACCGTCTGGTTTGTTAAATTCGAACGAAGTTAAAATACACACTATGACGTAACCTTATGAACTTGCATTGAAATCAAGCCTACATAAGTACCGTAATTTCTCTCATAGACTTAATTTAATTTGACGTACGGCCCTAAAATTTACTCAACTAAGAAGGAATTAACCCTGCTAATACCGTTTCTAAATGTTTGCGCATAAGTTTTTGAGCTAATTCGCCATCGCGGTTATCAATGGCATCCAAAATATTATCATGTTCTGCAAAACTATGGTGAGTTGCCGGTGGGTGATCTCTCCTTTGACGTAACCTTCCCCAAGCAACAGTTCTACGTAGGGAGTTCAATAAGTCGAATAGCGCCAGTAGCGCGTTATTTTGGGTTGATTTTGCAATGAGCCAATGAAGTTGATTGTCCAAAGTCTCGTATTCTCGCCAGCTATTGGTTTGTTGGGATTTTCTAGCAATTCGGCGAAGAGATTCCACATCCTGTGCCGTAGCATTGTAGGCAGCTTCTCTGGCCAATTGAGGTTCCAATATTATACGTGCAGACATAACATCGCGTGGGCTGGTGTGTTTTGCAACATTCGCAACCGACATGGCTAAACTTTCGTCGTTACCATTACCAACAAAAGTTCCCCGGCCAACATGACGCCAGATTGCCCCCTCTGCTTCTAAGATGGAAAAGGCCTTTCTTAGTTCTGACCGAGAAATACCTAAGTTCTCGCACAACTGTCTTTCGGCAGGTAAACGCTCATTTGGGACAAAGTCGCTCTGAGCTATGAAAGCTCTCAACTGGACCAATGCACCATCGTCTGTTTCCATTGTTTCATCGCTCTCTAATTAAATTAATTACTCTACATTGGTTAAATCAATTTCATATTGGTTTTTCGTAAATATTCAGTATTTGATTATTTTGTTATCATGCGTTGTATGTTTTTAACAAATATATTTTAATAAACAAACGATAATAAATTACCATAGCATTGATCCAAATAGATTTTAAATAACATCATTTCTGTCTCTTATACACATCTGACGCTGCCGACGAAGAGGATAGTGTAGATCT
>CAJXUS010000033.1 GCA_913060675.1 uncultured Rhodospirillales bacterium
TCTACACTATCCTCTTCGTCGGCAGCGTCAGATGTGTATAAGAGACAGATTTATCCCTGAAATTTGAACCCCAAGTTCAAACCCAAAACTTGAGAATACGAAGGAATTTTGACATGACTAAAATCTTCAATGGTTTCCAAACAGCAACCCTGACTGCCGTTCTTGCGGCCTCGCTTTCAGCAAGTTTAGCCTTTGCCGGGATTGCAAAGGCAGAAGGTCCCGCCAATTCAACGAAACTGTTAACCGCTCAATTTGAACCTCGTCATGTCGTTCAGGTTGAAGTCGGTGATTTCCACTTCAAACCGGGCCAAGTTGCTCCTCTTCACACCCACTCGGCCCCCGCCGTTGGTTACGTTGCCAAGGGTGAGATTATCTACCAGATCGAAGGAGAAAAGCCTCAGATCCTTCGTGCCGGCGATGCGTTTTACGAGCCCGTTGGTCCCAAGATTGTTCGCTTTGACAATGCCTCTGCAACCGAAGAAGCCATTTTCCTGGACTTTAACCTGGAACAGGAAGGTGAGCCCTTCATTGTCTTTTTGGATCAGCCAACAGAAGCAATTGATCGTCGTACTCTGCCAACAATCGATATCGCAGATAAAATGGTGAGCAAAGTTGATGTGTTTGAAAGCTACTTACTGCCAAGTGGTTCTATAAATCCGACCGTGGGCGAACCAACAATGGGGATCGTGGCAGAAGGTATAATTGAGTTCACCATTAAGGGCGGAAAAACCCAACGTATTGTCGCCGGTAGCTCCTTTGCCATACCTGCCAAAGCATCCGGTGCCAGCATCGTCAATGCATCAGCAGAAGTTCCGGCCAAGGTGATTACTTACACCCTCAAATAATTGGCCGAACGAGTGAGGGTAAGAGTGCGGGCCTCCTGTTTTCCCTTCAGTGGGTTCGCGCCTCTGCTCATAAATAATAACTCCCCTTTTTAAGGAATACTCACATGTTTAAGACTTTGAGCCTCGGATTAGTTCTGTCCTCTTTCACAGCATTAGTCGGCGTTGTTTCAGCTCCGGCCTATGCCGCAACCACAAGCAGTGAAGTATGTACTGTTATCGGTGGTGTTGGCATGCCCAACTTTGTCCCTCAAGAAGACGGTACTATCACCATCGTTGCCCCCCTGACGGGGTCCGTTTCTAACGCCGCTGGTAAAGTTACCGGGCAGCGCGAAACCGCAACAGGCCTGGAAATGGACATGGAACACTACTTCATGACCGAAGACGGCGGTTTTATGCACACCAAAGATCTTGGTATTTTGACAAGTGTTGTTGGCAAGCAAGGCCAGTACATGATCGAAATTACCTACCACGTACAAGAAGCCAGCACATCCGGCTCCCTCAAAGGTTACAAAGGTAGCTTCAACAGCTACGGCCTAGTCGACCTGCCAAAACTCCAAGGCCTGATCCGCTACAGCGGTGAAGTATGTAAATAGGTCTCCTTCGAGGCTTTTTAGTAGGTGATGTGGTTGGTAATTGATGGGTGTCGTTAAGCCCGCAATTCTCAGCACCAAAACATTCAAGTATGAGGAAAATAACTATGGGCAATACTGACACCCCGGCTGTTGTGCCATCACGTATACTCTACACCATGGTTCGGGTCACAGACCTTGATCGTTCCATCGCCTTCTACCGGGATGCTCTTGGTATGCGCGAACTACGCCGTGAAACCTTTAGCGATGCCCGTTTTACCCTGGTCTTTATTGGTTATGGTGATGAGGCCTCAAACGCAGTTATAGAACTCACCTACAACTGGGACACCGAATCTTATCAACACGGCACTGGTTACGGTCATGTCGCGCTAGAAGTAGAAGATATCTACGGAGCTTGCGCACGCCTTGAAAAACTTGGCGTAAAAGTCGTGCGAGCTGCTGGCCCCATGATGGCCGCCCCCGATGAAACCGGTGAACGTGAAACCATCGCCTTTATCGAAGACCCCGATGGTTATCGCATTGAGTTGATTGCAAAAGCTTAAGCCCCAAGGATTATTTCGCCTAGCCGCCTTGCCCATAAAACGTTAAGAACATATGAGATAAAGATCATCTATTTTCAGGACACGATTTTATGGAAATCACCAAGGCTGTGAAGGCCGATATCCCCCAACTCTGCGTTCTGCTTGATTACCTGTTTACTCAAGAGGCTGACTTCACCCCCAATCCCGAACTTCAAGCCCGTGGTTTAGAAACAGTGATAGCAGATCCAGATATGGGAGAAATCCTGATTGCGCGCAAACCTGGAGAACACCCTGGAACGGGTGAAATTCTGGGTATGGTAAACCTGCTTTACTCAGTATCTACAGTACTCGGCGCACGGGTTGGGATCATCGAAGACATGGTGGTCTCCCCGTCCGGCCGCGGAATGGGCGTGGGCTCAAAAATTCTGTCTTATGCCATCGACTTTGCCAAACAAAACGGCTGCAAACGCATCACCCTACTCACCGATCACGATAATTTGGAAGCCCACCGCTTTTATCAAAAACACGGCTTCACCCAATCAGAAATGGTGACGTTTCGTTTGTCGTTGGAAGGGCAACCCTTGAATATCTAGGGACAAGATCTCTTCATCGAATAAACTAAAGCAGGGTGCCTTACCTTATCGGGCTCGGACCGTAGCGGTTGTCTTCGGGGTGGCTTTTGAGGAAACCTGCGGAGAGGAAGTAGATTGCAAAACCAACCACCGGGACCAAAGTAATGCCATAGGCCCAGCCACCAGTGTTAAGGTCGTGGATACGGCGGATACCGACCAGGATCTGGGTGGCGACACAAATACAAAACAGGGCAATAAACAGACCAAGGGTGAGCTGTGGGTTAATGCTGTGTAGTGGAATTTTTATTTGCGGGATGCTCAAAAAAACGATCCCGGCAATCAGGATAAGATAAGAAAAAAGGTGCACCATCCAGAACTCAAGACGAGTTGCGCGCCCCTCCATGGTCATGATCCGCTTTACCACCGTTTTTTCCTTACTTTTTCTTAGGCAGTAAAGGCGTGACCAGCTGGCATAACCAGTGGTGCACCCGATATAGCCCCCCAAAATCCCCAAAAATCTGTTTCCGTAAACAGACCTGATCTTCATTCTGAGCAAAACATTAACAAAAAGTTAATATAAAAATCAAGTTAAATAACAATTAGGGAAAATAAAGATAAAATACAATGCTTTAAGTGTTGTATTTGTGGTTAATTTAATACTTATTGTACGGATACTTTGCACCGTAAATTGAGCATCATAAAAGACTTTATGATTGCCAGTTCGTGAAGTTTCTTTAAAGTATGATCTCAATACGCCACACCGTACTCCATCTGAATTTTGGCCATCTGGGTTAAGACCAACTGGATTAAGAATTGTAGCAGGGCGTCGTAGAGATGAGCTGGAACGAATTAAAATCAGCCAAAACGGCCTAATATGGGCTAAAATGGAGTGAGATAGAGTTGGGTATCGGGGAACAAAACAACCATATTCATGTCCCAAAAATAGGTTGGATTGCGGGAATTTGTGCAACTTTTTCCGTCGTATTCTGTTACGGCACCTTGATGGTTATCAGTTTTCTTCACTATCTCGGCGTTGCGATTTCTCTGAATGAAACCTTATGGGCAGGCGGCATCGTTACCACCGCCACACTCTCGGTGTTTGGCCTCGTTCTTGGCCTGTTCCGGCACAACAATCCCTGGCCGGTTATTTTCGGCGGGTCGGGCGCGGTTATCATCAGTTATACGATGTATGTGCAATATCATTTCGCGGTAGAATTACTGGGCTTCACCCTCCTCTGTTTTGCAGCAATTTGGGATTTGAGGTCAAAAAAAGCGAGCCCCGCGGCAATTCCAGGGTAAACTATTCCCATTGCCTACAACATTGGTTATTGTCCCGACCAGTTTTACAGGCTCGTTGTTGAAGCCCCGCTTTGATAAACTTTGCCAGCTTTAACAAACTTTCAACGACCTTAACCGCAGAAGTAAACGGGCATGCCCCAAAAATCACAAAGCAAATCAAAAAACAGTTCCAAAACCAGGCGGATTACGGATGATCCCGCCTATGATGAGGCTTGTCGTTTTATCATAAAGCTTGGAACTGCCGTTCATGGCTATGGCCCTTCCGCAGCACGCCTTGAATCCTTTCTCAACCGTGTGACTGATGCACTTGGTTATCACGGCGTGTTTCGCTCCACGCCCTCAGAAATTACCTTTGCCTTTTGGCAACGCGATGAGTTGTGGCAACGCACCCATATCGCCCCTGTACCTGTCGGGGGCTATAACATGGCCAAACTGGCCTATGTCGGTGAGTTGGTAGACAAGGTGGTATCCGGAGATTTCAGCTTAGAGCAAGCAACCGCGCGATTGGATGAGATCGATCACATGGCCAGCCCGTGGGGTGTCCTGACCTATGCCTTGAGTTTTTTCCTGGTCGGAATCGGATTTTCGGGATTGATTCAGGGAAATCTCTGGGATATCGGCATCTCTGGCCTGCTTAGCCTGGCGGTTTATGTTCTGGTTGTGATCGCGGACAAAGTTGGCGGTCGTTTTGCAGATGCCCTGCCCTTTGTCTCTGCCTATTTTGCAGGTTTTTGCGCCGCCGGGATCAAGCTATTTTTACCAGAGATCAATCATAGTGTCATCACCCTTTCCGCCATCGTCATTCTAATCCCGGGCTTCGCAGTGTCTGCTGGAATTATCGAAATAGTGGAGAACCATGTGGTCGCAGGGTCTGCGCGTCTCATGGGTGGATTGGTTTATCTAATCAAACAATTTACCGGTGCCTGGCTTGGCATCGCCACTATTGGCATTCTCTGGGCCACGGAGAATAACCTCGGCAGCACCAGTTCTTCGGGGATAGACACTTGGGTCTTTATCGCACTGTTGTTCCTTGGGCTTTGTTTTGCCTATCAGACCTTAGTGCGAGATTTCATCTGGGTGATTATCAGCTGTGCTCTTTCCTATGGCGGCGTGATTATCAGCAGCACTTTACTGTCGGCGGATCTGGGCACTCTTTTTGGCGCCATGATTGCAGGTATATTTGCCAATATCTGGGTCCGAGTGACCGGGCGCCCGACCTCGATAGTTCTGATCCCAGCCATCACCGTGCTGGTCAGTGGCTCGATTGGCTTCAGAGGCTTAATCGTCGCCGCCTCGGGCCAAACTGATCAAGGCATGGATCAGTTTATGCAAATGTTTATTGTCGCGCTGGCGATCTCTGCTGGGCTCTTGATCTCAAACACGATCCTACGCCCCAAGGTAACTCTGTAAAGACCTCAAAATCCTTAGAAAAGTCTCTACAGGACACAAAAAATAAGA
Organism: uncultured Rhodospirillales bacterium; assembly: GCA_913060675.1. Lineage (GTDB taxonomy): Bacteria > Pseudomonadota > Alphaproteobacteria > Kiloniellales > Kiloniellaceae > Kiloniella. Next base: position 5,286 of record CAJXUS010000033.1, read on the forward strand.
TACAAAAAGGGTAGATATCTTCCGAGATATCTACCCTTTTTTATGTTCGTGGTAACGGATCGGCTGCGTAACTGGTCGGGAAAAATTAAACAGCCAAGCTTGGTATGATTTGTTTTTTACGAGAGATGACACCTGGTAAGACAACTGTGTCACCTGAAACTGTTACATCGAAAGATTTTTCTGCAACCGCTTTGACCGTGTCATTGGCAATCAACAGGGTCGCTTCTTTTTTGAGAATATCGACCACAAACAGAAGGACCTGATCAACGCCATCTTCGGTGGCAAAAGCACTCATAGAAGTAATCAGGCTGTCTTTGCGGGCAAAGATTGTCTCTGGGCTTGTGGTCTCTAAAACTGACACCCGGAACTTCACATCGCCAACGTCGTATTTTTTACTGTCGAGGCGGAGAAGTTCGGCATCAGAGAAATGCGATACATCTGATTTAGCAGCAAACATTTCTTCAGAGTAACTTTTGATATTTACCCCCAGATTGCTGGCAAGTTCTTTGGCTTTTTTGATGTCAGTCTTGGTTGTTGTCGGGCTGCGGAACGCCAAGGTATCAGAAAGAATACATGACAGCATCAGCCCCTTGATTGGGGCAGGTGCTTTTCTCATCGCATGACTGATCAGATCAATCATGATTGTCGCAGTCGAGGCAACAGGCTTGATCGTGATGTTAATGGGCTGTTTTGTTTTAAGTCCGCCAACCAAGAGATGATGGTCAATAATCTCAATAATATTGGCCTCATTCACATTGGCAGGTAACTCATCCGGATTGTTGGTATCAACAATCACAACATCCTGACCAGCTTCCAATGTGCCAAGAGTTGCAGGCATATCAAAGCCCCAACGCTTAAGAACAAACTGTGCTTCGGTGTTTGGTGCTTCCAAAACAAATGCCTCTGCATCCTGGCCTTTGATTTCCTTTAGATACCATGCCCAGATAAGAGCAGAGCATGTCGCGTCGGTGTCAGGAGCCAGATGGCCAAAGATTTTGATCATGTTCAAACATTCGTAAATTTATATGTGAATGGGGTAGATTTATCTGCTGTTATAATCAAGCAAACACCATAAGTCACCCTCTCTTATCTACGCGAGCCATCACTTAGAGACTTTTGATATTGAGCATTGTTTTCACGACACTAAACACGCCGTAAATGAGACTATATTTCAAGGAGATAACGTTAAATCAGATGATTTTTATACTGATGTGCTTACGCTCTAACTGGGATCGTTTTGAGGAATAACGTTAAAACCGTAACTGGTAAGGATTTCGTCGTAGCGACCATTTTCCTTTAGGGTATCTATCCCGCGATCAAAAGCGACCGTCAAAGACCTGTTGCGAAACACAACATATTTGTGGCCGGGTAGGAAGATTTGGTGAATTGCGATTGGTTGAGCCGTATCCAGTTCCTCCGGGTACTCAGAGTTTTTAGCAAACCAGCGCAGAATGTTCTTATCCCCGACCACGACATCTACATCACCAGCGTATAACCGGATGATTTGCTCGTACTGCTTTGCGACTTCCCGGTAAGTATCCCTGCCCGAAATGGCGCGAGAGAATTCCGGCCCTAAAACTTTTGACGCGGTTTGAAAGGCAACAATGCGTTTGTCGGCCAGATCCGCTATTTTTTTAATATCGAACCTTCTTGCCGCAAGGGAAATCGCCACATTTTGATAGGTAATATAGGTCTTAGAATAATGCCCTTCTAACTCTTCATGAGGAGAAACTGTCATGGCACCATCGGTAACACCATCGGTATATTCGGCATTACGACGTTTATTGGAAACATAAAAGGGAACCACCCGATACCCTTCCAAAGCCATTGCCTCTCTCACAATGTCCAACTCAGCGCCTCGATTTTGCCCCGCGATCACATAAGGAGGCACTGAAAATCCAACACTCAGATGAATATCCTTGAGGCTTTCTTCAGTTATTTGAGTGGATTTTGGATCTGACTGAGCTGCAGTGTCCTGAACATAGAAAAGGGACGAAAGGGTAGCTATTGAAAGGAAAGCAAGGCAAAAACGTTTCACAGCAAACCAAAACACTATGGGTATAAAACTCGCCTTAATTTTCAAATGAAACCGCCGTTCGACAAACTGTTTTCTCGCCATGGGTCTTATCCTTTACTCTAAACAAGACCCTCTTCTTTAAACAAGAAGGTCTTATCAAACTGCCTGGCAACATTAAAAACAGCACATATATTTCCGATTAATATATTATAGTATAAAACCATTACCTAAAATTAAATATAAATTAGTGATAAATTTTTACTTGTTTTCTAAAGCAATATTTATACGGTTAAGTTCATGAAAAACCTTCTTTTTATCTGTAACAAAAATCAATGGCGCAGCCCAACCGCCGAGACCCTTTTCCGTAAACACCCTAACCTTTGCGTACGCTCGGCAGGAACCTCTTCCAGTGCAAGACACCAAGTTACCCTCAAAGATATCCAGTGGGCCGACATCATCTTTGTCATGGAAGATAAACACAAAAGTAGGCTGAAAGCCGAATTCCGACGCCATCTGGAATACAAACCTCTGCACGTACTCGATATCCCTGATGACTATCCCTATATGGATCCTGAATTGATAGAAATACTGAAACAAGCTATCCCAACGTATATCCCCGGATACACTTCTTAGTCCCCGTCGATAAGGCTAGGAAAACAATGTTTGATTTCTGGCAAAGATGTTGGCATGATTTGCGCAAACAAACCTAATCTCATTAGGATCACGACATAACACAAAGTTATTAAAATCGATCATGCCGGAACACTTGGAGAATTGAAGTGCGCAAACTTCTCGTTACTCTATTTTTATCGCTAACACTCGTTTTCCCTGCTCTTTCAGATCCCCTAAAAGATGCCAAAGAAGCGGTTAAGCGCCATGATTATGAAGCCGCCTATACTCTTTACAAACCACTCGCAGAGCAAGGAGAAGCCGAGGCTCAATATGCTTTGGGGGAAATGTATAGTAAGGGTTTGGGGACAGAGCAGGATGTTATGACGGCTACGAGATGGTATGAAATGGCAGCGGAACAAGGCCATTTACTCGCACAACTCCAGGCTGGACGGATTTATTTCCTCATAACCGAAGACTTGGTCAGAGCTCATAAATGGTTGAACGTCATATCAGAAAGAAAAATCGACGGTGCAAAGAAGTTACAACTCAAGGCAGCACAAATGCGCAATGACATTGCCAAAGAAATGACCCCTGAACAGCTTGAAAAAGCAAAGAATCTCGCAGAAATCTGGCTGGCACAGCAATAGAGGTTTATAGGTTAACCCTGGGTTAGAACCTTATTCAGGCTCCATATAGAACGCAGCTTTGTGAGATCGCCCGGTGTAATAACGTGCCGATAATTTTTGCGCTAATTCTTGCGGGGATTTATTGTTCCCCCTTTCAGCAATATCATTGAGATCATGCACATCACTCGCCCATGAAAAGGCATGCAAGCCGCCGATATAGGTTGGCACCGCAGCATGATAGAAACCACCATACTTAAAATGCACCTGCATCCGCTCTCTCATGTGAGTGCGGATAGACGGTTGATAGGCCGGGCACCCCGCCTGAGCGACAATAATCCCCCCCACCGCCAAACGCGCCTTACAGCGGGTATAAAACTCATCTGTAAACAAGGCCGTGGAATTATCATCGGGATCGGTGGAATCAATGATAATCACATCAAAAGCACGATCGGTTTCTCGCAGGTACTTGGCCCCATCGTCGATCACCAGATCCAATTTGGGATCATCGAAAGCCCCTTGCAGAATATCGCTTAAATGTTCGTGGCACAGCTTAACCAAAGCACCATCGATCTCAACCATTGTCACCTGTGTTAAGGTTTCGTGTTTGAGAACTTCCCGAAGGACAGTACCATCCCCCGCGCCAATGATCAGAACCCTTTGGGGTGCTGGATGAGAAAACATGGGGATATGAACCATGCTCTCGCTATAAATATGTTCATCGAACTCGGTAATTTGGATTGCATCATCGAGGACAAGAACCCTACCTAGTAAATTATTGTCAAAGATAGACACGCTCTGAAAGTCTGTCTGGCCATCAAAAATTGGTCGATCTACACGTATAGACTGGCGAATTTCTGGGTGGATGCATTCCTCAAACCAGGACATGTTTCTAAAAACTTTCAATATCTTATCAGATGAACTTAAGTCTTAGAGCGCCCGGGTTTGTAAGTCCATGCCTTTCGGCCTGGTAACGGGATTTATGATGTTGGAAGATCTAGTGAAGACTGCACTTCCTCTGCGGCTTGTCGTCCTGTCAAATACGCCCCAGGTGCCATAGAGGCCCACTTGCCATGCAGGGCTTCACCAGCAAAGAACACACGTCCTTCGACGGGTAAGCGTGCTGTCTCTCGTTTATGATTGTGTCCAATATTTGAATAGGCATACCCACCCCGTGCCCAAGGGTCTGCATGCCACTTGGTAAAATGACCTTTGACAAATAACTTCTTAACATCAGCCCCAAAGACATCCGACAAGGAATTCAAAGCGAGTTCAAAAGCCAGCCTGTCAGCGTCTTTTTCAGCCGTGAGATCACGGGCAAATTGCCCGCCAACAAACATGGTATCCAGAGCTTGCCCAAATGGTCTGATCAAATGATCGCGCCACGTACCGGATCCTACATCACCTTCATCACAGTGGTCTCGAATATAAGCGGTTGTGGTGTGCAAGTCTGATAACAGAGAATTAAACTCATCCTTAAACTGCAAAGTGATTTTATCCAATACTCCCATGGGTAATTGGGAAAAAGCTTCTACTTTTTCAGCAGGTAAACGCGGTTCAAATTTGAGAGTTTCATCGGCAATAATTTCGGTTGGAACGGTGATAACCACCGCCTTGCAATTGATATTACCTTGATCCGTTTCAATAATGACCGCCTTACCGCCCCAATTAATCTTGTTAACAGAGGTATTGAGTTTGACCGGAACCTCTCCCAATGCTTTAAAAATACCTGCTGCAAGCCCTTGGGGGACCAACCACTCTGTTCCACTTTCGTGCTGAGTTTGGTAATCAATAACCGAAAGATCTTTGGTCTGCTGACCTGCTTCGAATTCTCCTTTGCGTAGATGAGCCAAGAGATCCCATTCGTTCTTCGGCGTCCTCAGGTCGTGGATAGAGATATCGCCACCCGCCTCGGCATCATAAGCCCAGAGATCATCATAGAGCGCATCCTCTGACTTTTCCGCGCTTGCATATTCCTCAGGTGAAGCTTTGCGTCCAGAACAATAAAATTGGGTCTCTAGCGCGCCATGATCAAAGATATCAAAACCGGGGGAATCTTTAATCAGGGCCGACAACGGATTAACATCAGCCGAATGCAACCAGGCACAGCCGTGATCATATGGAACGCCAAAAGTTTCGTTTTCTGTGTAAGCCCGACCGCCGATGCGATCGCGTGCCTCAAGGACAAGAACGGACACCCCTTGCATCATCAGTTGACGCGCAGCAGCAACACCCGCAATTCCAGCGCCAACAACGACCACGTCAGGGTTAAGCAGCAAAGGCTCATTGGCCAGTTCGTTCATATTTGTTTTCTCAAAAACCAGTGGGAGCAGCCCCACCTTAAAGATTTGATATAGAGTACTGAACTATCAATTCAGGGTTTTGAACTTAATTCCAGAGGGCACCAATCAGATCATCACCCGATATGCTTTGACGAAGCCCCTTTTCGATGAAACTCGGCTATTGTGTAACACGCAACACTTGAAGGTGAAACGGATCTTCTTTTATATCAAGAAAATCCGCCTCGACGAAGAAAGAACAAGCTATAAAATCTTGGGCTGGACCATAAAATCGCTAGCTTCTTTGTGGGAAAGAGCGTCTGAAGCGTAATGGAAAGTCCCCTGTTCTTTCACTTCCCTAGCTGCGGCCATAAAAGCCCCCAGTGCAGCACGCGCAAAAGACCCTCCGACAGATATACGTTTGACACCTACATCCTGTAGGTCTTCCACGGTATAAGTTGCACCGCCCCGCCCCATAACCACATTGACAGGCTTGTCCATGGCCTCACACACAGCACGGATCGCATCCAAATTTGGTAACCCTGGTGCATAAAGCACATCTGCACCAGCTTCTTCAAAAGCTTTCAGGCGGCGGATAGTGTCGTCGAGATCGGGTTTTCCATGAAGAAAATTTTCTGAACGTGCGGTTAACAGAAACGGAAGATCTCGGCTGGCTTCACTGGCCGCACGGACACGGTCTACTGCCTGTTCAAACTCAAAAATCGGAGCCAGAGGGTTGCCTGTGGCATCTTCTATCGACCCACCGACCAGCCCCACACCAGCAGCAAGACGGATGGTTTCAGCACAGCTATCTGGTGAGGTACCAAATCCTTCTTCCAAATCGGCGGTAACAGGAAGGTGCGTCGCCTCTACGATTTCCCGACAATTCACCAACGTTTCCCCTCGTGACAATGCCGCGATGCCATCACAACGACCGAGAGCAAAGGCCAAGCCAGCAGAGGTTGTTGCCAAGGCATCGAACCCGAGAGACGTTAGCATCATCGCCGTTCCTGCGTTCCAAGGATTTGGGATAATAAATGTGCCTTCTCTTTCATGGAGATATTTAAAAGTCTCAAATTTTTCTAGTTGTGTACGGTTCATGGCTTTGTCCTTTTTCAGGGCCCTTTTTCAGGGTCCTTTTTAGAGGCTTTTTCAGGAACCCTTTTTCAGGCCCTTTTAGGGTCTTCTATTAGGGAACTGTCCCTTTATTGACAGTTTCTTAACAAGGTCTGTGTCCTGAATATACTATACGCCATATTGTTGAAAATTATGATCAAAAACGACAAACTAATACCGAATAAGTCGATCTGGATGTTCCCCTTAACTCTTGTCCACAGTCAGTCATCAATAGACTTATACCTTGAAAAATCTTCTCTGGCGTCCAAATCCCCTCTTACAGTTAATTTCATCCTATTAAGGCCCTGATAGGTTTTGTAATATACTGTTTCACAAGAAGTTTTATGAAAGCAGCTGGCTGTGAACATTTATCTGTGAACATTTATCGTTCTGTGTCATCAAGGAACATTACATGAATGGAAAATCTAAAATCATTGTCAGCGCCGTAGGCGGTCTTCTTGGCCTTGTGGTTGCCGCGTCACTTGTATTGTTTTATATGGAAATCAATAAACGCGACAACGCTTCCAAGAGCTCGACTGGTTATGACTTTTCTGTCGGTGAAGAAGTCAGACCAGAGTATCTAAGCCGTGTGGACCGTCTGTTAGATGTCATGGAATTTGAGAAAATAACCATCCTTGCGCCTGGTAGAATGAACATCGATGATGACGTTCAGGTAAAAGTATCTTTGCGCTTAGCCAACTCCATTGAGATGTTAAGATTATCGATTGTCAACGAAGCCTTAAAGGTCGGCGCCAAGGTAAAGGTAAGCGATAAAATGGCCGTGCTTCTTTCTGGTGATAGCTTTAAAATTTCCCCCAGGGGACCTTCAGAACAAGAAGTATCCCGGTTCCAACAAACAGATTGGAAATGGGACATTCAGTCCAGAGAAACCGGGAACCATGAAATTCATCTAGCTGTAATCGTTATCTTTGAGGTTGACGGGAAACTAGCCTCCCGTGCCATTAGAAGCTTCGACAAAATCATAAAAGTCACGGACCCTACGACGAACTAACATTTACACTTCTATCTCAATGATATTCCCAAAACACATTGTGTTTTATTTTCTCTCCATTCTTTTTAAAAAATGACGAAATAGGTCGCGGTAGATAAAGCACTTGTCGTCTTATTGGCTCTAAATATCTTCCCAATTTACTATTCCTTTAACCGGATACTTTATAGTGCAAAAACACCTTCCAGTTAAGGAGACCGGGATGCTAGGCGTAATTGGCGCAATGAGCGAAGAAGTTCAGCTTTTGCTGGGTGAATTGAGCGACGTGAAAGAAAGCGTACACGCAGGGATTACGGTCTCTCAAGGTGATTACAAGGGAACAAAAATCGCCCTCGCCCAATCTGGTATCGGAAAGATCAACGCCACCATTTGTACCCAGATGCTGATCGACCTATTTAAACCGGAAAAGTTGGTATTCAGCGGTGTTGCAGGCGGTTTACTGCCCAATATGCAGGCTGGAGATATTATCATCGCCAGCCACGTTGTAGAATACGATATGGACCTCACTGCTTTTGGCCGACGTCACGGTGAAACTCCGGGTCGAGAGCGGATGATTGAGTGTGAGCCCGATCTGGTCGGCAAAGCCACTAAAGCCTTTGATGAAGCTTTTGAAGGTATTAAGGGCGCGCCAAATCTGATGCTTGGTACCATTGCCTCTGGTGATACTTTTGTTCAAGACCGAGAAAAACTACGTTGGCTACAACGTGAATTTGCCGCCCTCGCCACCGAAATGGAAGGCGCCGCCTTTGGTCACACCTGTAAGCTAAACGACTTGCCTTTCGTCGTAATCCGTGCGCTTTCAGACTCATCTTCTGATAGTGCGAGCGAAGACTTCGAAGCCAACCTGCACCGCGCCTGCCAAAACTCCTTCCAACTCATGGACCGCATGATCCCTTGCGCCCTATCCGACTGGGACCAAGTCGACCGACGACAGGGGGAATAGTAATAAGATAACTTGCGCCCAAAACGATTTAATTACAATGAGTTACGATCCATCAAACATTCCCACATGGGTCCTCAATACCCGCCATTCGATCACCATGCGGTCGATCATTGGGTTCCATCAATGATACCCCTCCTGATCGCAATGCCATCTCATAGGTCGTATCTGTATCTTCAACAAAGAGATGCATTTGAGATGTGTTGACTGGATATGTGTCTGAACTTTCATTTAGCATTATAATTGAGGTACCAATGAGTAAACGCGCGTGCTCAATGCGTTTGTCGTCGTTTCTATTTTCTTTAATCAAAGATGCGCCAAACGCAGTGATAAGAAAATCCACTAGTTTATCTGCATCCTTAACGGTAAAATAAGGGGTAATCGAGTGGTATCCTTCAGGCACAATATGTTTCTTCATATCAATTCCCTTATAATATACAGACATATCAATTTATGTGGGCGAAGAGCAGAATGATTTCATAAATTATTTCACATCGTGAGATAAAATCCTTTACCCGGCAATCATCTTTAGAAAAACTCTTTCAAACAAGATTTGTAAAAGGTTTCTTTACCAAGTTTTTTTTATGATCAATTGATAACGAGGCTTACGGGCTGCTCTAAAATTTTGGGTGATACATGCAACTTTCAGATATTCGCATTCTCTGCAAAAAAGATTTGGTGCATCGCGCTGTCATCGTGGCCTTGACGGCAGGGACGATTTTGACCGTGATCAATCAGTGGGAGGCCGTATTTGGTGAGGTTCTTTTGGACATTCCAAAAGTTATACTCACCTATTGCGTGCCCTATGTTGTATCGAGTGTGTCCAGTCTGATTGCGACTGTGACCCATACCAAACATCATCAGGCCACATTAGATGAACTACAAGCCCAAGCCGTTGATATAGAACAGTCAATGAGCACCATCAGCTCTGGCCTTGACGAGCAATTGGAAAGTATCCGGGATACCCCCTCCTTAAAAAATGGCCATGATAAAAGTTCTGATTTAACCCAGCCCTTAACCTCTGCAATACTCAAAGGCACCGATATCAAGGGCAATGCTGAAAAAGTAAATGTCACATCAATAGAGCGGACCGCATTTATCGGGGATCTTATTGGCAAAGCGGAAAACTTTGCGGGCAATATTGACGGTCTGATCCAGCAAATGCAAAACAGCGAGGGGGACCTCGACAGCATGGGCGAAACCATTGCCGCCATGAGCAACACCTTCTCTACCATCCACCATGAAATGTCCCAAGGTCGCAAAAATAGTTCTCAACTGGCCGACAACATTGCCACCTTTAATACAAGCTTCAATGAAATTAATGCCATTGCCGGTGATATCGCTGTGGTCGCAAGACAGACAAATCTGCTCGCCCTCAACGCTACGATTGAAGCCGCGCGTGCAGGTGAGGCCGGCAAAGGGTTTGCGGTAGTGGCAAACGAAGTCAAGGACCTCGCAACCAATGTTTCGAAATCGGTATCCCAGGTTAACGCGCTGGTCGAAACGTTGAACGAAGGCCTCAAGGATCTCACTCAGGGGATCAAGTCTCTTGAGACAACCATGACAAATACCGAGCAAGAGACCCAAAAAGACGCACAAAAATCTCAAGAGACAAGTGGACGGATGTCTTCGCTGGTGAACCAATCCCGTGAGCAGCTTTCTGACTTTAATAATGAGCTGCAAAAGTTCAACGGCCTGACAGATGACATCCGCGAAATCAAAGCCAATACCGAAGCTGCAATCTCTGGATCAGCCAGAAACATTGAGCTGGCATCTGGCCTTCTTGATGAGTTGTCAACGATAGAGAAAAGCCTCAACAACTAGTTTATTGTCCATATCTGCGGAGCCAAACCTCTTCAATTTGAGTTATCCAACTGGGATGAGGCTCTGGTAGCGTGTTGCCCAATTCTTCGCTACTTAATGTTGCGGCGTCACGAGGTATGTCATTGAAACGTTTTCGATCTTCGGCAGACAAAAGATGCATTGCCAACACAGTCTGTTCTCCCCAGTAGGCAGAATTTTGCTTGCGGGCCTGGGCCTCTGGAGACATTAAAAAGTTGGCGACCACCATCGCGCCTTCCTTATGTGCAGAGTTGAAGGGAATAGCGACAAAATGAGTGTTCCCAATCGTTCCCTTTTCCAAAACATAACTACGGGCACTTATGGGTAAAACGCCTTCTTCAATGGCATTGCTAACCACGCCAATTCGAAATGAAAAGGATAGGTCAACAACTCCCTTCCCTAACATTTCAGTCAATTTTTCACTACTTTTCGGATATTCTCTGCCCTGCTGCCAAAGAAAAGGCACAAGATCATCAAGGTATTTCCAAAGCGGTGCTGTTACCCGATCAAAATTATCTCTTGCTGGTTTTTGTAATTCTCTTGGATCAGCAGTCAATTCGAACAATGCCTGTTTTATAAAAGTCGTACCGCTGAAATCAGGGGGTGCTGGATAGCTGATGCGACCAGGGTTAGAACGGGCATATTCAAGAATAGATAGAATTGATCTTGGGGGAGAGGTCAAACTTGCACGGTCATGTATAAAAATTAACTTTGCCATTCCCCAAGGAGATTCCAAGCCTTCGGTGGGTGTGGTAAAATCACTTGTGATGCCAGGATTTTGTATGACATCAACAAACTGAAAATTTGGTAATTTATGGGCAAAAGGTCCAAAAAGTAGATCCTCTTCTTTCATCGTTTTGAAGTTTTCTCCATTAATCCAAATCAGATCCACACTGCCATTGTTGAGCCGACCCACTGTTCTTTCTGCCAAAACCTTTCGCACCGCCTCGGCCGTATCCCCCAACTTGATATGAATTAATTCAACATTATAATCGTGCTGAACGCGTTCTCCAACCCAGGTGATATAATCATTATAGGGTTCGGCCCCTCCCCAGGCGTACCAATAGACTTCCTGATTTTTGGCTTTATTTACGATATCAGACCATTCATCCGCAACAGTTGGCGATATGGATATGGTCGCAAAAACCACGATCGCAACCACGATCATTACAGCTTTAATAGTCAATGTTTTCAAGCTCATATCTCACCATTTCTAACCTTGCGTCGAAGATCAGATTTCCTTTTCAACGAACCCAAAGATGCCGCTCTACGATTGGAGCGAGTGCATTTAACGCCTGCATGCGCTCCAATTCAGCATTGAAAAAGTTCATTAACTTTTTCCCACCGGGATAACGCTTGGAAATTATCAAATGAAAGGTTGTTCGGGTGGCTGCAATTTTAAGCGATTGAACACCATCAACATAACCATAAACCTGTTTGGTATATTGCCGGGCAACCATGCTACTTACAGACACCAAATCCACTCTCCCGCTTTTCAATTGTTTAAAACATTGCACCATACTGCCTGGACTGGTCGTAAGAAGAGTACCTGCTTCGACCATATCACCAATCAGTCCATAGGTTCTGTGCCCAAGAGGTAAACATAGTTTTTTACCCTCTAATGATTTTGGACTGTCTGGAATCTGTGTTGCGTTCACATCGACATAAGTTTTGGTGTCAAAAACAATAATCGGATCGGAATAAAGAAATGATTTTTTAAGCTCAGTTCGAGGCTCCCATGGAAAAGTTCCAAGCCACCGCCCTTCTTCTGCCTCTCGTAAGGCCCGCTTCCAGGGCAGTCGTCGATACTCGGGCTCCAGCCCCATATTCTCAAGAACGGTTGTAATAATCTCAGTGACCATTCCCCCTTCAGGGAGCTGCTCACCTGTATAAGGGCTGTAATTATACCCCGTCGTCAGGACGACCCGTTCCGGAGCAGCAATGGTATCATGAGACAGCCAAAATATAGTTACAGACAGCAGGAAAAAACTCAAAGGAATAACGTTTATTTTGCGGCAACATACCTGGTTAGAATCAATCCATTTTGCACGACAAGATGACAAAATTTGACGAGTGTGAATTTGACGGGAGAGAACCGTTTTTGACCAACTAAAAAATGGATGAAAAATGATTGGTCGTTTATGCAGCAAATCTCATTCCCACTGGATGTTGATATTAGCTCCAATAAGGAAAAATAGTAGCGTAAATTGGTAACTTAATAATTAATCCTATCTGCCGGATATCCCTGATATTGGATAGTAGAATTGAAGACAGACACGCGCACCGTCATAGGCTAAAAAAAGCCCCGCATCAGAAAGGTTACCAATCTGATGCAGGACTTTTCAGCTAAAAGATGCCAGAGAAAAAGCACCTTTACTCAATTGTCTCTCCCATAAATAACTATGGAGAAATATTTATGGAGACTTATCTACTGAGGCAGCATTTCACCAATTTGTTTTTCCAGCGCTTTGGGATCACTAAAATAGTTCGCGTGGAAATCAACGGCCATCGGGTCCGGGTTCACATCTTCAACGCCCTCTTCGACCGCACTGAGTACTTCCTTGGCCACAACATTTGGAGAAGTCTTATCCATGGGGAAAGCTGCCGCCATATCGGTATCAATCGGTCCAGGATAAACACCGACAACATGAGTACCCTGTGCTTTGAGTTCAGCGCGTACACCTTGAGTAAGCGAATGTACCGCTGCTTTTGATGCTGAGTATGATCCCAGAACAGGGAAGTTTACATAACCCGCGACAGAAGAAATATTGACGATTGCGCCACCGCCATTTTCTTTCAAGGTTGGGGCAAAAGCCCGGATCAAATTTAACGGTGCGAAGTAATTGGTTTCCATTTCATCGCGCGCATCTTGGATAGAAGTCGCCGAGACCAAGCCAACAAACCGAGCGATCCCAGCGTTATTGATCAAAAGCGCCACGTCTTTCAGATCAGCCGCCAAAGCCTCTATCGCTTCGGCATTATTCACATCGAGCGTTACAGGAATTACTCTGTCTTCATTTCCCTCAACTAAGGCCGCCAATTTTTCCGGGCTTCGTGCAGCGGCATAAACTTTTGAAGCACCAGCAGCCAATAACTCTTCGACAAAAGCACGACCAATACCCCGGTTAGCACCCGTAACCAGAACAGCTTTACCTTTAACTCTACTCATTATTCATTCCCTTGAAATTTAGTAATTACAATTGTTGTTCGGTGATGCCATTTAAATACCATACGGTATTAAATTAGCGTAACGAATGTTATTGTCAAGAATAAAATACTGATTGGTACTTTATTGTTTATAACGTGACTTCTCTTATGGTGTATTGCTTGATCGAATTAATATGAGATGCCGTGAATAAACTGCCATCTTCAATAATGCGGACTAAACACCTAGACTTGGTGCAAAATTAAGACAACACCCAGGGTCAGGCCCCTAGGTTCAGATCCTAAATAAAATCTATTCGCTTAGCGTAAACTTGTACTTTGTCACTTTCGGCGATACTCTTAAAATACCGATCGGTAAGTATATATAGAAAATGGTGAGATTATGGGACGTGGCCGCCCCCGGAAAATGGACCCAGAAACAGTCCTTGATATTGCGATGAAGGTCTTTTGGGACAAGGGTTTTGATGGCACCTCTATGAGCGATCTTGTCTGTGAAACAGGTATGGCCAAACCGGGATTGTATGCCTGTTTTGGCGACAAGGAATCCCTCTATAAAAAGTCCTTATCCCATTACTACAATAACCTTGGCACACCCTTGATCGACGAATTACGCAATTCAAAAGATCCCTTGAAAGTAAGCGTGCGCCGATTTTTGAAAACCGTGGCCCATTCCATGCTCGACAACAGCCATCCCAGTGGGTGTTTTGTGGTCAACAGCCTGGTTCAAGGCGCCTCACAACGCCCGGCAATGGAAGCAATTGGGCGCAAGTTCGACCAAAATCGCCGAAATACCTTTATAGACGTTTTTAAAAAGGCACAGCAAAAAGGCGACCTGCCCCCAGAAGCCGATGCAAAAGCACTGGCAGAGTTTTTCTCCGCCCAATCCCTCGCCCTCGGCGTCCTCGGCAGTAGCAATGCCACAAAAGAAACCCTAAGCTCTTTTGTCGATGTCGCAATGACAGCTTTGCCTGAATAGGAACCTAACGAAATCGTCGTAATAGTTTGCAGAGAACCTTCTCTAACGAGTTTTTATGTTAACGATCGTTTGGTTATTTTTCTATTCGTTTCAAACGAAAATTAGGATCATCAGAGTCCCATTGATCAGTCAATCCACCACTACTTATATAGGTGTCGAGATCCAATCCGAGATTTAATGATGCAAGCCGGTTGATCGCCTTGGCGTCAACTTCAACCCCAGCATTAGCACCAAAATATTGATATCTCTCAAACGATATCAACGCATCGGCTTTTAAAGTTAATTCTCGCACACCCTCCGGGTCTTTCTCTAATTCCGTCAGCAGATTATCCAGAGCTTCCTCAAAACAAAATGCTCGATTTTCTTGAGGCCTAAACGAAACTCGACTGAATTTATAATTTCTCTTTCCATATCGAGCAGGCTCTCCCTTTGACCAACCGGTTAATGGGCCTAGTTTCAAACCTCTTGCCAATTCCTGATGGTTCAAGGTTGTTGACGTCGCAGTAAGTTCGGCTCTATTACCTGATTCAATCCATGCTGATGAAGCTTTAATTTCTGGCTTTGTATCCACATTAACCACGAGGAAAAAGAGTTCCTCAGCTACAGAAAAATAAATCGCGACCTCGTCTTCATTAAAATCCTCATCTATACGGGCAACCGAAGCCAATCCGTTTTCTTTTTCAACAGTAACTCTCGCTAACCAGTGTTTGGTGAAATAGAAGGTCGGGTTTTCTAACTCTACCCGTGCAGTATCAACATAGTTTTGTACTTGATCCACCTACACACTCTCCTTACGAATCATACCTTTAGGCGGGAGAAAAAACAAAAAAGTAACTACGAAAACAAGGTTTTCATAAAATACGGTCCAGTTTTAATAACAGGAATTTGACCCTACACAATCACTACTATCACGGAAAAATTAATGTTCCGGTTTGAATAATTTGCGCCTGTTACCCTTGCCCTCTGGTGGCTGTCCGAAATCTTCAAGACGGAGCTTTTAATATATCTTAGGGTGCTGGTCATTATGAAAAACTCCAGAAACAAGACCTACAGGAAAAGAACATACCATGCAGTTAGCTTACACCATTCTTTATGTTGAGGACGTTGGTAGAACGTTGGAATTTTATCAGGCCGCTTTTGGGTTTGGGCAAAAAATGCTGCACGAGAGCGGCGATTATGGCGAACTTGATACGGGGGCGACAACGCTGTCGTTTTCGTCTCTGAGCTTGATGGAGCAGATCGGTAAAAACCCCGGACGGCCGATTGTGGGCAAGCCTTGTTTTGAGATTGCCTTTACCACCGATGACGTTCCCGTGGCCCTGAACAAAGCCGTCCGCGCGGGTGCAACGCTGGTTCAAGAAGTACAAGAGATGCCGTGGGGGCAGACAACGGCGTACGTCACGGATCTCAACGGATTTTTGGTTGAACTCTGCACACCCATTCAGCCTTAGAGGGCTGTATCTATAGCGTCTTGGGCCTTATCGTCAATAATCCCGCGCAAGATATTTCAGCCGCCAAAAGGAATTATTAGGGTTTTCCGTCTATTTATAATGGACGGAAGGACCCGATGACTTTTTTATCCAGTTTATCCAGCTTACTTAAACCAGTACTCTACGCCCTGTTCCTTCTTGTTTGGACGGTTCCAATTGCTTGGGCCGATGCTGTCGGTGAAACCGAGCTTGTTATACATGCCGTTGATTTCCCGCCCTATGAAATTGAAAATCCCGGCCCGGATGGTCGTTTAGGATTTGATGTCGAGATCGCTGTCGAAGCTTTCAAAAGGGTTGGCATCGCCGCCCGCGTTGATTTCCTGCCCTGGAACCGGGTGTTATCCATGGCTGAACACGGCACCACCGTTGCTGCCCTTTCCTGTGCCAAAGCAGAAAGCCGGGATCATTATTTCAACTACTCTGATCCGATTAGCTCCTCCACTAATGTTTATGTCGCCCTTAAGGATTTCAAGGGCAGAATTCCCCAAACGCTGGCGGATGGCAAAGGTTTCAAGATCGTCGTTGTCGCCGGATATACCAATGAGTTTGAGCTCAGGGATGCAGGTATTCCCTATCACCCGGCAGTCAATGACGAAGGGGCTCTAAATATATTGATCAAACGCAAATTCGATTTTTTTTATTCCACTCGTGAATTCGTACAACATATCGCTGTCGATTTGAAGATCTCGGGCAAACTTCAATACTTCACAACGGGAAACAGCGTGGATTTTCACCTTTGTTTCAGCCGATTGTGGCCGAACTCGAAGGTCTTGCTTGAGAAGTTTAACAAAGGCTTGGCGGAAATACGGGCCGACGGCACCTTTGAGGCAATCCACGCCAAATACCAATAGTATTCTCTATAAATACTTTCCGGGGACATCGGTCCCCAAATCAGCCATATCCGCGTTCAAGCAATTGTACCCCTTGCGTCCCGCCACCGCGTAGTGCCGAGGGTGTAATCAACAGCCATTTTCGAAATTCCCGGCTCATATGGGCCTGATCGGAAAAACCATGATCAAAAGCGATTTCAGCCAATGATTCTGCCAGCGAACATGAAGACGTCACCGCTCGCCCCGCCTTTCTAACCCGTGCCAGTCGGAGCCAAAACAAAGGCGGTCTTCCGGTTCCCTGCCAGATATATCGGTGCAAGGTTCGCACACTTACCCCCAGCAGATTGGCGACCTGCGCGATACTTGAAACATCAGATGCCAGACAGTTCAAAGCCTGATCCAGTTCCCTCTTCAGCTCCGTAAAGCTCTCCAACCGGGAAGCAAGATCACCAGCCGTTAACTCATGGGGTAAAGCACCTTTGCCCTCTGGCCCGTTCAAACTCCAAAGCAACTGTTCGCTCTGAATGTTAGCCCCCGGCCTTAAACGATAACCGCGAAAGACATCCCCCTTTGCAACGGGGACCTGATAGCTGCTGTCTTCCAGATCAGACAGAAACCAAACCGGGCGCTTTCCCGGACTGGATTTATAGATGAGATCTCGACAGCCATCCGGGATCACCAGGGATTTTTCATCACGGTCCGCATCCATTTGCCAACAGGACAGAAGACTTTCGATGCCCTTGATTTTACCGGGAGCCATATCAAGCAGATCCAGAATATACAGGCCGAAACTCTGGCCCACGGGTTAAGTCCAGCCCCTGCAAGGCCCCGATATCCTGACCACCCGGAAGGAGAAAGTCATCGCCGATGGGCATGGTTATCTTTTTCGGCATGCTCTTCCCATAACAAGGCGAACGCGTTCCCAGCTCAAAATCCCCTTCAAAGACATTGCGAAATCTTGGGTCCTCTGCATAGGACTTGTTGACACCATCGTATCCCGCGGCGAGGAGTTTCTCTGGCCAGGATGGATCGTAGATCACATCACTTTCAAAGCGGATATTATAAAGCCCCCAATTGGTAATAAAGCGTTTCTTTAGATAATCTGGCTCAGACGTGGGATAGGTTACTTC
The DNA here is from genome assembly GCA_913060675.1 of uncultured Rhodospirillales bacterium. Lineage (GTDB taxonomy): Bacteria > Pseudomonadota > Alphaproteobacteria > Kiloniellales > Kiloniellaceae > Kiloniella. The sequence goes on from CAJXUS010000033.1 coordinate 23,315, forward strand.
CCCGAAAAAGTCGGCCTCATCAAGGATGTATCTGTCATAACTCTCTCCCTTGTGGGCAACCCAGATCGCATTGTTAAAGTGCTGCAGCCCGGAAAACTGTCCCTTGCGGGCATAATCACTCCGGGTGGCGATGCTGTTGTGGAAAACGTAATTGGGGGCCAACTGTTTTTGTTTGTTATTGCTATGAAATTTAAACATCCCCCCGCCCCGGCTTTCTTTTGGACTGTCGGGTCCCTGAATGGAATCAAACCACCACCGATTAGAGAAGATGTAAAAGGCACCGCCCTTAACAATATTCAATGAAAAGGGCTTGTGGGCATTCTTGATGGTGTTGTTCCAAAACCACCAGTTATAGGCACAAGCCTCAGGTTCGAGAACATTGTCGCGGATTTCAAAAAAATGGCAGTCATGAACATTGATGTCCACGCAGCGATCCAACTTCTTTTTCGGGTTATAAAAATGGATCGCGTTAAAGGCTTGACCGATTTCACAGTGTTCCAGGGTGATGCCGCCAGCGATGTCTTCGCCCCGGATAAAATCGCCATCGAACAGACGCCAATCGTTTTTAACGTCGACCTTGTCGTATTTATCAGGGTCATCACGATAGTCACCGTGGATACGGCCCCATGGAATTTCTTTCCATATCCGCCCCGCTATCCGGTCCTGGACCCATCGACAGCGATCAAAGCGCAAACCGTAAGTGGTTTTCCCCATCGCCGCGACTGCAAAGGTAGCATCCCGAAAATCACAGTCTCTGAAGGTCAGGTTCTGACACTTTTTGATCGCAACATGGGTGGGCCAGCTTTCTTCGAAGGTCAGCCCTTGGATAAGAATATTGGCCGACTTTTTTATCTTTAGCCGCCCGTCCATCTTTATCGGATAAAGACCAGGATAGCTGTTCGCAGTGGGGATTTCACCATCTTGTACACGTTTGGCAATGAGGTTCCCCTCTTCACGAAAATCATCCGCACTCAAGTTCATGGTGATGATCGCGCCGGGTTCTCCACGTAAAATGGTAAGAGGGCTTTCAAGACTGTTACCAAGCTTGATCTTGAGTACATCAAGATAACGACCCGCCTTGAAGACAACTTCCGTTCCAGGCTCCAACTCTTTAAGAACCTGTTTGGCGTTATCTGGTGTTACAATGATTTGTGACATGGGTTACCCCTCCCCAATAAAACTACCTTGCAGGCACCGCACTTGCGTCTGCGAGTTGTTCGGGTGGGACAGCACCTGCAACGGCGTTATCAACCTTCTCACCATCCGGGCCAACGACCTCAACCTTACGGCGGGCAAACTCAATACCCTCCTCGGCAAAGACGGATCTGAGCTTGTGGTATATCTCACGTCTTAAGACAAATTGAGCCCGAGGTTTACACTTGAACTTCACCCGCATGATCAGGGCGGAATCATCATCGATGCTAAGAATACCCTGAGATTTCAGAGGCTCGAGGAACTTCGGTCCGTGCTCTGGGTGTTTCAAGAACTCTTTACCCACCGCCTTGACCACTTTCTTCACGTGCTTTGGATCTGTATCAGGCTCTAGACGGAAAGGCATTTTGTAAATCACCCAATCGCGATTGTGATTGGTGATTTTTTTGAGCTCGCCAAAAGGAACCGTAATGACTGATCCACGGTGATGGCGTAACTGTAAGGAGCGGATAGAAATTGATTCGACCTCTCCCCGGGTTTGTTTGTCGAGCTCGATATATTCGCCAATGCGAAAAGCATCATCAACCAGGAAAAAGATCCCTGAGAAAATGTCCTTCACAAGCGTTTGCGCTCCAAAACCAACCGCGATACCAACAACCCCGGCAGAAGCAATAAGCGGCGCAATATCAACACCAACAGAAGAGAGCACAGTCATGATCACGATGATGCCGAGAAAACCCAGCAGGGTATTGCGAAACAGCGGTGTCAAAGTGTCGAGCCGAGAAGCCGCAGGCATTTCCAAAGGGTCAACGTCTTCAGAAGCACCACTGACACGTTTTTCAAGATGAAGTGCAGCACCGATCATATTCCAGATCAAAATCCCGAGTAGCAGGGTAATAAGAATGTCGAACCCGGTACTGGCCCAAATAGGGGCGTCGTCTCCCTTGGCAAAAGACATAAGGTCGAGCCCCCAAAGGCTGGTGACCACCAGAAAGCCGATAATAGAAATAATCACACGCCAAGCACCGTTAAACACACCACGGAAGCGTTCTGCCATTTCACTATCACTGTGTAACAGAGATCTAACGATCTCTCGGCCCAGACGATCAAAAATCGGGAGTGAGAAAAATACAATCAGAGTGCCAACTGGTCCTTCGAGATGGTGTTGCCCGCGCTCCAACCAATGGGCGAGCCAATAGAGCCAGGCAAAAAGGACGTATCCGCCAAGAAGAAATGGAGCGGTGTTTGATATGATACGTACAGAAGGGGTCGCCTCATTATCTGTTTCCAAAAGCTTGTTCTCAGAAACCTCGTTTTCAGAGCCCTCACTCTCTAAGTCTTCATCTCCTAAACCTACATCATCAAAGTTCAAATCATCCAGGCGTCTATCATCGAGAACAAGAGCACTAATTTCTTGGATACGTTCAAAATTCTGGAACAAAGCAAATAAAAGCAACCCGGCAACAGTTGTTCCCGCCAAGGCAACGGTGATCAAAGCAGGGGGGAACCCGAGGCCGAGGGTCGGGAAAAAACCTGCAAATAACCACCCAGTAGCTCCGATACAAACGGCGCGTTGTAACAGTTGGTGTGTTCCTTCTGCCACTTTATCCTGGAGGGGTGCGATCCTGATTTGAGGCGTATCCGGTGCAAAAGCACGCCTGGAAATCACAATAAATAGCCAGCTATAACCAACACCGGCATAATAGATCCACACCATAGCATTAAGAGGCCCAAGGGCGCTTTCCATAGGAGGCGCCAGAGCAAAAATACGGGTGGCGGCAACAAACCCTAGAATGGGTAAAATTTCAAGAACCCCAAGCGCAATAGTACGAAGCACTTTCTCCCAATAACCACAGCGCGTTGTCTGCGTAAGCCAGCTACTCCACTTTCGGCTTGAACGTTTAATCAACAAAGCAGCAAGAAAACCAACCCCAATCAAGAGCCCGGCCGAAAGGATCATGCCAAAGAGGCCGTCTTTTGCCAGTGCAAGTCGCTCTTGAACTTTTGGCCCTCTCGATCCCAAATTTGCGATGGCTCCAGACCAGCGAATGATGCGGGTTTCAATACGTTCAGCCATTTCGCTCAAACGGGTTTCAATCGCAGCAAGAACAGTGCCATCAAAGACTTCAGCCGCGACCTTCTCATCAGCTTGGCGAACCAATTCTTCACGAAACAGTTCTCGCAGTTCTTCATCGCTCAAACCCGCAAGTAAGCGGTCGATTAATTCTGGTGTCAGGTTTTCCGGGATCTCTTTCCCGTCCCCGCCATCATCGCTTGAGAATATTGTTTGGGCCTGAACTGCTTGTTTATCAAACATAAGAGGCACAACCATAAAGGCCGCAAGGGTCAGACTAAGAATGAGAAACTTTGATAAACGTTCGATCATGAGTCCACTTTTGTTAAGTCGCCTAAAGTTAAGCCATCTGGGTTAAGCCGTCTTGTATGGCAAATAGAGTACGGTTGGCCCTGCTGTTCTTTGTCAGTTATTTATTATTATTTGAAAGAACTTTAATACCGCTTTGACGCTAAAGCAAAGACACGTTTTGGTTATGGCTCATGCTCGCAACCAACTTCCCCTCAAAATTTCACTTTAAAATCCAACACATCACAAGTTTGTGAATACTTCATTTAGAGAAATTCAAAAAATGCCCTTGATTTTAGGACCACACGGTCCCTATCTATTTAAGACCTTTTAGTCCCCATATTTTAGAACACTTAAACTTCAATCGTAAGAATAGGAAAAAGAATTATGGATTTCAAACTGCACACCAAAGAGACTGCCCCTGCAGGTAGCCAACCTTTATTGGAGAACTCACTTAAATCATTCGGTATGATTCCAAACCTACATGCGGTTATGGCCGAGGCCCCGGCAGTTCTAGAGGCTTATCAAAACCTTCATACTCTCTTTCAAAATACTAGTTTTAATGCCGATGAGCTCACCGTTGTTTGGCAGACTATCAATGTCGAGCATGAATGCCATTATTGTATACCGGCGCATACTGGTATTGCACATATGATGAAGGTAGATACCAGCATTATTGAAGCTCTTCGTAATAAAACTGAACTTCCTTCTGAAAGACTTGAAGTACTACGTACGACAACTCTGGCAATTGTTCGGAACCGTGGCCATATTGATGCCGAAGATTTGAAAGCTTTTGTTGCAGTTGGGTATGGCAACAAACAAGTTTTAGAAATTATCTTGGGTCTCGCTCAAAAAGTTATGAGCAACTATATCAACCATTTGGCAGACACCCCTGTAGATGATGCCTTTAAAAAGTTTATCTAAATTAAGAACAAAGAAGGCTCAAGCCTGAGGTCGTTTGAGCCTTTTTCTTCTATTTATTCAAGATTTTTCTTATAATTATTCTGGTAATTATTCACCTTAACCAACTTTCTGACACTCATTTTTCTGGAAGGGGCATAAACTCCTGATTATCATCAATCGGCAGCTGAAAACGGCCGTGTTGCCAGTCTCCTTCGCGCCAAGCCTGCTTGGCGTCTTCGATTTTTTCTCGCGATGAGGCCACAAAATTCCACCACACATAACGTTTGCCCAAGGATGTGCCACCAAGAAGCATTAACCGGGTGTCGGTTTTGGCTTCAATCGTGATTTCATCACCCTGCCGAAAAGTCATCATGTGTCCTTGTTTAAAATTTTGGCCTGAAATGATGATTTCTCCCTGGACCACATACAACCCACGTTCCTCATGGTCTGGTCTTAAGGGAATTTTTGCACCCGCAGATAATACTGCATTCGCATAAAACATCTCGGATTGGACTTTAACGGGGGAGCGCTCTCCATAGAGAGTTCCCAGGATAAGTTTGACATGTTTGTCCTCCCCTTCAATAACGGAAAGCGCTTGTTCCTTTTGATTTTCAAAGGTGGGGGCAATTTCTTCCTTATTTTCAGGCAAGGCAAGCCAGGTTTGAATACCAAAGAGAGAATGCGCATGTTCACGAACTTCAGGCGATGTACGTTCTGAGTGCGTGATCCCACTGCCCGAAGTCATGAGATTGATCTCTCCAGCCGCAACTAAGGCCGAAGTACCAAGGCTGTCTTTGTGCCACATAGAACCCTGATACAGATAAGTGACCGTGGATAAACCGATATGAGGATGGGGACGCACATCAACCCCGGTTCCCTTGATAAATTCTGCCGGGCCAAAATGATCGAAAAAAACAAACGGCCCGACCATCTTTCGCTTAGCCGACGGCAAGGCACGCTTAACTTCAAATCCCCCCAGATCTTGCGCCGTGGGGACGATAAGAGTTTCCACTTGATCAACTTGATCTCCGGTGGGGAAATCTATTTCGAGTTCAGGGTTCCAACTCATTTATTCCTCCTCATTAAAAGCCAAAGCTCTCAGCGAACGGTTGTACGGTTGTACGGTTGATCTATGGAATATTCCCAATAAATATCCCAATAAATATCTCTGGAGAAATGTCTCCGAAGGGATGGTACTTAGGTTGGCCATTTACATGTGTTGGGCTATTTGTTTGATCTCTTGATAATTTTGGGGTCAATTTTGGTTTAAAGGTGAAGATACCAAGATCTTACCTTACCAGTTTCACTCCCCAAGATCGCCTTCTAAAAGCTTACGCTTAGCGAGTATTGCCTCTGTTATAAACTTCATAAATGCTTTTACACGTGGAACACGCCGTAAATCGCCGTGAGTTAAAACCCAGATGTCACCGTAAACATGTGTATTTCCTGGGGGCACACGACCGAGTTCAGGATCAGGGTCCCCCATGAAACAAAAATGAACGCTTGATCCCAGCCCTTCACGAGCTGCCATTATTTGGGAAAGCGGATCATCCACGATTAAGGTCTGTATTGCCTTCCTCTCCTGAGGCCGCGTTGCCCATGCAGGCACAGGGCCGTCTTCTTCTTTTATGATCCAACGTATTGGCGCATCGAGGGGAGAGTTTAAACACTTATCAAGTGACGATTTAGATGCGTATACCCCCTGATACACATTTACAAGTTTGCGGCCAAACAAGTGTTCGGGTGGGGTCGTGTATGCAACCCGAATGGCAACATCCGCTTGCCGTTTAGTCAAATTTAAGGGTTCATTAGACGTTATAAGTTCCAGGTTTATTCCTGGATATTTTTTGGAAAATATCGCGAAGTCCGGCATCAACAGATGAGTTGCCAATAATTGGGGAAGGGTTACGCGGAGAGATCCAGTAAGAGCCGTATCCCGGCCGTATATTTGTCGCTCTAAAGCTAGGGCATCAGCTTCCATATCTTCAGCAAGAACCAGAATCTCTTCACCCGTAGAGGTAATCTGATATCCCGAAGGCAAGCGCTCAAACAACCGTGCCCCCAGTTGTTTCTCCATTGAGGCTATACGTCTGAGAACCGTTGCGTGGTTGACTTCCAGAACACTTGCTGCACCACGAATGGATCCAGAACGCGCCACATGAAGAAAAAAACGAATATTATCCCAATCAAACATAGGTGCAAATATGCACCACAGTTAGTTAATTATCAATACTGGTGGTTAGATTTTATTCTCTCATCTCTTTAGTACCACCCCGGTCACAGTGCGCAACTGAGCACAAGCCGAAGTAATGAGTAATTGTTTATTGGAGAACTTTATGTCCTACACCATCTATACAGAATCAACACCCAATCCCCTCAAAGTGCTCATCATGCTCGAAGAACTTGGTGCGCCTTATAAATCCGTAAAAGTGGATCTTGGCAACGAAGATCAAAAAGCTCCCGGTTTTTTAAAGCTCAACCCCAACGGTCGAATTCCAGTGCTTGTGGATCACGATGCCGATGATTTTGTGATTATTGAGTCCGGCGCAATATTACAATATCTTGCAGAAAAACATGGCGTTTTCCAACCAACAGACGCCAAAGGGAAATCTGAAGTAAACCAATGGCTTATGTGGCAAATGGGGGGACTAGGTCCTATGTTTGGTCAATTGCTCGTCTTTGCCGCCGCTTTCGAAGATAAAATTCCAGAGGCCACCGCCCGTTACGACAAGGAAGTAAAACGTCTGCTATCGGTTATGAACGCACGTCTTGAAGGCCGGGAATACCTCGCCAATGACTATTCAATTGCTGATATCGCCTCAATCGCCTGGATGCCACCTACCCAACGTCTGGGTTGGGATTTGGCTGATTGGCCGCATGTCAAAGCATGGTTTGAGCGCTGTATATCTCGCCCGGCCTTTACGAAAGCAGTAGAAGCTTTGGGAACCATCCCCGAAGATATTCGTATGCGGAACTTCCGCAAGGCAACGGTTGGTTTAGGCTCTTAGTCTTAAGCTGAAACGAAATTTCTATTTAGTTTTGAAGAAAATCACCGCCGCCACCAACGGTTACAAAGCCTTGGTGGCGGTGGGAATGTGTCGGAATTTGATTGGAAAATACCGTCGTTTTTATCTCTGGTGGATAGCTTCTTTAGGGACCGAGAAAAGCGAGACGGTAACTTCGGTCAATTACTGGGCAACCATCACCTTTTCATCTTCCCACTCATCAAACTCAACCCAAAACGTCAAACCATGATTTGGATTTCGATAAACACCTATCTCACCACCCATAACTCCAACCAACTTTTTACAAATGGTAAGTCCTATACCCGTACCCTGAGTTTTAGATTTATGTTTATCCAGCCGATTAAAAGGTTCAAAAACAAGTTCTAATTGCTTTTCAGGAACACCATCTCCTGTATCTCTGACATTGATCCGAACTTTGTTGTTCTCAACCTTTTCAAACCACAGATCAATTTTTCCATTAACCTTGTTATACTTAATGGCATTAGAAACGAAGTTAAGCATCACCTGCTTAATTTTGGTCTGATCCGCCCAAATGATAAGTGGAAACTCGTCCCTGAAGCTAGGCAGAAGGTCTATCGAAGCCTTTTCTGCCTGAGGTATTGTCAGCTGAATAACTTGTTCCAGAAGTTCGGTACAATTAACTGGCTGAAACGATAGTTCAGCATGGCCGGATTCAATTTTAGACAGATCCAATACTTCATTTATCAAGCACAAGAGATGCTCACCACTTTCACGGACATACACCATTGATTCCAGGTGATCGTCAGACAAGGGGTTTTCATTGTCGTTGACCAGCATATCCGTAAAGCCAAGAACAGCATTCATTGGTGTTCGAAGTTCATGGCTCATGGAAGAGAGGAATTTCGATTTTGCCATGTTCGCTTCTTGCGCAGCTTTTGCGGAATACTGAAAAGCTTCCGTCCTACGGGAAACTTCAAGTTCCAAATTTTGATTTGTTTTCTTCAAACGCGTAATTAAACTCGCAGAGAACGTTGCCAGGAAGCAAAAAATAATTCCCAGAATAATTCCAAACCACACCACAAATGAATTAGACCATCCCGCTACAGGGGAGACAGAGAAAGTCCAAACACCATTTGGAATATCTATATGATAAGTTTCAGGTTCTATCGATAAATCGCCCCCAGCACTGGCAATAATTTGTTTTCTTCCTGTATCAGGGTGAATACGAGAGAGTTCATACGCGATACCAGCGTCCACCAAACTACCTAGACCTGCCGCCTCGAGAACGTCAGGAAAGCGAATTAGAACAGTTGAAAACCCCCAAAAAGATCGATCAGTTTCAGAAGTATCTTGAATAAAAATCGGTAATCGCCCTGCTGCGGCTACTCCTCCCTGTTTTAGCTCAAAAGGACCAGAAAGAGTAAGTAGATCAGTTTCTTTTGCTAGGTAGGCTTCCTTGTCACGTTCAGGATCTTTGAGTAATTGATGCCCAAGAGCGTTTTCATTGCCCTCAAGAGGAACAATGTATGCCACAACACCAGCTGGCGCTAATTGAAATGACGATGCCCCCGGGTAAAAAGGCAACATTTCAGTAGCTAATGCCTTGAAACCAGATGTATCACCTTTTTTCATCTGGACTTGTGCGGCAAGTGGGTAAGTCGCGGAAAGTGCCTGAACCACATTATTGCGAATAACACTACCATAGCTACTGGCGTAACTATGCGCAGCTAATCTTTGTTGATTGTCACGATAAGTTTTGACCAATCCAATGGCTAGAATGGAGATCGCGATAGACAACACAAGCACTAACTGAACAGCAGAAGACTGTCTCAGCTCTTTAAACATAGGTATCCCTGTTAATCAGCAAGCAAATACTAACCCCCTGTAACACGAGCGGGGTAACATCACCTTACGTCACAACAATCATAAATAGAAGGAATATTTATTTTAAACGCAACCAGGAATAAAAATATAAGTGTTTGAGTTCAGTTACATACGTGAGTATGTAGTATTTAAAATAACGTTAAAAAAACAAAATTTCTCTAGAATAATGTACAAACTACTCTTGAGCTTTTAAACCTAGAGCGTAGCCTATAACCTACTAAACAAGCGCCAAAACCAAATTAATTCCTCACACCTTCCGTAAGAAAATCAGACATGAATATCCAGCGTATTCCAGCGTCATCGGCTGGCAGGTCAAAAACCGTCACGTATGGTGGTTTGGTCTATACTGTGGCGACCGCAGATAGCGACAGTGACAATATTATCGAGCAAACCCAATGTGCCCTTGCTTATTTGGATCTACACCTCCAAGAAGCTAACTCCGATAAAACCCGTATTCTTCAGGCAACGGTATATCTCAAAGATATGAAAGCCAAAGAACAAATGGACCAGATCTGGTGCGAATGGATTGGCCCAAAAGAAAACTGGCCCCAACGTGCTTGTGTCGGGGCCGATCTCGCAGGAAATGATTTGATCGAGATTGTTGTCACCGCAGCGACACTAGATTGAATACCAAATTCGTCAATCTCACAGAAAGCGGTTTAAGCCCGGCGTGTGAAAGCTAATGCGACCCCTGTGCCCATCAACAACAGACCTGTAACCTTGTTGCGAATGCGCCCGCGACGCTCGCCAAGTAGATAGGGCCGGAGTTTCCCTGCCAGTATTGCATAACTAAAGTCCAAGGCGCTTGCCACCACCAGGAAAGTCACGCTGAGAATAAAGAGTTGCCCTGGTGTTGAGAGACTTGGATCCATGAACTGTGGAAAAAAGGCCGCGTAAAAAATGATGGTTTTTGGGTTGGTAATGGCGACAACCACGCCCTGTAGAAATAACGACTTCCCCGGTTTGGTCGCCTTTTGGCTTTCCAGTCCCTCTCCTTTGGCAAACCAAGACTTTAGCCCTAGATAAACCAAGTAGAGCGCCCCAGCCAAGCGCAAGACATCAAACCAGTTGGACAAAGCGGTGAGCACCCAAGCCATACCCAACCCGCCGATCATAAACAAAACGACATTACCACAAACCGTGCCCACAACGTTGGCCGCCCCTGCCCTTGCGCCTTGGTTTAGGCTGTTGGCAATTACCAGCGTAACAATTGGCCCAGGTATAATCGCAAGCACAGCCGTCGCCGCTACAAATGCAAGCCAGAGGTTGAAGTTTATCGCAAGTTCCATCATCACTATCCTCGTTTTCATAGGTCTATTAGGGTGCCTATCAGGAGGCTGATTAGGCCTTTACTGATTTATTCTCTACTACCGATCATAAACCAAAGCTCTCAAAAACGAGGGGAGTCAAGCCAAGGAACTTAAAAACTACCAGCTACCAATATTTTCCATCGAGGCCCAAGGCTCTTGGATCGGAAGCGCGCCTTCAGCTTGTAATAGTTCAATGGAAATACCGTCGGGTGATTTTAAGAAAGCCATGCGACCGTCGCGTGGAGGACGGTTGATGGTGATGCCTTGATCCATCAGCCTTTTGCAGAAGTCATAAATGTTCTCCACTGCATAAGCGAGGTGACCGAAATTACGTCCGCCGTTCATTTCTTCTGGATCATAATTGTAGGTCAATTCCAACTCGACTTCTGACTGACCAGGTGCCGCCAACATCACAAGAGTAAACCGCCCTTCAGGATTGTCATAGCGTTTGGTTTCAACAAGGCCGAGCTTATTACAATAAAAATCCATTGAGGCGTCCAGATCCGTCACCCGGACCATGGTGTGGAGATATTTCATGTTTGCAGCTTTCTAATTCTAGATATTTCACATCTTGTGTTGAGAGATCCTAGCCAAAATTTTCTGCTAAGGAAATCTCTTGTCGAACAAAAAGCTGCGATTACTGTGTCATAAACACAATTTGACAGAGACAGTTATTCAGCACCGATGAGATCAAGCGCCTCATTAATCAGCTCTATAGAACCGCCGTGATCACCTGCATTGTGTTTTGCTTCAGATTTATTCCGAAGTTCAATCGCATGGCTCAAGTCCTCAGCAGACACATCGGGCCCTGCCGCAACAGCCGCGTCGAACGCAGCAATGTTGATCGGACAACTATAGGCCCACGCCATTGATGATCCAAAGAATAGAAGAGATACCGCCAGTAGGGTAATGTGGGCAAATCGTTTGATCATGATCTTGCTCCTTAGCTGTAAGCCCCCCGTTAATATGTTAGCCCTAAAAATATAAGCTTGAAGAGAAATAGGGTCAAGAATACTACACTCAATAGAGCATCTCGACTTTCTTTCCCATAAACTCTTACAATAGGAGCAGAAGTTTTCGATCATGGCTCGTTTACCTGGGGCCTTGCCCCTAGGTGTCTTTCGCACTTCTTTACAAGCCCACAGCTCTCACCACGAGTTCCTAGCTCAACATTTTAAACCAGTAGTTTTCAATAGGAAAAAATGCTAACATCCCTTACGATTTAAACGCTGCTTTATAATGATGTATTTTGGTTAATAAGGCGGCAAGCTGCTTGAGTTCTTGGGCAACCGAAGAGCGAGCTTATTCGCGGGGGATGATTAAATATGAGCGTTAATGGTGAGATAATTGGTAATATATTATGGGTCGCCCTTATTCTTATTAATTTGCTTGGCGGCCTGATGTTGGCACAAGGGCGTCTCGTCCCTATTAAACAGGTTAGCAATCTGGTCGAGAAACTTTCATCTCACAAAAATACCATTGGTTTAACAGCCGCAGCCCTCGGCATTGTCAGTTTTGTTCTCGCGACTTTGAGCCTCAATCTCTTTGCTGGCATTATCCCACAAGCCACAGCGGTTTTGGTCGGGATCATCCTTGCCCAAAAAAGTATTGATGAGAAAAAAGACGATGTTCTGAAGAAAGCTCCCTGGAGTAAACCCTTGATTGGTGCTCTTGGTTGTCTGGCTCCTCTTGCTGAAGTCATTGGCCTCTCCGCACTCGCTGCAGGGATCATCCATTTTATCCTTCAAGGCAGTTTTTATTTTATCTGACCGCTGTAGAAATTTACGATAATTGGTATGTTATTTATATGAAACAAGACAAACTAAGATCATGAAAAACATACAGATAATTGATGGAGCCGATAACTGTACCTATAGTATTTTTAGTATTGATAACAGCCTCTTCGAATTAATATTCCCCAACAACCAAGATATTGAATTTATCGAAGATTTTATGACACGTTTAGGGCAAGAAAAGGCTTTGATATGTTTAACTGCACTATGGAATAACGAGGTTGATAAGAAAGAAGTTCTGGAGATACATGGTACTCTGTTCTATCAAAACGAGCATAAGAAAAAATACTACCCAACAAAAAAAGAAGCCGAGATGATTATTGATCTTGCCCTTTAAAGCACTCGATTAAAACAAAACATCTACAGCCTTTTGAGATAATCTCTGAACTCTTTACCGGCCTCACGACGGAAGGTCAGGCCCGTGCGCTCAACCGCTTTCAATCGATCGACCCGAAAGCTTCTGAAGTCATCGCTCTTTTCACACCAGGCCGTCAAGAGCCAAACGTTATCAAAGGCTGTCAATCCTAGGGGACGGACGTCGCGTTCGCTGAATTGCTCTTTTAAATCCAGATAACCGATGTGCAACAGGGCGCGATCGCGAAGAGAGGTGCGCAACGGACTGAGAAAGTCGATGGTTTCTTCTTCTGATTTTGGTTGCACCGAATAGGCCAACAGAGGCGCGTCATAATAACTGTCCTCCATATCTTCCGGCAGAACGGCAGAGATCTTTGCTGAAGCCCTGGTAGCCGCATCCGCCAATGGCTTGTCCCCTCTGGCAGCCACCAACCGCATACCGAGGATAATTGCATCCAACTCATCCACGTCAAAATGCAGAGGAGGTAAAAAGTAACCCTTTTCTATTTGATAGCCAACGCCACCCTCTCCACGGATGGGAGCACCCATGGATTGCAACGTCACCATATCTCGATAAATCGTACGTAAGGATACGCCCAAATCCTCAGCCAGGGTTTCGGCTGATACCGGGTGCCTACGCGCGCGCAGTCGATCCAAAATGTCGAAAAGTCTTTGAGTACGCATCATAATTCCAATTTACAAGCACTACCCTGACATAAACTGTCAGGGGTATCCAGTATAACAATTTTCACAATCTAGAAGCAGAGAGAGATTTCACCCGCTTTTATTTTCTAATGCATTGTAATATTTATTATTGGAGACATTTGAGATGTTAAGAAAAGATCTAGGCCCGTTAAAAATGATGGGGTTTGCCCGCTATGAAAAACGCGATGGTGTTGAAACCGAGGATCTCATTGATGCAGCTTTAAATTGGCGACATGACTTCCTCGAAAAACAAGAAGGCATCGCCATGCATTGTTTTTTAGCCAACACTAAAGGGCAATTTGCAGATGCCATTATGGCTGTTGATGAGACGGCATTTATGGCAATGTCAGAAAACCATCCCAAAGCTCCAAGTTCTCAAGCTTTTATGCAGCTCCTCCAACCAGAATCTATTCGCCTTACCGCAAATAAAATCCTTAAAAGCGACGTGGATGTTCCTGAGAATTTTTCCTGTATTGAATTTGGAACCTTCAGCCCAAACACCAGTTTCTCAGAATCATTAATGCTCGATATTTCATCCAAAATTGAAGAAAAATACCTTTTCAGCTTCTCTGAACCCAGAGCACATTTTATGGGAAAAGTTAATGAAACGACCTATTCCGAAATCGCCTTTGTCGAGAACCTCGGCATGGCGCGTCGGATCTGCAATGGTTACATCCAAGATGATACCTGCTTGGAACTTCTCGGGATTTTTGATCCAGAAAGCGTAGAGCTCGATTTCTGGTACAAGTTGGCTTAGCCTTCAAGCCAAGAAACCTTTATATTCTATTAAAAATGCCTTGAATTTGAGCCTCTTAAGCTACGTTCAAATTTGAGGCATTTTTGAATTTTGACTGTATCGCCGCCAAAAGAGAATGATAAAAGGAGAAGAATATTAAGGGCCAGTGATATTGCTCCTTAGCCGAACAACTTTATTATTGTCAGGAGTATCCTCGTCATCAGAAATAGAGTTGATCTCATCCAAGAGGTTTTCAAGGTCTTCTGTTATGCTTTCAGAATTCTCAATTTTGCCAAGATCCTGCTCTGTTTGGCCTGCTGCTTTATGGGTCGTTTGTCCTTTGCCTCTGGTCTCTGTTTTTTTATAAGACCCCGTTTTATTATGAGACCCTGGTTTTTTACGAGATTGAGCATTCTCTTGATCTGAAACAGGGACATGTATTTGCTCACCGATGGCTTTGTCTATGGCAATAACCAGTTCATTGCGATCAATAGGTTTGGTCACAACTTCATTCATGCCAGCATCATAATAACCTACTTTATGCTCTTCCATGGCATCGGCCGTCAAAGCAACAATCGGAATCTCGGCTTTGCTCCCTTTCATTTGGCGAATAACCCGAGTGGCATCCGGGCCAGACATAAGAGGCATCCGCACATCCATCAAAATGAGATCATAGTCGTTTTGCAGATGTTTTTCGGTGGCTTCTTCACCGTTTTCAGCCAAATCGGTTTCGTGTCCCAAGCCCACCATCATAGAGGAGATGATCTGCTGGTTAAGAATATTGTCCTCGACGACCAGGATCGACAAAGGCCTTAGTATTTTAAAATTGGATCCTTGAGATTGATTACCACCGTTTTTTTCATGAACTTCAGTGGTCGCCGGGGTATAGGGAAGTGTAAACCAAAACACCGATCCCTCGCCAAATTTACTGTCGACACCAATCTCTCCCCCCATAAGTTCGACCAACCGCTTACAGATCGCAAGACCTAAGCCCGTGCCCTCGAAGTGTCTGGAAATAGAAGCATCAGCCTGGGTAAATTCAGAAAAGAGTTTTGGGATAGTCCCCGGGCGAATACCCAGACCAGTATCTTTGACGGCAATACGAAGCAAGGGCTGCCCGTCAAGCGCGCGCGCCATATGTCCTTCAACGGTAATGCCCCCCTCTCGGGTAAACTTTACCGCATTGCCAATCAGATTGATTAAAATTTGGCGAATGCGTATGGGATCACACTTGATTCCAATTGGAAATTTGTCTTCGAATGAAGCTTTAAAATACAACGTTTTTTTCTTACGATTATTTTTCTCATCTGCAAAAAGATCCAATGTTTCCTGGATCAATGATGGTAAATGGAAATCGATTTTCTCCAATTCCATTTTTCCTGCTTCCATCTTTGACATATCAAGAATGTCATTGATAATCCGCATCAAAGAACGGGTAGAATCTTTTATTTTGAATACCTTGTCCCTGCATTCCTCATCCAGATCTTCATCGAGCAACATGTCCGCCAAACCCATCACGCCAGTCATCGGCGTTCTGATCTCGTGGCTCATGGATGCTAAAAATTCCGACTTTGCATTATTCGCCATTTCGGCTTCATCGCGGGCGACAGACAGGGCTTCGGACACTGAAATATGTTGTCTTGCCTTGGCCTCAATCCGGTGACGGGCATCCTCCAGTTTTCTAGTCATTTTCTGTGCTTCATCACGCGAGACCGTGGTTTCATCCAGTTCTTTTGCCATGTTCAAAAATGACTGAGACAAAGAATAAAAATCACCATTTTTCCCAAGTAATATTTCAGGAACACCAACAGAGAAATCCCCTTGGGCATAACTATGGGCCATACCTTCCAAAGCATTAATAGGTTCAATGACCAAACGTCGATAGAGATAAAAAGACAAGGCCAGCAAAGACATGCCAATGATAAACAGTCCCATAACAACATTGGAAAATATTTGTCTTGAGGCCGAAAAATTATTTAGCGTAAGTTCAATTTGATCAATATTGTAAACCACGATCTCATTAAGCACTGCGTGCATTTCTTCGCGTTTATGAGACCAGCGAATAAAAGAGACATTGGTGCTTTCCAGATCCTTTAGCTTGATCATTGCCAGAAACTCATTTCGAATGGCCTTTATGCCATAACGTTGTTCAATGTAGTCACTCAACAACCGACGTCCTTTGAGAGAAGGCAAGATCGCTCTCAGATCGATAAGTGCGTGTTCAATATCAGCTTCTGCGCGTGAGAGTTTTTTCAAATACTCTTCGTCAGGATATCCTTTGTACGATAAGACAGCGACTTCAATTGTATGCTGAGCATCAATAAGCGTATTAAGCTGAACTTCGGTTTGTTTTAACCGTGTCAAAGATGCGTCCAGGGTCTTACCCTCGTCATAAAATACATAACCAGCATAGATCATGATACTGAAGAGCATCAGCAACAGAATAACACTCGGTATCAATATCTTATGAAATATCCGCATCGTGATATTAAAACCCTTCAAGTTTCAAAAACGGTTCAGCTACGTCATTAAACCGCTTCTCCTTGTTCTCTCAGCCATCAATTTACGCGGCCAGAAGAAAAAGGCTTAAGGAGATATAGAGACAATATCCGGCAATTTTTTATTTTTTCAGTATGATGGCAGATATCTGGCCATCTTATAAATCGCCTAACAAACAGACTATAGTTTGTTAACAAAGTTACCGCGAACCCTCTTTATACAGTCTCGCTCCACGCAACAACCATAGGTATTACTCATTTAAATTAAGTTAAAGATTAGGCGCTCTCTTGCTTTGTCCCCATATTATCACAGACACCTAGGTTCAGGACCTATTAATTCACTAGAATTGGTTTAGTAGATCCTGCCCCCTATGTTAGAGATACAAAAATGGGGGTGCATACCAACACCCCCATCTCCTAAAATCACCCGGCTTTATTCAACTGTTTTAAATCGACCCATGAAAAAGCGTAGACAATTGGGCTCGTAAGTGAACTCAAGGCCTCGAATTCTATCCGCTTTTTCCATCAGGGAAATGACGCCCTCTGCAGCAACGTCCATATGGGACTGGGTATAAACCCGACGGGGAATGGTCATACGAACCAGCTCTAGTTTTGAACCATGATTTTTGCCTGTTTCCTGATTACGTCCGGCAGAAACAATGCCGCGTTCCATAGTCCGCACCCCGCTTTCCACATAAAGCGCCGCTGCGAGGGCCTGTGCCGGATACTGTTCCTGAGGGATATGGGGCAGGATTGCTTTGGCATCCAGGAAGATTGCATGGCCGCCGATAGGACGAACAATGGGAACATTAGCATCCATAAGTTTTTTACCAAGGTATTCGACCTGACCAATACGGGCACGGATGTGATTATCACAGAGGCTTTCGCGAATACCGATAGCTAACGCCTCCATATCGCGCCCCGCCATACCGCCATAGGTATGCAGGCCTTCATAGATCACCACCAACTCGCAGGCTTTTTCATAGAGATCGTCGTCATTCAGGGCAAGAAATCCCCCAATATTGACCATGGCGTCTTTTTTTGCCGACATGGTTGCGCCATCGGTAAGGGAACAGATCTCATGGGTGATCATGGCAACGGTTTTATCGCCGTAACCTTCTTCGCGTTGCTGGATGAAAAACGCGTTTTCCGCCACCCGGGTCATGTCGTGCATGATCTTGATGCCATGGACATCACAAAGTTTGCGAACATCTCTGAGGTTCGCAAGCGATATCGGCTGCCCCCCCGCCATATTTACGCAGGTTGCCACACAAATATAAGGAATTCTTTCGGCACCAACCCGCTCGATCAATGCCTCAAACTTGCCCAAGTCCACGTTGCCTTTAAAAAGGTGCTCGGAACTTGGATCGTGGGCTTCATCAATAATCACATCAACAAAGGTCGCCCCGGCCAATTCCTGATGTAAACGGGTGGTCGTAAAATACATGTTGCCGGGGACATAGTCGCCAGGCTTGATCATAATTTTACTGAGGATATGTTCAGCACCGCGACCCTGATGGGTCGGCAGAGTATATTTATAACTATAACAAGTGTTAATAGTTTCTTCGAGATGATAAAAATTTCGCGACCCTGCATAAGCTTCGTCGCCGTTCATCATCCCGGCCCATTGTTTGTCACTCATGGCGCCACAACCTGAATCGGTCAACAGATCGATGTAAACGTCATCAGACTTGAGCAAAAAGGTATTGAGACCAGCTTCCTTGATCGCCTGATTGCGCTCTTGGCGCGACGTCATCTTGATCAGTTCTACCATTTTAATTTTGTAAGGTTCGGCCCAGGATTGAATGGTCATATCATTCTCCATAAAAAATAAATCTTTTATGGGCTTGGGAAGGAATAACCTACGGGTTCCAGATACCAAGCCCATGCGGACTTGGCATTTCAACCCTTGAGGACAGAACTCGTTTCACGAAGCTCTATCAAGTGGCCAGTGAGAGGAAGATAATCTTTATTCAGTTTAAGGGATTTGATTTAGGTCAAGACATCAAAAATGTCCTAAAAGCATCAAGCCATTTTTGTTTTATAAGTGTTTAAACTTGTGAATAAATACGATCAATACTATAGCTGTGGTTGCTATCCATCTAAAGTTATTACAACTCTAATAACAGGGTTTTCAATGCAAGCTTGGTACTATTGGTCTAAGAATACTGAATTCGGTCCAGTTACAAAACTAAAGCTCTTTACCCTGTACAAAGAAAAACAGATTGCTGGTTATAACTTCGTTAGACCAGAAGGATCAGAAGTGTGGACCTCATATAAAGACCTCGACATCCACCAAGACGATTTTTCACAAGAAGAGCTGGATAACAACTCTGCTTTCATACCAGTGGAAAGAAATGTCAGAGTAAATCCCTCAGAATCACTTTTGAAGAATAACGAAGAAGAATTCGATAATCTCCCGCTTGAGATAAATTATAAATGGAAAGACATTTCTCCTCACCCCTGGAGACGTTCTTTCGCTCGTTTTCTTGATATCTCTATCTACTCAAAGTTTGTTTATATTCCAGGCATTTACTATTTAACCTCAGGCATAAGCCCCGCGAGAGTAGATCAATTCCCACCCTCAGAGTTAATTGCCTTCTTCGTTTTCCTTTACTTCTCATTCTTCCTTTTTGCGATGTTTTTGAATGCTGCTCTTATAAGCTTGCTGGGAAACACACTCGGTAGATGGATTTTTGGCATACAAACCTTGGAAAAAGATTTTTCTCCCCTAAGCTTTTACTCTGCACTTGAACGTGAATTTTATGTTTGGAAAAACGGGCTTGCTTTTGGAATTCCAATAATAAACCTAATCACCCAAGTTTATGGCTATTTAGATCTCACCATGAAGAAAAGAACTTCTTGGGACAAAAAGTTGGGTACAATCACTGCTCAACGCGAGGATAACACCAAACAGTTTATACTCTGTATTATTGGCATTCTCGGTTATCTGATAATTTTTCGTTATTTCTAATACCTCTTAGACCACCAGCGCTTTAGCGCGTTCATCCTCTCCCAGAGGTTCAAAAATAGTTTCGCAGAATTCGAAGATCTCACGCGAAACTTCGAACAGGAAAGTCTCAGTTTGGGCTTGATTACGATGATTGACGCGGTCCCAACGGGTTTCTTTGTCAACATCAAGAAAATGGGTTTCAAACACCACGCCGTTATCCATTAAAAAATCTTGAACCCGTTCGCGCTGACTTCGCGCGAAAAAACCGATATCGAGAATAACAGAAATCCCCTTGCCCAAGATTTTCAGGCTTTCGTTGAGCTGTTGAGTCTCACAACGCTGGGTGCGTTCCAACGCCCAGTAATAGAGCGGTGGATCAGGCATATCCATAAAAAACAGGGTCTTCATCCATTCATCTACAGAAAAGACAATTCCGTTATGCCGCTCAGCCAACTGAGCTGAATAGGTGCTTTTACCTGCACCGGTATTACCGACAATCAAGAAGGCTTTTGTCACGAACACCTCTTCCACAATTCTGTTCACTCTCATTAAACTCAATAATAACCTATATATTTCATAATCTTAAAAAAGGAAAAAGGAAAACCCATTTCCTCTATTCATTTTAAGAGCAGACCGACCTATGATAACAAAGTCAACAAAAGGGTCCTATAAGCACTAAACGTATATTGAGACAGAATTCAATTTATCTGAAAAACGCTCCAGGGGAGAAGAAACAATTGTCGAGACTTACCACACACAGGATAAAGCTCTTTATTATTCTTGTTACCTTGTCGGTTCTAGTCGGTTTAGTCGAAAACTATTTCACTTATCCTTCGAATGAGAATGGCTCTAGTTTTAATAATTATTTTGTTCGCGACCTAAGTGGCTGGATTGTTGGAAGCACCATGCTATGGAGTTTTGAACTGTTCTTTATTCCAAGTCGGCTTGGTATTGTTTTCCGGCGTATGCATTTTTTATCCGCAATCATCGTAAAATCTTTGGTTGTCGCCGTAATTGTTGCCTCCGCAGCAATTATAACGGGGTATGTATTTAAAGGTGAATTCAATACTGTATTCTTTACTCAATCACATTTCACCCGCATTCTTACAATCGTGTTTATCCTCATAATAGTATTGCAAACCGCGACCCAGGTTGTCCGTATTATTGGGGCAAACACCCTCCTTAATATTATGCTTGGTAAATATCGCCAGCCGGTTCACGAAGATAAAATATTCATGATTTTGGACATTACGGGATCGACTGCCCTAGCAGAAAAACTTGGGGATCTCGGGGTGCAATCGATGTTGAACAAATTCTTTTTCGACATCACCGACCCAATATTAGAACATGGCGGTGAGATTTATCGCTATGTCGGTGATCAGGTTATCGTTACATGGGACCTCAAAACCGGACCGATAAATATGCGTGTTATTCGGTGCTGCTTTGCGATTAACAAGTTGATTATGACCAAGTCCCATGAATACCAGCGTACCTTTGGTATGGTACCTAGCTTTCGCATTGGCCTACACGGGGGACCTGTGGTGATGGGGCAGTGTGGCGATCAAAAACAAGAGATCTCTTATTTTGGCGATACCATCAACACTGCAGCCCGGATAGAACATCAGTGTAAAGCTCTCGATTGTTCTCTGGTAATTTCTTCTGAGCTATTAAACCGAATTAGCCTTACAGATGACTACAAGGCCGAGCGTCTGGCCACTGTTCAATTGCGCGGACGACAGGTTGAAACCGAGCTCTTTACCATCAAAGCAGTTTAAAGCGGGTACCGCATACTAAAACTGATCATGGCAGACCACGCAAATTTTATTGCCATCGTGGTCACGAAAGTAGGCGCCATAATAATCTGGGTGGTATTGAGGACGCAGACCGGGTTTTCCGTCGCACCTTCCGCCTAGCTCAAGAACAGCATTATAAGCGCGATCAACCGCTTTTCGGCTTGGTGCCAGCAATGCCACCATCTGACCATTTCCAGAGGAACTCTTCTGTCCATTTTCCGGAGCTCCAATCAGAAACAGCGGCCGCGCCAGCCCTGGCGTCATCCAGCCCGCCCATGGTTTCTCTGGTTCTGAAAACTTCAACTGAAGGCCGAGTTCACCCAAGACATTCGAATAAAAATCAAAGGCGCGATCGAAGTCAGAAATACCGATAAAGACGTGAGAAATCATTACAGCCTTTTCCTTTATTATCGACTGAGCACTTCACCCGACCATATCATACCTCAAACGTATCATAGCCCAAACATTTCATAGATAGAGCAACACTCACCCCCTTAACGAATAAGCCCCGATCAAGGTTCCACAATGAGAGCTAGCGCAGAATTGTGTGATCGACATCCTTGATATCGCGTTTGCCGCACAAGGCCATAGTGATATCCATTTCGGTGCGGAGGATATCCAGTGTCTTGGTAACACCCGCCTTACCCATGGCACCGAGACCATAGAGGAAAGGACGGCCAATGTAAGTTCCCTTGGCCCCAAGCGCCACAGCTTTGAGCACATCTTGACCAGAACGGATGCCGCCATCCATATGGACTTCGACTTTATCGCCAACAGCCTTAACGATTTCAGGTAAAGCTTCGATGGAAGATATCGCGCCATCAAGCTGACGGCCACCGTGGTTAGAAACAATAATGGCATCAGCCCCGGTTTTAAGCGACATCACCGCATCTTCGGCATCAAGAATACCCTTGAGGATCAGTTTGCCGCCCCAACGCTCCTTGATCCAAGCGACGTCATCCCACGATAACTTGGGGTCAAACTGTTCTGCGGTCCAAGAAGACAGCGAGCTTAAGTCTTCAACCCCTTGTGCGTGGCCAACAATGTTGCCAAAGCTGCGGTTTTTGGTCCCAAGCATACCCAGACACCAGCCCGGACGGGTCACCACCTGCCAAACGTGATGTGGGGTAAATTTTGGCGGCGTGGAAAGCCCATTGCGTAAGTCTTTGTGGCGTTGCCCCAGGATTTGAAGATCAAGAGTAAGTACCAATGCAGAGCAACCCGCCGCCTTGGCCCGGTCAATCAAACGCCCGGCAAATTCTTTGTCTTTCATAACGTAAAGCTGGAACCAGAATGGCTTGGTGGTTTTTTTTGCCACAGCTTCTATGGAACACACCGACATGGTCGAAAGCGTAAAGGGCACGCCAGCCTCTTCACAGGCCTGTGCCGCAAGGATTTCACCATCAGCCCGCTGCATGCCAGTCAGGCCAGTTGGCGCAATCGCAACGGGCATAGAAACATCCTGTCCAACCATCTGAGTGGCTAGGGTACGGTTGGTCATATCTACAGCGACACGTTGGCGAAATTTGATTTTCTGGAAATCGCTTTCGTTGGCGTTATAAGTACTTTCGGTCCAGGAGCCAGAATCAGCGTAGTCAAAGAACATCTTTGGCACACGACGTTGAGCGAGCTTTTTCAAGTCTGAAATTTCAAGTATCTGTGCCATGTCAGGTTTTCCTATTTAATTATCTGTTCGCAAGGACGTCAAAAATATTGACATATTGGATAATTAATTTTACCAATAATGTAAAGTGGTAAATTTTTATTACCAATTAATAAGTTTACATGAAAGTCATGAGATGGCGTTAAATAAGATCCAGTCAGAAAAACTATCTGATACCGTCGCCAAACAGCTTGAAAGCTATATCCTCGAAGGGGTTCTTCCTCCTGGGGAATACCTGCCTGCTGAGCGAGAACTGGCGCAACAACTGGATGTTTCAAGACCTTCTCTACGCGAAGCTCTGCAAAAACTTGAAGCCCAAGGCCTGCTCGAAACTCAAAAAGGTGGTGGCACTCTGGTCAAAAATTTCCTCGGGCCGTCTCTTACGACCCCCCTCACCGCGATATTCCAAAACCACCCCGATACCGTCGATGACTTTATGGAATTTCGCTCCATCTCTGAAGGCAACGCCGCTTATTATGCCGCAGAGCGCGCCACCGAGGCAGACCGTGCCATCCTCACAGCTTGCATAGAAGCCATGGACGCCGCCCACAAAAAAGGTGATCTGGAGTTGGAGGCCAGCATTGATGCTGATTTCCACATGAACATTGCCGAGGCCGCCCACAACGTGGTTTTACTTCACGTCATCCGCTCCATGGTTGAAGTCCTCAAGCAAGGTGTGTTCCTAAGCCGCAAACAGCTCTACACTCACCAAGGATCACGTGACCTGTTGCTCACCCAACACCACGCCATCTACGACGCAATCATGGCTGGCCAACCCGACGCCGCCCACGATGCCGCCTGTGACCACCTCGCCTACGTGCAAAAAGCCATCCGCGACCTAGAGCGCGAAGACCACCGCATCGA
>CAJXUS010000034.1 GCA_913060675.1 uncultured Rhodospirillales bacterium
GGCATACGAGCTCAGCCTCGGTCTCGTGGGCTCGGAGATGTGTATAAGAGACAGAAACAAAAGTATCGCTGTGCGACGTGGCTATCTCTATGGTTCTGGCCCTTTCAAAAAGGCAATCACGACAGGTCATGCTTTCGAAAGGGTATCTCCGAGTGAATCAACGGAAAACAGTGTCCGTTTATTGTTGGGCAACCGGATAGACATGTTTGTCGGCGATTTCTTGCCTGTCATGCACTACATCATCAACAATGATTTAACCAATAAAATTGAATTAGTAAAAGTGTCAGGCAGCAATAAAAATTTAAAGGTCTTGGTTTGGCCAACTTATTTCTTATTTTCAAAACATACTGTGAACGAAGAGTTTGTGGACAAATTTGATAATGTATTGAAAAAAATGATTGATGACGGCACTTATAAAAGAATTCACGACAAATATAATGCGATCTACGGATCAGCACAGAGCGCATCATCGGTGCCTGCGAGTTCAATTGTTCTAGATGAGTGAGGCTAGATAAATAACAAATACAGTGCAACAGACGCCAGCCCAAGCCCCATTAGCATGTTGAAAATGCGCAGACTACTTTCCGTTTGAATTAAAGTTTTGGCTTTTTGACCCACGACAGCCCAGGAGCCGACACCAATAAAACAGATGAAGAAATAAAGTCCGCAAAAGAGGGCAAGACTTGAAACATCTCCCTTTGTTGTAAAGGCTGCAACACCTGAAATAGAGGCGATCCATGCTTTGGGATTCAGAATGTTAAGGAGAAATCCTTGATAAAAGCTTGGTTGGCTTTCTTCGCCTAGAGCGATTGTGCCTTTGGAAAACGCGATTTTATAGGCCATGTACAACATAAAAGCCGCACCGATATAGCCGATAACCTGCATAAAACTTGGGAACAACTCAATTAATTCTGAAGCCCCTAGACCAATGCAAAAGAGCAGGCTGGTAAAGCCAATCGTCGCGCCTGCTACAAAGGGGAAAGTTCTGCAAATACCGTGGTTGAGGCCGGATGTCATCGTGATGATGTTAACCGGACCCGGCGAGATCGACATGGTCAGAGCGTAAGTACACATAGCAATAATAATAGACATATTTTTTTGTTCTCCTAATGATAGGAAACTAACACTTTCGATATGAGGTTATTAGATCGTTTAATTGATTTATACTGTTCGGATAACAGAGCTAATTGTCAGAGGAGTTCCTCTCGTTTGATTATATGTTAGGTCTGTCCTTAATCAATGTAATGAGTTCTTTTGGGAGGAGTTTTAGTATATCTCTCAAGCTTTTAAGAAGGCATGTCACTTTTCTGACTCCTCTAACGATTGCGGCAAGGGCCATTACTCAGGGAAAATGACCCTTGCCTATCTGTCGTAATAAAAACCTAGATTATCTAGTTTACTTCGTAGACCTGTCCCGTTTGCAGGCCTTCAACTGATTTACTGTAAGCAAGGGCAGCGTCCGCTGCCGCGACGGGTTTGTAGCCTCTAAAGTATGGTGCATAATTATCCAGTGCTTCTGTGATGACTGTCGGGCTCACAGAATTAATGCGGACGTTATTTGGCATTTCTAGTGCCGCTGCTTTGACAAAGCTATCAACCGCGCCATTAACCATAGCTGCTGAACTGCCAAAGCGTATGGGGTCTCTGTTCAAAATTCCGGTTGTCAGAGTAAAGGAGCCAGTCGGGGCTATAAATTCTCTCCCAATGAGCACAAGGTTTACCTGCCCCATTAATTTATTGTTGATACCAATCAGATACTCATTTTCGTTCATTTCATTAAAATCGCCAAAGTGAACCGACCCCGTTGTTGATACCAAAGCATCGAAGGAACCAATAGAGGCAAGCCCGTCTCGGATAGATTTTTTGTCAGTGATATCGATCTGGATGTCTCCGGAAGTCCGAGAGGCTGTTATTACTTCGTGGCGTTGAGACAGTTCTCTGTTTACGGCTTGTCCGATAATTCCACTAGAACCTATTAATACGATTTTCATTTTGTAATCTCTTTCAATTTCGGCTTCATTTATTGGACGTATAATTTTTGGTGAATGCTGGTAATAATTTGATCTGGTAAACTTATTGTTTTTATATAAAATGATAAGATGGTAATTTATAAACAGATTGTTTTCATTTGAGTGATAATTATAATCATCTTGAAGCCATGGCCGTTTTTGCAACTGTCGTTGAAGAGGCGAGCTTTACAAAGGCTGCTAACCGTCTAGGCTGCTCCAAATCCCATGTTAGCCAATTGGTTTCTCGCCTAGAACAACACTTTTCTACACAACTATTGTTTCGGACGACACGAAGGCTTGATCTCACCGAAGCAGGAAAAGTTTGTTTGGAATATTGCCAAGATATTTTACAAACATCATTGCGAGCAGAAAAGGCGCTTGATGCATTAAAGGGAACAGTATCAGGTACCATACGCTTATCGGCACCGATTTCATTTGGCGAAGTGTTTCTAGGCGATATTACACTTGGTTTTGCTAAGTTGTTCCCTGATGTTCGTTTTGAGTTGGAACTGGATAACAGGATAAAGGATCTCCAAGCCGAGAAAATTGATGTGGCTTTGAGAGCAACAACTCAACTGGACGATGACCTCGTTGCCATTCGGGTTGGTAACTGGAAAGAGTATATTTGCGCTGCGCCAGAATATTTATTGGATAAGAAGCCTATAGTTCTACCCAGTGATCTTACTGCACATGACTGTTTGTTAAATACGCGTAATCTTGAAACGGCAATTTGGCGATTTAGGAGTGAAAAAGAGAGTTATGCTGTTCCAATTGAAGGCAAGTTATCCGTCCATCATTTTCCTATGCTCAAGAACGCACTTTTAAAAGGAGCAGGCGTTGCCAAACTTCCATCTTATCTCGCAGAGGAAGAAATAAAAAACGGTAAGCTTATTCGTCTATTACCCAACTATCTGGTTGAGGAGTATCCCATTTTTATTGTTTTCCCTTATCAGAAAAATTTATCTCTTAAACTCAGGAAATTTGTTGATTATACAAAGATTTGGTTCTCTGAACGAGATCAATTTTCAGAAATTTAACAAATTCTTTGTGGTTATACAGGAGAGCATAAAGTTCTCGATCACAAAATATTGGCGCACTATGTGCATAGGAAATAAGGAAAGTTATGCTTTGGGAATTTCTTGTGTAAATATGTGTTGTTAAAGGAATTAGGATCATGAAAATAATACTCTTTTCCATGGTTTGGTGCTTTTTACTTGCTGGCTGTGTTACGACCCCGGTAGGTGAGCGCGAATATTATACAGACCAGGAACTACTATCTGCTGGAGGCCTTCAACTCAGAGGAAATGATATTGCCGGGATTGTATCTGGTAATACCCTTTATGGGCGCTATCTAGAGCAATCAAAAGCAGAAGAAGGCAATTCCGAAGCTGATCCTAGATGGGTTGAATTTGTATCTAATGATGGTCGGGTTGCGTATTATAATTTTACTCAACTTATCCAAGGCAATTGGCAGTTAAAAACCGATTTAATATGCTTTAGCTATAAAATGGAAATCCCGCAGCCTGAAAACTGTTTTGTTGTATATGCCTTGGACGATAAGCACTATTTTGTCTCAACCAGGCAGCAAACCATGGGGCAAGTGGTAACTGTTGTTCTTGGGCGAAAGAATGGAAATGTTGAAGGGCTGAAACTAAAATAATCCAGCCCTTCATAAGGGTTATGCAGTTCGTATGTCGTCCAAGAATGTTTTAATCGAACTACTCAGATTAGTGGACTGAGATGAGAGATTATCAGCTGTTGTAAGAACATTACCCGCGGCTTTTTCAGTCTCAAAAGCCGTATCACTGGTTTTTGAAAGATCTTGGCGCATTGTCTGGGCAATGTTAGCTGTCTCTTCCACAGATCTGGCAATCTCAGATGTCGCTGCGGCTTGTTCTTGAACCGCGGCAGCAATAGCAGATGCAATTTCATGCACTTTCTGGATCGTCGTTGTAATACTGCCAATGGCTTCTGCAGCTTGTGCCGAAGCATCCTGAACTCCCGAAATTTGCAAGGTAATTTCGTCGGTTGCTTGGGACGTTTGACTGGCGAGGTGTTTAACCTCACTGGCGACTACCGCAAACCCTTTGCCTGCTTCTCCGGCCCTGGCTGCTTCAATTGTGGCGTTAAGGGCTAGAAGATTTGTTTGCTCAGCAATATCAGTAATAAGGCCAACGACTTCACCAATTTTTGCCGTTGATTCTGAAAGTTCATCCATAATGGTTCGAGTCTTATCAGCCTGGTGTACGGCTTCTTGTGTGACGGAAGTGGATTGTTCGACCTGGCGACCAATTTCTTTAATTGAAGCAGAGAGTTCCTCCGAAGCTGTCGCAACCGTTTGGACATTCTCTGTTGCTTGTGAGGCTGAATTTGCTGAGGTTGTACATTGATCTTTAACCTGTATAGCAGCGTCTCGCATTATTGGAGAGTTTTCGGTCATATTTTGAACGGCACTATTAACTTCGTCCAGAACCTCTGAAATTGTTCCTTCGAAAGATCCTATGAGTTTACGCAGGTTATTCGCTTGCTCTAGTTGTCGAGCCTGCTCAGCTTGTTGTTCTGCTGACATTTTTTCATTTTCAACAAGTCGGTCTCTAAAGAAAGAAACTGATTGTGACATCTGGCCAATCTCATTTTTATAAGAACTGCCCGGGATGGCAACATCCATATTACCACTGGACAGATCTTCCATGACGTTGGTTAATCCCTGGATAGGTTTTGATAAAAGGCCACTAACCCATAGACCAAATCCAACGACGATAATGGTCGTACCGACGATAACGCCAGCAATAATATTTTGAATGAAACTTGATGTGGTTTCTGTGGCTTCAGTTGCCTCTTGAAATAGGACTTGCACCTCTTCATGCAGGGAATCCAAAGCAGGTTGCCCTGCTGCATATATTTTGCTTAAAGCTTTTTCTTTTGGGATTAGAGCGAGACGAAGTTCAGCTAAGTTATGAAATGCTTTTTTATAGGTATCTAGAAGACCTGCTATTTCTGTTTTATTTGAGGCAGGAAAATCAGCTTTTGCCATTAAAGCATTAAATTCAGTAATACGTTGGTCTAACCGCTTAATATATTTCTCATCGAGGCGCAAAAGGAAGTCTTTTTCATGCCTGCGCATCATCAGCATTAAAACTGTTAAATCATCAGCCTTAAAGCTTTTAAGTTTTTCCTCTGCATTCTTTACAGCAGTTCTTAATTCACCTCTCAAGCCGCTTTCTTCGTTTAATCCGATTGTTAAACGATCCTTTACAACTTCGGCGAATTGAGATTCGTAGTTTGTAATTAATGTACCAAGAGCAGCTAAGTTTTTTTGTTCATTTTCCGTTTGAGCGACACCATTTAACTCTGCAAGAAGCGATTTTTGTGTAGAAATAACTTCTGCATGTTGTCCAACGTACTTTTCATCGAGACGGATTAAAAAGTCCTTCTCGCGTCTACGTGCGTTTAAAAGCTCAAACCTAAGTTCTTCTTCTAGTTCAAATAAATGAACAGTTGAGTTATGGTTGTGACGGACATCACTAAGTACTGAATTTCCTATTAGATATACGGATCCAATAGCCATAAAGCCAATTAAGGCTAACCCACAGATCGCAAGAATCTGGAATCTTATTGATAATTTTTTTAGAAGCGCCATCTGCTGTTCCCTTAAGCATTTGACCCCCTTACGGCAGAAGCAGATTAACAATCAGAGGTTTCTAAAGAGTAAATTAGAGATAATTGTTTTCTTCTGAAAAATTATATTTAACATTACTTCATGGCGTATTTGAATTGTAAATCCTACAGCGGTGTTTTAAATAACAACCAGATGTTCTTTTAGAAGGTATGATCTCATGTCGAGTGGCAAAAAAATATTTATTGATGGCGAAGCTGGCACGACGGGCCTGCAGGTCCGTCAACGCCTTGAAAATCGGCCTGATCTTGACGTACTTTCTATTGCCCCGGCGCTTCGTAAAGATCTAAATGCCCGTAAAGAACTTTTAAACTCTGCTGACTTGGTGATCTTATGTTTGCCTGATGCTGCAGCTATAGAAGCTGTTGCTTTGGTAGAAAATCCTGAAGTCCGGATCATTGATGCATCAACGGCTTATCGTGTTGATCCTGAATGGACTTATGGCTTTCCTGAAATGACAGAAGGTCAACAGGAAAAAGTCGCTAATTCAAAACGTGTGAGTAACCCAGGCTGTTATCCTACTGGAGCAATTGCTCTACTACGGCCATTATTAGAACGTAATTTATTACCTGCTGATACTCACGTGAATGTACACGGGGTATCTGGGTACAGTGGCGGTGGTAAGGCCCTGATAGCAGTTCATGAAGATGGGCAGGCTGAACCATTTGGCACTTATGGTCTTAATCTTGACCATAAACATGTTCCTGAAATGAAAACGCATAACGGTTTGGTTCACAAACCTATTTTTGTCCCATCAGTAGGGGATTATGCACAAGGAATGCTTGTATCGGTACCCTTGCACTATGCTCAGATGAACCAAGGAACAGATGGTCAAGCGATCCATCAGGCTTTATCGGAACATTATCAAGACTCTCGCTTTATAAAAGCCAGCGATTTAAACAACACTGATAAATTAGAGCGTAACCTGTTTTTACGGCCTGATGCCTTGAACGGAACAAATGAGCTTGAGTTGTTTGTTTATGCAAATGATCAAGCTGGTCAGGCAGTTCTCATCGCCCGATTGGATAATTTGGGCAAGGGGGCATCTGGTGCGGCTGTGCAGAACTTGAACTTAATGCTCGGCCTTCCAGAAGATGCTGGCCTATAATATCTTTTGTAAAATCTGATGTAAAAAAGGACGAATAAATCGTCCTTTTTTTATAATCATTATTTTAAATTGAATAATCTAGAATTATCCAATTGGATACCATTGCTGGCAGAGACGCGGGCCTCTGGCTTCGCGGTTACCCTGGATGCCAAATTGAAGCATTTTCAAAGTACGATTTGCCAATTCCTTGATGTGAGATTCTGGTACACCAGACCTACTCAGCTTTGAGCGTGATTTTATTGCCTTAGCTTTGTGGGAAGCAGACTTTTGAGAATCATTGACCTTGGTATAAGCCTTGGCGAGGCATACCTGCTGCTGATAAAAGCGCGGTTCATTACCTGCTTGGCTCGGAACTGAAAATGTTAGTGTACCAAAGCCGATGACGGCTGTAAGTGCAAAGATAGCGATACGTTTGTTGCCACTAGGCATATTTTCTGCTCTCCAGCAAAGTAAAACACATTGATAGTCTTATATATGGAATCAAGGTAGTTGAAAAATGGTAAAGATAGGGCGAAGTATTTTTTTATAGTACAAAACAGTTTATTTGTTAATCTCTAAATTAATTAATCTAAAGTGTGTAAATATTTTAAGAGGATAGTCCATTGTCTGGAATAATTCTGCCCTATAGAGGTGTCACCCCAAAAATCTCCCCAGAGGCCTTTATTGCCGAAAATGCGGTCATTATTGGTGATGTTGAGATCGGACCGGGTTCCTCAGTTTGGTTTAACTGCGTCATAAGAGGGGATGTAAACTCAATTCGTATTGGCGAAAATACCAATATTCAAGACGGAACGGTGATCCATGTAAATCACGATCGTAAAGGCGAGGATTACAGAATAACAGGAGGAGGGATGCCAACTTCTATTGGCGACGGGGTAACTGTTGGCCATATGGCGCTTCTTCACGCTTGTACGATCAAAGATAACGCCTTTGTTGGTATGCGAGCCGTGGTGATGGATGCCGCAGTCGTTCAAGCAGATGCGATGGTTGCTGCCGGAGCCCTTGTGACCCCAGGTAAAGTGGTTCTTTCTGGCGAGCTATGGTCTGGATCCCCTGCCAAGAAATTCAGAGATCTCAAACCTGAAGAGCTCGACGGGATAAGGTATTCTGCACAAAATTATGCCGAACTTGGTAAAAGCTATACTTAGGTTCTGCTCCTATGCACTTTCTTTAATAGAGAAAATAACATCGACCTGTACACCGACCATGTCTTCTGGATCACTGAGAACGATCTCTGCCTTGTGTATGTCTGCTACCCGCTTAACGATGGACATGCCAAGGCCTGAACCGGTCTCTTGCTCTCCAGCACCTCTTACGAAGCGTTCAAAGATGTAATCTTTCATATAATCGGGAAGAGGCCGCCCAGTATTTTTTATCGACAAAATCAAACTATTCTCATCCTGAGTGATGGTAATGCGGACCATTCCGCCTTCAGAGCAATATCTAACGGCGTTATCAACTAAATTTCGACAAAGGAATGTCAGAGCAGACGGCAGACCATTTATTCTGTTTGTATTGGAAGCTGTAATATCAAAATCTATCGCCTTGGCTTTGATTTTATTACCAAGATCTGCAGAAACGTTTTGAACAATTTTAAGGAGATCTATCTCCTTGGCTTTTTCCTGTAGAGTTTTTGGATCTAACCGAGCAAGGGTTACAAGCTGTTCTACTGTATGTGTCGCCCTGTCCACCCTAAGGGAAATAGCTCTAAGGCCTTCCTGCTGTTCTGGATCCGTGGTTTGGCGCTCTCGTAATTGAGCTTCTGTTTTTATGGCTGCAAGGGGGGTGAGGAGTTCGTGGGCGGCATTTGCTGTAAAACGCTTTTCACTTTCCAAAGAGGCATCAAGTTCGCTTTGATTGCGTTGAATGACATCTAGCTTGTAATTAAAGGCATCGATTATCGGTCGAATTTCATTTGGGATGGCTTTTGCAGAGTAGGGTATAAGGTCGTTTTTTGATCTCTCAGCAAATTGATCTGATATCTTGGTCAGCGGTTTGAGGCTTTTATTAATTCCCCAAAACAAGGCTATAAAACTTAACGGGAGTACCAAATAAATAAGGGGAAAATTTTCGCCGATAAAGAAGAAGGTAATAACGACAAAAGATATACTACCCTCAAATGCAAACTCCATGTCTTCAGTTGCCACGGCCCAAGCATCAACCCCTTTGATTTTTTTTGCATAAGTTTGCCAGACAATTACATCGTCTTGTTCTTCATCGAAAAAGAAGCTGATCCCTTCCTTTGTTGGGACTGGCATGACTGGACTTATATAAGAACTGGCAATGATCTTGCCCTTATACCAAATTTGATAACTGCTATCTGAATCTATGCCTGTATCTAAAAAATCTGGAGGTGTTTGGCGGATGGTTTCAAGCCACTTTTCCAAAGCAGGATCGCCTTCTTCAAAATAGCTTAAAGGCAGAGAGCTTGCGAGTAACTCACTTCGAACTTCAAGAAAATCTTCTGTTAAGGAAAGGATCAGATCTCTCAATCCAAACATGACAACGGCTAAAATTAATATCCATGACACGAAAGTTATCGTTAGGGTGAAGATGTAAAATCTGTTCTTAAGGGAAAAGAACTTCATACTTTTTCGACCTTATAACCAACACCTCTTAATGTGGTGATCACACCTGATCCCAGACGTTTTCGCAACCGCGAGATCTGGGCTTCAATGGCATTGGGTGTCACACAGTTATCCCAATTATAGGCATATTCTTCTAACTGAGATTTGGATATGTATCGACCTTGGCTTTCCATCATTTTTTGTAAAATGAGAAATTCGGTCTTGGATAATTGGATTTCTTCCTCGTTAAGGCTTACTTCGTGCCGATCAGGACAGAGCCTCAAGCCTCCAATAACCAACTCGCTAGATGCTTTAACTTCCCGGCGTCTTCCAAGAGAGCGCAGTCTTGCAAAGAGTTCATCAAGATCGAAAGGTTTTGTAAGATAATCATCTGCTCCACCATCAAGACCTTCAATTTTTTCAGAAGTAGCTGTGCGTGCTGTTAACATTAAAACGGGAATGGTTACACCTCTTTTTCGGGCCTCTTTTAGAAAATCAATTCCTTGTTGATCAGGTAGCATCCAGTCAAGAATTATGAGGTCAAAAAAGCTAACATCAAGAGCCAGTTCTGCATCTTCTGCTGTTTTTACCCATTCACAAACACTACCATCGTGATGAAGTGCGCGTTCTAAACTGGCGCCGAGTTGGGGATCATCTTCAACGAGAAGGATTTTCATGTGTTTGGTTCCTGGTTTGCAAATTCATGCAGGTTTGTTTTCAGTTTTGTTTTAGGGTTACCATCCGAAGTATACAGAGATTTGATGTCTAAACTTATCTCGTAGAGTGCAGGGACAAGCAAGAGAGTAACAAAGGTTGCTATTAAAACGCCAAAAGCCAAAGAAATCGCCATAGGGATAACAAATTGTGCTTGATAACTACCTTCAAACAAAATGGGCAATAGCCCTAAAAAGGTTGTTAGAGAGGTCAGTATTATGGGTCGAAAGCGGTTTATACAGGCGTGTCTGACAGCCATTCTTATGCTTATTGCCTTATCTTTTAACTGATTGATTCTATCAACCAGTACGAGGTTGTCGTTTATCACAACTCCAGCTGCAGCGAGAACGCCCATGATTGAAAAGGCGCTTATTTCCAAGCCCAAAAGATGATGGCCATAAATCGCCCCGACTAAACCAAAGGGGGCTGCCGTAAGGATAATAGCGGGTAAAAAATATGAATTGCTGCCAATTGCAAGAAGGGCATAGATAATAAAGAAACAGAGAATATATAGTTGCAATGCCTCGCCTGTAAATTCGTCTTCCTCTTCAGCATCGCCAGATAATTTGTAATCAAATTCTGGAGAGGTTTCCTTTATCTCAGGGACTATTGAATTCTCTATTTCGGTTAAGAGCTCAAATCGGGTCCAAATCTCCTTGTTAAAAAGAATATCGACAGAGGCGGTTTGCAGACCATTTATCCGTTCAATATAACTAGAGGTCATGTTCTGCTGTAATTCAGCGACTGTTGAGAAAGGGACTTTTACCCCTTTATTGATTGTTACTGGAAAATCTTCAATGTTTTCGAGTTGAAGACGTTCTTGTTTTGGAAGGCGGAGGAAAACATCTGTCGTTTGTAATTGCCCCGGTAGGCGATCTAACCTTTCCCCCTGAAAGGCAGTTGCTACCTGTTGACTAATATCAGACATGGTAATGCCCAAGCGTTGTCCCTCGGGTAATAGTTTGATTTTGTATTCGGTTTGAGGCGTGCCAACAGTAATGGTGAAGTTATGGACGCCTTCCAGTTGGAGAATTCTTTGTTCTAATTTTTTGATGTTTGCTCTGATGACCTTATCATTTGGGCCAAATATCTTTAAGGATAACACGTTCGGGGCTCCATTTTCACTCGCTGAAAAACGGATTTTTTTGGCAGAGGGAATTGATCCAAGTTTTTCCTGCCATTGCGCAATAATCGTATCGACGGGGATAGAGGAAAGTATTTGGGTTTCCAACTCAACGATCATGTAAATCTCTTGCCCCGTAATATAAGAGGCATAATTTTTTATGACCTTTAAGGGGATACCGTTTTCATCTCTTGGAAGTTTAATTTCTTGTTGAACAGCTTTAAATGAGGTCTCAAGCCGTTCCATCGTATTCGTAAGCAGGTCATCTGTACTGTTTTTGTTTAAAGAGATATGGGCAACGATTTGCCCCTCAGCCATATTAGGAAATATTTGAACTGGCACACTCCCCGAAGTTACGAGATGAGCGGATAGGGCTGCCATGGCAAGAAATATAGATAAAGTTGTATATCGCCAGATAAGTGCCTGATGAAGAACGCTCCTATACGTACCGTAAATAAATCGACGTAATGTCTTTTGAAATGCATGCCTAAGCAATGAAATGGGTTTTGTTAAAAAGGCAAGAAACTTAAAACCTTTAAGGGGATAGGCGAGATGGACGGGTAGGATGAAAAATGATTCGATAAGTGAAAAGCTTAGAACGACGACGATGATTACGGATATATCATAGAGAAAACTACCAATTATACTTTTAAAAAGTAAGCCAGGGGTGGCAGCTACGATGGTTGTAATCA
Source organism: uncultured Rhodospirillales bacterium (assembly GCA_913060675.1). Taxonomy (GTDB): domain Bacteria; phylum Pseudomonadota; class Alphaproteobacteria; order Kiloniellales; family Kiloniellaceae; genus Kiloniella. The sequence goes on from CAJXUS010000034.1 coordinate 11,890, forward strand.
CCCCTAAGAAAACAGGTTTCCAAACATCTTTTATGCCGAGATATGCCGTTTTGGCGCTTACGCCAAGTTTAGACTGCTGATTATAAATGCTCTCACCAATGACAATGGCGTCATCGACTACAATGCCGAGGATCAAAAGAAAGGCAAACGTCGATATATGATTGAGGGAAACATCCAGTATCGGTAACAACCAAAAGGCGCCAGTAAAAGAAATCACGATGCCACCACAAACCCAAAACGCGAGGCTCACTCTTAGGAACAAAACCAATAGAATGAATACGAGCCCTAAACCCATTATGCCGTTATCCACCAACATTGATAATCTCTGCGCGATATCCTGACTGTCATCAAGCCACAGAGTGACCGTGATACCTTCAGGCAGTGTTGATTGTATTTCCTGAACCTTTGACTTTAGCTCTTGGATTGCGTTAAGCATGTCCTGGTTATCATCAATAAAAACCTCCAGGCCACTTGCGTTTTGACCATTAAATCGGCTGGAGAATTTTTCTTCCTTTCTGAGGGTACTTATTGCGGCGATCTCCCCAAGTAACAACTTTGCACCGTTTATTTTACTTATGAGAGGGATCGTTTCGAATTGTATAGGGGTGAAGGCGCGGTTATTGCCTCTAATCGTCAATTGGTTGCCGGCTTGCCCAATGGATCCAGCAGGAATGTCTATAGAGGATGCTCTTATTGTGTTTGCGATTTCAGAAAAGGTTAAACCTGTCCGCCTTAAATTTTCTGAGGATATTTCAATGACCAATTCTAAAGGGGGGGCAGAAAAAAGTTTGATATCACTGAGGGATGTTTCTCGTAATAATGTATTGCGTAGATTTTCACCAACCCGTGTCAGTATTTCTAGATTGGTATCACCATGAATTGCGATATCTATAATACGGTCTTTTTCATCAGTTTTAGAAATTCTGGGACGTTCACTTCCTGTGGGAAGTGAATTCAAGCTGTCTATTCTATTTTTAATTTCTGTAATTTTATCTTGCAGGTCGACATTAGAATAGAAGAATACGGATGTTGTCCCATTACCTTCTACGGCAAAGGAGTAGATGTTTTTAATGCCAGGTAAATCTTTGAGGGCATTTTCGATTGGGAGCGAAATGTTTTGTGCTATGGCCTGTGGTGCCGCACCGCGATAGTCGACGCTTATATCAACAGCGTTTAATTTGATGGTAGGGAAAATTTGGGTTTTAACATTAGGTAAAGAGATCAGGCCTCCTAGTATTATAAGTAACATAAGGAGGTTTGCTGATACGGGGTTAAGGGTGAACCAACGAATAATACTATTCATTGATTTGTCCTCTAATCTGGGGAGCACCTGATCCTTGATATTGGCCGCTTGCAAGATAGCGATCGCCTAACTGAACGTCCTTCTTTTCTAAATCTTTTATGGATAGCAGCATATCGGTCGCACCATTCGAATTGGTGCGAATTTTCATGCCCTCAATAAAAATTTCAGGTGGTTTTGTGATTATTCGAGTGCTGGGTGAGAGTAGTACTGTAACGTATATATAATCATTATGTTTTTTGATAATTTCAATATTTACTTTGGATACAAAATCTAGTTGATCTACAACCAGTATGCTATCATTCAGGTAGAGGGCGCTTCTTGGAATTTTATAAAGGTTTGTTATGTTTTTTGATGTAATTTCAGCCTTTAAAAATGTCCCCGAAAGCAAGGCTGTTGGCGAATTGGCATTAGGGTTAGGGTTTAATATCTCAGCGACTAATATGTATTGATTGGTTCCGGTTAAGAGTTCCTTTTCAAGCCTGAGAATTTTACCAAACCACTTTTTAACGGCCTGTCTTTGTGGGTCAGTAAAGGAGACTGTACCCTCTATGTTTCCGTCTTTGGAAACAGGGAGGTATTCCAACTGTTTCCTGCTAACAGGAAGTCTGATTTCAAATTTTTGGTCGGAAAAGATCTCTATAACAGAGGCGTTAGTTGAAACGAATTGGCCCGTTTCAGTCGAAACCTTTTTAATAACGCCATCAAAAGGAGCCTTATGAGTTGTTCGTGCCAAGTTTAGTTGAGCTTTCTTAAGTTCAGCGCGGGCGGCATCCAGCCTTGCTTGTGCTTCGCGCATTTGCGGTAGGCGCAAGGATAGGGGGGATGGTTTACCTTGCCCGTATTTTTTCCAATCTGTCTTGGCAAGCTTTGATTCGGCTTGTTCGCGAATAAGTTTTTGTTCCGCGGTGGCAACATCTGCCTGCGCTCTGGTTAGGGTCAATTTGTAATCGCGTTGATCAATTTGAAATAGAAAGTCGCCTTTTGAAAATCGATCTCCAGGTTTGAAATTGGCAGAAGTTTTGTTAATAATTCCAGCTACTTGTGTGATGATATTAATTTTGTGGTACGGCTTTACTACCCCTTGTGTTTGAATAGTAATGTTATCAATTTTTGACCTTATATCCGTTGTTGGAAGTAAGGGGGTAACTGGATTTGTGGTCTGGGTTATATGCTCCGTATTGTCGCTATCATCCACATTAAACATTACTCCAATAGTGATGCATAGTAGCAAAATTGGGATTGCAAACTGAAGTAGAGTCTTGGTTCTATTGGTTTGTCGTTCAGGCATCGTTATTCTCCTCCCGTCATTGAAGGGGCAGAGGCAAGAGGGGTTGTTCTCGAGAGGGGAATAGTTTGGCCACCCAAAGCCAGGTAGAGGGTTGCTCTTGTCTGCAATCGCTGTTTTTGAATATTAATGAGGCGAGACTTCGTAACAAAGAGCCTTTGCTGCGCTTGTAGTAAGTCTAGAGTGGAGATAAGACCATTAAAGTATTTTTCCTGGGATAATCTTTCGCTCTCGGCTGCATCTCTGGAGGCTTTAGAAAGTTGCAACTCCTGTCTGCCCAATAGAACGTCGCTGGTTAAGTTGTCTTCAACTTCTTGATAAGCCTTGAGAACAATTGCGATATAATCTGCAACCTGTTCATCTCTGACAGCTACTCGTTGTTGCACAATTGAGGCGCGTCGTCCGCCATCAAACACAGGTTGGATTATGCCGCCTGCAATAGAAGCTATAAGGCTAGAGGGATCAAAAATATCCTTTAGTTTTTTATTTCGATACGAGGTTGATTGAGTAAGAGATAAACTCGGAAGGCGGTTGGCTTCTGCTTCATTCACACGATAGTTAGCAGCAACAATTTTTTGTTCAGCGACAATTAAGTCTGGACGGTCTTTCAATAGGTTACTCGGGATACCTCTGTTGAATTCTCGATTTATAATAGGCATTTCTTTTTCTGTGAATATTTGTGCTGATGGGTAGCGACCAAGCAATATTTCTAGCTTTCTTGAAGCCTTGGTTCGCTGATCTGTCCGAGAAGTCAGTGTTGCAGTAGCGTTAGATAAATCAGTTTCAACTAGGCGAAGATCAAGGACGTTTGCAAGTCCCGCATTGTAGCGATTTGATGTTCTTTCTACGATTTGAGCGAGGTTTTGTTGCTGGTTTTTTGCAACGACTTCTTGTTGAGATAAGGCAATTAATTCAAACCACTGCTGGGCTACTCTTGTTGCTATGGAAAGTTTGGCATTTTTAAGATCGGTTTCTCTTTGATAGAGTTCGCTTTGTGATGCCGCAGAAGCAGAGCGAATTCGGCCCCAAACATCTATTTCCCAAGAGACCTTTGCTTCTAGTTGAAAGCTGTTGTCGTAGTTTTTTATGCGTTTACCATCCAAGTCTTTGGTCGAGCTTTTTGTTCTGCTCGCGTTGGATAAAAAGTCGAGACTTGGGAAAAAAGCGGCATCTTGGGCATCTAAGTCGGCTTTTTGCTGATCGAAGCGCGCTGTTGCCGCCATGATTTCGGGATTGTTCACAAGTGCTTCTGTTACAAAGCCGATAAGTTCAACCTTCTCAATTCCTGAAAACCATTGAAGTCCAGGTGTTCTATCTACCCGATCACCTGTTGATGCTGTCCAAGTATCACTTGTCCAGCCTTTAGGGGCTTTGGGGAGCTGTTGTGTGTGGTCTGTTAAGGGAGAAGAAATGACACAGGCGTTTAAGACCGTAGTCATAACAAAGACTGCGGTTGAAGTTTTAAGAAAGCGGTATTTACAGTTATTGAGCATAGATGCTTGATAACTGGTTTGTCTGACAGAAAACTGACAAAGCCTATTTAGGGGGGAGACCCGAATAGGCTTTGTCTTTAAAGTTACTCGATTAGTTACTTATCTAATTTTGACGTAACTGCCTGGTGCGGGTTCGATAGGTTTTAAAGCATCAGAACCTGGGGCTCGTGGGGGAACAAGTTTTCCGCTTTTTTTCTTTGCCCATTGCGCCCAATGTGACCACCAGGACCCTTGATGTTCGACCGCATTTTCGAGCCATTCATCTGGGTTTTCAGGGGTTTCTTTGTTAATCCAATGTGAATACTTACCAGCAGAAGGAGGATTGATGATTCCCGCGATGTGCCCTGAAGCAGCGAGAACGAATTCTTTCTGACCTGAAAAATGTTGCGTATTGGCGTAAGTGGATTTCCAAGGAGCAATATGATCTTCTTTTGCAGAAATCATAAAGGTCGGCACTTTGATGTTGCCTAGATCAATCGGAACACCATTGAGTTCGATGGCTCCTGGTTTTGCCAGTTTATTATCCAGGTACATGTTTCTTAGGTAGAAACTATGCATTTTCGCCGGCATTCTAGTGGTATCAGAATTCCAATATAGTAAATCAAAGGGGAAGGGTGTTTTTCCAAGCAGGTAATTATTTACAACAAACGACCAAATAAGGTCGTTGGATCGTAACATATTAAACGTCGTCCCCATTTCTGATCCATCAAGATAGCCTTGATCAGACATACGTTTTTCTAAACCGACCATTTGATCTTCATCAATGAAAACGCGGAGTTCTCCCGCTTCTTCAAAGTCCGTCATGGTGACAAAAAAGGTCCCGCTTTTAATACGGTTATCTTTTTTCTCTGCCATGTAAGCGAGGGTTGAGGCAAGAAGGGTCCCGCCAAGGCAATAGCCTATAGCATTAACCTCCTTGATCCCTGTTGCCTGTTCAACGGCATCAAGAGCGGCGAGGGGGCCATTAATCATATAATCTTCAAATGATTTCTCTGCGAGTTCGGCGTTTGGATTGATCCAGGATATCATGAAGACAGTAAAGCCCTGGGCTACCGCCCACTTCACAAACGAGTTCTTTTCCTTCAGGTCGAGAATATAAAATTTGTTAATCCAGGGAGGGATGATCATAAGGGGGCGCGTATGCACTTGTTTGGTCGTGGGTGCATATTGAATGAGTTGCATCAATTTATTTTGGTAGATTACTTCACCCGGAGAGGTCGCAATATTTTCCCCTAGGGTAAAGGCGTCTTCATCAGTCATTTTAATGCGACCTTTTTCAAGGTCTGCTATTAAATTTTCCAACCCTTGTAAAAGATTTTTACCACCAGATTCTGCCGTAGCCTTTAGAATCTGTGGGTTGGTCATCAAAAAGTTACTGGGAGATAAGGCATCTAGAAATTGCTTGGTATAAAAATCAACTTTCAGGGCATGACTTTCATCTAGCCCCTCAACCTCTTTGACGGATTTGTGGATAGAATCTGCGGTTAATAGATAGGATTGCTTTATAAAATTAAAGAATGGATTGTCTTCCCAGGCATCATCTTTAAATCGTCGATCTTTGCTTTTGGCGGGCGAAGACGATTCTCTATCTGGAACATTTTCTTGTGGAGAAAAAAATTTATGCGCAGATTCTTGCCAGAGATTACTATATCCCTGCCATAATTCAGTTTGTAGTTTGATCGCTTTGTCGGGATCAGCCCAAAAACGTTGTGACATTTCCCAAAATGCCTGGCCTATACGCATAGGATCCGGGTCTTTGTCTAGGCTTTGCTCGCTTTGTTTTTTAAGAAAGCTTTGTACCATTTCCTGAGATTTTTCAGAAATTGCGGCCATTGTTTCGGCAATTTCTGTGGGTTCAGGCATATTTATTCCCTCTGGGTGTTGATCGGCCATTCAGCCTTCCCTATGATCTGTTTGGTCTTTTTGTTGAATCGTATATCGCCTTGTTGCTCTTTCAATGTTATACACCCATTGTTACAGCTGGAAGCATAAAAGAACAACAAGTGAGGTCAATATCGTTCGCGTGTACATCAATTCAGTTGTAATCCTGATGTGCATGCCCCGATTTATTTGACGTTTACATGGGGGGAACGGTCTTAGTTATGGCCAAGGACAAACGTATGCCTGAGCAGAAAAAAAGTAGTTTGTATCGTATTGGGGGAAAAGGTCGGTTAGCGGGAGTGCTTGCACTACCTCTGCTTTTGGCCGCTTGTTCTTCTACACCCGACTGGGCAAACCCAGTCGCATGGTTTGATAGTGACGAACCCGAACAACCCACGCAGGTTACCAATGCAGAGAATGTTGTTCCTGCTGAAGGTTTTCCAAACCTTGCCAGTGTTCCTGGCGAATCTCCGCAAACGACACCTGGTGATTATAAAAATCAAGTTACCGAAGGCCTCGTTGCTGATCGGGATAACGCAGAGTACAGCAACCAGCCGTTGACCGCGCGGTCAACATTGGTACCTGCTGCACCACCGCCCTCTGTACCACAGGCGCCTTCTGTAACGACAACGGCATCACCACAAGTACCAGAAGCGCCATTGAGCACTGTTCCGTCTGTTCCTCAGTCTGTGAATTCTGTTTCTCAACAAGCACCGCAGCAAACAACGGTAATTTCGTCTCAAGGTGCGGTACTTCCGCCTGCCTTCCCAAATGGAGCGCCGACTTACGGTCAGCAACAATATAGTGGCCCAAGCTATAACACTCCAAGTTGGGGCTCGCCTTATGCACAACAACAGGGTTACGGACAACAGCAGGCCTATGGACAGCAAAACCCATACGGATCTCCCTATGGAACGCAAGCTTCAGGGCAGTTGGTCGCGGTTATCTATTTTGCCCATGGGTCTTCAAATCTGAATAACCAGGATATGCAGGTTGTCCGTGATGTTGCAGCTCTCTATGGCCAAAGAGGCGGAGCGATTACAGTTCTTGGGCATTCGAGCTCTCGTACAGAGTTAACCGATGCTCTTCGTCATCAACAGGTTAACTATGAAATATCCGGTAAACGTGCTGAGGCCGTAACCCGGGCGCTTCTTAATTCAGGCGTCCCCGGTGGTCAGGTCATTACCGATGCTCAATCTGATAGCAAACCTGTATTCCATGAATTTATGCCTACTGGTGAAGCTGGAAACCGTCGCGTAGAGATTTATGTAAATTAAGAGTAGGATTTCTAGGGTTTTCCCTTGGAAATTATGATGCAAAAAAGCACATAAAACATTGGTCACGGAGCTGGTATTCTGCTATCTGCTTCGTGGCCTTTTTTTTTGAGGCTGATCGACTGTGAAAAGAAAGCCGAAATATCAAAATTTCAACATAACTTTCTTGAAACAGATTGTATGAAACCATCACAATAGAGTTGAGAATGGACCAGGAATTTCACCGTATAAAACGTTTGCCGCCTTATGTATTTGCTGAAGTTAATGCATTAAAAGCAGCGGCGCGAGCGGCGAAAGAGGACATTATCGATTTTGGAATGGGTAACCCCGATCAGCCACCGCCCAAACACGTTATTGATAAGCTAACGGAAGTCGTTCAAAACCCGAGAGTACATGGCTACTCCACTTCCCGTGGTATTCCCGGCTTACGAAAAGCAATTTCAGCTTATTATGACCGTCGCTTTGGTGTTGATATCGACCCTGAAACAGAAACGATTGTTACACTTGGATCGAAAGAAGGCCTTGCAAACCTTGCTCAAGCGATAACAAGCCCTGGCGACATTATTTTGGCGCCGAACCCAAGCTACCCAATCCATGCCTTTGGTTTTATCATTGCCGGTGCAGCTATCCGTTCCATGCCCGTTGGGGAGCAAGGGGGCTCGCAGGGCAGTAGCATTATGGAACAGTTGAAAATAGCTGTTCGACATTCCGTTCCAAAGCCGCTGGCTATCATTCTCAATTACCCCTCAAATCCAACTGCAGAAGTCGTAGATCTCGATTTTTACGCAGAAATTGTTGATTTTTGCCGTAAGCATGAAATTTATATAATTTCTGATTTGGCCTATGCTGAGGTTTATTTCGGGGATACTCCTCCACCATCTATTCTACAGGTGCCTGGGGCCAAAGACATCGCTGTTGAATTCCTTTCAATGAGCAAAACCTATTCGATGGCAGGATGGCGCGTTGGGTTTTGTTCAGGTAATAAAAAACTCATCGCAGCACTTACCCGTGTGAAATCCTACGTTGATTACGGTGCCTTTACACCAATACAGGTTGCTGCCGTAGCCGCTTTGAACGGACCTCAAAATTGCATCGACGAAATGCGCGATAGATATCGCGGCAGACGTGATGTTCTGATAAAGGGTCTTGCATCTGCTGGTTGGGATATTCCAAGCCCTCCAGCGACAATGTTTGCCTGGGCTCCACTACCTAAAGAGTTCGCACATCTCGGATCGATGGAATTTTCCAAATTACTCCTAGAGCATGCTAATGTAGCTGTCGCTCCGGGTGTCGGCTTTGGAGAATATGGTGAAGGTTATGTCCGGCTTGGCTTGGTGGAAAATGAACAACGTACCCGTCAGGCTGTTAAAAATATTAAAGCTATGATGCAGAAAAAAGATAGTATCCTCGAACAGATAAGTAAGCGGAAATAAAACGTGAGTGAACCTCTTAAGATAGCAATCGCTGGGTTAGGTACTGTAGGTACTGGAACTGTAAAACTCATTCAGGAAAACCTTAAAGTTCTTTCTCAACGAACGGGACGTTCCATGTCCATTGTTGCGGTTTCAGCCCGCAGCAAAAAAAATCGTGATTTCGATATGAGCGATATGGTGTTTTATGACGACGCCGTTAAAATGGCGACTGAGTGTGACGCAGACGTTGTTATGGAACTAATTGGTGGTTCTGAAGGCATTGCCAAAGAGGTGGTTGAAGTTGCCATTGCAAAAGGCCGCCACGTTATTACGGCCAACAAGGCTTTGCTTGCGCATCATGGTACTGAGCTTGCTTTAAAGGCTGAAGAAGCTGGTGTTGCCCTTTGTTATGAAGCAGCAGTTGCAGGTGGCATACCGGTAATCAAGGGACTTCGCGAAGGTTTGTCTGCGAATTCATTTGATCTGGTTTATGGCATTCTAAACGGTACATGTAACTTCATTCTCACGAACATGCGTGAAACCGGAAGAGACTTTGAAGAGGTCCTTTTTGAAGCACAAGAGCTGGGATATGCCGAAGCTGATCCAAGTTTTGATGTCGATGGCGTGGATGCCGCGCATAAATTATCGCTTTTAAGCTCGGTTGCTTTTGGTACTGAAGTTGATTTTGATGCCGTTTACATCGAAGGCATCAGAAAAATCTCTGCGCAGGACATTATCAACGCGGATGAGCTCGGTTATCGTATCAAACTACTCGGTATTGCCCGGAAAACAGAGCATGGTATTGACCAACGTGTACACCCGTGCATGGTCGAAAAAGGCCAGCCAATAGCCTCTGTAGAGGGCGTTCTTAATGCTGTAGTGTGCAATGGTAATCACGTCGGAACTACTGTATTCGAAGGTGCTGGTGCCGGCGGCGGGCCAACTGCTTCGGCTGTTGTTGCGGATTTGGTTGATATCGCACGCGGTACTATACTTCCAACATTTGGCGTTCCAGCTTCTGGCCTCGAAAAGCCACTGGCACAGCCGGTTGAGAAGCGTGAAGGTTCTTATTATTTAAGACTGAATGTTGAAGACCGTCCTGGTGTGATCGCTGATATATCCAATATTCTTAAGGATGAAAATATTTCAGTAAAATCACTCTTGCAACACGAATCAAATCCTGGAAAAGCGGTTCCTCTTGTCATAACGACCCAGGCAACTGTAGAAACTGCAATGACCAGATCACTTGAAAAAATATCGCAGCTCGACTGTGTACTTGAAACTCCAAATATGATCCGGATTGTCTCTCTTTAAGAGAGCGTCTGAAAGTTATAAACTGTTCAACATTGAACAATATCAAAGTCAGAGGACAAAGATATGGAACGCAACCTGGCCCTAGAGACCGTACGTGTCACTGAAGCTGCTGCGCTGGCTTCTTCCCGTTTAATGGGGCGCGGAGATGAAAAAGCTGCTGATCAGGCTGCTGTAAATGCTATGCGTGATGCCTTAAATGGCATGGCCATTGATGGCACTGTTGTTATTGGTGAAGGCGAGCGTGACGAAGCGCCGATGCTTTATATTGGTGAAAAAGTTGGCTTAGGTGGTCCGGGCATTGATATCGCCCTTGATCCTCTTGAAGGGACTACTTTGACAGCCAAGGGCGGTCCTAATGCGATGTGTGTTATTGCCATGGCTGAATCTGGTAACTTCCTGAACGCTCCTGACACCTATATGGACAAAATTGCCGTTGGTGGTGGTTTACCCGAAGGTGTGGTTGATCTTGATGAAACAGTTTTCAACAATCTGAGTAACCTTGCCAAAGCTAAAAAGACTGACGTAAGTGATCTTGTGGTTTGCATCATGGATCGTCCACGCCACGAAGAAAAAATTATTCAAGTGCGTGAATGTGGTGCGCGTATTGTCCTCATCGGTGATGGCGATGTAGCTGGTGCACTGGCAACCAGCAGCTTTGACAGCGGCATTGACATTTATATGGGGGCTGGTGGTGCCCCTGAGGGCGTACTGGCTGCTGCAGCACTGCGTTGTACTGGCGGACAATTCCAGGGTCGTCTACTATTTAGAAACGATGATGAAGTTGCCCGCGCTAAGCGCTGGGGAATTGAAGACTTGGATCGCAAATACGAAATCAATGAGCTTGCCAAAGGCGATGTGATGTTTGTAGCTACAGGTGTAACAGATGGTAGCCTTCTAAAAGGCGTGCGTCGTTATAAAGGTGGTGCAACGACACAATCAATCGTTATGCGGTCTAAAACCGGGACTTCTCGTGTTGTCGATGCGACCCATAACTTCTACCGCAAAACGTGGTACGACAATTTGGGTGTTTAGTATCCCAAACTCAATTAATTGTGACAGAGGCGCCTATAAGGCGCCTCTTGTTTTTTGGGGGTAGAGCAGTAGGCTGTTCTCAAAGATGCTTTGATAAAGTGGTGATGCAAATATGTCCGACAACAATCGTGATATTTTCCTTGGTGTTGAGAGTTCCGTTACAGGTAAGCGATGGGAAGAACGACTTAAGGATCAAAGGACAGCACTGGCTTTAAGCCAACGATTGGGGCTTCCTGAGATTATTGGACGACTGCTTGCTGCACGTGGTGTCGGCTTTGAAAATGCAGAAGCTTATTTAAAACCGACCCTTCGAGACTGGCTACCAAACCCTTCTGACTTAAAAGGTATGGACGATACAATTGCACGCATTCTTGTTGCTATTAACAAGGGAGAAAAGATTGCTGTGTTTGGGGATTATGATGTTGATGGAGCAACTTCTAGCGCTTTATTAATACGTTACTTTAAAAGTATTGGCTTTAATCTATATGTCCATATTCCCGACCGTGTAAGCGAAGGTTACGGACCCAACCTTCCTGCTTTACTTAAGTTACAAAAAGAAGGCTGTTCTCTGGTAATTACTGTTGATTGTGGTACTTCAGCCTTTGAAGCTCTCGAAGGAGCGAGAGATGCCAATTTAGATGTGTTGGTGATAGATCACCATGAAGCAGAAGCAAATCTTCCTCCTGCTGTTGCCGTGGTGAACCCAAATAGGCAAGACGAAACCCGTGAGTTTTCATCTCTTGCTGCCGTTGGTGTTGTTTTCCTTGTTCTTGTCGCTTTAAACAGATGCCTACGTGACGCTCAATGGTTTTCCAAAAAAGGAATGCCTGAGCCTAATTTGATGAATTTGTTAGATCTAGTGGCTCTTGGTACCGTGTGCGACGTTGTGCCTCTTGCTGGCTTGAATAGAGCTTATGTAAGTCAGGGTGTTAAAATCCTCGCTAAAAGACAAAATCCTGGCATTGTTGCCTTGTCAGATGTCGCCAAACTTTCTGAACGTCCAGATAGCGGCCACCTCGGTTATACGTTGGGGCCTAGGGTCAATGCAGGAGGGCGTGTCGGGCAATCGTGGCTGGGGGCAAAACTTCTTTCTACTGATAACACAGAAGAAGCTGAGAGCATTGCCAAACAGCTTGAAGAATACAATACGGACCGTAAGAACATTGAAGGCGAAGTCCTCGACCAAGCCCTGGGTGCCGTAGGAGATGAGAGTTTATTAAGCGGCTGTGTTCTTGTGGCTGGAGACGGCTGGCATCCAGGTGTTATTGGCATTGTCGCCAGCAGATTGAAAGATCGCTACAACTTACCCTCTTTTGTCATTGCTTTCGATGAAAATGGTGTAGGGAAAGGATCAGGCCGCTCTGTGCCAGGGGTTGATCTCGGAGCTGCGATCATTGCCGCGCGTCAAGCAGGCATATTGGAAAATGGCGGCGGGCATTCGATGGCAGCTGGCCTGACCGTTCGAAAAGAGCGTTACAATGAACTTTGTGCTTTTCTTCACGAACGTCTTTTTGTTGCAATGGATCAAGCCTCTTTCGTGCCAGGACTTGGTATTGATGGCGCGCTTCAACCCGGAAGCGCAACTGGTGAGCTGATTGATCTTTTGGAATCCTGTGGGCCCTTTGGCATGGGAAACCCTCAGCCGCGGTTTGTTCTGCCATCGGTGCGCGTATTGAGGCCTGGAATAGTCGGTGAAAATCATGTTCGATGTATTCTGAGCGGTTCTGATGGCCGCACGATTAAGGGGATTTCCTTTAGGTCTCTCGATAGTGAGCTGGGACAGGTTTTACTAAATACGGGCGGCTTGCCGTTACATATTTGCGGGAAGTTAAAAAAAGATACCTGGTCTGGGCCCGACGGTGTTCAAATGATAATTGAAGACGCGGCAATAATTAATCGCTAGGGTATTTGTATGAGCTACTCGTTCGAATATATAAAGATGAGATTTTTAGGCAGATTTTTTTCTGCCTTTTTTATGTTGTCTATTATTTCAGTTGTTATTTTCAATAATTCCCAAGTTTTTGCTCAAGATAAACTTAATGTGGATCTGGAGCTTGTTCTTGCTGTTGATGCATCAACCAGTGTCTCCGCGCAGGAATTTGATCTTCAGATGCGGGGAATAGCGCAAGCTTTTCGGGAACCTCAGGTCATACAGGCAATTGCGGTATCAGGTGATAGAGGCGTCGCGGTTGCTGTTATTCAATGGGCGAATAATCTGCTTCAAAAAGTTGCTGTGGATTGGCACCTGATTACAGATGAAAAAAGTGCGTTGGCCTTTGCTGATCTTGTCGATGAAACGCCGCGATTTATATTTGGCGGCGGGACTTCGATTGGGGGCGCCATTACCTATTCAACAAGACAAATGGAAGTAAATAACTATATTGGTGCGCGGAAAGTTATTGATATTTCTGGCGATGGGCGCTCAAATCAGGGCGCGCCTCCTGAATTGGTCCGTAATCAATCGACGGCTCAGGGAATTGTTATTAATGGCCTTACAATCGTAAATGAAGATCCTTTTATCGATCGGTATTATGAGAAGTTTGTTATCGGGGGAACCGGGGCTTTCGTACAAACCGCGACAACCTACGAAGATTTTGGTATTGCGATGATGGAGAAGTTGGTCAAAGAAATTGGGGGTGTTCCGGTGGCCCAAAAAGACTCTATTTTGAACCTTGCGAGCACCGAGAATTAAAAAAACATGTAGAATCGAAATTCAAGGCTTGCAATGGGTCAGCTAAATAGGTAAATCCTTGCTCACCGATAGATGACCCCTTCGTCTAGAGGCCTAGGACACCGCCCTTTCACGGCGGCAACACGGGTTCGAATCCCGTAGGGGTCGCCATCGTTTCAAAGCCGCTTTTCAGCGGCTTTTTTGATTCCTGACGTTCCTAAAGCACTATTCTTGTAAGTCGTAAGCTTTAGGTATGAAATTTATGGATTATGAAGAGGTAGGGTGAAACTGAAGGTTGACCCTTCGCCCTGTGTACTTTCCACTTGGATTTGCCCCCCCTGCCTTTCAACTAAATCTTTACAGAGGGGGAGGCCAAGACCAGTCCCGGTTTCGCCACCTGTGCCCGTGGTCGATGTCTTTTGGTCGACACGAAATAAACGTTCTCCTTTGTCGGCAGGGATGCCAACTCCAGTGTCGGAAATCTCTACCTCTGCCCATTTGTCGTGACGTCGGACACTGATGGTAACCTTACCCTTAACAGGGGTGAATTTAATGGCATTGTTAATAAGGTTACGGACTACGGCGCTCACCATGTGCTTATCTGCGAATACGTCAACGGCTGGTTCTCCGTATCCAGATAATTGAATCTCTTTTTTTTCGGCGATCGGTGTAAATAACTCTAAATTCGTGTCGATGATTTCCTGAAGATCTACAAAACCGGGGTTAAACTCCATATGTCCCATTTGCAAGCGCGACCACTCAAGTAAGTTTTCCAGTAACCGGAACACAGACTCAGCAGATTTGTATACAGCACTTCCATATTCGACCATCTTTGTGCGATCAAGGTCTCGGTCCTTATCTGATAACAGGCTGGCATAGCCAAGCAGAGCATTAAATGGTCCCTTCAAGTCGTGAGCAATAATCGAAAAGAATTTATCCTTTTGTGCATTCAGTTCTTCTAATTCAGCGTGCGCAGTCAATAAGTTCTCAGCTACGATGGCTAGATCTTTCGACTTTGCTTCCAGCTCTGACGTTCTTTCGGCTACTCTTTCCTCTAGCTCTTCATTGGCCTCCTTTAGGGCACGTTCTGCTTCAGTTCGTCGGGACAGATGTTGTTCTGCAGCGGTTAAATAGCTGTTGGCACTTTTTGTTAACATGCCGAATTCATCTTTTTCGTGGTGCTTTGGCAAGGATAGCCGCTTTTGAGTTGGTTTTTCTGGATTAATTTCCGACAGACTATTGCTCAATTTAGTTAGTGGCTTTGTAACTGTGTAATAAAAGAAGAACAGGATAAACAGGGCAAATATACCAGTTCGAAAAATACCAAAGAGGAGAACATTAATCGATCTGTCTATAAAAGCACTGGCCACCAGGTAGGGTTCAGCAACAACGGTCAGAACCCCGACTTTGTCTACGGGGTTATCTGGCATGAACAGAGATACTTCATGTATTTGTTGATTTCCGAATAACAAACTTGAAAGCCAATGATAGGGGCCAGTTTGAAGGGGACGTTCCATGAACACCAGATCATCCGAGGTTTGGTTGTTTCCCAAATCACCAACAATCCTTACTTTAAATATCGGCGTGTATTCGAATAGACCGCTTCCCACTTGTTTGGCCAGTTCTGGATCAAGGTGAAATGCAGCTTCGGCCGCGGGCTGTTTTATTGTGCTTACGACTTGGAGGATGGTATCGGGTAGCGCGCTGGTTTGTTTCAGGTAATCGACGTAGATTTGGGACAGGCTGAACAATAGGCCCAGTCCAAAGGCCAACAATACGACAAACTGAGTCTGTTTATAGGCAATCCGATCCCTAAGCGGGAGGCCTACATCGTCTTTTTTCGACAAGTGTCCGGCCTCTGGTTATCTGTACTTTGAATGGATAGCATCATAAGTTCCATCCGCTTGGATGGCAGCCAGTCCTTCATTGAATTTTTGAGTAATTTGTTCGGCGTTTGGCCATTTCTTACTGATACAAAGATAGAGGCTTTTCTCCCGAACTTTGAGAAAGCGAATTTTATTTGAAATACCCAGTTGCATAGCACGAAACCCTGACCCCTCTCGAGTTAGCAAAATGTAATCAACGACGCCTTTCAATAAATCTCTAAAGGCCAATTCCTCAGATCTATATTCAACGACATTGGCTCCCCCCTCGGTTAATAACTTACCTTGTACCCAACCAAGAATAGCACCAACCCGAATACCCTTTGCACCCTCAAAGCTGGATGGTTCATATCCTTTGTGGTCTTTACGGACAAAATAGCCGTCTGTTGATCTACTTATGGGAGTTGAAAAGAAAAAAGTTTGTGCACGTTTGTCATTATAGTTACAGGAAAGTATGCCAGTGAAATTTCCCTGCCTCGTCATCTCCAGAGCGCGTTTCCATGGGAAAAATTTGAATTCTGAAGAAAAACCAACCCGCTCAAAAGCGGCCTCAGTGACCTCAACATCAAATCCGCGTAATCCACCCTCTGGGTTTGCAAATTCATAAGGAGGATAATCTGTAGCAGAAATGACAACAGATTCTGCCCATAAGGTTTTAGAGGAGAAGAAGAGAAGACCAAACGTGAAGAAGATTGTAAAAAAACTATTGAGTAGTTGTCTCATGTTTTTATCTCCGTGGTGTGTAAATTCTATAACCGTTTTTAACGGTATTTATCGTGGATAGCATCGTAGGTACCGTCAGCCCTCACTTGAGCAAGACTGTGGTTAAACTGAGATAAGATTTCTCTGGCACGATCCCACTTTTTACTGAAACACAGGTGATAATTCTTTGAATAAAGCGGGTAATGCTTCAATTTGTGGCTAAGATCATTTTGCTTAGCGATAAATATATTTGCTTCTAACGTCCCGAAGAATACATCGACACGTTGAGCCATAAGAATATTGAGAGCAATTTTATCAGTACGTGCTGTTGTGTGATTAATGCCGCGCTCTTCAAGTTCTTTCTGAGAAGAGTAACCAAGAACTGCTGTGATATTATGGCCCCGAAACTCTTCTACGGAGTTAAATAAGGGGCCAGAGTAATCTTCACGTACGAAATAACCATGAGTACCGACACTTATGGGATCTGAAAGATAGAGTCTCTCATCACGCTCCTTATTATACCCACAACTCAAAAGAGCGTTTTCTTGGCCAGTTATAACAGTCTCAAGCGCTCGTGCCCAAGGTGAAAACACTATTTGGGTATTTACCCCAATACGCCGAAAAACCTCTTCGACCACTTCAACGTCACAACCCTTTAAGCCATCCACAGGAGTTTCGAACTCATAAGGGGGGAAGTGCACTGCCATTATTTTTAGTGTTTTTTCTCCTGCTCTGACTGAGAGAGATATAAAGCATGTAATAGCGACAATTATTGCCTTTAAACATACTTTACCGGTAAGACTTTTCATATTCTGTCTCCGGCGAGCTTAAGCTGAGAGAAGTTTCTGGTGAAGGGTGGCTTAAACCTTCAAGATCCGTTTTATATATAGCATCTAACTATTAACTCAGTGTTAGTAAAATTGGAATTTACACCTATTAATGTTAGTTTCAATAGGTTCCTCGTCTCTAGGGTGGTCTGTTTTCGTAGTCCATTCCCGGCAATTGGTTTAATTGATGAATTAACTATGCGCGATTCGAGAAATTTCCATAAATTGATATTTTTAAAGCGCATGATAAAAATAAATTTCTCTCTTAGGTCTCTGATTTTAAAGTAAGAATCGAGAAAAATAATATATTTGGTCTAAAAATCAAAAAAAATCATATTTGTTGATAAAAGGGGCTTGCATTGGGTCAGCTAAATGGGTAATTACTTGCTCACCGATAGATGACCCCTTCGTCTAGAGGCCTAGGACACCGCCCTTTCACGGCGGCAACACGGGTTCGAATCCCGTAGGGGTCGCCATCGTTTCAAAAGCCGCTTTTCAGCGGCTTTTTTGGTTTTTGGATATCGCTACAATCTACAGAGCCTTCTTCTTAGTTTCCTTAGCCAACACCTTCATTATACACTTGTAAAAGGCCTTAACCTTTGGGCTATCGGTCAGCTCTTTTTTACAAACAAGATAGCTATCGCCACTGTGACAGCTATGGTCGCCAAATGGCCTGACAAGTGTTTCGTTTGGGGGTGCCAGTTGGTGATGGCAACGCCACGGTCCTTACCGGCGGCGCCTACTGCATGGAGATAATTATCCAAAGGTTAAGGGCCTGGACTGGTCTTTGACGAATACCTGCCAGCCTCTGGATATTGATCAGCCTCTGAATATTGAATTGTCGAGGGGAACCTATTACGTGTCACTTGGGTTCAAGGTCGATCACAGGTCGTTATCATTCGCTGTTACAGAAGTCTTCACTTTAGCCAGCTTTTTTTTTAGGCTTTTCCTATTGCTGCGTTTATAGACTATGTAATTAATTTGGTTTTACAGCCGATTTCAACAGGCATATATCGAAAATCACTACGGGTAATACATTGCCCGCGTGGGGGGCGGGCAATGGACTCACGTCTTCAATTATTTAAAACCCTAGAGAGTCGGCGGAAGTGTGCAAAAGGTGCCCGTGCACTTGAGCAATGAGGGGGACGGGATGCGTGAACATTCGATTTGCCTCAATAAAATCGTCATAGGTATCAATCTCAACCCAATCCAGTCCCGTGATGTCAACCGCATGAAATGCTACATCAAGAGTCATAAGGCGTTCGTAAGCGGCTTCATAATAGTCCTGGTGATGGGTCTCTCGGGTCATCATTGCACCAAGTTCAGCGAACAACAGCGTTGCCGTTGAGGCGCTTATTTTCTCTATCCCTATGGATTCACCCACCGCAATATTGGGATCGACAGTTTTACTGGCTTTAAGAATGCGCCAGTCTTTGTCGACAACGACCTTTATCTCTTCAGCCTCAAGCTTGATATTCCGGTCTATGCAAAGCGCAGTGTCTGCGGTGTCGGCTATTAAACGGCTCAGAATGTCGGGGGTAAACACCACATCGGCATCAAATTTTATGAACCCGGCTCCTTCGTTAGCGGCCCGTGTCAGCAGCAATGAAAACCCGGTGTTGGTATCCTCATATCTGTCATTCAGGATGTAAGTAACATGGAGACCGGGGAATCTTGCCCTTACGAATTCCTTGATTTGACTATCAAGATATCCAAGTACAATTACGAATTCGGATATGCCGCAGGCCATAATATTGGTAATCATCCGTTCAAGGATCGGAACACCTGCTACCTTGAGCAGGCTTTTGGGGCAATTGTCTGTCAGCGGTCGAATACGTGATCCAACGCCAGCGGCGAGAATGATGGCCTTGGCAGGTTGCAGTTTGGTGTTAATTTGCATGTGATTAATTCCACTAAATCGGGCGTTCTGCCCCTTGTTATTTTTTGACGGGAGATTTGGCGTTTTCGCCAATTTGGGACCCTTGCTGGACCGCGCGGAACACACCATAAAACAACTGGCTGACCGCAAAGATCCACAACATCGGTGTCAGTGCGTTTAGCACCAGCGCTGCGCTAAGCATGAAGATAAAGACACCTTCGTCGAACCCAAGAATTTTGGATTGCTCACGAAATAGCCAAAGGGCATTGGCGCGGAACCCAAATCCAAGCCCGGCAACGGCTGGAGTTTCTTTTAATTGCGCCATTTTAGTCTGATAAGAAGAATCACGGGTCATTTCGATCTCGATTGCCACATACTTCACATAGCCACGCAGGCCGTAGAAGGCGACACCGATAAAGGCCAGAATAAGTGGTTCCACTCTTAAGGTTTGCGCGTAAGCCGCGTACCCTATCGCCCCGAACCAGAGAATAACCTGGACTTGATCGGTCAACCGGTCGAAATAACTGCCGATGGCAGAGGAGACCTGCCGATAGCGCGCCATTTGCCCATCCATGCAATCCAGCACATGGCTGAGATGGATGAGGACCGCAGCGATTATGTAAT
Source organism: uncultured Rhodospirillales bacterium (assembly GCA_913060675.1). Lineage (GTDB taxonomy): Bacteria > Pseudomonadota > Alphaproteobacteria > Kiloniellales > Kiloniellaceae > Kiloniella. Next base: position 31,470 of record CAJXUS010000034.1, read on the forward strand.
TAGCCTGGCCTCCGATCACAATGCAGATAGCAGCTAAAACAGCCACAAGAAATGATGCCAGAGTGATGCGATTAGGGGTAATCCAGGCGCGTTCGACCGCAATGTAATTAGCTGCGATTGCGAGCGGAGCTGTCACGAACGACGACCACCATTCATCATCTTTGGTTTTGGTTGCCCATAATTTTTCCAATTTACTGGTCACGACGCAATAGGCTCCAAATCCAGATAGTTGTGTGTAGCTGGCTTTAGCATCGAATTGGTTTCCCTGATCGGAATGACTGTCGCGTTTCCATCAATCATCAAATCTATTAAGGCTTTCTGCAGCGCTTGGAGGAAAAACACGATGTCCAGGTCTGTGATCTCTCCAATATTACCGACCTGAAAGACCTTACCCTTAAAACAGCCTTTGCCTGCGTAAATGATGATCGCGCTTTCGCGCAGCCTGCTCTGCAGTGTCGCCACATCAATCAAACCCGGAACGCGAACGGTAGTCAGGGCCGAACACATGTCTTGTTCATCGATCAGGAATTCGAGGTTCAGTTTGCGCATTCCTTTGCGCAAGTCGTGAGCACGCCGTCGGATCGTGGCGTGTCGGTTTACGACGCCTTCTGTCAATATGTTTGTAAGTGCCTGTTCTAAAGCGAAAAACAAAGGTACAGCAGGCGTGTTGGGTGTCTGAGATCGGGATGTTAGAAACTCATAGAAGGTTGCCAGATTCAGATAAGTCGACTTAGCTTTGTGGAATTTTAGTTTCTGGAATTGCTTTTCGCGTCCGATAACAAAGGACAAACCGGGATAAGACCCTATAGCTTTTGAGCTGGAACTGGAACAGAACGCGATGTTGCAGCTTTCCATGTCTACGGGTTCGGCACCAATACTGCTGACGCCATCGACGATAAAAAGCGCACCGTGGGTTTTAGCCAATGCACCAGTCTGTTCCAACTGATTAAGCATGCCTGAGCACGTTTCATGGTGGACCATGGCAATCACGTCAATCTTATGCTTGATCAGATAGGTTTCGATAATTTGCAGATCAAATGGCTGTCCCCAGGGCACTTCAATTAAATGGGTGTCGGGGTTGTGTATCAGAGACGTCTTGTGCAGACGGTCTCCAAATTCTCCATTGGATAAGATCAAGACATTGCCGGTGCCGACAACAGAAGACAGCATTGCTTCATTCGCGGCAGTTCCTGAACCGGTGATTACAACGGCACGGAATTCGTTACGTTTCTTTATTTGGAACAGGGATAGTATTTTTTGTTCAATACTGACAAGCAAGGCGTCAAAATCGGGTTCGCGATGGCAGATGTCGGGTTTCGAGATGGCCATGCGCAGGTTCGTGGCCACATTTACGGGGCCGGGTGTGAATAGATGATATTTTTTCAAAGCTACGTGTCCTCATGCACACGCAGCTTTGACGGCTGCGCGAACTTGGTTGTTTCGCGTCCCTAAGTATCGCTTCACAAGAAGTGAGCGGCTTAATCGAGGGCACGTTTATCGACTAAGAAAACAGCGCGAGTTCGTCGCTGCAAAGTATCGGCTCGTCTACAAAGTGTTTAGTTTACAAAAAGGAAATGGTAGTAAATATTCTTATTTACACATGCTGATCGGCAAGATTGCCTAAGACTAGTGTGTAGTAACCACAGGGTAATAATCCCTATAGGCCTCATTCGATTGTCATCGAATTTATGCACAGAGCTATATCTCTGAGAACGTTCTCTAACGTTCAATTTTACTGGATTCTACGCACCAAAATAGGTAAGGAACTTGTCCTTATTTGGCGACTTAGTCTTTCAGGTTGGGTAGAAAACACGACGCTACTGGGTGCTTTCCGTAGGTCGCTTGCTTGTTACATATAGGAAAGTCACAATGTAAGCAAGACAATTGCTAAAACGAAGGAAAATTGGTGAAAGACATTGAAGCGATCCAACTTGAAATAGTAAAACTGAGTTGTCCATGATTCGGCGACTTATATTCATTAATATTGGAGCCAGTGAGGGACGAAAGATTAGCAAGCTAGTTCTTTCAGAACATCATCTCAGCGGGCAATCTCACCAAATAGCTCAGAAATCTGGTTTGAATTTAGGCCATCAGGGGAACAATCGTTTCAAAGCCGCTTCTCAGGGTTTTATTTGATTCTTGGGTGTCGTTACAATTTACAGTGCTTTCTTCTTAGTTTCCTTACCCAACTCCTTCATTATCCATTTATAAAAGACTTTAACCTTCGGGCTATCGGCCAATTCTTTTTTACAGACAAGATACCAATCACCACTGTGACAGCTATGGTCGCCGAATGGTCTGACAAGGGCCTCATTCGTGTCTCTTGGTGTTGCAAAGGGACTATTGGTCATAGCAACACCGCGCCCCTTACTGGCGGCCTCTAATGCAAGGAGGTAATTATCAAAGGTAAGGGCCTGGTCTGGTGCCCAGTCCTCGATCCCCACTTCTTTAAACCACATCGTCCAATCTCGATTATGGTTGAATAGTTGAAGGATGTGGTGATTTAAAAGGTCCTTAGGCTCCTTAAGAGGAGGATTTCCCGTAATTATGTCCTTATGGCACATAGGCGAAAGGCGAGCTTCAGCAAGATGTTGATAGACTAGATCGGGATCTTTTTTCGTTGCCCAAATAATACCGACATCTGTCCCGCTCTTATCAAAATCCCAATCGAGGTAAGAAGTGTTAAGTTGAGCCTGAATACCATTACTCGCCTGGAAGAAGTCGTGGATGCGCGGTAAGAGCCAATACATGGCGACTGTTATATATACCTGAACAATCAGTGTTTTGGGACGTTCCCTGGATTGAAGTAAGCGGGCACCATCCGCAATTCGATCAAAACAATCGGTTAATATAGGCAGATATAATAACCCTGATTCGGTCAGAACAACATTTCGTCCTGCACGCGTAAAAAGCTTAACGCCGAGTTGCTCTTCTAAGTTTCGGATATGATGGCTAATGGCGGAATGCGTTATATTGAGCTCTTCAGAGGCCATGCGAAAGTTGAGAAGCCGTGCTGCTGATTCGAATGCACGTAGCGCATTTAAATTTGGGAGTTGCCTTTTCTTTAGCACGTAAATAAATCCTCAAGTTTGCGAGTATCGTTTTTGGGTTATATCTAATATTTCAATGCTTAATATACAGGTTTAAAATTTAAATGGTGAGTAAATGTGACCAATAGATGAAAAAGCATCAATTGTTCAAAATTTCATAATTCTCCACAATCAATTAAAGGTTTTTCTGGAGAGTTAAGACATGAGTGAAGCAGTTACACAGAACCGTCGACGTGGTGGACGCGTTGCAAGGCAGGCGATAAGATCTGCTCCTTTAACCGAAGAGACAAGAGCCGTCCGCCCGGGTCTCGAAAGCGGAAATTTCAAGGTTCTGAGTGACCTGCAGGTAAAACGTATTCATACCGCAGTACTTGATGTTCTTGAAAATATAGGTCTAGCAGACGCAATTCCCAGCTGTATTGAAGTGATTACAGCAGCAGGCGGTATCTTGAAGGATAATGGTCGACTGACTTTCCCACGTGCTCTTGTTGAAGACATGTTGGTGAAGGTAAATCGAAACGTCGTGCTTTATGGCCAAGATCCAAAACACGATATGGAACTTACGGGCAGTAAAACATATTTTGGGACTGCGGGTGCTGCGGTTCACATGGTTGACGCGCAAACAGGGGATTATCGAGAATCCACAACACAGGATCTCTATGATATAGCCCGTCAGGTTGATAAGCTGGATAACGTCCATTTCTTCCAGCGTTCTGTGGTATGCCGTGATCTACCGGATCCTTTCGATATGGACTTTCACACCTGCTATGCTGCGGTCTCGGGGACGACTAAACACGTTGGCTCAAGTTGGGTAGAACCACACCATGTCGAAAAATCATTGGAAATGCTTCACATGATTGCGGGTGGCGAGAAAAAATGGCGGGAACGGCCCTTCGTTAGCATGTCGAATTGTTTCGTGGTACCGCCGTTAAAGTTTGCCGAAGACGCCTGTAAGTGTCTGGAAGCATCCGTGCGCGGCGGGATGCCAGTTCTGCTATTGGCCGCAGGTCAGGCCGGGGCAACATCTCCCGCTTCACTGGCCGGGGCGGTGGTACAAGAAACGGCAGAGGTTCTTGCGGGGCTTTGTTATGTAAACGCTATCCAACCCGGTGCCCCTGCAATTTTTGGTACCTGGCCTTTTGTGTCTGATCTACGTACGGGAGCAATGAGTGGGGGCAGTGGTGAGCAGGCTCTGTTGGTCGCTGCTTGTGCTCAAATGGGGCGATTTTACGATCTGCCCACAGGTGTACCGAGCGGGATGTGTGATTCAAAAGTCCCAGATTATCAAGCAGGTGCTGAAAAAGGCTATAACCATGCGCTAACGGGAAATTCAGGAACTAATCTCGTCTATGAATCAGCGGGAATGCATGCCAGTTTACTTGGTTTTTGTATGGAGAGCTTGGTTCTCGACAATGATACCATTGGATCTGTCTTGAGGACGGTCAGAGGCATAGAAGTAAACGAAGATACTCTATCTCTCGAGGCAATTCGAGGCGTTTGTGAAGAGGGGCCTGGACATTATCTGGGATCAGATCAAACTCTGTCAGTTATGCAATCAGAGTATTTCTACCCAGACACTGGTGAAAGAAGCAGCCCGAATCAATGGGATGAAAAAGGCAAGCCAACCGCCCTGTCTATTGCAGCTGAAATTGTAAAAGATACCATGGCTAACCATCACCCTCGACATATCAGCGAAGAGATGGACCGGGAAATTCGCCAAAAGTTTGATATCAAGCTTCCCCGAGGGTTGATGACCCAAAGTGTTAATAATTAAGCACTGATGACAACAAAATAGTAGAGTTGAACAGGATAAAAATAATGAAAAGTCATGCAAGAATTGTTGTTATCGGTGGCGGTGCTGTTGGCTGTAGTACCGCTTACCATCTCGCAAAAATGGGATGTACAGATGTTATCTTGTTGGAAATGGACGAGCTAACATCGGGCTCCACCTGGCATGCGGCGGGTAACTGCCCGACCTATTCCAGCAGCGTCAATATCATGAAGATGCAAAAATACGGCGTAGAACTGTATGGAGACCTGGCAGAACAAGTCGACTATCCGATGAACTACACGCGAACAGGGTCAATCAGGTTGGCACAATCTGATGAACGTATGTTCGAATTTGAGCACGTCAAAGCGATGGCAAAGGCTCAAGGTCTTGATTATGAAATCATGACCCCGAATGAAATGAAGGACATTTACCCCTTCCTTGAAACGCACAAACTAGAAGGCGGTCTCTGGGATCCGTTGGATGGTGATATTGACCCAAGCCAGCTTACCCAGGCCTATGCCAAAGGCGCTCGTGATCTTGGTGTGAAGATCCTTCGCTTCAACCGCGTTACCGCGATTGAACAGACCCCAAATGGTGAATGGCGTGTTGATTGTGAAAAAGGCTCCATTACCTGTGAGAAGGTTATTAATGCTGGTGGGTACCGCGGTGGCGAGATCGCAGCAATGGTGGGGCAGTATATTCCGATCGTTTCTCTCTCTCACCAATATTTGGTGACAGATGCGATCCCTGAACTCGAAGCCTTGGACAAAAAATTACCGCTGCTGAGAGACCCGGATGATAGTTATTACCTGCGTCAGGAACGGGATGGACTCATTCTTGGGCCTTATGAATGGAAAGCGACGCCACATTGGCTCGATGGTTTGCCAGAGAACTTTGCCTCCCAGTTGTGGAACGATGATCTTGAGCGGATCGAATGGTATATAGAGCAGGCCATGGCACGGGTGCCTATCTTGGAAAAAGGTGGGGTCGCGCGTGTTATCAACGGGCCTATTCCTTATACTCCCGATGGCCTTCCTTATATTGGTCCTGCGTACGGCCTGGATAATTTCTACCACTGTTGTGGTTTTAGTTTCGGTATTACCCAATCGGGTGGAGCTGGTAAAATTATCGCAGAACAGGTTCTCGAGGGTGAATCTGAGTGGGATATGTGGATGTTTGATCCGCGCCGTTATACCGATTATGGAACACAAAAATACGTAGTCGATAAAGCAATTGAAGTTTATCAGAACGAATATGCAATTCCGTTCCCACACGAAGAGCGTCCAGCAGGCCGCCCCGCAAAGATGACCCCAGTCTATGACAAACTAAAACAAAAAGGTGCCTTTTTCGGCGCCCGTGGCGGTTGGGAGCGTGCAGTTTGGTTCCCGCTAGAAGGCGAACAGCGTCCAGAAGAGCAGACAGTTTCCTTCCTCGATGATCGACGAAACTGGAACGATGCCGTCCGGGCTGAATGTAAAGCGGTTCGAGAACAGGTCGGAGTACTGGATCTTGGCGGTTTTACTAAATATGAAGTTTCTGGCCCAGGAGCGACCGAGTGGCTGGACTACATGATTGCTGGAAAGATGCCCAAAATCGGAGGAATGTCACTTTCTTATTTCCTCTCCCGAAAAGGGCACGTCATGACAGAAATGACCATAACCCGACTTGGTGAAGATCAATACTGGCTGATCTCTGCAGGAGCAGGAGAGTGGCATGATGAAGACTGGTTGCTTTCCAACATGCCGGGTGATGGTTCTGTTGAGTTTGAAAACATTACTGACAGCTATGGAACTCTGGTAGTTGCAGGCCCGCGCTCACGTGACCTCCTGTCTAAAATTACGAAATCGGACCTTTCCAACAAAGCCTTTCCATGGTTGACCACGCAAGCAATCGAAATTGGATTTTCTCCAGATATCCTGGCCATGCGGGTCAACTATGTTGGTGAACTTGGGTGGGAGCTGCATGTTCCGATGGAATTCCTAGGGCATGTATATGACGAAGTTATGGCTGCTGGTGAAGAGTTTGAGGTCGCTGATTTTGGTTTATATGCGATGGATTCTCTTCGTTTAGAAAAATGTTATCGTTCCTGGAAAGTGGATATTATCCACGAATACACGCCATATGAGCTATCTTTAGATCGTTTTATTGACGTGGATAAAGGTCCATTCATGGGACGTGAAGCCCTTAAAATCCACAAAGAAAATGGAATTAAAGAGCGTTTTGTTCCCTTGATTATCGATACGAATATCGCTGAAGCTCCTTATTGTTCTCCGATCTATCAAGGTGATGATATCGTCGGAATAACGTCCTCAGGTGGCTATGGCTATCATATTGATAAAAATATTGCTTTAAGCTTTGTCAGAACAGATTTAGCTGTCGAAGGAACGAAACTAGAAGTCAGTATTTTGGGACAGCGCTATCCTGCAGTGGTCTCAAAAGAGCCTTTATATGATCCGAAAAACCTGAAGCTGAGGGATGTGAACTAATCTGTTCATTTTAATCGAGCGTAAAAAAAGCCCTCCACTAATTCTGGAGGGCTTTTTTAGTGGGGAAATATCTAAGCTAACGATGCTGGTGTGAGCCCGGAAACGAGATCTCCTAGGACTTGCGCTTTTGCAAGAACGTTTGAATGGGTATCAATAGCACAATACCAATCAGCTACTTTGCCAAAAGCACAGAGGAGATTACTGTTATCTGCGGTGAGAACTGCGACGACTTGCTCGCCGTCTTGTGTTGCGAGTGGTAATACTTCACCGATATCTCCGCTTTCTACATTTTTCTGGTAAAAAGTTTGGATAAGATTAATGTCTTGCGGCGTAAGACTATCACTGGATACGAGTATTTCAGACATACATTGCCTCTTTCATTTTAAGTTACTACCTGTAACGATGATGAGATCATGCCATTGTATTCGTGACTAAAACCTTAACGCAGCCTGTAAAAGGTTAACGGTCTCGTTTTTTTTAAGATTTCAAAGCTTCAAAATGATGCCTCAAATGATCTTCCATAAAGGTCGCCATAAAGAAATAACTATGGTCATAACCCTCTTGGATACGCAGATTTAAAGACTGTCCAAATTGTTTACATACCGTATCCAGGAGTTCTGGTTTCAGCTGTTCTTTCAAGAAGTTATCTGATGAACCCTGATCAATTAGCAAGGTTGCTTTGCTCGACGCAGACTTAACCAATTCTGTTGCATCGTAATTTTTCCAAGCATCTCTGTCTGAGCCAAGATAGCCAGTAAAGGCTTTCTCTCCCCAAGGGCAGCTCATTGGCGCACAAATAGGGGCGAAGGCGGAACAGGATTTAAACAGATCTGGATTTTTTAAGTGGACGGTGAGTGCGCCATGCCCCCCCATGGAGTGGCCAGTAATACCTTGGCGGCCCATATCTGCACTATCGAAGTTTGCAGAAATCACATCCTGAAGCTCTTGGGTTATGTAGCTATACATATTGTATGACTTGGCCCAAGGCTCCTCGGTTGCATCAAGGTAAAAACCTGCTGCCGACCCAAAATCATAACTATCATCTTCACACTCAATATTTTGTCCGCGAGGGGAGGTGTCGGGAGCAACAAAGATCATTCCAAGTTCGCTGGCGATGCGTTGAGCGCCCGCTTTGACGGTGACATTGTCTTCGGTACAGGTCAGGCCGGATAGATAAGTAAGTACAGGTACTTTTTTACCCTCAAGTGCTGCAGGAGGGAGGTAAATGGCAAAACGCATTGATCCATTACATACAGTGGATACATGGCTATAGACACGCTGTAGACCCCCAAACATCTTATTTTCGCTGATCAGTTCCAGATCGGTAATTTTAGTGTCACTCATTTTAAGGGGCCTAATTTGTATTCATAAGAGGAAAGAAGAGGGGGCACCTATAAAAAGATGCCCCGACTATTATTAGTACTGAACCACGGAACGGATGGATTCACCGCTGTGCATTAGATCAAATGCAGAGTTGATGTCTTCTAGTGGCATCGTATGAGTGATGAGATCGTCAATATTGATCTTACCATCCATGTACCAGTCAACAATTTGGGGAACATCAGTACGGCCACGGGCACCACCAAAGGCAGTACCTTTCCAAACACGACCTGTTACCAGTTGGAACGGACGGGTTGAGATTTCCTGACCAGCGCCTGCGACACCAACGATAACAGAGACACCCCAACCTTTGTGACAGCATTCAAGGGCTTGACGCATGGTGTTGACGTTACCAATACACTCAAAAGAATAATCAGCGCCACCGTTGGTGAGATCCATTATCGCCTCAACAACATTACCGTCGATTTCTTTCGGGTTGATAAAGTCCGTCATACCAAACTTTTCACCGAGGGCTTTACGGTCGTTATTGAGATCAACACCAATGATTTTATTGGCACCAACCATTCTTGCACCCTGGAGAACGTTCAGACCAATACCGCCGAGGCCAAAGACAACAACGTTTGATCCTGGCTCGACCTTGGCAGTGTTAATTACCGCGCCAACGCCTGTCGTGACGCCACAGCCAATGTAGCAGACCTTGTCAAAGGGAGCGTCTTCGCGGATTTTAGCCAAGGCAATTTCAGGCAACACACTGTAATTGGCAAAGGTCGAGCACCCCATGTAGTGGCGCAGCATTTTGCCATCCATAGAGAAACGACTGGTGCCGTCAGGCATAAGTCCTTGTCCCTGTGTCGTACGGATCGCTTGGCAGAGGTTGGTTTTTGGATTCAAGCAGTAATCACACTCACGACATTCCGGTGTATAGAGTGGGATGACATGATCGCCCTTTTTGAGCGAAGTAACACCAGGACCAATATCAACAACGACACCAGCACCTTCATGGCCGAGAATGGTAGGAAAGAGACCTTCAGGGTCATCGCCTGAAAGAGTGAAGGCATCTGTATGACAAACGCCCGTTGCTTTCATCTCAACAAGAACTTCGCCATATTTGGGGCCTTCTAACTGAACGGTTTCGATTGTCAGTGGTTTGCCAGCACCCCAGGCAACAGCAGCACGAACATCCATGATTTGTTACTCCCTGATATTCTATAGTAAATTAACTTGAATTTGGTTTATTGTTTCAACTTATTACCTCAAGGGCAATAGTGTATAAATCATTCTTCATCTATGGAATATTTATGAATTTATTTCATGCCTTTTTCCGACAATATTTTGTCGTACAATTGCTATATCATGCTGGTATCAAATCTCTTTTCAGGTGATTATATAAATTATGAATTTCAGGAGCCTGTTAATGAATTGGATTCTATTCGCTGCGACCTTTTATATAATGGTTCTGGTCGGAATGTATCTGATTCAAACTAAACTGGTCTATCCCGGCGGTCCTCTTCGCGAAAGACCTGAACAATATGGCGGGGTCGGTGTTCAGGAAATTCACCTTGAAATGGAGGATGGGGTTCGTCTCACTCATTGGTTCATTCCTCCCACAAACAAGAATTTGCCCGTTGTTGTCGCGTTTCATGGCAATGCTGGCCATACGGGCGACCGCTTAGCTAAGCTCAAATACTTTGCTGAAATGGGATACGGGTTATTTCAAGTCGAATATCGGGGCTATGCAGGCCACGAAGGAACCCCTTCAGAGCAGGCTTTTAAAGCGGATGGGCTGATTGCTTTAAAGTGGCTGAGCGAACAAGGTTATACCAAAGATAAACTTATTATGTACGGCGAATCCCTCGGTACAGGAATGGCTGTTTGGTTGGCGTCCCAGTTTCCAGTGCAGGCAGTAATACTGGAAGCACCTTACAGCTCCATTGTTGACGTCGCACAGGCAAAATACTGGTTTCTCCCCGTCAAATACTTACTTAAAGACAAGTGGCGCTCTGACCTATCAATTATTGATGTGAAAGCCCCCGTTTTTATTTTTCATGGGGAAAATGATGAGGTTATCCCGATAGCTTTTTCCCGAAAATTATTCGAATTAATACCAAACGATAAGCAGGCGATCTATTTTGATGATGGTTATCATATGGATTTATATGATCATGGCGCGGAAAAGAATGTCCGGGAATTTTTACAAAAATTTGTGGCAGAAAAATTGGAAACACCATCCCCAACCAATTAAAATAAAGTACTCTGCTTAGTGACGTTCTTTATATCATTTGTCTTTGGCTGCTAACAACGTCATCAAATTTCTTAAAGAAATCATCGGCGAGATTTTGGGCGGTTTTGGTCACCAGTTTCGATGCCATATCAGCGATGGTACCTTGCATATCACCTGAGGCCTCGAATTCCAAAAGGGTTGTTCCTTCGTCCTTTTCGATCAAAACAACATTGGCTTTGCCCTTTGCTAGACCAGCTATTTTACCTTGGCCTTCAGCGGTCATGACGTAAGAGTTCGGAGCATTAATGTCAGAGATTGTAATAAGGCTTTTAAGCTGTGGTTTTATGAACCCCAATTTGAATGAAAACACAGCGGTGAATTCTGTGTCGCTATGGCGGATTGCTTCATCACAACGGGGGATGGCCTGTTTTAAAATTTGGGGATCGTTCATAGCCTCCCAAACTTTTTGTCGTGGAGAGTTAATAATATAGCGGCCCGTCATTTCCATCGTTCAGAATTCCCCCAGTGGTGCGTATAGGTGTTGGTATAAAATGGCAAAGAAAAAGGGGAGCCAAGCTCCCCTATAACTATTGCTGAACCCCGTAAACGAGGTCAGGCAAGAAAGTAGAGATTATTGGTACATAGGTAATCAGTATCAAGAAAACCAGTAATATCATCAACCAAGGGAGGGCGGCCTTTACGACAGAGAGTATCGGCATGCCCGTTATACCTGCTGTAACAAAGAGATTAAGCCCTACGGGTGGCGTAATCATTCCGATTTCCATATTGACCACCATAATGATACCTAGATGAATTGGATCTATACCTAACTGGATTGCAATCGGGAACAGGATTGGTGCCATGATCAGCAAGATTGCGGATGGCTCCATAAAGTTTCCGGCAATAAGTAAGAGAATATTGACCACAACCAAGAACATCCAAGGCTCAAGACCAGCACTTGTAATTGCAGCTGTTATTGTTTGAGGGATACGCTCTGTTGTTAGTACATGCGCAAATAGCATGGCATTTGCGACAATAAATAACAGCATGATTGTTACTTTTGAAGCTTCAAGAACAGTCTTTTTAACCTCGGGATCAAAGAAGCTTTTCGGAAATGCGATTATATAATCACTAATGCCGAGTGAAGAAGATTCTTTTCCTTTAAGCGGGCCCATATCTTTATAAACAAAAACAGCAATAATATAGGCGTAGACGGAAGCTACTGCTGCGGCTTCTGTTGGGGTAAAGATACCGCCATAAATACCACCCATAATTATAACAATAAGTAACAATCCCCAAATGGCTTCACTAAAAGCACTGAAAACTTCTGATGCAGATGCTTTGGGGAGTTGGGGAAGCTTCTTTACACGCGCTGCAACATAAATACCGATCATCAGCATGACGCCAGCAATGATGCCCGGAATGACGCCAGCCATAAACATACGGCCGACAGATACGTCTGTTGCCGCAGCATAGACAACCATAACAATGGATGGAGGAATTAATATCCCTAGGGTTCCTGCATTACATATGACCCCAGCTGCAAATTCTTTTGAGTATCCGGCCTTTTGCATACCCGCAATCACAATGGACCCAATAGCAACAACTGTTGCAGGAGAAGATCCGGAAACAGCAGCAAAAAGCATGCAAGCTAATACAGATGCTATTGCCATACCTCCACGAAGGTGACCGACACAATCCATTGCAAAACGTATCAATCGTCGAGCAACTCCTCCGGTGGAGAGAAAAGCTGAAGATAAAATGAAAAAGGGGATAGCAAGAAGTGTGTAATGCTCCATGGTTTCAAAGAACTTGAGTGAAATCGAACCCAATGAATCATTAGAAAAGAAAATAATGGTCGTAAGACTGGCTAGTCCAAGTGAAAAGGCGATAGGAGTACCGACCAACAGTAGTAGGAATAACAATATGAAGAGGGTAGCAATTGCCATAATTATTTTTCCTCATTCTTATTGTTATTTGCATCATCGTCCATGAACTGTTCGATCGCGTCTTTACTTTCATCCCCGAGGATGGAGACAGCTTCTTTATTTGTCAGAATGGTCCAGAAGGCCTGAAGTAAGCGATAGATCAATAACCCCATTCCGATTACTAAAATACTTAAGAAAAGCCATTTTTCGACTGGCATATCGTGGGTTTCAATACCTATTTTTTTCAGCTTTCCAACATAAATCCAGCCGCCGTAAAACATGATGGCGCCGTAGATAATGGAGGCTGTTACAGCTAACAGTCCAAATATTCTTTGAGCTTGGGTACTGAAGATTTTAACGAAGGCGTCCACGCCAATGTGGATATGTGTTTTAACGCCATAGGAAATACCAAAAATAACGAGCCAGGCGAAGAGATAGGTAGTGAGTTCCAACGCCCACAAAGCCCCGCTATTGAAAACGTATCGGGCAACGACCTGCGAAAAGGTGACCAGCACCATTGAGGTCATAAGTAGGACGATGAAGCTTTCCTCTATGTGCGTGATAATTTTGCTCATGGGATAATGCTTCCGGATATCAAAAAGGAGGGCTGTACTGGACCCAGCAAGCCCCCCATATATTAACAGATCAGAATGAAAAGACCGCAGTCTTCTTAATTAGCAGCTCCTAGTTAGCTGCTAAAGCCGCATCAATCATGTCTTGACCGATATCACCTGTGAACTCTTTCCATACAGGAGAGAGCTTTGCGCGCCATGCTTCTTTTTGATCGGCAGTCAGTGTGCGAACAACGCCACCAGCGTCGATAACTTTTTGTTTGTTGTCTTGGTTGATTTTGGCTGAAATTGAATTACGTTCTTGTGAAACTTCAGCAAGAATACGCTCTAGATCAGCACGAATATCAGCTGGAAGGCCTTCCCAAAATTCTGAAGAAGTTACGATAAGATAATCAAGAATACCGTGGTTACTTTCTGTTACACCATCTTGAACTTCATAGAATTTTTTGGTGTAAATGTTTGACCAAGTGTTTTCCTGACCATCAACAACGCCCTGTTGAAGTGCACCATAAACTTCACTGAAAGCCATTTTCTGTGGGTTGGCACCAAGTGTTTTGAAGTTTGCAACCAAAACGTCTGATGTTTGAACCCTGAATTTCAAGCCTTCGGCATCACTTGGGTTTACAAGGGGTTTGTTTGCAGAAATCTGCTTCATACCATTGTGCCAATAGCCAAGAGCCCGAAGCCCGCGGTCTTCCATAGCACCAAGAAGCTCAAGGCCTTTTTCACTGTTTTGGAAGCGATCAACGGCAGTAATGTCATTAAACAAGAATGGCAAATCGTAGATGCGATATTTTTTAGTGAACTTCTCAAATTTGGAAAGAGAAGGAGCAGCCATCTGAAGATCGCCAAGAAGAATAGCTTCCAGGGCCTTGTCATCATTATAAAGTGTAGAGTTTGGATAAACTTCTACAACTGTCTCTTATACACATCTGACGCTGCCGACGAAGAGGATAGTGTAGATCT
>CAJXUS010000035.1 GCA_913060675.1 uncultured Rhodospirillales bacterium
TCGCGGAAGTCCGTGCTCCTCGCCGAAAATCTTGAAAATGTGTCCAGATGGGGCAATATTAAGGGCCGGTGGTATAACTGATCAAAAGGTAGAGCCTAGGTTGAACATGGCTTTTCTATGATGCAAAAAGCCATCGAAAAAAATCTACTTTCCTCTGTTGCCGCTTTGGTCCGGAAAGCTGTCCATAGCCCTTGCCTCATAGAGACGATCCGGTAAAGATTAGCTCTGTACTTTTTACGATTAAAACAAGGATCCGAACATGGTGAACAAGCCCGAAAGAGATATCGAGAAAACCTATCCCATAGAGGATTTCATTGCAAAACTACGCCGTCTGGCTGATTCACTGGAACAAAACAAGAGTTTTGAAATCCAGATCGCAGGTGAACGTATCTATGTCCCGGTCCGGGCAATCTACAACATCGAACATGAACGCGGTGATGGTGAAGAAGAGATTGAATTTCAGATTAAGTGGGATACCGAGAAATAATTTTGTCCCCTGTCACGTCCTGGAATAGGTTGACGTGTTTTGCTAAGCCAGTTGTGTCTCACAACTGGCTTTTTATGCACTTCGTAAGCTGCTTACAATCCCAGGCTCATGTGCGGTCTTATTTGATCGAAAACCTTTACCGATTGTTCAACACGCTTCAGTGCTTTGGGAGCCGCTATATGAGGAGTTGGGTTTTCAAGAGCAATTTTAAATAAGGAATTATATTGGGGCTTAGAATAAAAGAGACTTCCTTAAGTCGGAAGCCTCTTTTGGTAGCATCAAGCCGTTGGTGTTTCTCCAGCAAGAATTTGACGGAATGCATCCGTATCTATGTTGCCCCCAGTAAGAATAACGCCGATTTTTTTTCCTTTAAGCTGGTCGCGTTCTTTTAGGGCAGCGGCTAGAGATGCTGCGCCCGCTCCTTCGGCAGCATTGTGGGTATCTTTAAAATAAATCCTGGTGGCTGCCGCAATTTCATCGTCACTGACCTCCACGATACGTTCCGCACCTTCAGAGTAAATTGCGAAAGCATCAGGTATAGGAGCTCGAACAGCCATGCCATCTGCAAATGAATAGGCGGCATCTGTTCCAGTGATAGTACCTGTATCAAATGATGTTTTTGCTGCGGAGAACTGGTTGGATACAACGCCGATTATTTCAGTTTTAAGACCAAGAGCATTACGAGCCGTTATGGTTCCGCATATACCTGATCCACAGCCTATAGGAACATAGACGCGATCCAAATCTGGCACCGCAGTGAAGAGCTCTAATCCGTAGGTCGCTACGCCTAACATGATTTGCTCATGAAAAGGTGGAACGATGAAGAGATTACGTTCTTTGGCAAGCTTTGATACTTCTAACAGAGCTTCGTTGAAATCATTGCCATGTTCTATCAGTTCGGCACCAAAAGAACGCATGGCATTGTTCTTTTCAACAGAATTTCCGTATGGCACTACAACAACAGGCTTGATCCCGGCCATACTGGCGGCAAAGGCTTGGGCTTGGCCGTGGTTGCCTCTGGTGGCCGTGATGATGCCTTTGATTTCTGGATGATTGGCACGTAGCCAGCTTGCAAAGGTTAGCCCACCCCGCGCTTTGAAGGCGCCGATTGGCGTGTGGTTTTCATGTTTAACGACCACAGAGCATCCCACCTGTTTGTTAATCTGTGGCCAACTGTATTGCGGGGTCGCGGACATATATTGATAAATATACTGTGCCGCACTTTCTATTTGCTCTTTGGTAAACATTTCCATCTCGATTTAATTTGTCAATATTACAGGTACTGTTTGATGTCGTTGTCGGCGATATCACGCGAGTAGGTGTATGACCTTAGCAGCTTGATTGTATGGTTCAATGTTAATGTTGTATGGGATACAATGTTGTGGTTAGTAAAGTTGATACTGTGTGGAAACCTGAACTCAATCCTGAGATTAAAGTAAAATACCTTGCCGTGGTAGACGCTATTGCCAATGCGATCCGAGGAGGAGAGCTTTGTGCGGGAGATCAACTTCCTACGCATCGCGATCTTGCGTGGGACCTAAAAATGAACCTGAGTACAATTACTCAGGCTTATAAAGAAGCGACGCGTCGGCATCTTATTGGAGGGGAAGTTGGGCGAGGGAC
This sequence comes from uncultured Rhodospirillales bacterium, assembly GCA_913060675.1. Taxonomy (GTDB): domain Bacteria; phylum Pseudomonadota; class Alphaproteobacteria; order Kiloniellales; family Kiloniellaceae; genus Kiloniella. Next base: position 2,111 of record CAJXUS010000035.1, read on the forward strand.
TTTCGTTCTTGCAACCAGCCGCGAAGCAGAGCTTTTTGCCTTGAAAAGAGCCGCGCCGAATAGCGTAATTGATCTTTCAACAAATCTTCCAGCACAGCACCCCGATGACGAGGAAACTCAAAATCTATTGAGTGAAGCTCTCTCCAAAGGCGCGGGGGTGGATGCTTTGTCTTATCATTCGCCAGATATATTAACCCGTGCGCAGGCGGCAAGTAGTAAATGGTTGTCGGGGCGGGGGTACGAAGTGGAGCCAAGGGAAGTTGTGCCTTGTGCAGGTGCGCAGCAGGCTCTTTTCGCCACGTTGTTGGCGTTGTGTGGTCCCGGTGCGACTGTGCTCGTTGAGGAATATACTTTTCCGGGAATGAAGGCCATAGCCCGGCAGCTACGGTTACGTTTACATGGGGTTGCTTGTGATGCAGAGGGGATTATACCTGACGCCTTTCAAACTGCGATTAATAATAGCGGGGCTAAAGTTGCTGTTCTTGTGCCGAACCTTCAAAACCCTACCGGGGCAATCATGTCTGAGGAACGGCGCAGGCGTATTTCAAAAGTAGTACTGGAACACGATCTTCTGGTTGTTGAGGACGATGTGTACGGGGCTCTAAGTGGAATGTCGCCTCTGGCTTCTGAATTGCGAGATAACACCGTACTACTTTCAAGTCTTTCGAAAACCGTAGCTCCAGGACTGCGGTTTGGCTTTGTAAGTGGTGCGGAACGATGGATTTCTCCTATTCGGGCAGAGGTTCATGCCACCAATTGGGCGATGAGCCCCTTTATGATTGAATTGGCGTGTATGTGGATAGAAGAAGAGCGTGCCTTTGCCAGGGCTGAGTGGCAAAGGCACGAAGTTGAAAGGCGGTGGAACCTAGCTAAATCAAGGTTGAAAAAGCTAGGGGCAGTGTGTTGGGGGCGCACACCTTGTCCACATCTCTGGCTAGCGACCTCAGGGTCTTCTACGGAGGCAACGAGAAAGCTACAAGCCGTGGGAGTTGAGGTTGTTCCAGACAGTTTCTTCGCCGCCGGGAGGCAAGAAACAGATCGTATCAGAATTTGTCTAACAGCCCCGGTGAGCCAAACAATTCTCTCTCAAGCATTGGATAAGCTTATTCAATGTAAGGAGAGCTTTCTCGTCAGGTCTAACTGATCTGTAAATAAGCTCCAATAATTATGATAACGTCATTTAAAGGGGGGACGAATATCCCATAAACCAAGATCTGACTTCATATGTTCAGGCAAGTGGTGAAGAGCATGAAAAGTTGTTATCCGTTTCTTGGGTTTCTTATTTAATATTGATTTTAAAAGTAAAATTAAAGGACGTAGGCTTAGTCCATTTTTGGGTGGGGCGGTAAGGTAATGTTTTTCACACGGGGCGTTTGCTATAGTCATTTTTCATTCTCCCTATAAAGGGTTGTTATCTCTGATAAGCATAACTTGCGATTTCTGTGCTTGGTTTTCCAACTAAAATATGGTTACTATGCATAAGGAGATTTAATGTATTATGTCGTCTAAGCTACCCCCGCTTTCATCGCTTCGTGTATTTGAGGCCGCAGCAAGATATTGTAGCTTTACCCGGGCATCAGAAGAATTGGGCATGACCCAAGCTGCTGTTAGCTATCAAATCAAGATATTGGAAGAACGGGTTGGTACACCTCTATTCCTGCGTCGGCCTCGACAAGTTAGTTTGACCGAGACTGGAGAAAGATTAGCTCCTGTGGTGAGCGAGGCGTTTGAGCTTTTGCGTGGGGCATTCGCAGTCGCTGAAGATGCCAGTCAGGGATTGTTGTCGATTACGACAGTAAATACTTTTGCGGCTAATTTTTTAGCCGAGCGCATTGGGCGATTTCAATTTAAGTATGAAGATCTTGCCGTGCGTCTCGATACTTCGCCTGGCATCATAGATTTTGCGAGGGAAGAGTTTGATCTTGCTATTCGAGCCGGCAGAGGGAATTGGCCCGGCCTGGAAACTCATCTACTGGTACCTGCTGAATTCTCTCCCATGCTCAGCCCTGAATTAGCAGCTTCAATAGGGGGGATTAAACAGCCTAGTGATCTCTTGAAATTGCCTTTTATTGATCCATCAGATCCCTGGTGGAAAATTTGGTTTGATGCCATGGATACGTCTTCCGACGAACTTAAGTGTAAACCACGCAGTAGAATGGGGACGCAGACCCTGGAGGCCAAAGCCGCCGAGGCGGGGCAGGGCGTGGCTATTCTCACACCCGCTTTTTATCGTGATTCTCTCAATCGTGGCCGATTGATCCAGCCTTTTGAACGCGTTTGTCACGATGGTTTTGGTTATTGGCTGGTCTATCCAAAAGCACGTCGAAATGTTCCGAAAATTCGTAAATTCAGGGACTGGATTCTCCTAGAAATAAAGGAGCACTATGAGCGGGAGGAGATTGCGATAACAGAACGTCGAGAAACGGATGCTATCGTATATTAGTGTACTATATTTGGTAATGATTTTAGTCGGCTGTTATGCTCCCGGAATAGCATCCGGTTTCCTCCTAATTCGTACGTCTATACGGATCTTTTGACCATTTTATTCAAGAGGCTGCCGAACAAGAGCCCGCCAATAAAAAGGGTAACTTGCGCGACGACAATTGAAGGTCCTGACGGGGTGTCCCAGTGTAAGCTCCCCATCAACCCTCCGATTACCGATACCGCTCCAATTATCGAGGCAATAACAGCCATCTGCTCTGGCGTTGTTGAAAAGCGTCTCGCTGCTGCTGCTGGTATGATAAGTAAAGACGTGATGAGCAACACCCCGACGACTTTCATGGCAATGGCGATTACAATAGCGACGGTCACCATAAACAGGGTTTGCACGAGAGTAACGTTGATGCCTTCAGCGCGGGCAAGTTCTTCGTGCAAGGTGAGTGCTAATAAGTCTTTCCATATCCACGAAAGCAGTATCATTGCGATAATCCCGCCACCGTAAATCCAATAGATATCTTCGAGAGTTACAGCCAGTACGTCGCCAAAGAGGTAAGAGAGCAGATCTACGCGAAAGCCCTGTAAAAGTCCAAGTACAACAAGGCTGATCGCGAGGCTTGAATGGGCCATTATCCCAAGGAGCGTATCGCTGGCAAGGCGCTTTTGGTGTTGGAACAGGGTGACGAGGAGGGCAATCATAATTGCTGTTGCAATGATGCCAACGGTTAAGTTGAAACCAAGCAATAGACCCAGAGCAACACCAAGGAGAGCGGAATGCGCGAGTGTATCTCCGAAATAAGCCATCCGGCGCCAAACCACAAAGCATCCCAAGGGGCCTGCTATTATGGCGACACCAACACCTGCAGCGATCGCCCGAAGGAAAAAGTCTTCAAATACCATTACTATTGTTCGCCTTGGCTTGTGTGATCGCAGTCAGGACCATGCTGGTGACCGTCGTCATGAGTATGATCGTGCAGGTGATGATAGACAGCCAGACCAGGTTTGGTTTGGCCGCCAAAAAGAGCTAGGTATTCAGGGCTATCACTAACCTGTGTTGGGGCTCCTGAACAGCATACATGGCCATTAATGCAAACGACCCGATCGGTTTCAGCCATGACAATATGAAGGTCGTGGGAGACCATTAAAATGCCAAATCCGGATTGCTCTTTAAGGCGTGAGATTAGCTTGTAGAGTTCAGTTTGACCTTGAAAATCGACACCTTGGACAGGTTCATCCAAAACCAGAAGATCAGGTTTTCGCAATATAGCACGGGCAAGTAAGACCCGTTGAAACTCGCCGCCTGAGAGGCTTTGTACGGATTGATTGAGAGTATGCGAAGCGCCTACGTTGCTAAGAGCCTCTTTGCGCTCATCGAGAGGTCTGTGATCTGGTATTGAAAGAAATCGCTCAACTGTCATCGGCATAATCGGGTCAATATTTAATTTTTGTGGAACGTAGCCAATAACCAGTCCGTGACGCCGCCAGACTTCTCCCGATGTTGGCTTGATGGCTCGAAGTAGTGCACGAAGGAGGGTTGATTTTCCTGCGCCGTTTGGGCCAATCAGAGTAACAATTTCTTTTTTATGAACGGTAAGGCTTACATCGCGTATAGCGGTGTGCCCACCAAATTTAATCGTTAAATTGCACGCCTGGATTAAAGGCTCGCCACTCGCGAATTGAAGGTTCAAATGGTCATGACCGCAACCGCACTCAATTGGTTGAGAAGTACCAGATGTATTTGAACTTTCATGCGGAGTGTTTGTCTTTTCCATCACCATGAGGGTACTCGGTTATTCTTAAGTTAAATTTATTGGGCTTAATTACATTAAAGCTAAAAGAGTATTTTTATACACACGACCGAGAGAACGTTTCTAATGTTACCTCGAAAACTATTGTGGGTTTTGACAGTCTGGACAGATCCCTCGGACTTCAAGTGTACGTTGTTCTGGCCTGAACCCGAGATTTGAGGCTTTGGTTAATATGGTTTGGTCGATTGTTTCATCGTGTACTTCGGCAGCGCATCCACATTTATTACAAATCAAAAATAAGCCTGCGTGGTCCTCTGCGGGGTGAGCGCATCCAACATAGGCATTGAGAGATTCAATGCGGTGTATCAAGCCTTGCTCGAGTAAAAAATCCAAAGCTCGATATACAGTTGGGGGAGCTGTTTTACCACTTTCTTGTGATAATTTTGAAAGCACATCATAAGCGCCAACCGGATGGTGACTATCCCAAACCAATTCCAAAATTCGTTTTCGGGCATCTGTAAGGCGAACGCCTTTTGAATGGCAAAGCTCTTCAGCTGCCTTAATGGCTGTTATTACACAGCGGCCGTGATCATGAGATCCGCCACAGAAAGAAAGTGAAACAGTATCAAAGTTTTTCATAGGCCATTGATATCTCGTCTTGACAAAGATGTAAATGTTATAACATAACAGTAATGAATTTTCTATAAAAACTTGTTTAAGACTTAGATGTCTTAAGACATTCTCAGAGGTCAAAATGATTACTATTCGTAGGTATAGCTTTAAAAGATCAATATTTCATGTTGGCACGATGGTGATGGGGCTTTCAATGTTGGCAACAACCTCAGCCGCTGAAAGTCCAAAAGTTGTTGTCTCAATTTTACCCATTCACTCTTTGGTCCAATCGGTGATGGATGGCGTCGGGGAAGCAGAGCTCCTTGTTGATCAAAGGGCTTCTCCTCATGGTTATAGTCTGAGGCCATCTCAGGTGCGGGCCTTGAGCCAAGCTGATCTTGTGGTGTGGGTAGGAGAAAATTTAGAAACGTTCCTTGAGAAACCTCTTAGTCAGAAATCTGATAAAACAAAAGTATTAGAGTTGATGGATCTTGAGGGAGTGGTTTTATTAAAAAATCGTTCTGAGGGATCTTGGGCTGAGGGGGATGTCGAGGCGCATGATGAGCATGATGATGAGCAAACGCATGAACCTGAGCATGACGATCATAAAGATGATCATGATCATGGTAAATTTGATCCGCATGTGTGGCTTTCAATAGAAAATTCACGCAGCATAGTTAAAGAAATTGGCGCTGAACTTTCAAAAATAGATCCGGATAATTCTGAGGTATATCAAAAAAATGTAGCATTAACTTTAGCAACACTAGGAGTTCTGGGACAGGATATTTCGGCGCAATTAAGTCACGTAAAACATAAACCCTATCTGGTTTTTCATGATGCTTATCAATATTTTGAAAAAGAATTTTCCCTTAATACCATCGGTGCTGTGACGATTGATCCCGAAAGGAAGCCTGGGGCAAAACGATTAACCGAATTACGTGCACATATCAAAAAGAGTGGGGCTGTTTGCCTCTTTAGTGAGCCGCAATTCAAACCCGCAATTGTCAACGTTCTCTCTGAAGGATTGCTTGTTAAAAAAGGTGAGCTTGATCCTATGGGGTCGAATTTAGAAAAAGGTAAAGATGCCTACAGCGCGTTACTTCGTGGATTAAGCAGGTCAATTGATGGATGCTTATCTGACTAAACTAGATTTAAAACCCGGAAAATTGTCGTTAGCTGACATAACTTTGGTGTAAGCGTGATCTTTTTTGATCGCATCTGGGACTATAGATGTGGCTTCGCTCTTATAGACTTTAGATGGCATGGGAACTGCTTTTCTAAAGCTTAAGAATAAAGCGAAAAAGGAAGCCGCAATCGGAATTGTGGGATATGGTTAGGCAGGAGCCTGAGAAAAATATTCTTGAGCGTAGCTCAGGGAGGCAATTTTTCTCAGGTTAATGGTTCCCACTCCTGATTGCGGCTTCAAGTAAAACTCTTAAATTAGTGCTCTCTTTCTTACCGTAAGGAACAGTAGGATGTACGCCCCAGATCGGGCCTGGCCAAGCCGGATCCTCTTCAAAACGTGCAACAACGTGGATGTGTAATTGGGGAACCATGTTCCCCAACGCGGCAACATTAATCTTGAAAGCATTGAAATCTCGGACCAGAACTTCGGAAACGTTTCTTACTTCTTCCATAACTTCGGCCAATTTATCTGATGGCAGATCGTGCAAGTCACGTAAGCCCTGATAACGCGGCACCAAAACCAGCCAAGGGTATTGGCTGTCATTCATCAACAGAACCCGGCTGTGTGTCAGATCTGTAACGAAGATGGTGTCTGCTTCAAGGCGATCGTGAAGAGCAAAAGTCATATTCCGATTACTTTCAATACGAATAATGTTTGGATTAGTAAGGACAATCCACGTCACCCATTTCCACATAAATGGATTTAATCTGGGTAAAGTGATTTATGGCAACAGTACCATTCTCACGGCCTATACCTGATTGCTTGTAGCCGCCAAAAGGCATTTCAATCGGTGTGATGTTGTAGTTATTGATCCAGCAAGTGCCAGCTTCAAGGTTCCCAATCACGCGGTGAGCGCGGTTGATGTCTTGTGTGAACACGCCCGCTGCAAGTCCAAACACTGTATCGTTAGCTGCGGCGACCACTTCGTCTTCATCTTCAAAGGTAATGACAGACATGACGGCACCGAAAATCTCTTCATTGGCGATCCGCATATTTGCTTTCACGTCTGTGAAGATGGCCGGTTCTACAAAGCAACCATTTTCAAAGCCATCAACCGCGACTTGGTTGCCGCCGTATGAAAGAGTTGCACCTTCATTCTTGCCGATCTCGATGTAGCTCAAAACTTTTTCCATGTGGTCTTTGTGGATGAGAGAGCCAACCTGAGTTTCAAGATCCATCGGATCGCCAATGATCATTTTTGAGGTGCGATCGATCAGCTTTTCCAGGAAGGTTTCCTTGATGTCTTTGTGGACATAAACCCGTGTACCGTTAGAGCAAATCTCACCTTGGGTGTAGAAATTTGCGAGCATTGCGGCGGATACCGCATTGTCGATGTTGGCGTCATCAAACACGATTAATGGAGACTTGCCACCAAGCTCAAGCGTAACGTGTTTTAGTGTTTTTGAGGCAGATTCCATCACGCGTTTACCTGTCGGAACAGATCCAGTGAGAGAGATTTTTTCGATTCCCTCGTGCTCAGCAAGCATTTGTCCTACAGAACCTAATCCTGAGACGACGTTGAACACGCCATCAGGAAGGCCAGCTTCGGTGTATATTTCAGCAAGTTTCAAAGCAGTAAGAGGGGTGACTTCGGATGCCTTGTAGATGACCGAGTTACCGCAAGCGAGGGCCGGGGCTGATTTCCAGCACGCGATTTGAATTGGATAGTTCCAGGCGCCAATAGCTGCGCAAACACCCAGGGGTTCCTTGCGTGTATAGGCGAAGTTACCATTGGCCAGCTGGATGTGTTCTCCATTAATAGATGCAGCAAGACCTGCAAAGTATTCGATGCATTCTGCACCAGATTCCACGTCGACACAGTTTGCTTCCTGCATCGGCTTACCAGTATCAGTAACTTCTAAAGCAGCCAGCTCGTCATTGCGTTCACGAAGGAGGGCAACAGCCTTTAACAGGATGCGGCTACGTTCGGTTCCGCTCATCTTTGACCAAACTTTGAACCCGGCGTTTGCGGCAGTTACTGCTGTATCAATGTCTTTTGAGGACGCTATTTGTACTTCGCAGATGGTTTCGCCAGTTGCAGGATTTACGGTTTCAAAGGTTTGTCCTGATGTGGCATCCACATAGCTACCGTTGATATATAGTTTTTGTGTTGGAAGCTGGGCCATTGTCTTTCGTCCTTGGTATAGATCTTGTTGTTCTTATTAAATAAAATGTCGGTACTCAGTTAATCCTGATTAACCAAAATTTGACTGTTGATGTAGCTTTCCATAATGGAAATTGCTTGTTTAGGCGTCACGCCGCCTTTTGTGAGAGCGCAACGGATCCAAAGCCCTTCGACCATCGCGGCAAGGCCGGTTGCGGTGCTCGCGACTTTCTCTGCGGGTAGAAGAGGCTTTAAGGCGTGCTGCAAATTACTCTGCATGCGCCGCTCATTAATTCTGTGTAGCCGCGCTAAATCAGGTGAAGTTGGCACCAGTGCCCAAAAAGCAAGCCATACATTAACCACACCTGGTTTAAATTGATCGTCGGAAAAGTTAGAGTTTACAATTGCGAGCAGGCGTTCCATCGGGGTTCTCGCATGCAACAATTGACTTTTGGTCTCTTCCCCTAATACGCGCATAAGGTGTTGTTGTGTAGCGGTTAAGAGGCCTGATTTGTCTGAGAAATAATGTGCGACAATACCCGAAGACAGGCCTGCGCGCTTGCTGATTTTCGAAATGCTGGCATTGGTAAAGCCTTCTTCGTGGATCATGGCAATCGTTGCCTCAATCAACTGAGCTTTCCTGATCTCTTCCATTCCGACTTTTGGCAAGTTCTTAAGTTCCCTTGAGCCCTTTTTCTATCCGTTCGGAGTCACAAGGACAGAAAAATTCATTTGCAATAACAGTCCAAATTTATTGATACTGCTTTGATTTTATTATTAGAATGTAACTCTATGGCTGAGCTTTATTATCTTTGTTGACTCTATCAATAATTTATTTTGATTGAACGTTCAATCAAAATAAATTATTGATAGAGGGGTAGCGACGTTCTTACATGTCGTTCAAGGGAGTTAATCAGGCAATAAACCTGCAAAAAAAGAACAAAACCGCAGGGATTTTGCTATAAATATAATTCAAGCCTCTGGATTCATTCCGAGCGCAAAAAAAATGGAGACAAGTGAATGAAGCTCAAACACTTGGTTTCGGCTAGCACTTTAGCTATTGCTGCCGCTGCACTATCAACTGGTGCGCAAGCCGCCGACCCAGCAAGTTGTCAGTCTGTAACCTTCTCTGATGTTGGTTGGACTGATATTACAGCAACAACAGCAACGACTTCTGTTGTCCTAGAAGGTCTTGGTTACAAGCCTGAAACTCAAATCCTTTCTGTACCAGTGACTTATGCCGGTCTGAAAAATGCCGATATCGATATTTTCCTCGGCAACTGGATGCCTACAATGGAAGCTGATATCGCACCGTACCGCGAAGAAGGTTCTGTTGAGACAGTGCGTGTGAACTTGGAAGGCGCGAAATACACCCTTGCAGTTCCAAAATATCTTGCCGACAAAGGTCTTAAAGATTTTGCTGATATCGCAAAATTCAAAGATGAGCTCGATGGTAAAATCTATGGTATTGAGCCTGGTAATGACGGTAACCGTCTGATTCAAGATATGATCGATGCAGATACTTTTGGTCTCAAAGGTTTTGAAGTTGTTGAGTCTTCTGAAGCAGGCATGCTGTCTCAGGTTGCTCGTTCAACCCGTCGCGACAAGGGAGTTGTCTTCCTTGGTTGGGCACCACACCCAATGAACTCTAACTTCGAACTTACTTATCTTTCAGGTGGCGATGCTATCTTTGGTGAGAATTTCGGTGGTGCAAACGTTTATACAAACGTTCGTAAAGGTTACGCAGCTGATTGCCCGAACATGGGTAAATTGCTTGGCAACCTTCAGTTCTCCCTCGCAATGGAAAACGAAGTTATGGGCGCTATCCTTGATGATGGTAAAGACGGCCCCGTTGCTGCTACTGATTGGTTGAAAGCAAACCCAGGTGCACTTGATGCTTGGCTTGCTGGTGTTACCACATTTGATGGTGGCGACGGCCTTGCTGCAGTAAAAGCTCACCTTGGTCTCTAAATTGGTCACCAAGTAAATATGTTACAGAGGGCTGGCATTTTGTCAGCCCTCTTGTATGTTTAATGAAAATAAAACCAGTGATGGTAAGTGTGCATCTAAATAATAGTTAAATGGGCACGGACTGGATAAAAACTGGCTGAAATAAAAATGGGCGAGAGCTCGATAAAACGTCGAGTTTGCTTTTAGAACAGAGGGATTTACTATGTCCGGCATCGAACAATGGTTGGTTGACCATAAAATTCCTGTAGGCAGTTGGGGTGAGAGTTTTTTCGATTTTCTCATCGAAAATTTTGCAGGGTTTTTTGACGCGATTACAGATGGTGGTAGCTTTTTGATCGATGGGTCGGTCGAATTACTTTTATTGGTTCCATCCGTTATCTTGATTGTGTTGGTAACAGCGATAGCCCAGTATTTACAACGGTCTTGGAAGCTCTCCCTCTTTGTCGTCCTCTCGTTGTTATTCATTATTAATCAGGGCTATTGGGAAGAGACAATTGAATCCCTGGTACTGGTAGTCTACGCCACGATGGTTTGTATGTTTGCAGGTGTGCCACTTGGTATTGCCGCCGCTCACCGTCCTTGGCTTTATTCAATTTTACGGCCCGTTTTAGATTTGTTGCAGACAATCCCAACTTTCGTGTACCTCATTCCTGCGATGACCCTTTTTGGTCTTGGCATGGTGCCTGCACTTGTTGCAACGGTTATCTTTGCTATTGCGGCCCCGGTTCGCTTGACCCACCTCGGTGTGTCTTCGGTACCCAAGCCTTTGGTTGAAGCTGCAGAATCTTTTGGCGCTACGAAAAAACAACTGCTCTGGAAAGTCGAAATTCCCTATGCTCTTCCCACGATAATGGCGGGAGTAACCCAGTGTATTATGTTGTCTTTGTCTATGGTTGTTATCGGGGCGCTGGTTGGTGCTAGTGGTCTTGGTAAACCAGTTGTTCGTGCTCTAAACTCACGACAAATCGATATGGGTATCGAAGCTGGTTTGGCCATTGTTATTGTCGCGATCTTACTTGATCGACTTTGTAAACAACGTAATGCCCCAGTTGATGGCGCTTAAGGTAGGGATGGAGCATGAACATGTCAGCTGTTGAATTTAAAAACGTCGATATCATCTTTGGTGATAACCAAAAAGAAGCCATTCCTATGGTCGACGCGGGGAAAACCCGCGATGAAATTCTAGAAGCAACCGGGTGTGTCCTCGGTGTTGCCGATGGATCCATTAAGATCGAAGAGGGCGAGATCTGTGTTCTCATGGGGCTTTCTGGATCTGGAAAATCCACATTATTGCGCGCTGTAAATGGCTTGAACCCTGTGACCCGTGGTGAGGTTCTCGTTCAAGATGGTGATTCCATGGTGGATGTTGCCTCTTGTGACGCCAAAACACTACGCTATATGCGTATGGAACGTGTTTCGATGGTGTTCCAGCAATTTGCGCTTTTACCTTGGCGAACAGTTGCAGAAAACGTTGGTCTCGGACTTGAGCTCAAGGGAATGCCTAAAGCTGAACGCGAAGCCATCGTAGACGAAAAACTCAAGATGGTGAGCTTGGATCAGTGGAAAGATAAATATGCGCATGAGCTTTCTGGTGGTATGCAACAACGTGTGGGTCTAGCACGTGCCTTTGCCACTGACGCTGATATCCTCCTTATGGATGAGCCCTTTTCTGCGCTTGACCCTTTGATCCGTGATCACCTCCAGGATGAACTCTTGGAGTTACAACGTAATCTGAAAAAGACGATTATTTTTGTTAGTCATGATTTGGATGAAGCTCTAAAAATAGGGACTCATATTGCGATAATGGAAGGCGGCCGTATCGTTCAGTACGGCGAACCGGAAGAAATCGTTCTCAATCCTGCAAATGAATACGTTGCTGAATTTGTTGCGCATATGAATCCACTGAACGTTCTGCGTTGTGCTTCACTTATGACAGTTACGGAAGATCTGAGGAAAGATAAAGACCGGGTGATCTTGGACAAATACGATGCTTTCAAGGTTTCCCTTGGCAACGATGGTGCAGTAAGCAAAGTCTCGTTTGAAGATAAAGTAGATTTAAAGCTCTTCAGTTTCGGGGAAGAAAATCATCTTTCGGATATTGGTGAGGATACTATCGTTATTACATCTCCTGAAATCACAATGAAGCGGGCGATTGAACTCCGACAGGCTACAGGTAATCCAGTATTGCTAGCTGTTGATAATCGTCTAGTCGGCGTTGTTGGGGATGAGGAAATTTATCAGGGCATTCTTCGCCAAAGCTCCATAGCTGACGCGGCTGAATAGTCTTAGGAACCCAAAAGTATGACAATAAAAGCAATTCTTTTTGATAAGGATGGCACGCTACTTGACTATGAACAAAGTTGGATGCCATTGAACCGTAAAGCGGCCTTGATGGCGGCGGAGGGGGACGAAAGTCTTGCCGCCAAGCTTTTAGCTGAAACAGGATACGACCATCACTTAGGTCGGGTTCTTCCCGGCTCAATGCTGGCTGCCAGTAGTAATGGCGAGATAGTTGCCAAGTGGTGCGAACATCTTCCTAATGCTGATTATGAAACGCTCATTATTAAGGTGGAAACCATCTTCCAGGAAGATGGTGAGGCCGCTGCTGTTGCAGTCACTGAGCTGGATGTTTTATTTAATCGCTTAAAAGCGCGTGGGCTAAAGTTGGGTGTTGCTACGAGTGATAGTGAGCAGGGCGCACGACGTTCTCTTGGTCGTTTTAATGCTTTGGATAAATTGGACTTTGTCGCAGGATATGATTCTGGCCACGGCCTTAAACCCACGGCCGGTATGGTCAACGGATTTTGTGCTGCCTTGGCGTTATCGCCCAGTAATGTCATGGTTGTCGGGGATAACCTTCATGACATGGAAATGGGTGTGAATGCGGAGGTGGGGATAAAAGTTGGCGTTCTTACCGGAACTTCTGAACGCGATGTTCTCGCTACTCTGGCAGATCACGTTCTTACATCAATCGAAGAACTTGAGAGTATCCTAGATTAGATTTCGGGCCTTAGTCGATTCTCAGAGGTGAGCTTATAAAAAAGAGGGTAGCAAATTAATTGCTGCCCTCTTTTTAGTATTTATGTGGTTTAATTAAACCTCACCAGGAAACTTACCGTCATCAGCGGCCTTACGCTTTGGGTCGCGGCCCTTGCGTTTACGTCCGCCGCCAGTAACTGGTTCTTCTGGTTTTGCACCGAGAGGGCCAGCTTCGTTCATTGCGCGGGCACCATTTGATATCTCCCCTAAGCGAGATACAATCTCTTCAAGGCTTGGTTTTGGGCCACGGGTGTGGTTATCCAAGGCTTCACGCATATATTTGACATGGTTTGGGGTCGTTCCACAGCAACCACCAACAATCTTGATGCCAGAATCAACTGCAATCGTTGCGTATTCTGCCATGAGTTCCGGTGTGCCGGTATAACGGATAGCCCCGTCAACATATTCAGGAATACCACAGTTGCTTTTTGAAACGAGAACGTCGCCTTCTTCGGCACACATTGCCATATTTTGCAAAGCGGTTACCATTTCAGATGCGCCAACTCCACAGTTAGCGCCATAAGCGACAGGTACAGGAGAGAGATCTTTTACACGCCTTGCAAAATCAGCAGGGGTTAGCCCCATCATTGTACGGCCGTTGGTATCGAAGCTCAGGGTCGTTACGATTGGTAATCCGGTTTCGCTACAGGCTGTAACGGCTGCTTCAAGTTCTTCAGGGGCAGAAATGGTTTCTAACCACAGAACATCAGCGCCAGCTTCAGCAAGAGCAAAGGCCTGTTCGCGGAAGGCGGCAATCCCTTCTTCACGGGTTAGGGTTCCTACAGGTTCAAAGATGTCACCCGTTGGCCCCATTGAACCTGCGACAATTACAGGGCGACCTGCATCATCAGCTACCTTTTTTGTAATTTTTACAGCAGCAGCATTGATTTCAACTACACGATCTTGGGCTTTGTGTAGTTTCATCCGGTTGCGGGTGCCGCCAAAGGTATTGGTTAGGATGATATCTGAACCCGCATCAACAAAGGATTTTTGCAGGTCGTAAATTTTCTCTGGCTCATCAACGTTCCAGAGCTCGGGAGCATCGCCCGTTTGGAGGCCAACTTCAAAAAGGTTTGTGCCCGTCGCGCCATCAGCCAATAGCCAGTCACGCGTTTTGAGGAGTTCTAGAAATTTATTTGCCATGGTTCAGTTATCACATAAATTTGAAATTAATCCGTTATCAGAAATTAGGCGCTTTTTTGAAGATACGCAAGCTATATCAGGATTTCTTTATATGGTTTTGTTGGGTATTATAGTTAACGTCCCTTGTATTTCGAAAGACGTGAACTAATTGGGTCATAAAAGTGACATTTATACTTCTGGTGGGTGTTCATTTAGGCAAAATAAGTATAGGTATATGCTGCTCGCGATATTTTCCCCGCAGCGCTGACATTAAAACACCGGATTTTTTATTAAATCCGGATGGGGAATATGAGCACTACACAAGGGTTGGATACAAAATATATGTCGAGTTTAAAGGACAGAAAGATCGGCGCAGGCCGTTCGGCTACGGTATATCTGGACCATCTACCAGATGGCCGTGCAACTGCACGCAAAATTTTTGTTGGCTCGAGTTTGGCTGGCCTGGTTCACAATGTGATCTTTGGCGCCAACAACCCTTATATTTGGCATAAAGGTTCGATTGCCGAAGCAGCTTGTCGACGTCGTGTCTTATCCGCTCTGATGAAGCTTTGGCTTCCCGGAAAGCTTCGTATCGCAGAAATAATCTCTACCTCCTGGAACGACGAGTTTCGTGCAAACGAAATTACGATGGAATTTATTGATGGTCGCGCGCCTTCTCTTCACCATCCTTATTCCTCGATGAAAGAAACCGAGATCAAAGATCTGGTTGGTAACGTCATGAAACCTCTTCAAGTTTTGTTACTTGATTCCGGTTTTGATGGCCTTGCTTGGCAGGCTGGTTATGGCAATCCGGTCGCGACCAGTAATTTTTTGCTAGAGACAACGGAGACTGGCGAAACACGGTGGGTCTGGGTCGATTTAGAATCTGGTGTCCCCGCTCTTTTCCCTGCAAATCCGATCCTTCTTTTTAGTTTCTACCTTCAGCGCACCTTAGCCAATGGTCGTCCGCTTTATGATGATGTCGATGTGCCAAAATTGCGCAGTTATATTGAAGAAAATCGTGATGCTTTGCTCGGTGTGTTGAGCCAGCAAGAGTTTGAAGAGCTATGTAGCGATGCAGAAGGCCTTGTCCACAAAGAAGATGACTGGCGTTTTATGTCACGTCTGCAGCGTAGTATTCAGTCGAGACTTGCGCGCAGTAAAATTACAGAAGAAGAAGCTGAACATTATAAAACCCGTCCGCTTCGTTGGTACGGGCGTCTGTTAAAAACAGGCATCGCACGCGGATATGCAAAACTTGGCCGCATGTTAAAAGAAAGCAAATTACTAAAGCAATTAAGCCATTTGTTACCGATGGTGAAAGCGTTTATGGTAATGCCATCGTACCGGGCACAATTGAGCCGCCTGGTCGTTGCACGGGGCATTGAGAACTGGCGCAAACGTCGCCAGCTTACAGATCATGAAGCCGAAACTCTCAAGCACGAGATGGAAAATAGTGAAAGCAGCCTCTATATCACCGACTTTGGTGTTCTGATGGCGCTTAAGCCTTTTGTGAAAGTTATTACCCTGACAACTATCTTTGCTTTAGGTGCAATGGGTGTCATCGGAATTGCTGGTGGCGTTATTGGTTACCTTAGTGCAGGCGTAATCGTTCGAACAATTTATACTTCGTGCCGGATTATTGCTTCAACTGCCCGTGGAGCCCGACGCCCTTGGCTGGCGTTGTTGATTGGCTTTGTTCCGGTTCTTGGAAATGCAGCCTATCCGTTACAACTCCTCTTTGAAGGTACGCGCGGAGGCAATGCGGTTGCCAAGTTTATTATATACGATCTTATGGCCCGGCTTGGCCGTGCTGTTCCCATTTGGGGTGGTCCGGACACATTGATAGAACATAAAGCCAACAGCATTGGTGATTTGTTAGTGCGTCACCGGTCAGCACTTCCGGAAGCTGCTGAATAGACTGTCTTCAAGCTCTTTGTTTGTCTCATAAACTTGATTGATAGAGAAAGGTCGACATGTGGTCTTAATTTACTTCTCTCTGTTGGAGTATGTAAGTCTTTAACCATAAGATCTGTTCGTCCATCGAGTGTTTGCTTTTAAACGGTGCAACGAGGTAATTGAGAACAACTTTTCCCTTTATTATTTGAGGAGCATAGATGGTTGAAATAGCCTTTACTTTACCGCTTGGTGTAATGAGTCTTTGAAGGATTCCAACATAACACCTATTATCATCACGCTCTATAATTCCCAAGATGGTCGAATTGTTAACGGTGATTTCTGCTACCGACTTTAGCTCTTCTGCGGCATTTGAAATAATATTTTCTTTATCACTATTATTTAAGGCTGCATTTTCATTGCAGTAATTATTATAAAAAGAAATCTCTTTCTCATTAGAATTCAAAAACTTAGCTGTTGTCAAATTCTGCACTGAAAGCATATTATCCAATGTTTCTTGCTCAGAATTCCTCCAGCGCTCAAGTTCGCTACATGGAGCCATTACGGATAGAAGATCATGTATATCACTGGCGTTTTCAAGGTTGGATATAATTCTTCCATCGGTGATTTTTGAGTTATCCATTATGCAATAGCTGTTCGGTATAGGAAGTATGATCTTCTCAGCCCCGACTTTGATTTTTTGTTGTCCCGCAATCCCTATTTCTGGTGCCATAAACAATATGGCCAAGGCGAGAAATGGGGATCTTAGATAAGGCAATTTCATATAACTAGTTCCTAACCAATTCGCTCTGTTTTTCAGATTAAAATTTATAATCAGCTTTTATGGGCGTATGATTTATCGTTGGTGTTAAAATTGGAAAAACGCGGTTGATTATTTAGTATGATGTAGAGGGGCGCTCTACTGCAAGGTGTTACTGGTATTATTGTTTTATAAATCAACTAGTGCGATTATTGTCTCTGTGAAATAGAGCAAGCTGCTTTTCTTGAGGAGTGCCTATCGAACCTGTTGTGATAAATTATATCCATAGAATACAGAAAACACAGACGCAATCATGGACGTTGTGGGCTGGGCAAGGCGTTCCTTTCGACGATGCTGCGAAGGGCGAAACGCGATCTTACGGCCCGTATAGTAGGGATACGTGTCAATTTTTCCTGAAGAAATTTTTCAAAGGCCATCAGGTCGGTCGCAACAACTTTAAGAAGGAAGTCCTGGCTTCCGGTCATAAGGTAACATTCAACAACTTCTTCGAATTTATCAATTTCTTCCTCAAATTGTTTGAGGTTTTCCGAGGCTTGTTTCTCAAGCTCTACGGAAACAAAGATGTTGATCATATAACCAAGCTTGGTTTGATCAACCCGGGCTGCGTAACCTGTGATAACGCCTTCATCTTCCAGCATTTTTACTCTGCGCGCACAGGGCGTTGGCGACAATCCTACGCGTTCTGCCAATTCTATAGATCGGATGCGTCCTTCAGTTTGAAGGATTCGCAATATCTTTATATCAATGGCATCAAGTTCCATAAATCTCTACCAGTACATCATTTGTTAGCGAAAAGTCGCTCAATTAGTGCGTTATACTACCAACTTTAGTAATAATCACCAGAGATTATATGTCATAGTTACTGACAGATGAATAAGCCTTCAAAAGGCAACGAACCTAGGGAGTGATATATGTCGGAGAAAAAACGGCTACATCTACATGTACCTGAGCCAGAATTCCGTCCGGGGGATACACCTGATTTCTCTAATGTTGATATCCCCAAAGCGGGATCTGTTCGGCGGCCTGACGTGGATGTTGCTCCTGAAGAAATCAGAGACTTGGCCTATTCGATTATCCGAGTTTTAAATCGTGATGGTGAGGCCGTTGGCCCATGGGCAGGACTTCTCAATGACGATGAGTTGATCAAAGGTCTGCGTCATATGATGACGTTACGGGCTTTCGATTATCGAATGATGATGGCGCAACGCCAGGGGAAAACATCCTTTTACATGCAGCACCTGGGTGAAGAAGCGGTGTCCACTGCTTTTCAGTGTGCGCTGGAAAAAGGGGACATGAATTTCCCGACTTACCGCCAGGCTGGTCTGTTGATGGCACAAGACTATCCGATGGTTAAGATGATGAACCAGATCTACTCGAACGAGGAAGATCCGTTGAAAGGCCGTCAGCTTCCCATCATGTACTCCGAAAAAGAGTACGGGTTTTTCTCGATATCTGGGAACCTTGGTACCCAATATATCCAAGCCGTTGGTTGGGCTATGGCGTCTGCCATTAAGCACGATACCAAAATTGCTGCGGGCTGGATCGGTGATGGTTCGACCGCTGAGTCAGATTTTCACTCAGCTCTTGTCTTTGCATCGACCTACAAAGCGCCTGTGATCCTCAACGTGGTGAATAATCAATGGGCGATCTCTACTTTCCAGGGCATCGCAAAAGGGGGCTCTGGAACCTTCGCGGCTCGCGGTCATGGTTTTGGTATTCCGGCGTTGCGTGTGGATGGTAATGATTATCTGGCGGTTTATGCCGCTGCGAAGTGGGCGACCGAACGGGCGCGTCGTGATCTTGGTCCAACGATGATTGAGTACGTAACTTACCGCGCTGGGGGGCATTCTACCTCTGATGATCCTGCGGCTTATCGACCTAAAGAAGAGTCAGACGCGTGGCCATTAGGTGATCCTATTGAACGCCTGAAATTACATTTGATTTCGATAGGAGCTTGGTCAGAAGAACGCCACAAGCAAGTCGGTGCAGAAATCAAAGACACCGTCCTTGCTGCGCAAAAAGAAGCGGAAAGTCACGGTACTTTGCATGCGGGGGGCTCTCCCTCTACGCGCGATATGTTTGAAGATGTTTATAAAGAAATGCCTCCTCACTTAAGGCGGCAACGTCAGGAAGCGGGAATTTAATCATGGGCAGAATGACGATGATTGAAGCCATCCGTGATGCGATGGATGTGATGATGGACAAGGACGACAATGTCGTCGTTTTTGGTGAAGATGTTGGGTATTTCGGTGGAGTGTTCCGCTGTACGCATGGACTGCAGGAAAAGTATGGAAAGAACCGTTGCTTTGATGCGCCGATCAACGAGTCTGGAATTGTTGGGGCCGCTATTGGAATGGCAGCCTACGGCCTTCGGCCTTGTGTAGAAATGCAGTTTGCTGATTATGTGTATCCTGCCTACGATCAGATTGTTTCAGAAGCTGCCCGTCTTCGGTATCGGTCTGCGGGTGATTTTACCGCACCGATCACGATCCGAATGCCCGCTGGTGGAGGTATTTTCGGGGGACAAACTCATAGCCAAAGCCCAGAAGCAATCTTTACCCAAGTTTCCGGTTTAAAAGTTATTGTCCCTTCAAATCCCGCTGATGCAAAAGGTTTGCTTATTTCATCGATTGAAGACGATGATCCCGTTATCTTCCTTGAGCCAAAGCGCCTTTATAATGGTCCTTTTGATGGTCATCATGATCAGCCGATAACTCCTTGGTCTAAACATGAGTTGGGTGAGGTTCCAGAGGGGTATTATAGCGTTCCAATCGGCAAAGCTAAAGTTACCCGTGAAGGTGCAGCCGTAACAATCCTCGCCTATGGCACCATGGTTTATGTAGCCGAAGCGGCAGTTAAAGAAACCGGGATTGATGCTGAAATCATTGACCTGCGCAGCCTGTTGCCTCTGGATGAAGAAACAATTGTGGCGTCGGTTAAGAAAACGGGACGCTGCGTTGTGGTCCATGAGGCGACCCTGACATCAGGATTTGGAGCAGAATTACTCTCTCGGGTACAAGAAACCTGCTTCTATCACCTAGAAGCTCCAATCCAACGTGTCACTGGTTGGGATACGCCTTATCCCCATGCACAGGAGTGGGATTACTTTCCTGGACCTGCGCGCGTAAGCAGAGCACTTGAACAAGTAATGGAGGCCTGAACGATGGGTGAATTTGTAATCAAGCTTCCTGATGTGGGCGAGGGTGTTGCTGAAGCCGAGATTGTTGAATGGGAAGTCGCTATTGGTGATGTTGTGCAAGAAGATTCTGTTCTTGCCGCTGTGATGACCGATAAAGTGACTGTTGAAATCCCTTCTCCTGTCGGCGGCCGTATTATTTGGCTTGGGGCTGAGCCAGGCGATGTCATGTCTGTTGGCTCTCCAATTATCAAGCTTGAGGTTGATGGCGAGGGTAATGTTGCTGAGGGCTCAAATATAAAATCTGAAAAAGAAGTTCCAGTTCAAACTCCTGAACCCTCAAAATTTGTGGTTGAACCTCCAAAAGCAAAAATTATAATTGAGAAGCCTGTTGCATCTCCCGCGCGTCAAGCGCCTGTTGGCCCTGTTCGAGCCGAAGGGGAGAAACCAATTGCGTCACCCGCGGTTCGAAAACGCGCCCTTGAAGCTGGTGTGGATCTACGACAAGTATCCGGGACGGGACCTGCTGGGCGCATAACACACGAAGACCTTGATGTTTATTTTGACGGCAGCGCCGTTAAGGTACGTCCTGGCGGCGGCCTTGTTGCCAATACCTCAGTAACCGATGTGAAGATTGTCGGGCTTCGTCGAAAAATTGCGGAAAAAATGTCGATTTCAAAATCGCGCATTCCGCATATTACCATTGTCGAAGAAATTGACATGACTGCCCTCGAAGAATTGCGCGGGACATTGAATAAGACGAAATCTGAGGATCAATCTAAGTTAACCCTGTTACCTTTTTTGATGCGCGCTTTGGTTAAGGCTGTTGGTGAACAACCAAATCTGAACGCGATCTTTGATGACGAGGCTGGTGTGGTTCATCAATATGGCGGTGTTCACATCGGTATGGCCGCCCAAACACCAAACGGCCTTGTCGTTCCTGTGATTAAACATGCCGAATCAAGGGATGTTTGGGGCTGTGCTGCTGAAGTTAATCGCCTTGCCACTGCGGCTAAAGCGGGGACGGCAACGCGTGAAGAACTGAGTGGATCGACCATTACTATTACATCTCTGGGGCCTTTGGGAGCAATTGCGACCACTCCCGTTATCAATCACCCTGAGGTGGCAATTCTGGGCGTTAATAAAATGGCTATTCGTCCGATGTGGGATGGAACAGATTTTGTACCAAGGAAGATGATGAATATTTCTTCGAGTTTTGATCACAGGGTTATTGATGGCTGGGATGCTGCCGTGTTTGTACAGCGGGTCAAATCCCTTTTGGAAACCCCTGCAATGATCTTTATGGAGGGCTAACCCATGAAAGAGATCAAAACCAAACTACTCGTCATTGGTGCCGGTCCTGGTGGTTATATCTGTGCTATTCGTGCAGGCCAGCTGGGGATCGATACCGTTATTATCGAAGCCGGAAAACCAGGTGGAACCTGTTTGAATGTCGGCTGTATTCCATCAAAAGCGCTGATCCATGCCGCAGAAGAATTTGATAAAGTCGCTCATCTCTCTGGTCAAAATGCTCTCGGGATCTCGACTTCCAAGCCGTCGATTGATCTGTCTAAAACAATGGAGTGGAAAGACGGTATTGTCAGCCGCCTCAACTCAGGTGTTGCAGGACTATTGAAAAAACACGGGGTAAAAACCGTTGAGGGTTGGGCCAAGTTTCGCGATGGTAAGACTGTTGAGGTTGATACTCCGACAGGGCCACAGATTATTCGTGCTGAACATGTGGTTATTGCAACGGGATCTGCACCCATCGAACTTCCCTTCCTGCCGTTTGGTGGCAAGGTGATTTCTTCTACGCAAGCGCTTGCTCTTCAGGAAATACCAGAAAAATTGGTTATCGTTGGAGGGGGGTACATCGGTCTTGAACTTGGGATGGCCTATGCAAAACTTGGCTCTGACGTCACGGTTGTCGAAGCCGCTAAATCGATCCTGCCTCAGTACGACAAAGACCTGATCAGACCTATCATGAAACGCCTTGATGCGCTTGGTATTAAAGTTTTGACCAACGTGAAGGCCAAAGGGTTGTCGACCAAGGGCAATTCTCTCCTCGTGGAAAATGGTGGTAACACCGACCAGAAAATTCCAGCGGACAAAATTCTGGTTACTGTCGGTCGCAAGCCCGTAACACAGGGGTGGGGATTGGAAGAAATCGATCTTCGTATGGATGGCCCGTTTATTCACATCAATGACAAATGTCAGACTTCAATGCGCGGGACCTACGCTATTGGTGATGTAACGGGTGAACCCATGCTCGCGCACCGTGCTATGGCACAGGGCGAAATGGTTGCAGAAATTATTGCTGGTGAAAAACGCACGTGGGATAAAGTTTGTATTCCTGCGGTTTGTTTCACTGACCCGGAAATTGTAACAGCAGGGTTATCACCTAACGAAGCCAAGGATCTGGGGCATGATATCAAAACGGATAGTTTCCCGTTTCAGGCCAATGGTCGCGCAATGTCTGCAGAACGTGAAGAAGGTTTCGTCCGGATTGTTGCCCGTGCAGATAACCATCTGGTTTTAGGCATTCAGGCTGTGGGAGTTGGTGTCTCTGAACTATCCGCTGGATTTGCCCTTGCCCTTGAAATGGGGGCAAGGCTCGAAGACATCGCGGCCACGATACACGCTCATCCAACCCAAAGTGAAGCTTTACAAGAAGCCGCACTTAAAACCCTGGGACATGCGTTACATATCTAACTGATGATAAATGGTAAAAGCAAAAAAGCGTCGAATTTTTTCGGCGCTTTTTGTTTTGGTTCTATCAATACGATCGAATAATAACCTAATAGTGTTTTGCCGTACTTATCCGTGTACTCTATTGCTGAATAATAAAATCAATAAACTAATATAACGTACAGGTGGGGATTAGATAGCAATGGGCCAAATATCAGAGTTTGTCGTAACGATTTTAGAATTGTTGTCTTTTCTGTTTATTACAGCCATTGGAATAGCCATTCTGTGGGTTATTGTCGCTTATGTCAGAGATATCACCCAAACAGAAAGTACTCTAAGGCGAAATTACCCAGTCATTGCCCGTTTTCGCTATCTGTTTGAACATTTGGGTGAGTTTTTTCGACAGTACTTTTTCGCATTGGATCGCGAAGAGATGCCTTTCAATCGGGCAGAGCGTTCTTGGGTTTACCGTGCTGCGAAGAATGTTGATTCTACAGTCGCCTTTGGATCATCCCGCGATCTGAGACCTGCGGGGACGGTGTTTTTTGTGAACTGCCCTTTTCCAACCCTTACTGAAGATACTGTTGAGCCTGGGTTTGTTCAGATTGGCCCCTACTGTAAGCACCCCTATGAAACTGATAGTATCTTTAATATTTCCGGGATGAGTTACGGCGCTATTTCTATCCCGGCCGTGCGTGCCTTGTCCAAAGGGGCAAAAAAAGCCGGTGTATGGTTGAACACGGGTGAGGGGGGCTTGTCGCCTTATCACTTGGAAGGCGGTGCCGATATCGTCTTTCAAATTGGGACAGCAAAATTTGGGGTTCGCAGGCCTGAAGGTGGATTTGACGAAGAAAAATTGCGGGAAGTCGCCGCGCATGATCAGGTCAAAATGTTTGAGCTCAAGCTTAGCCAAGGAGCTAAACCTGGCAAAGGCGGTATACTGCCGGGAGCAAAGGTAACAAAAGAGATTTCCAAAATTCGGGGTATTCCGGCGGGTGAGGATGCGATCAGTCCCAACCGTCATCCGGAAGTTACGAGTGTGAGCGATCTGCTCGATATGATGGGCTACCTGCGCGAAACGACAGGGAAGCCTGTTGGCTTTAAAATGGTCGTCGGCGCTTATGGTTTCTTTGAAGACATGTGTAAAGAAATCAACAAGCGTGGCGTTGAATCGGCTCCGGATTTTATTACAATTGATAGTGCGGATGGTGGTACGGGTGCTGCGCCAATGAGCCTGATTGACAACATGGGGGTTCCCCTTCGGGAAAGTCTTCCGCACGTGGTGGATACTTTGAAAAAACACGGTCTTAGAGATCGGATAAAAGTATGTGCCAGCGGAAAGATGATTAATCCATCAGATGTAGCCTGGGCCTATTGTGCGGGGGCAGACTTTGTAAACTCGGCACGTGGATTTATGTTCGCGCTTGGATGTATTCAAGCGCTTCAATGTAATAAAAATACCTGTCCAACAGGGGTTACGACCCACAATAAAAAGCTACAGTTTGGGCTTGACCCTCAAACCAAATCCGAGCGTGTTGCAAGTTATGCCAAGAATATGCGCAAGGAAGTCGGGATTATCGCTCATAGTTGTGGAGTGCCCGAAGCTCGTGCGCTGAAGCGGTATCATGCAAGGATTGTTCTTGATACCGGACGCAGTGTATCCATGGATGAGCTGTATCCGGACCCAGTTATTGATAAGGCGGCTGAGTAGGTATCTATAGCTGGTAAGTTTTAAGCGACATCCGGGGCAACGGCGTGTTTAATGTCGTTAATATGATCACGCATCGCGTCAGCTGCGGCTTTGGGATCTTTGGCCTGAAGAGCTGCTAATATTCTGCAGTGTCCAGAGATTGAAGCAACTCTGCGTTCATCATTCTGATGCCCTTCTGTTCGAGACGGATCTATGGACTCACTGATCTTATCCATAAGGTCTGAGAGCAAGGAATTTCCTGTTGCCCTGGCAATGAGGGCATGAAAATTTCTATCAATTTTTCTAAGCTCATTAAAATTTTCAGTGGCCATTTGTTGGCGAATCAATTGATCCATTTCAGTGAGTTGTTCAGGGAGGATCATTTCGGCTGCGAGAGCGGCTATTTGGGGCTCCATTAATTCACGAAGTTGAAAAACTTCGAATAATCTTCGGGAATCCCCAGATACAAGTGAAGACAAAGCACGGGTTAGCTCTTCTCTTGAAGAAGACCTGATATAGTTGCCACTCCCACGACGGGGAGCAAGCACACCTTGTTCCTGAAGAACACGTATAGCTTCCCGGACAGAGTGTCGAGAAACAGTAAATAACTCAGATAATCGACGTTCTGAAGGGAGAGCAGCACCGGGTCCCATATCTTCATCGTTGATTAGTTTCCTGATCTTGGCAATAACATCCTCGTAAGCTCTGACTTGAGAAGCGGGAGGTTGGTTATCTGTATCCTCTTCATCAAGTGTAATTGCTTGAGTTTGCTTTGCCATATTTGCTTCTCCTACATGCCTGCCCGATTTGACAGTGCCCTCATGTTAGCAAGTCATACATCATGCGCAAGCTTGTGATGAAGAGAAATAGTGCAAAAGACAAACGAAGTAATCGCGGTGGGATGGCGTGGGCAATTTTAGCACCGATTGGGGCAAAGAAACTGGACGTCGGTATTATCAAAGCAAAGCCAACGAGATTTACATAACCAAATGAGAAATCAGGCCGTCCAGGTAGGTCTAATCCGTAATAGATGTATCCCAGGAAACCCGGCACGGCGATAATTAGTCCAATTGCAGAGGCTGTCGCAACGGCTTTTCTAATAGGGTAGTTGAACAGAGTGAGTATTGGCACGGATAAAGTGCCGCCACCGATACCCATGAGGACGGAAAATCCACCAATCAAAACGCCGATCATTTGCTTGAAGGGAGTGCCGGGTAAATTGTCAGATATGTGATTGTTTTCTGAACGAAAGGCCATGTTGAGGGCAACAAGTAGAGCCACAATGGCGAAGACAGCGATCAAAGCTGTACCGCCGATATTTCCTCCAACAACGACCCCAACGATAACGCCGATGGCTATGGCAGGCCCCCAGGTTTTTAACAAGTCGAGATCCACAGCGCCTTTTTTATAGTGCGATCTGGCAGAGGCAAATCCGGTAACAAGGATTGTGGCTAAGGATGTGCCCACAGCTGTGTGCATGCGAACTGATTCATCTACACCAATCAGGCTAAAGAGATGATAAAGAACCGGGACGATAACAATCCCTCCACCGACACCAAGAAGACCAGCTATAAGGCCTGCGACAATACCAGTTGTCAGTAAAACTCCTGCGAGAAAGAGAAAGTCAGTGGAGAGAAGAGCGTCCATTAAAAAGCCTGATAATAGTTAAGTGTAAGTAGGGGGAACTTTAATGAATTTCTACTTGTTAAAGAAAGATCAAATATTGGATAAACCAAAATTTATTGGTTGTACCAATACTCATCATGTTTTAAGTTCTCTGTCAAGTTATGCTGTTTTCGAGGTTACGCTTAACTTTCAAGCTTTTGATTTTCTAAGGTGATTTACGAATTTTGTGGAATTCAAATATGAGCGGATTTACAACGCGACCTGAGATTTTAGGTACTTTTGGAGTTGTCACATCCACGCATTGGTTGGCGACTGCCGCTGGCATGGGAATTTTGGAGCGCGGTGGAAACGCTTTTGACGCAGCAGTTGCTACTGGATTTTCTCTTCAAGTTGTAGAGCCACATTTGAACGGACCTGGTGGCGAAGTGCCAATCATTGTTGCTCCTGCTAATGGGTCAGTTAAGGTAATTAATGGTCAGGGCCCAGCACCAGCCAAAGCAACCTTAGAAGCCTATCAGGTACTTGATCTATCCGTTGTGCCCGGTTCTGGGTTGCTATCCGCTGTAGTACCTGGGGCGTTTGATGCCTGGATGCTGATGTTGCTTGATTATGGCACGATGAGTTTGAGAGACGTATTAGAACATGCCATTGGTTTTGCCCGAGACGGGTATCCGCTGGTGCCTAACATTGCGCATACCATAAATAGTGTGAAGTCTCTCTTTCAAGAGGAGTGGACTTCATCTGCTGCAATTTATCTGAAAGACGGCATCGCACCCAAGCCGGGCGAAATTTTCAAAAACCCTAAAATGGCGGATATGTATGCGCGCATTATCTCTGAAGCGGAAGCTGCCTCTAATACTCGCGAAGGACAAATAGAGGCCGCAAGAAAAATCTGGTCTGAGGGTTTCGTCGCGAAAAAAATTGATGAGTATTGCCTCTCTGCTGAGGTCATGGATACCTCTGGTCGACGTAATAAAGCGCTACTTACTGGTACCGACCTTGCTAAATGGTCCGCGACCTACGAAGAACCTCTCACCTATGATTATCACGGTTATACAGTCTGCAAGACTGGGCCTTGGGGACAGGGGCCCGTGTTTTTACAACAACTGGCGCTGCTTAAAGGGTATGACCTCAATTCCTTGGATGAGAAGTCCCCTGAGTTTGTTCACCTCGTCACTGAAAGTGCAAAACTCGCATTCGCGGATCGGGAAGCTTTTTATGGTGATCCTGATTTCGTTGATGTGCCAATGGAAGAGCTGCTTTCTGATGCTTATAACAAGGATCGACGTAGCCTTATCACAGATGAAGCGTCCCTTGAAATTCGGCCTGGAAAAATAGCTGGAAAAGGTGGAAGCATCGTAGTCCGCCTTAAGGGGACCTCTGAAGAAGGCAAAAATAATACAGATCTTGGCGAGCCCACAGTGGCAAGATTTGATGATGAGCCTGTACCTGATGATAAAGGGGGGGCAAAAGGGGATACCTGTCATCTGGATATTATCGATCGTTGGGGCAATATGGTATCAGCGACGCCAAGCGGTGGTTGGTTACAAAGCTCCCCAATTATTCCGGGCCTTGGATTTTGTTTGACCAATCGTGCGCAAATGTTCTGGCTTGATGAAAATTCTCCGGCCTGTATTGCTCCGGGTAAACGACCGCGGACAACGCTTACACCATCGTTGGCATTAAAGGATGGCATTCCATATATGGCGTTTGGCACACCAGGTGGAGATCAACAGGATCAATGGTCATTGCACTTTTTCTTACGCCACGTTCACTTTGGTTTGAACTTGCAAGAGGCCATTGATGCACCAGGATTTCAAACGGCTCACTTCCCAAGCTCGTTCTACCCCAGAGAGTGCGATCCTGGAAACCTCGCGCTTGAAGGACGTTTTCCTCAAGAAACTATTGATGAGTTAAAACGACGTGGGCACAAAGTCGTTGTCGAACCTGATTGGAGCCTTGGACGTATGTCAGCAGCTGCAACAGAAAACGGTATCCTCAAAGCCGCCGCAAACGCTCGCTTTATGCAAGGCTATGCTATTGGTCGTTAAATAGGGCTGACAGAATTAATAAAAGAGGTGCTGAATTCAGTGCCTCTTTTTTTCGTGTAGGGTTATTAGCTACTTTTTAAGCAATCACTGATATCTTGATTCAGCCGACAACTCGGGGTTTTGGAGCCTTAAAGCGCTGGAATGTCAAAACGAGAAAGCAATTTAAAAGTTAACAAATTTTCTCTGCGGGTAGGCTCTTTTATAGAGTTTAACTTAGAATTTTTAATTCCTTTCATCATTCACCAAATTTTAAAAACATTCTTCTTCTTATCGGTAGCATTATCTTTCGTGTGTGCTAACGCTAATGCGTCGATGAAAGAAGCTGAGGGCTGGGTTACGCGAGAGTTCCAACCTTCAACTTTGACGCAAGATCAGCAGTTGGAAGAAATGGCTTGGTTTGTTGAAGCCGCGAAGCCCTTTCAAGGGCTGACTATTCACGTACTTTCAGAAATTATTGATACCCATGTCTATGAATCAGAAGTTCTGGCCAAAGCCTTTTTTGAAATTACGGGCATAAAGGTAGTTCATCATCTCAAACACGAAGGTGATGTGGTTGAAATGGCTCAGATGCAAATGTTATCAGAGCGTTCCATTTATGACGCCTATGTAAATGATACTGATTTAATCGGAACGCATTATCGCCAAGGGCAGATCGTCCCTCTTTCAGATTTTATCGAGGGAGAGGGACGAGATGTAACCTTACCCACTCTCGATCTCGATGACTTCATTGGCCTGAGTTTTGGCACCGGACCAGATGGCAAACTCTATCAACTCCCAGATCAACAGTTTGCCAATTTGTATTGGTTTAGACACGACTGGTTTTCTCGGCCAGATCTTCAGGATCAATTTCGGGCCATTTTTGGCTATGAGCTCGGCGTCCCTCTCAATTGGTCGGCCTACGAAGATATTGCAGATTTTTTCACAAATCATGTGAAGTTCATAGATGGTGAAAGAGTTTATGGTCACATGGATTATGGTAACCGCGGCCCCTCACTTGGGTGGCGTATGACCGATGCCTGGCTCGCCATGGCAGGCGCAGGCGACCATGGTATCCCCAATGGACGGCCGGTAGATGAATGGGGCATCAGGATGGAGAGCTGTCGTCCAGTTGGGGCATCTGTTTCTCGAGGAGGGGCTGCGGATAGTCCAGCCGCGATTTATGCCGTTAAAAAATATATCGAGTGGCTTCATAACTTTGCACCGCCCGGATCAGAGAATATGACCTTTTCTCAAGCCGGACCCGTGCCTGGACAGGGGCATATTGCCCAACAGATTTTTTGGTATACGGCCTTTACGGCATCTCTCACCCAACCTGATTTACCTGTCGTCAATGATGATGGCACACCAAAATGGCGCATGGCACCGTCCCCTCATGGCGCTTATTGGGAGGAAGGACAAAAACTCGGCTATCAGGATGCTGGTGCCTGGACGTTTTTTAAATCAACGCGGCTAGAGCGTAGAAAAGCTGCATGGCTGTATGCTCAATTCACCGTCTCCAAAACGGTTTCCTTGAAAAAGACGTTAGTGGGGTTAACCCCAATTCGAAATTCAGATCTGAACTCAGAACAAATGAGTATTGTCGCCGAGAAACTCGGTGGTTTTTTAGAGTTTTATCGATCCCCAGCACGGACCCTTTGGACACCAACGGGAATGAATGTACCTGACTATCCAAAACTGGCTCGGTTGTGGTGGCAAAATATTGGGTTAGCCGTGGATAGATCTGTATCGGTGGAGCAGGCAATGACGAGCTTGGCACGAGAAATGGATAGAGTTTTAGCCCGTTTAGAGCGAATTGGTATGGGGAAATGCGCGCCAAAATTAAATCAACCTGAAGACAAAAACATATGGCTAGAGAGAAATGGTTCTCCCAAGCCCGCTTTGACCAACGAAGATCCGCCGGGAAGGACAATTTCTTATGAAAAATTGTTACAAACCTGGCAGCAATAATTTTGCCTTGAAGTTAGTACTTATTTTCGTTTATTTGATTTTCTCAACGCCTGCGTACGCTGAACGAGAAGTTACAATATACGTTGCGGATAACTTTCCACCTTATTCATTTGAAACAGGACAGGTACCTCAGGGAATATACGTGAGCATCATCAACGAAATATTCTCACGGATTGAAGGTTATCGTCCAAAGATTGAAGCCGTCCCGACAATAAGGGCAAAGGAATATTTAAGAACTGGGCGTGGCTTTGCGATGGTTCCTGCTCATAAATCTCATAACGATCGCAATATTTATTCTGATGCCTTACTGACCGAACGTATTATCACAGTTTGTACAGACGATGTTTTTGATGAAAACAATAGACAGAAATGGCCTGAGGATTACCAAGGGCTGGTCGTTGGTTTTAGACGTGGTGATGACACGAACTTTCTTGGGACTGGGGCTCAGCCTCTTGCCAAAGGAGTACGTGTTACACCTACCGATAATATCGTAAGCAATATGAAAAAGCTCTTATCTGGACGGATTGATTGTTATATCACGGAATCGTTGTCATTCTTGTTTGAGCTTCAAGTTCTCAGTAAAGAGGGGTTCTATAACCGAAATCTGGCCCCTCCTTTTACCAAAGGAGCTGATGTTATGGTTCGAGAGGCTCACTTTATGTTTGGTGAGGATACTGAGGAAGATCAAGAGCTCTCAAAACGAATTTCAGAGATCGTGTCCGAGATGAGGACCTCGGGTCTTATCGATGATATTATTGCAAGTTACTTAAGAGAATAGATTATATAGTGTGTAACATACAAAAAAAGGCGTTGGAATCTCGATAGAGTTTCCAACGCCTTTTGTCAAATACGACAGTCGAAATTACTCGACATTACGTAGTATTTTGTTCTCAGGATCGTATGGTGATTCCTCGATCACAGTCGCTTTGAATAGATCACCGAGGATATAAACATCCAGTTCAGTGCCAATTTCAGCCAAGTCAGGCCGAACCATTGCGAGTGCTAAAGATTTTCCGGTACGGAAACCAAAGCCACCTGATGTCACGCGGCCAATCATTTCATCGTTAAGATAAATTGGCTCAGAACCACGGGCATCACGATCAGTTACGCCATGAACTTCCATGGTAACGAACTGGTTATCAAAACCGCGTTCTTTCCATTCAGCCAAGGCTTTCTTACCGATAAAATCATCTTCTTTGTCCAGACGAACAAAGCGATCAAGACCGGTTTCAAGAGCAGAGTACTCGATGGACATTTCTGTCGGGATCAAGCGATAGGATTTTTCCAAACGCATGGAATCCATGGCACGGATACCGAATGGTTTGAGACCAAATTCAGCACCAGCTTCCATGAGGATATCAAAGAGATAGTTCTGCATTTCGATTGGGTGATGAAGCTCCCAACCATACTCACCAACAAAGTTAACACGCGCAGCAGTTACAGCGGCAATGCCTACTGAGATCTGTTGTGCAGTCAACCAAGGGAAGGCTTTGTTAGAGAAGTCTGCGTCAGAAAGCTTTTCCATCAATAGACGAGATTTTGGACCCGCGATGATGAAAACACCCTGTTGAGTCGTAATTTTCTCTATATCAACAGAACCATCAGTTGGTCTGAGTTTGGTTAGATAATCCCAATCATGACGCTCTTGAGCACCCGCTGACACGAGATAGTAGCTCTGTTTGCCAGTTTTAAGGATCGTGAATTCAGCACGAACACCACCATGTAATGTCAACATGTGTGTCAACGCCATACGGCCGATCTTTTTCGGGATTTTGTTGGCAACAAGGCTACTCAACCAAGCTTCCGCACCTCTACCTTTAACGATGAACTTGGAGAAAGCTGACATGTCGAGCAGGCCAACGTTTTCTTTAACGTTGTTACATTCGTTGCCGATGTGCTCGAAGTAGTTAGAGCGACGGAATGACCATTTTTCGACAGGCAATTTACCTTCGTCTGCAGGAGCATGGTTTTCACGGGTGATGGTATCGTCTTGGTTGAGATCTTCTTCAGTCAGACCGTAACCTTCTGGAGCAAACCAGTTTGGACGTTCCCAGCCAAAGATTGTGCCCATAACCGCGCCATGTTCTTTCATGCGATCATAAGAAGGAGCACGCTTCAGACCACGAGCTGCTTGACGAGATTCGTCTGGGTAGTGAACAGTAAAGACGTTTGCGTAAGCTTCTTCGTTTTTCTCTTTCAAGAAACCAAGGCCTGCATAAGGACCAAAACGACGAGGGTCTACACCAGACATGTCTATTGTAGGTTCACCATCGACGATCCATTCAGCTAACTGCCAGCCCGCGCCACCAGTTGCGGTGATGCCGAAGGAGTGTCCTTCGTTAAGCCAGAAGTTCTTCAAACCCCAAGCCGGGCCGATAATTGGGGAGCCATCCGGTGTGTAAGCAATCGCGCCGTTATAGACTTCCTTGATACCAACTTCAGCAAAAGCAGGTACGCGTTCGAAGGCTGTTTCGATGTAAGGCATCAAACGTTCGAGTTCTTCGTTGAACAACTCATATTTGGCCTCTGGTGCAGGACCATCAACGTAGCAACAAGGGGCACCAACTTCGTAAGGGCCAAGCAACAAGCCACCAGCTTCTTCACGCATGTACCATGAAGAATCTGATTCGCGTAGAACAGGCATTTCAGGAAGGCCAGCAGCATGGCGGGCTTTGATCTCTGGATGTGCTTCGGTAACGATGAACTGGTGCTCAACAGGGATTACCGGGATGTCGAGACCAACCATTTCACCAGTTTTACGGGCGAAATTACCAGTACAGGAGATCACGTGCTCACAAGTGATGTCGCCTTTGTCAGTTTGAACCAGCCAAGTATCATCAGGCTGTTGTTCCAAACCAATTACTGCTGTGTGCTGGTGGATTTCAGCACCACAGTTACGGGCACCCTTTGCAAGAGCTGTTGTCAGTTCGGCAGGCTGAACATAACCATCGTCGATATGCTGAATGGCACCGAGAACACCTTCAGTGTTACAAAGTGGCCAAATTTCTTTCAGTTCTTCGATTGAAAGCCAGCGAACGTTTACACCAAGTGTTTTCGCAACACCAACATAGTATCTGTATTCGTCCATACGGTCTTGGGTACGGGCCAAACGGATGTTGGATACCTGTTTAAGACCTGAGTGAAGACCGGTTTCTTCTTCCAGTCTCGCATAGAGGTCGACTGAGTATTGGTGAATTTTACCAACAGAGTAGCTCATGTTGAACAAAGGCAGCAGACCTGCAGCGTGCCAAGTTGAGCCAGAAGTCAAATCGTGACGCTCTAGAAGAGCCACATCTGACCAACCTTTTTTAGCTAAGTGGTATAGTGTACCAACACCAACAGCACCACCACCGATAACAACGGCTTTGTAGTGAGATTTCATCGCCAGTCTCCAAAAAAATGCGACTAAACGTGCGTATGCACGGATACAAGTTGTTTGTTTTTGCCTCTGAATAGCTCGAATACAAGAAAGACACAGTTAGGCGTCTTTAGAGAAACGATACCATTGAAAGCTATCATCCATAATGATGAGGAACAGTCTTGTAATAGTCCTATCGGTTTGCGTCATCACACTTGCAGTTTACGACATAAGTGATTTTTTGCGACATTTTTTAAATGTGAAGGGCGATTGTTTTCTTTCAAGGCTGAGTCGCAATGGAGAAGGTCTGAAAGAGCATTTTTGTCTCAGAAGTTATAATTCAGGGTTTGGTTTGGGCAAACGACTCCTAAATCGACTTATCTGATAAGTACTCTGGATATTCCAAAATTAACTAAATTCTTATACTATTGGTGATGAGTAGTGGGCTGTTTGGGTATTTTTATTCTTAGAAATGGGCCTCATATCCCTGCTTGCCGCATTTGGTTTTTAGGCTGTCGCAAACCAGACAGAGGTAAAACGTGCTGAGAGGAATAAATCTATTATTATTTCGGAGGGCATATTATGAGTGATACAGAAGGTAGCGCAGGTCGCGCAGGTCGTGGTGGTAGAGGACGTGGTGGTGGCGGTGCAGCTTCGCGTCGTGCAATTCGCTCTGCCAGTTCCAGTGAACAGCTTAAATTCATTACGCGGAAAATTCCTTATTTTGAAACGCTTAACGAAGAAGCGCTTCAAATCATTGAGAATAACGCGGAAACCGTGCTTGAAGAAATCGGAATTGAATTCAGAGACGATCCTGAAGCTATTCAGATTTTAAAAGACAATGGCTGTGATGTTCAGGGTGAACGCGTTCGTTTTCCTCGCGGTCTTGCTCGTCAGTGGTGTGCACATGCCCCTAGCCAGTTTACTCAGCATGCACGTAACAGTGACCGTAATGTACTCATTGGCGGTAATAATACTGTTTTTGCCCCTGTATACGGTCCTCCCTTCGTACGCGACATTGACGGTGGCCGTCGTTATGCCACGATCGAAGATTTCCGTAATTTTGTTAAGCTGACCTATTCTATGCCTGCACTGCATCACTCAGGTGGTACTGTCTGCGAGCCAGTAGATGTTCCAGTTAACAAACGTCATCTCGATATGCTCTATTCGCATATTCGTTATTCTGACAAACCTTATATGGGTTCTGTAACTGCACCTGAGCGTGCGGAAGATTCCATCGCTATGTCCAAACTGGTTTTTGGTGATGAGTTTGTCGATAACAACACGGTTATGATCAGCTTGATCAATGCCAACTCTCCGATGACTTTTGATGATACCATGCTTGGAGCATTGAAAGTTTACGCACGGAATATGCAGGCTTGTATCATTACGCCGTTTATTCTTGCTGGTGCGATGGCACCTGTAACAGCTGCGGGTGTTATGGCACAGTCATTGGCAGAGGGTATGGCCGGTATCGCCTTTTCTCAGATGGTACGTAAAGGCGCACCCGTTGTAATGGGATCTTTTGCTAGTTCTATCTCCATGCAGTCTGGTGCTCCTACTTTTGGTACACCTGAGCCTGCTTTGGTTCTTTATGGAATGGCACATTTGGCACGTCGTCTGGGTGTTCCTTTCCGTTCAGGTGGTTCCCTGTGCGGGTCTAAGCTTCCGGATGCTCAAGCGGCTTACGAATCAGCAAACACGATCCTTCCAACCGCACTTGCTGGGGTTAACTTTACCCTTCACTCTGCGGGGTGGCTCGAAGGTGGTTTGATCTCATCCTATGAGAAACTTGTGATGGATGCCGATCAACTCGGTATGATGCAACGTATGCTCGAAGGTTATGACATGTCAGAAAATGGTCAGGCCATGGACGCACTTCGTGAAGTTGGCCCTGGAAACCATTTCCTTGGTTGTGCCCATACACAAGCTAACTTTGAAACGGCTTTCTTCCGTTCGACAATTGCTGATAACAATTCGTTCGAGCAGTGGGAATCAGAAGGCTCTCAGGACGCTTACCAACGTGCAAACCTGTTGGTTAAGAAGACTCTGGACGAATATGTTGCACCTGATTTAGATCCTGCAATTGATGAAGCTCTTAACGAGTTCATGTCCAAAAAGAAAGAATCTATGCCGGACGCTTTCACATAGGTTGAAGAATAAGCATTACGATTTGTACTGCTTTTTCAATGCTAAGTTTATGAAGGGGTGGCTTTGGGCTGCCTCTTCTTTTATGTGGAAAATAGAAAAGTTGATTTCCGTTCTTGTTAGGCCTTATTCTTTCTGATATTGGCATTTTAGAAAATCGGAATGGATCCGAAATACTTTGATAAGACATTTTTGAACAAGCAGCGCAAATGATGTTATGCTTTCATTCATTCACCTGATTTATGGTAGATAATTTGGTGACGATAGTGTTTTTTCAAATTATATAAACATGCGTGTCAGGTCGAAAAATATGATTAGAAAAGCTCCGCAAGAACTGCCTCAGCGCATTGTTTTTTTTCTAGTTCCTAAGTTTTCTCTCATCGCTTTTACCTCGGCGTTAGAACCTTTACGCTTAGCGAATAGAGAGTCTGGGAAAAAATTATACAGCTGGTGCTTGGTCAGTACTGACGATCAACCCGTAGTATCATCTTGCGGAATTCCTATTTCACCGACCATCAATTTTGATGACCAGCAAAATTTCCATACTGCGATCGTTTGTAGTGGTGAAGATGCGCATAAAATAACCGACAAGAGAATTCACTCTTGGTTACGGCGTGTAGAGCGTATGGGTGCAGATATTGGTGCGTTGTGTACCGGGGCTCACATTCTTGCTAAAGCCGGCTTGCTGGATGATTATAGCTGCACCATACATTGGGAAAATCTGGAAGGTTTCATAGAGGATTTCCCCGAGATTGAAGTGACACCTGAACTTTTTGAGATTGATCGCAACCGCTTTACTTGTGCCGGTGGTACGGCTTCCTTGGATATGATGCTCAACGTCATCTCTTCCCAGCACGGTCACGAACTCGCGGGTGAAGTCGCAAATCAGTTTATGCATGATCGTATTCGTGACCAACACGATCAGCAACGGATGTCGATGCCGGTTCGTTTAGGTGTACGTCATCCTAAGCTTCTTGCCGTTATAAAGTTGATGGAAGACAATCTGGAAGAACCGTTGACACGCATTCAACTTGCAAAAGATGCGGGGCTTTCAACACGCCAGCTTGAACGTCTATTCCGTAAATATCTCAGCCGTTCTCCGGCACGATACTATCTCGAACTACGGCTTAATAAAGCCAGATTGCTCCTGCTTCAGACCAATATGTCTGTAATTGATGTGGCACTGGCGTGTGGGTTTGTATCTGCGTCTCATTTCTCTAAGTGTTATCGTGATTTCTTCGGCCGGACACCTCGTAAAGAACGTGGGTTACCCGCCCTCTCTGAAGATGATAACGAAGAGTAATCATCAATAAATCGCTCTGGTTCTATGGGAAGCTATAACGCGGATTGGTGTGAAAGCTAAAATTTGTTAAAGAAGCGTTCACCAAGTATTTAGTACACTACAGTCCACTCTCCTTTATGGAGAAAGTAGCTTGCTGTCATACGATCAAAGAGTGTGGAGTAAATGAGGATATCAAAGGCCGCAACCTTTATGGTGGCGATAACTGGCATTTGTGTCAGTGTTTTGCTGTGGTATTTTCTCGACACACTAAACGAGGCCAGTAAGCGCCAAAATGTTCGTAATGAATTGGCAACCTTCCGCCAAAATCTCCTGACCGGAATTGATAACCACGTCGATGTTCTTGGTCGATTGACGGAAAGAATTCGTATCGCAGGTGATATTGATCAACGAAGATGGACGCATGATGCCAATTCGATAGTAACTGATTTTCCTGGATTTCGGGCTATTGAATGGGTTGATCGTAACAACATCATTCAGTGGGTTATTCCTCTGAAGGAAAATGAGCCTGCCCTTGGTCTTGATCTAAATAAAATAAAATGGCGTCAAAACGAAATATCAAAATATTTGCGCAAAGGAAGAGCGCATATATCGCGACCATTTGAACTCGTTCAATCGGGAACCGCGATAACCGTCGATTTTCCTTTGATTTTAAAAGGGCAATATACTGGTTTCATTACAGGAATTCTTGAATTACCGAGATTTTTTGAATCTGGTATCGGGAGTTTGGGAGAACGAGGGTATTCCTTTTCTGTTTTTGATGGTAGAAAAACGCTATATTATTGGCATGCAAGAGGTAATGAGGCAGGTCTTTCATATAGAGAAAGTGTCGTATTACCCTTTCCGGGCAATCCGGATTGGAAATTAGAAGTTTGGCCTAATGCAAGCCTTCTTGAATCTTATGGGTATAATTATCCAATTTGGGGGCTCTACGCAGCTTTGATCGTAACGGCCTTACTGACAGGATTACTGCATCTGGCAAGGTTATCACAATTACGATCAGAAGAATTTTATACAGTACATAGCGTTCTAGAAGACAATAAAAAACGTTTCCAAACCTTTTCAGAGATTGCTTCTGACTGGCTATGGGAATGTGATGAATATCAAATCCTAAGTTTTGTTAGTCCACAAGTTTCAAGAGTTACTGGTCGCTCTGATAAAGACTATCTCGGTAAACCTGTTTCAAGCCTTTATATTGAAGACGAAGATAATGGCGCCAATGAAATCATCCACGCGCTGGATCATCTCAAACCCTTCAAAAATATTTTATGTAAAACCATAGATAGCGATAACCATCTGATTTGGATTAATGTCAGTGGTGTGCCGCTGTTTAATACAGAAAAAAAATTCCTGGGCTATCAAGGTAGTGCGAGTGAAGTTACCAATAAAATTCTTACTGAAGAGCGCTTTAAAACACTTTTTGAGCATTCTTCCGAT
The DNA here is from genome assembly GCA_913060675.1 of uncultured Rhodospirillales bacterium. Taxonomy (GTDB): domain Bacteria; phylum Pseudomonadota; class Alphaproteobacteria; order Kiloniellales; family Kiloniellaceae; genus Kiloniella. The sequence continues at coordinate 40,387 of CAJXUS010000035.1, forward strand.
GGGCTTCTTATCAGAGGTAAATCTGGATTTTTAGATTGTAATCAAGCAGCCGTTCGAATGAGCGGTTGTAAAACCAAAACAGAGCTTCTTAGGCTCCAAATGACAGAGATTGCACCAGAATATCAAGCAGATGGAGAACGTTCATCCTTTAAACTTCTTTCTATGATTGACAAGGCGATGTCTGAAGGTATCAGCCGTTTTGAATGGTTGATTAGCCCATCATTTGGAGAAGAGTATCCTATTGAGATTACAATAACGAAGATCATAACCATGGGAGAGGAAGGCCAACTTATTTCATGGCGTGATATTTCAAATTTAAAACAGCGTTCTGATGAAATCACACATCATTACTCTGTTTTAAAAACAACTTTGAACACGATTGAACAAGGCGTTTGCATGGTTGATCGTCATCGTGTGATTGCTGTAAATAACCCATTATTTTATCGTATATTAGACATCCCTTTCGAAGTTTTCCCTGTCGGGACAAAAATTGATGAACTTTTTAATTTGATTGAGGCGAGACGTGATTTTGGAAGCTCTGGGAAAAGCAGTATGGATCGGAATTTGTTGGAGCTTCTTATTAAGGGAGAGCCTTTTTTCTTATCCTTGAATTTGCGTAATGGTAAATATCTTGAGATTTCAGCGAACTCGGTCATTGATGGCGGAATGGTTTTAACCTTCAGTGATGTAAGCGATAGAATGGCTGCTGAAGAATTTCAACAGGCTGTTACTTCGAACCTTCCGGGAGCTGTTTATCGATTTAACCGGGATAAATACGGAAAAATAAGCATCCCGTATATCAGTGATGGTGTTACCAGCATTACGGGTCTTAGTGCCACATCTATAAAGGTCAACCCAAGTTTACTCGCCACTGTAATTGATAAATGTGATTACAACGAGTGGATGGCCTCGATGCAGAAAACTGAAAATGTGATGCCTCGGCTTGACTTCGAAATGCGATTGAAAGATGTGGAGGGCGAGCAAACGAAATGGATCCGGTCGATCGCACAGCTTAGTTTCAGTGATAGTGGTGAGTACCAATGGGATGGGATTCTACTCGACGTTACAGATCATAAAAAAGCTGAACTTGCTCTTGAACAGAACCTAATGGATTTACAGCTCGCACATGAAGCCTTGGAAAATCAAAGTGAAGAGTTGGTCAATATGGCAGAACAACTCAGTATTGCTCGTGATCTTTCCGAAGCAGCTAATAAAGCAAAATCTGAATTTCTTGCAACGATGAGCCATGAAATCCGTACTCCTATGAACGGAGTCATGGGGATGGCTACTATGTTGCTTGAGACTGAACTGGATGATGAGCAGTATGAGTTTGCATCTATGATAAATGAATCTGGTGAATCGTTATTGAATATTATCAACGATGTCCTGGATTTTTCAAAAATTGAAGCTGGTCGGATGGATCTGTCTGTATCCGAGGTTGACTTGGTATCAATTGTAGAATCAAGCGTGAACTTACTTGCGGCAAGAGCAAATGACAAAGAACTATCAATTGCGACTTATTTACCGCCAAATCTAAATCGGAACGCAATTACGGACGGGGGACGGCTTCGCCAAATCCTTTTGAACTTACTCGGGAATGCTTTGAAATTTACTCAAGAGGGTGGTGTCTCAATTTACGTAAGCGATTTAACTCAGGATCTATCAAGTGAGGGAGAGAATGATGAATGCGATACCAAGATCGAAAACAATAAGATAACTCTTCGTTTCGATGTAAAAGATTCAGGTATCGGCATTAAAGAAGAAACACAAAGAAAGCTATTTGAAAAATTTACGCAAGCAGATGCTTCCACGACAAGAGAGTTTGGTGGTACTGGGTTAGGTCTCGCTATTTGTCGGCAGCTTGTTGAGCTGATGAACGGAGAAATTGGTGTAGAAAGTACATTAGGTGAGGGCAGCAATTTTTGGTTTACTGTCGAATTAGATAAAACCATTGGTGAGTCTCAACTTGTCGGATCAATAAAACATAATGACAGCTTTAATTGCGAGAGTGCCCTTCTCTATATGGAGGATACATTTAGTTCACGCATCATAGATCAATATCTTAGAGATGCCGGGATCAATGTGATAATGACCCATGACTGTGATGAGGCGTTAGACCTTCTACAGAACGATAAAATCTCTCTGTTTCTTGCCGGAGACAACTGGCTAAACGCAGATTTGGAAAGATTAGGTTTAGCGAGTACAAAATTATTTGAAGAGAGAGAGTTTTCCTCAGCAATAGTTATTCAACACAAATCAAGCGAGGCACAACTTTGGGCCAAGGGGCTTGGCTTTGTGGGGACGCTTGCTCAGCCGATAAATCACTCTTCCCTAAGTTCATTCCTGCACACTGCCTTTGGTGCAACTGAAATAGAAGAAAGAGATAGACACTTTTCACTCCGAGAAGTCGCTCTCAAAAAACAAAATCTGAAAATTCTCATTGTCGAAGACAATCGGATAAATCAGAAGTTGGCGATGTCCATGCTTCTCAAAGGAGGGCATGAAGCTTCAATCGCTGCCAACGGTCAAGAAGCAATAGAGGCGTTAACCTCTGGGAAAAATTTTGATCTAATTCTCATGGATATGCAAATGCCCGTTATGGATGGCCTAGAAGCCACCAAGCGTATTCGTAAGCTCGATAATGCCCGCCTCTCTTCGATCCCGATTATCGCAATGACTGCAAATGCAATGGATACTGACCGTGAATTGTGTCTTGGTGCAGGTATGAACGATTATCTTTCTAAGCCGATAAACCCAGGAGATCTTTTTTCTAAGATATCTGCTTGTGTTGGATCTATCGGAGAAAAATTAACGGGAGAAATCTCCGGCAATGTTGAAATTTTCAAGAGTAAAAAAGTATCTCCGAAAAATGAGAGGCATACTGCTACTCGGCCTGAAACACAAAAGCCCATATCTCTTTCCAAGAGGGTAGAGGACGATATCATGGGGATACTTACTGATATTGAAAGCCTGTAGCAGAATTGACGAGCTCTCAGTTTTCTAACTGATCGCTGGAAATTCAACTTTTATTTAAAATATTACGAATTCCTATACTCAAAAGTCACCAGTCATTTTTTATCAAAGGGCTCGAAACAACTTTCCGGGATTAATAATTCCAGGACATTCGCAATATCGTGGGGATCATCCGTAAAATTAATCCCAACACTATTATCTTTCTTCCAGGCAATAGAGACATTTAGAGCTGATGTTTGTGAAAAACGAATGGTTTCAATTGTTCTATCGCCGAGTGCTTCGTCGAGTACAAGTTTTGCACCGGTAAGAGAAATATCCATTACAGCACAATCTTTTTTATCAGAATCGCCGTCCATACTTCCGATTAATATAACTTCAGCGCGAGGGAAAATTCTGCGTTCGTCACCTGATTTTGTCATCAATTGGTTCTTCTGTGATCTCGTAAAAAGAGTACTTATGATAACGGACTGTATTTAATGAAAGTTTAAGCTCTCACCTCACAAAGAAAAAAACAATATCAGATGTAGCTTGTTGTGGTTGTTTTTACTCATTGTTTTGATCGTGATGACGTTGGCGGATGATATTTTATTGTCTGCTATGGGAATTACTCATCCGCTCAATCGTTGTCTTTATATAAACAAATACAAAGAACGGAGCGGGTATGACGTAGCAAGAACAGGAGTATTACCACTAATAAACTCTCTTTTTAAAGAGACGCTACGGGAAATTTTTAAAGAGACGCTACGGGAAATGATGCCCATATATAATAGATAATCATTTCTTATTAATATTTTGAGGGCTTATTTTATTTGAAGAATACAGAAAATTCAAATTTTATTGATAAATATATGGTTAATTTTTTGGCAAGGAATATTTAACTTAAATTTTAGACTTAATTTCCTAAACTAAGCCAGCTTGGAGGAGGTTGTAATGTTTGCTGTCGCAGAGATGGGGGAATTCTTTGCCAAAGTTATTGGCCAAGAATCATTAATAGAGATCGAAGACGATCTTTTGAGTGTGCCGAAAAACTCAGATCAAGGAGTTCATGCCTTGCAAGGGATGCTTGCTAACTCAATCTTGCATGAAAATTCTACAAGACATGACCCAACTGACTTAAATTTGGGGCTCAGAGCAGTTGAAAGTCCTTCTCTTCGCATGATGGATTTATTTAGCGAAGAAAATTTAACAGGTAATTTTAACATAACAGATGATATTGCTCCTGAAGCGGATACCAAAGTCGCCGATAATAAAGTAGAAGGCAGCTATCGTCCAATGCCCTTCCTTGATCAAGGGATGTTATCCTTTTACATGCATGTAGATGATAATGAGCAGAAAATATCAGGTTTTCCGATGGCCGAACTCATCCAGGAAGATGAATTGGCCCCGGTTCCCAATGCCGCTGTACTACACTAGAGTGTGAACCCAATTCAATCTCTTGCTGTATATGACTTTTTATGATTCATAACTCC
>CAJXUS010000036.1 GCA_913060675.1 uncultured Rhodospirillales bacterium
AGCGTCAGATGTGTATAAGAGACAGGTTATAAAGAGTGTCACGGATAGCCCTCATCAGGTAATTGAACACGAGCCATGTCGAAGTTCGATTCACAGAGGGTATAACATTGAGACCATTGGTTTGAAAATTGATTTGGCTGATGTTTTCCCGAAACCCGATCACCCGTTTATTTATCATGACCCGTTTACAGGATGCTTTTGTGAAATAGGCGGACTTAATCAAACAGGGCGTCGATATCATCTTGCGATATGGCTTCTTCGGCGTGTACGGCTGGACCATCCATGCAAACTTCTTCGCTGGGGGTTTCTTTGGCAGATATTTCAAGGCCGAGTGTATTAATTGAGGCTTCGCCATAGATTTCAGCCATGGAATTTACCCGCTCTTCGACAAACTGTACCGAGCGTATAATTTTTGTGACCCTCTGGCCTGTAATATCTTGAAAGCTGCAGGCCTGAAGCGTGGCCATGGCTTTTGTTGTGATCAGGTCACAGAGTTTGTTGCGATCTTCTTCGCTATTGTCTTCGCGCAATTTATCAACGGTTTCGAGAATGTCCTCACTGGATTTCAAGATTTCATAAGAGGCTTCTTCTGTGTTTTTAACGAGAGCATCCAATTGAACGGACATATTTTCGAAATCGGAGCGGTCGCCTTTTTTTCGGGTAATATTTGCAAGTTCCAGACGCAATCGCTCTACGTAATGGATAAGGTTGTCGAGCTCAGTATGTAAGCGCTCGTCTGTCGCAGCTGTAGCCATAGAAAAATTCCCAATTTTTTGCCAGGGCTGGTAGGCAACATTTACCCTAATTAAAATCTTCAGCAATATTGGGTGTTTTATGAATAAAGGAAATTATTCCTTTATTTTTGTTGCTGTATCGATTCCAATTAGAGTTTTAACAACCCCTTATTTAGAGTTGAGTTTAGACTCCTGCTGTTAACGCAGTATTAAGGGAGATAATTTAACAGAAATTTGTGCGTAAAATAGTGAAATTGTTGTAGTTTTTTCTTCAAAATGCTGCGGGTCTAAGGGTAAGAGAAAGGTTATTTTTGAATAATAATTCAGAATAAATTCCTATAAATATTTGTAAATGAAGCACTTAACCCAGTGGTGGTGTGTTTATTTTATGGCTTCACAAACCGCGCGGCGGTAGAGGTGCCATGAGGCGTGACCAAGTACAGGCAGCACAATGAGAAGGCCTAGAAGCCCTGTAAGTAAGGAGAGTACGATAAGAGTTGCAATGGTTACGCACCATACGGCCATAGGGACCGGGTTCTTCATGACCATCCGTACAGAGGTAACCATAGCTGTAACAAAATCAATATCTCTGTGGTAAAGCATGGGAAAAGAAACAACGGAGAACGAAAAAACAATAAATGCGATGACAGCACCAACCGTATTACCGACAAGAAGAAAAACGGCGCCTTTTTGTGTCGTGAGGATCAGGTTGAAAAGGTCGGGGATGCTTACGAGTTTAAAGCCAAAAAAACTAAGTGTTATAAAGGCGGCCATATCCAACCAAATAAAAAGCGAGAACCCGGTAACAAGAGCCATCCATCCCAAGTCTCGGCTGAACATGGCTTTTACTACGCCGAATGCCCTGCCCCAGCTCAGTGGATTTTTTTCTTCCAGTTGATGAGAAATGAAGTAAAACCCACAGGCGATGAAGGGGGCAATGAGAGCAAAGCCGATGGCCAGAGGATATACCAGATAAGGCAAGCCGAGTTGAAAGAGCAAGACAATCAAGAGCCAGCCCCCAGCAGCATATATCCCGCCAAAAAACAGGCCGTATTTAGCCGCTGCAAAAAAATCGGAAAGACCGTTCATCAGAATTTCAGGAACGATATGAACACTTACCGTATTCACCTCAGGCCAGTTGGATTTTTTTGATGTTGTTGGCGAAGCCTGAGTAGTCTTTTTATCCATTTACCTGTTACTCCCTGTTTAGGCTGCATTTTTTTCTTTTGGGTGCTTGCATGCCTGTTGAAGCAGGTTAGGCGATTTCTTTGACTTTTAGTAGAGGTAATTCGTTGGTTTTAGATATATTATTCTACATAACGAGCTCTAGCCGTTCCTGAAATAGGGAGGCACGTATATGGCAGGTGGACGTGCACGGTTGTGCCTTTACCGAGTTTGCTTTTTATCTCTAATTGACCTCCGTGGGCTTCGGTAAGAGATTTGATAATCGATAATCCCAAACCAATACCTTCTTGAGATACAAGAGGATCACTTTCCAGTCGTGTAAAGGGTTTGAGCAATATTGCCAGATGCTCATCAGCAATTCCTGGGCCATTGTCCTGGACACTCAGGGTTATTGCTTCTTTTGAGTGAGTGAGTGTAATTTTTACCTGCCCGTTTTTCGGGGTGAATTTTGCTGCATTCGACAATAGGTTTAGGACGATTTGTTGCAACGCGCGTGCATCAGCCAAAATGGGAGGCAGGTTTTCGGCTAGGGCTAGAGAAACCGTAATGTTTGCCTGCTCAAAAGATGATTTTAACGATTGATGGCAGGTGGTAACGAGGGGGGAAAGATATACATCTTCCTTATTGAGGTTTTGTTCTCCGGCTTCTAATGATGATATTTCGAGAATATCGCTTATCAGAGAGAGTAGGTTTTTGCCTGAGTTATGAATGTCTTTTGCATAATCGAGATACTTCTCTTTTCCTAAAGGGCCAAAATATTGACCTGCCAAAATCTCGCTAAAGCCCAAGATGGCATTTAAGGGGGTGCGAAGTTCATGGCTCATGGTTGCGAGAAAAGATGCTTTTGTTCTGTTGGCCTTTTCAGCCTCGTTCAAGGCGGCTTTCAAATTTATTTCGGCTAGCTTTGCCTTGGTTATATCCTGAACAGTGCCGTAGGATTTGATAATCTCTCCGGCGGAATTTCGGATTGCTTGTCCTATTTCCCGAAGGTAAGCAATGGTTCCGTCTTTTTTAAAGATGCGGAATTCAACTTCAAAGCGGTCTGATGCACCGTCATGGAAATGGGATTTATATTGATAATCTTGTATATCTTCGGGGTGTAAATGCTTCATATCAGTTTGGGCGCTCCAAGCACCATTATAAAGATCGCTCTCTTTCATTTCATTGAGTTGGAGGAGTTCCGGCGAATAATAGGTTGCTCTATCCAAGACATCATCCCATTCCCAAAAACCGATTTCAGAGACATTAACAGCTTGTGAAAGGCGTGTTTGGCTTTGCTTGAGTTTATCCGCCAGATCTTTTTGGCGTTCCACGATTTTTGCGCGATAGAGTGTTCTCTCTAAAATAGCGGGTAAAACCTCAAAGAAAACCTCTTGGGGGTCTTTGTTAATATAACAAGTTACCCCAGCCCGGAGTGCTTCGGCAGCCAATTTTTCTGTTTTGGATGAGGTTATATAGACGGTTTGTAAATCGGGATACTTTGACAGAAACTCTTTGATAAGGCTGATGCCGGGTCTATCTGGCAAGGTATGGTTGACGATGACCAGAGAGGTGGGGCTTACTTCCTGATGGGTGAGGGCCTGAGCTGCTGTTTGCTCTACCGATACCGCATAACCCAAAGGCTTCAGGGCAGATGTGAGTGTTTTTGCAAATTGCAGATCATTATCGACAAGAAGAGCTCTAATAGGTGGCGTAAGGATATCCTGTGTCATGGGAAATTGCTTTCTCCACGATCAGTTATAGTTCCCAAAATTGGTTTATGATTGTCAAAACTTACAAACACTCTTGATCCTTACCCACATATTTGGGGCGTAAGGAGAGGGAATGCTGTTTTGAGAAAATGAAACTGTTTTGGGCTTGGAAGAGGACCTAAAATCGTGACCATTGTTTTACCTACCACAACAAAACTTCAGGAGTGAAAAGTAAAGATTAAAGGTTAATATTACATTATGCATAGATAAACGTGCTTTATCAGATGGAAGACAGGGAAGGACGGATTTGTTTTCGCGAAAAGGGGAGAACAAATTGTTTTTTAATGTTTATTTGGCCTAGTTGCGAATCGTTCTTGACTAGAGAGGGCGCTTTTTATAATAATTGGACAGATCCGCGATAGAACGGACGGACGCAGAAAATACACGCCAGGACATTACCCATAACAACTGGACCAAGCTTCCTCTGTACTTGAGGGAACTTCGTCGTGAAAGTGATGAGCCTGAAGTAAAATGACCTGTCTTAATTTGAATAGCCAGCAGAGTTGGCCGCAAAAAACACCCAGCTTCCCACTCCAGAACTATAACTTTCAACCATCAGAACTTCTGGTGCTAGAGATGTTGCGGCTTTATTGCCAGAATTATGCTGATCCGTCATCACATGCTTGGGACAAGGTTTTTGTATTGGGGGAAGAAGAGCTCGGTCCGTATGATGGGGCCTGGGTTGTCTCTGCCGTGGGAGGATTAATCAGAGCTATTCGGAACGGACGCCGAAGGTCGTTTGAGTTTATTGTATCCTGCTGTCCTTCCTGCCGACAGCAGATCTGTACCACAGAATTGAACGCGCTTTGGTTGGTCCAAGCTGCGCGCACTGAAAACATTGTAGCAATGGAAACTGCCGCTGTGTTGACCCTCGATGGCCATAACACGAAGGATTTGGTCTTAAGTGCACAGCATTTGGGTTCTGTTTTAAGAGAGGCCTTTCCCGAAGAGCGGCACCATCGTTACAAGCCTTCACTTACAGGGTACCCCGGATCTACGCACTAAGGCCAGGACCCAAGTTTAGGTGTGTGTCATAAGTCCAGAACCTGGGTTTTAGGGCACTGCCATCACCGCACAATTACAGAGATCATCGCTCTCAAAAGCAGTGAGATCGCCAGCTTCTAGCCCAGGTACAGGAAAAAGGCGCACCGTGAGGGGCTTGTTCAAGCGAAAGGCCATGGTGCCGGTATCGCGCATGATGGCGGAGATTTTCTCAACAGACGTATCTCCTGGGATTGGCACTGTATCCAACCCGATCCCACAAACCGAACTGAAAGTTAACAACGCGCGAATATCAAAATCTGACTTTCTTGTACCTTCGGCGAGCCCTTCGTCTTCGGTAACGGCGAGCATTAATCCTGAGAACCCAACAAGATTAGTGCCTTGTATAGATTTAAAAACCTTGGTCAGAAGGGAGGACGCTTCGACAGTCCCAGCTGCGCCAAAATATTCCACCCCCATAAGTTCGTACACTTCTGCCAAAGAGGCACAATCTTTGGAAGGGGCCGCTGAGCTATCAATCCCGGCAAAGCGGAAGCTGTCGTCCACATCTGCACGGTCTATAATGGTTAGAATTTGAGAGCAGTGATGCTGAAGGGCGGTGCTCATAGCTTCAAAGTATCCCCTAAAACCAGTGTTGTGATCTAAATCGGGATGGCTTTCATTGAATTCCTTGAGAACCTGGACAAGGAGATCAGGCGTTTCCAGGCCGACCACAAAGCAGTTCCCGAGTTCTCTGCGATGAAAGCCGGCGGGAAAATAGGGAATAAGAGGGGCGCAGTTGAAGTTTACCGTAAAATTGAAATTTCCTTCTCCTCTGGGCGTCAATCGGCTTATTTCTTTTACGGTTTGTGCTGAATGGGTGATGAGGTTGTTGTCGAGAACGCCATGGTCATCGAGGCCGATGTTTACACAGGCATTACATAAATCGCCATAGTCATGGATTAACGCAGGCAGCAGCTTTATTTCTGCCTCAGTCTTAGCCTCTCCGATTGCAAATCGGATCCGTAAATTAGGCATAGGATCTGTTCGTAACAACTCACTAATATAGGCCAAATCGGTTTTGGCCGTTTCAAGGGTATCTGTGTTGAGGAATTCGCCAAACGGATTGGTGACAATTCTAATGGTTTGTACCGTATAGCCATTTTCGAAGAAGGTCGTAGCGAGTTCTCTACAGAATTTAGACGCCTTTGTTATCTCAGTCTTCCAAGCCGCCCGGTCCTTATCCAGCACCAAAAAAGCCGTCACTGTCCTGATGCGACAAAGTTTTTTGTTTCTATAACTTGAATTTTCATAATCAGGGTTCTCATATCCGGGTTTAAGGAGGCCGGAGGAAAGTGGGTCTGCCATATTGATGCCTTTAAAGGTTTCTCGCCATATTCTTTAAGTACTTTGATTATGCGAGTGAGAGTAATGACTAGACAAGAGGTCGCAAATAACGAGCCCAATTGAATGCAGTCAAATTGATACCTGACAATTGGGACGTCGCAATCCTTGATTACAAACAGGCATTCATAGCGTACGGGTTGCAGGAGAAGGATCTCTTGGATGAGCCCGAAGAAAATCCCAGAGAAGATCCCGAGAAAGAATTCTTTATCGGACGCTTTGTCGATGCCGATTTTTTTTCGAAAAACTTAGGGCCCCGGCTTAGTAAAAGAAGTGTTATTAGTGAGGTTTGATGAGGGGTGAGCTGTTTTTTATCGTTTCAATATTTGCAAATTATTTCAATAAAATTGAAATTTACTTAAGATATATAAATTTGACTGAAATTGCATTGCGCGACCATACTTACGCGTTGCGTAAGTATGTCAAAATCTGAAAAGGCCTGATAACGGATATCAAACTGGGCCTTAATTACTGAACGTCGGTTTTGCCGTAATGAGGTCGCCTTAGTCACAATAAGGTCGTTTTCAGTTTGGTTAGGTCGTATTTAGAGAATTTAAGATTTATAAAAGATCGTACAAAAAACGATAAGAAAAACAAAAACGGGGAGAAATCATGTCAATAAAACCACCATTTACAGCGCTTGAGATAAAGAAAGCGCCATCGGGATTTTATGAGGGATATAGTGTCCCCATTGCCCTAATAAGTAAGATTTTCATGACCTTACTGGTGATCTGGGCCCTGGTTTGGCCGGGGAACGCCAATAGTGTGTTGTCGACTTTAAACTCCAGCGTATTGAATAGCTTTAATACCTTTTACATCATAGCTGTGGGCGGATTTGCATTCTTTCTTTTTGTAATTGCGTTGTTACCTGCAACCGGAAAAAAGATCTTGGGTGCCGAAGGGGAAAAGCCTGAATTTTCAAACTTCTCCTGGTTTTCGATGATGTTTGGTGCTGGTCTTGGTGTCGGTCTGATGGTCTTTGCGACCGCAGAACCTATTGGTCTTTGGGGATCGAACCCGGTTGTTCTAGATGGCGATGTCGTCGCAAAAAGCGAAGAAGCTGTGGGTGCTGCTTATCGCTACACTTTCTTGCACTATGGTTTTCATGCATGGGCAATTTATGTAACCACGGGTCTGGCCCTAGCATATTACGCGTACACTCGTAATATGCCGTTGACCATACGTTCAGCCCTGACACCACTTTTTGGTAAGGCGATTAATGGCCCTCTTGGTCATGTTGTTGATGTCCTTGGCGTTGTTGCCACTATATTAGGCGTTTCTGTGACTATTGGATTTGGCGTGAGCCAGTTTGTTGACGGCATTTATGCTGTTACTGACTTTCAATGGCTCATGAACGGCGATACGGAAGCTCCTAAACCGAGTACAGTTGGTTTGATCTCGGCATTGGTTCTGATCATGGCAATGTCAATTTTGTCGGCGGTATCTGGCGTTGGCAGAGGGATTAAATATCTTTCGAACCTTAATCTTGTACTCTCTATTATCCTGCTTCTGGTTTTTGTTGTTTTTGGCTCGTTTGCTTTCGCCATGACAACGTTTGGTTCAAGCTTGGTTGACTATATCTTGAACTTTACCCAGTTGTCGTTTGGAGCCTACGCGCCACAATCTGCTGAAGCATTTAATGCGGCACTCCCAGAAGTCATAAAATCTCTGCCTGCGGAAGATATCGCCTCCATTTATAGCGGTGCAACCAATGCATGGGGCTCGCTTGAAGGCTTCAAGGGCGCACTGCCAGCTTCTGTTTTGGCGCTTGAAAACTCTGATGTTGTTGCGGCTTCTCTGTATGAGGCCGGTACACAAGGCCGCCAATATGGATGGCAGGCAGGCTGGACCACATTCTATTGGGCTTGGTGGATTGCTTTTTCACCGTTTGTTGGTTTGTTCCTTGCACGTATCTCCAAAGGGCGTTCTGTTCGTGAGTTCATTGTTGGTTGTGTGATTGCTCCTGCAATCGTTTGCTTCCTCTGGATGACCATTCTGGGCGGAACTGCAATTGATCTAGAGTTAAGTGGTGTTGCAAACGGTACGATCATAGGTGCCTCTAATACGGCCAAACTGTTTGTTACCCTTAGCCATATGATCTCTGGTGGATTTTTGTCAGGTATAACCATTATGTGTGTTGTGTTGATCATGACATTCTTGGTGACGTCAGCTGACTCAGGTATTTTGGTTATGAATACCATCATGTCTGGTGGCGAACAGGAAACTGGTATTAAACACCGGATTATCTGGGGCGTGATTTTGACAACCGTCATTGGTGCTTTGATCGTAGCAGGAGGTGCTGAACCTTTCGGGGCCTTGAAGAATGCCATGATTATCGGGGCATTGCCTTTTACTGTGGTGATGGTTTTGATGGTTATTTCTCTGGCAAAAGCGCTTTACCGAGATAACCTTCGCTCTAAAACCAGTGAAAGCCTGCAACCTGCAGAATAATCGGTTTTAGAACTCTTAAGAGAAGCCGCGCAAATGCGCGGCTTCTTTTCGTTTGGCTTGGAAATAATATTTTTAGGTTCTGGCCCTAAGCCATTTTACTTTGCCACCAGGCAATGGTTTCAGCTGCTGTTTTTTCGAGAGTTGGTACGAGTGCGAGTGCGGCTGTCGTGTCCTTTGATACGCCCTCCATCTCTTTAGCTACATTTGCCAACCTTGTGGCGAACATTGAACCTGCAGTCCCCATTATTGTATGAGCGGCTAAATATATGGCGTCACTATCTTGAGTTTTTATGGCGCTGAATAAGTTTTCCGTATGGGTATTAATTGTATCTGGTGCCATTGCCAATAACTCTGCAAGGACCTCATCGCCAATTTGCGCACGGATTTCTTCCAGTTGTTGTTCAGAACCGATAGGGGTTTCGTCATGGTTTGTCGCTGGCACTTTGATATGAACCTCTGGGTTATAATTTTGAGAACCGCTTGTTGTTTGCTTGGGTTTTTCGGAGTTGTCAAAAGTTGAAGACCCTAAGCGATTTATAATACCCTCTGCTGAGTTTTTATGAGAGTCAATTCCACCGTTTAATCTCTCATCGCGTCTAATTTGATCAACAGACGCGAAATTTTTCATAATAATACCTTTGAGCTGTTGCTCGGTAAAAGGTTTGGCCAGTACGTCGGTCATGCCAATGTTTCGGAAATGAGCATGCCTTTCGCTAAAAGCCTCTGCTGTTAAGCCAATGATCGGAATGTTGGGCTGAGTGGTTCCGTTCCTAATGGCAATGGTTGCTTCGATACCATCCATTTGCGGCATATGAACATCCATGATGATTAGGTCTATGTTTTGTTGATCTAGGGCCTTTACTGCTTGAACTCCATTACTGACGAGTAAGGTGTGATGACCAAATTTTTCTAGAAAGGCTTTGGCAATCATTGCGTTGACCATGTTGTCCTCAGCAATGAGGATATTCAGGGCGGGGCAGTCTAATTTTTCCAATGGCTCAGCCATGGCCTGTAGCTGTTCGATTTCTTTTTTGTCGGGTAATTGACAAGGGAGTATGACATCAAAACGACTTCCAAAATTAGCAGTACTGCTAACTGATATGGTGCCACCTAGCATTTCCACGAGATTTTTTACGATAGATAGTCCAAGGCCAGTCCCCCCAAACTTACGGGTTATAGTATCGTCTTCTTGTGTAAAAGGATTGAAAATTGCCTCTTTCCGATCTTCAGAGATACCGGTTCCTGTATCTGTAACCGAAAAAAGTAAATTTTTGCCGATAATTTCACTCTCTTTTTTCGTGTGTTTATTGGCGGCAGGATATTTTAAATCAATGCAGCGTGGGTCGTCGTTACTTAACTCTTCCAAAGACAGGGTGATGCCACCACTTAGGGTAAATTTGATTGCATTACTAAGGAGGTTCGTCAGTATTTGACGGAGGCGTGTACTGTCACTACTGATGTATTGCAGGGCGTCATTTTCAATCCAATTTTTCAAATAAAGTCCGTGATCTTCTGCAAGTGTTTGAAGAGGGGATATCGTTGATTTTATTAAGGCAGGAAGGTCAAAGGCTGTAAATTCTAGATCAACATTACCTGCCTCAATTTTGCTCATATCAAGGATGTTGTTAATTATTTCAAGAAGGTTTTGACCGGATGTAATAATTGTATCGAGTTTAGTTTGTTGTTCGTCGTCTAATATTGATCCTGATAGCAACTGAGACATACCAATGATGCCATTTAGCGGTGTGCGAATTTCATGGCTCATTGTTGAGAGGAAATTAGATTTCGCTTCAGTTGCTTGTAGGGCCGCGATAGAAGCTGATTCAAGCTCGTCGGCTTGTGCAATTAATCGCTTATTTGCATTAAAAAGAGCCGTTTGGTGGGCTTTCAAATCGGTTATTTCTGTGCGTACGGCAACGATGCCGTCGCCTTGGGTTGGTTTCTCGCTAATCTGAAGCCATCTTCCGTTAGGCAGTTGTCGTTCATTGGTTCCCCGTGCACTGTTAGAATGGTCATTCTTTCGCGTGCCTTTATCCAACTTGCTAACGACATTACCCACTTTATCCCAGTAGGCTTCAAGGACGTCACGGCGATCAACACCTGGCACCATAAGATGGGCAACTTCAGGATAAAGTTCGCGGTGTCGGGTATTGCAATAAATCATTCTTCCTTTGTCGTCATAGAGAATGAAACCAAGATCTATGTCATCAATAGCTGTAAGAACCTGTCGGCTTAATACTAAAATTTCGTTGAGAGTTGATGGGAGAACCAAAGAGTTGTCGAAATTAAAAAGCGCACTCCCGTCTTGAAGGGAAACTCTGTTGCTGAGGATACGAAGTGCACCAAGGCCAGAGAAATCGAGAGTAGAGGTTTCGCCCTGCATATGAGCGTTTAGTCGTTGGGTCCACTCTTTGCGGCTTATTTTATCTAAATGTGCGCCAGCACGTTCTACCAACTCATGTGTGAGAGTTTGGTAGCTAACACCAAGTTTAATAAAATCTGCAATAGACTTAAAATGGATTTTAAAATTATCGCTGTAATTTGTGAGACGCCCGTCAGAGCCAAAAATAGCAAAGGCATTCCCAGAAGGGCATTTCGGCTCTATGGTTTTTATAGGAGCCAAGATGTTTTCTGTCTCATATATTCCGCCCTCTGATTCAACATCATTGTTGAAGGCAGCAAGGTTGGGTGCTGTACTGGACTTCATCCCTGTAGTCATTTGATCTCGCGAGCTCAGTTTGGTTAAGCAGATGTGCTTTTTAAATTAACAAGGACACATCGTAACAAGCCATATATTCGTACAACTTTGATAATAATTGTTTAATTCCGACTAAAGTAACGGGGTATAGTTGTGAGGATGGGATTTAGGTGAGTAGCCGCTATGGAGGGCTGTTGCGCTGCAGCATAAACTTCTTGGCTTCAAAAATAGCTATGTTAGGCTGACCAAAACAAAACGGTACCTTTTGCATTTAACAAAATAACAAAATCTCGAAAACCTGGGAGAATATCATGTCTGCTTGTATTGTCGGTTGGGCGCATACACCTTTTGGAAAACACGCTGATGAAGATGTGGAAAGCCTGATAACGCAAGTATCTCGTGATGCATTAAAAGACGCCCAATTGTCGGCAAGCGATGTTGATGAGGTTGTGCTCGGCACTTTTAACGAGGGTTTTTCACCACAAGGTTTCCCGGCCTCTTTGATCTTGCAGGCCGATGAAGGATTGCGATTTAAGCCCGCTGTACGGGTCGAGAATGCCTGTGCAACCGGATCTGCCGCCATTCATCATGGTTTGCGGGCAATTGAATCTGGTCAAGCACGGATGGTGCTTGTGGTCGGGGTAGAGAAAATGACCGCCCTTCCCGGACCTGAGATTGGTAATACTTTGCTAAAAGCGGCTTATCTCAAGGAAGAGGGGAATATCAAGGGCGGTTTTGCGGGGGTTTTTGCGCATATCTGTGATCTCTATTATCAACGTCACGGTCATCATGGGGATGCTCTGGCGCGTATTGCGGCGAAAAACCATGCCAATGGTGTTCACAATCCTTTAGCCCAAATCCGTAAAGACCTTGGATATGATTTTTGCCGAACTTTATCGGACAAAAATCCGACAGTGGTTGGGAACTTAAAGCGCACGGATTGCTCTTTGGTTTCCGATGGTGCCGCGGCGATTGTGCTGGCGGATGAACAGACGGCTCGTTCTATGAAGCGCGCGGTACGGTTTCGTTCGGCAACCCAGGTAAGTGATTATCTGCCCATGAGCAAACGCGATATCGTCCGTTTCGAAGGCTGCACCAAGGCTTGGCAACAAGCGCTGCAAAAAGCAGGCGTGACGTTGGACGATCTATCGTTCGTTGAAACCCATGACTGCTTTACCATTGCTGAATTGATCGAATATGAAGCTATGGGCTTAACGCCCCCGGGACAAGGATTTAGGGCGCTGGAAGAGGGCTGGGTATATCCAGGTGGCAAACTTCCTATCAACCTTTCCGGTGGACTAAAAGCCAAAGGGCATCCTGTCGGGGCAACAGGCGTATCTATGCATGTCCTGTCAGCGATGCAGCTTACAGGTTCAGCTGCACCCGAAATTCAGATCGCCAACCCTAAAATGGCCGGAATTTATAATATGGGTGGTGCAGCCGTTGCGAGTTATGTCTCAATCCTGGAGCCGTTGGTTTAAAGAGTTTATTGAGCGGGAAAGTTAAAAATATTGGTCTTTCCCGCTCAGAATAATAATGCTCTTGGAAATATCGTTATTCGGGAATTCCCTGTAACTTGTACATGGCACGTTGGATATTCTCGTTGGATCGAACACCCATATGTGAAAACCACTTGTCGAACAGTTCTACAGCCTTTCCACTACGATAGAGCCCAGCAAGATAACGGTCGACCACGAGTTTGAAATCTAGGGATTGGCGGGCGAACATAAGGGCGTAGGGATCAAAGGTATAAAACCTGTTGACCAGTTTGAGGTCATCGGGTGCATTTGCTTCGTCAAGTAAGCCTATTAGCAAAACGCGATCGGCAATATAAGCTTCGATTGCTCCGCTTTCCAGCGCTTTGAGCGCGTCGTGGGGGTGCTCAAAGGTGACGAGTTCAGCTGCGATCTTATCCCGCTCAATCCGTTTGGTAATCGCATCGGCGGTTAAGGTGCCTTGGATAACACCCGCTTTTTTATCACCGAGGCTTTTCAGGCTCCGTATTCTGCTGTCATCTTTAACCAGCATTTCTGCGCCTGTGATAAAGGTTTGCAGACTAAACCCCATTTTGGCTTGCCTGCCGAGGGTCCAGGATGTTGCCCCACAGACAATGTCGATTTTGTTGTTGAGAATGAGATCAAATCGGCTGTCGGATGTAACTTCGATAAACTCTAATTGAAGATCTGGTTTATCGAGTTCATCTTTTAGAGCGGAATGGACCCCTTTGCATAGATCGATAGAGTAACCTTCGATCTGCCCTTCGGAAGAAATATAGGAGAAGGGAGGCATTTGAGTACGATACCCAACGACAAAAGTGTTTGTGGCCGTTATTCGATCCAGAGTGGAATCTGATGCCTGGGATTGAGGCGCGGTAAAGGCTAGAATTGCAGTTATGAACGCAAAGCCGATTAGAAGATTTGTTTTAATATCAATCATGTATCTATTTCACCTGCGTACTTTGTATTCTATGAATATTTGAGGAGTGTTGAGTGAAAGGTATAAGTCACAAAGATCTTAAAAGGCATCGTGAAATTGAGTGTTCACACTGACGAACGCTGCTTGAGCTTCCATGTTGATCTCATAGCTGGGTTTAAAGCTATGATGTTTTTCTTCTGAGATAACGCGCTGGTACAAATTATCGAGCACGTATTGTTTCCCTTCTTTGGTCTCGATCACCGCTATCGCGTGGCCAACGGGACCATAACGACCGTAAAAAGTTCCCGCCACCAACCATAAATCTTTCATATCGTATCCCAGGAGTGACGCGGAGGTGAGGTATACGTGGGCGTAGTCATCGCAGTCGCCATAGCCACGGGCGATGGTCTCTCCCGGTGTTGACCAATAATCAGTGCGTTCAGACTTATATTTCACCATCCGCCCAGCCAAGCCGTAAAGGGACTTCAATTCAGCAAGGGAGTCCGTGGATTTTTCGCTCATCAGTGCGGAATACCAGTTCCTGACCCGTTTGGATTTGTTTTTGTCGTAGGAATGATATTCGTGGAGCCAACGATGGTGAAATTGCACTTGCTGTGTTTTATTCAAAAAGCTCTTAGGGGCTTTTGAGAGAGTTACATATTTTGCCTGAGCAAAATGAGGATTGCCAATTATCAATCCAGCACAAAAGATTGCGAAGGAAGTGGGTATTCTTAAATTAGGCAATTTCAGTTGCATTTGGCATTCCCTAAGTTCCTACCTGAGAGTTTGTTCGTATAGATCATCAACTATAACAAGATATTAACAAGCTGAAATTCTAAACGGAAATCTAATTTGTACTCTTTGTCCCTTACTTGGTTAAATTGTAGAGCAATAAAAAGACCCGCCAGTTTGAGCGGGTCTTTTGCGGCAACTATGGAACTGAGGTTAGGAGTGAACGTTCAATTTGTCATGCTCCATAGCGCACGCAACATGGCTATTTGAGCCATGAGTATATAAGCCATCAGCATAAAGAGCATGATGTATCGATGTGCATCGGACTCTCCCCGGGACTTAAGGGAACGTATCCGCTGTAGGGAGTTCGAAAGCCCGCCTGCGATATTTCGAATTATGCGTTTCTCATTGATCTGCCAAAATTGGAGAAAGATCACGATGGCAATCGCGAAAATCGTCAGTATAAATGAGCAGGCGGTTAGATAATTTAAAAATTTAAGGTCGTAGGGGTTTGCTTTGGCGATAAGGTATATGCCGACATAGGCCATTGATAAGTAAGCGAGTATCAGCCATTGCTGGCGCTTGGCGAAGAGGAGGTTTTCCCCAGCCTCGCGGTAAAGCATCAGGTACTCTGCATGGCTTAGGTCATCGAGAGAGCTCTCAATATGTTCGAATTCATCATCAATCTCAGCACTCATATTGACCCCTTTATTCCCATCGCACACTGATATGGTGTGTTTGCAAAGATACGATGGTTTTACGACTATAGGGATATGCTGACAGCAATCGGTTAATAATTTGTTTATAAAGGGTTATTCTTCAGTAGCTTCAGACTATTCCGGTTATTCCCCAAGGGTTCTAAGACGCTTTGTTTGGTAAAACCTGTAACTTGGGTTTCATAAAACCTGCAAGTTGGCGCGAAACTTGTAAGGTGAGAGATGTTTAGTATGTGCTATACTATCCACAGAGGAGAGAGCGATTATGGGTTATCAAAGAGCAGTGTTAGTTGCTTTAGCATTTTTCAGTGTCGCCGGTTGCTCTGGAGGTTTTATGGAAAAAGAACCCGTTAGAGTAATTTCAGCGCCTCAAGCGGCGACCTATTGTTATCGATCTCTCGCCAATGTTGATTGTTATGAACACCCTGTGCCAGAAGATGAACGTACTCTTTTGATCCCAACGGAATAATTGCCTGAATTTGTGGGCGTAACCATTCTCTAGGTAAAATTTGAGCAGGAGGGCAATTCCTGCCTCCTGTAGATCTATTCTTCCTAACCTTCTTAGATGATTCCAAATGGGGTGAGCTAGCTAGCAAACTTGGCGAGGTTGCAGCTAAGTTTCTCTGTAAGGGTTGGAAAATACATCTCCTGATTATCTCAAAAAATAATGATCTAGGCAGGCAAGGGGCCTGATCCTAAGCATCTGTCTAAATTTGATAGTCAGGTCGTGTTTTTCTTAGGTGGGCAGAGAAAAATCCTTTGCAAACCTCCTGTTCAAATCGGTTAGTTATTACGAGGGCCTTATTTTCTGCGGGGTTGAGGCTTTGTAATTAAAATGTATCAATTATTTATCATCTATCTAATTTTATAGTTGCAATGGTTAATGGAAATTAATAGTATCATCTAACAAATTAGATAGATGAGTGAATAAGCGCTCTGCAGGGGGACATCGTGAAGAGATCGCAACTGGATTTGCACCGGTTTGAGAAGGTTTTGGGTTTGCTGGATTCAGCAAGCGAGGGTGAGGCGTTAGCCGCTCTCGGTCGTGCCAAACATCTTCTTTCGGGTGCAGGTATTAGTTTTAACGAGCTAAAGGTGGGGATCTCCAGTTTTCAAGGCGACGATCAGGATGTTGATATGGAAACAGCCCATGTTCAAAAACTTGAGAATGAACTTGAATCTCTCCGGTGGTCCCTTGCACGTCATGAGCTACAGATTGCGGCTTTGCGTCAGTCGGCCGAAGAAAAGTCTACGCAATTCCAGATAGAGCAGGCCAAACGCCATGCTTATGAAGGAGAGCTTGTAGGTCTTCGGAAAGCCCATGCCGTGCAAATGGAAGAAGCCCTCAATCGTAGAGAGGAAGCTGAAAGGTTGGCCAAGCAACTGGAAGTTTACAAGGCGGTTGAAAAGGTTACGGGCGTTGGTCCGAATACGTCAATTCGACATAAAGCCTCTAAAATCGCCAAAGCGACAACTGGAGTGAAATCCAGAAAACAGAACTCAAAAACCAAACTTGATGGTAATGTTACAAACATGGAAAGTGACGTTCGTGATGGGAGTGCCCCGTCTTCGAAACATTTGGCCTCCACGGAGGTGTCGTCCAAAGGGGGATCATCCAAGAGGGCGCCATCCAAGGGAATGTCGTCCAAGCTTGTGGCTTCAAAGCAAAATCCTTCGTTAGTTGTGAACGCTGCATCAAAAAACGAAGATGAAATTGTCCGACAAGGCGCCTTGAATTTAATCGGTGGTGAAGATAAATCCCTTGGTAAAGAGTACCGTTGGGCCCGGATTGAAGATAAGCACCAGGTGGTTGTTGAAGGCGCTGATATCAGGGCTGACATAGGGAATGATGCCCACGGAAGTGTCGTTTCGCACGGACAAGCTTCGCACGGACAAGCTTCGCAGGGGCAGACCTTAAACATTCAAGCCGAAGCTTAAGGTTTGAGTTTTAAAGATGACACCCGAAAAATGACAATAGAAAATAAGAGCAAGAGTGCTGGTGCAAAGGGCCTGAATAAATCGGGCGATCAGCTTCACGCGCTACAAGAAAGTCTGCGTCAATCTGTATCCCAAATGGAGCAGTGGGGCAGTTGGGCCCAAGGTTTGCTTGAAAGCCGGGATGGAGAAATCGCGGCGTTACAGGCCCGGGTTGATGCCTTGGAGCAACGGCTATTGCGTGAAAGTAGTGACGGGCCCCGTTTGACCAATGCCCAAAAACGCGAGGCCATCACTTCTTATTTAACGGATCCGGAGCGCACAAACTGGTCTGATCGTGAAATTGCCCGCCAGGTCGGGGCATCACCGCAGACCGTGGCGAACTGGCGTCAGAGATTGTCCGTGACCAGCCGCAGCGGTCAAACCCGAAGCCAGCAAACCCGAAGCCAGCAAAACCGCACGGTGATACGCGGGGGCAAGGTCTTTAAAATGCGCACAGACAATATTGGGCAAGGTAAAGATTAAAAGGTAAGGATTAAGGTACTCGTACCACATTCTTAACAAAGCGTATGGGGTGTGCGGTGGGAATTAATGGTTGTTGAGCCATTCGTCGGCAAGGTTTTCTGCAACAGAAATTAGCTCCGGAGTGAGCTTAACCACAGTGGCTTTTCTATGCATTGCTGCGGAGGGGTGGCCATTGAGATCAGCGAGCAAAAACCATTTATAGGCGGCGATAAAATCCTGTTCGACCCCTTGGCCCTGATCGTACTTAAGTCCCAGTGTGAACATTGCCTCTGGGTAGCGCAGTTCAGCCGCCTTGTTAATCCAGGTTAGTGCTTTGTCTGGGTTTACTGGTGTGCTCCTGCCGCGATCATGCATGAGGCCAAGATTAAATTGTGCCTGTGCGACGCCATGTCGTGCCGCAAGCAGGTACCAGCGAATTGCTTCTCTGTGATCTCGTGCTGAATTGCTTTCTTGATCCAAAAGTATTCCAAGGTTGAGCTGCCCACTGAGGTCGCCCTGGTTTGCGGTTCTGCGGTACCAGTAAATCGCTTGATTGATATCGTCATCGGGATCATCAATCCCATCGTGGTAGAAGGCAGCCAGATTGCGTTGGGCCTCAACCATACCACCCTCAGCAGCCATTTTTAACCAGTGAAAAGACGCGGCGGTATCCCGATCAACCCCAGAAGCGCCTTCGAAAAGTATGCTGAGATAATACTGGGCCTGAGTGTGTCCCTGGTCGCCTGCCTTCTTGAGCAGGTCAATGGCCTTATCATGCTCTCCTGCTCGATAGGCAGAAACACCGTCCTCGTAATTTCCAGCAAGAACGGGGTTGGGTGAGATAAAGATAATTGTAATGAGGAAAGCAGGAATAATAAAAAAGAGAGTAGGTTTTTTTCTTTCATTTCTCATTGGCAATTTCCTGGGACATCTTTCAGGGGCATCCTCCCGGTTTTTTTGTATAGGTAAATTGTTTGTTTGAAACCTTACCTGCTGACTAATCTTATATGAAAACCGTTAAAATTAATTTTCTTAAAAATGATTAGGGGATCAATTGCTTGGCTTCAATGTCTGAAAGATACGGCCATCAACAGCGATCAATCCTATCAGTATTAGAGACATGCCTAAGTAGTGGCGCTGGGTTAGAATTTCGTCAAGAAAGACTGTGCCAAGGACGATGGCGCTGACAGGAATCAAGAGAGTGACCAGTGTTGCGTTTACGGAGCCAGCCGAGGCCAAAAGGCGAAAGAATATAAGATAGGCCAAAGCCGTTGAAGCAACAGCGAGAGCGACAATGGAGCTTATGGCTGCCTTACTTGGTAAAGGTAATTCCCAAGGACTATCAATAAAGATGACGAGGGGGATCATCATAATTGTTGTTGCCGCCAGTTGGCCAAAGGCGCCAACGCTCGGAGATACTCCCATGGTTCTGAACCGCCTGCCGTATACACCCGCAATACCATAAGATAGTGCTGCGCCTAGGCAAGCCAGGATGCCAAGTGTTGCGATGGTTGTGCCTGAAATAGCATTCCCTCCAATCAGAACGGCAACGCCTAAAAAGCCGAGTATGATCCCTGTAAACCTGTTCAACGCCATACGCTCGTCTGCGAGTAAAAAATGTGCCACTACGATTGAAAAAATGGGTGTTGTGGCGTTGAGGATAGAGGCAAGCCCACTCGGAATTGATGTCTGCGCCCAAAATAAAAGACTGAAAGGGATGAGGTTATTGAACAATCCCATTATCAAGCAGGCTATTAACAGGCTTGTATTTTTCGGTATGATTTCGCCTTTTATTTTAATAAATGCAAACAAGACAGCTGCTGCGATACCTACGCGGCAAAGCACGAGTGTAAGGGGAGGTGTTTCCTTGACAGCAATTGCGGCAAAAAAGAACGCGCCACCCCAGAGAATGGATAGAAGAACGAGAAGTGCCCAGTCACGGGATGCCATTTTCATTTGGTTTCAAATTCTATATTAAAAAATACTGGATACGCTATCGCTGCCTTTTTTACTCGCCGGAAACGGACCTGTTAGTCATGCCGATACGACTGGATAGGTTGAAACTTATGCGCTGAAAAAATGTCTTAATAGCTGAAGTAGGACTTCGTCGTAGAGAATTTAGTTTTTGGCGTGAAAATGGTATATTGAATATCCGGTAGGCTATAGTATTTAAATTATGACACAGAAATCGGATTTCATCTTTAAACGAGGCCAGGGCTCAACGCTGTTAATTGGCTGTGGTGCTCTTGGTCGCGAAATAATTGACCTGATTAAGATGAACCGATGGGGGCATCTGGATGTTGCTTGCTTACCCGGAAAGCTGCACCACAATCCCCAATTAATTCCTGAGGCTGTGCGCCAAAAAATTAAAGCGGCAGGGGATCGTTATGACAAAATCTATGTCCTCTACGGCGATTGTGGAACCGGAGGTCTACTGGATAAGGTTCTTGAAGAAGAGGGCGGTATTGAGCGTATTCCCGGTCCTCATTGTTTTTCGTTTTTTATGGGAAATGACAATTTTTCTAACAGCGCCGAAGACGAAATCACAACCTTCTTTTTAACGGACTATTTCTGTCGTTTCTTTGATAAATTTGTCTGGGAAGCCTTGGGGCTCGATCGTCGTGAAGATATGGTGGACTTTGTTTTTGGCAATTATACTAAGTTACTTTTTATGCCGCAGGTTAAAGATCCTGAACTTGAAATCAAAGCACAAGAGATTGCAGTTCGACTAAAGCTTAAATACGAATACAAATTCTGTGGCTACGGTGATTTTGAGACCTCTATCCGGGCATTGGGGCAAGTGGGACCGGAGTAAGGGATCTCAATTTAAGAACTCTTATGTCAGGCCGTGTTGCTTCTGCCAATCTACTCGTAACTTTTCGGCAATATCTGAGAAGGTGCTGTCAGAAAGGGTGCAGTGATCTATGCGATCTATGCGAAAATGCCTGAAATCAACCCGTCTTTCACACCACGCTGCTATGACGATTGCCTCAACATAATAAAGTACAGCGAGCGGTAATATCGTTCTTTCGGAAGTCTGTCCTTCTCCATTTATATACTGGATATCAAGGCGCTGTTCATTACGAACCGCTTTTCGAATTAAGGCAATATCGACCTTTGCTTTGGGAACAGCGTGCCAGCCCGAAGCCTCCAGCGAAGCTGCGTTAAAACGAGAGGCCGTTGCTTTGGGGACGATATCACTGATTTTTCCCACAACACCCTGTGCGGCGCGTTGCAAGCCAACGTCACCTGTCCTAGGAAGAAGGGCGAGGCCAACAATGATGGCTTCGATTTCCTCTGGGGTGAAGGTGATCGGCGGCAGATCAAAACCGGGGCGGAGGATATAGCCAACACCAGCTGCGCCATCGATCGGGACGCTCATGGATTGCAATGCGAGGATATCCCGGTAAGCGGTGCGCTGAGATACACCAAGGGTGTCTGCAATATCTACAGCTCTCATCGGTTGCTTCGCTTTGCGCAATAGCTGGATGATCTCAAACATTCGAAGTGGCTTGCTCATTTTTACCTCCTAAGCAAGCTTAGCAGAACACTACTGACAGCTACGTGTCAGTAGTGTTCTGCTAAGAATGTAAAAATACAGCTGTGGCTCGACATTCGGGCGTTAGCTGTGGCACTCAATATTTTGAAATTTGGGACTGGAGATCGTGACGTGGCAGAAGCTGAGAAAATCAATGATCTCGCCGAGTTTGGAAGTAACCCCAGTTCCCTAAGCTCTCAAGGTTCCCAAATGCCTTATGAAACCGATGACCGGGAAAATCATTATCATGGCGTGATATTGATTGTGGTTTCGGCAATTGTGTTCAGCACGGTTGGGATATTTGTCAAAGGCGTCGAGGCTGGGGCTTGGGAGATTATTTTTTGGCGCGGATTGTTTTCGGCAATTTTTACAGTTCTATGGACCATGAAAAGAGGCACGTTTCGTAAGAACTTTTATGGCATAGGTATTGGGGGGTGGATGGCCGCGATAATAGGAGCGTCAGGTTCAGCCGCCTTTATATCAGCCCTCAAAATTACAACCATCGCCAATGTTGCTCTGATCTACGCTGCGGCTCCTCTCATCGCGGCATTGATTGCCTGGGGCTGGGTGGGAGAGCGGGTTACGTTGAAAATGCTTTTCGCTTGTTTATTTGCAATGGCCGGTGTTGGGATTATTGTCTGGGGATCCGTGGGCGGAGTGAGCCTTACCGGAGATTTACTTGCGTTGTGGATGACCCTCTCCATGGCGCTGTTCATGGTCATTTATCGACGATTTCCCAAAACACCGACCGCGGGGCCTATGGTTTTATCATCGATCTTGTTATTACCGTTTGCCATGTTTCTTGATGATCCGTTCAGCATTCCTGTCCACGAATTAGCAATCCTTGCGATCTTCGGCCTAGTATTTGCTGTCGCATCTGTGACCCTGACAGAGGGAGCAAAACGGGTGCCAGCAGGGCAGGCTGCGCTATTAAGTGCACTGGATACCCCTTTGGCACCGATTTTAGCATGGCTTTTCTTCGCTGAATTTCCCACACTGGCAACCTGGATCGGGGGAACCCTCATTGTGGTCGCCGTATTCAGCACGTTATGGAACAGAACTCATCGGGGCTAAGGCGCTGGATATGCGTGGGGTTCCGGTGAGGGGCACTTAGCCCATTACTCTTTGGTGCCAATCCATAGAAATGCTTTACGGAATAGCTTCTCTCAGATGCGTTAGCTGGTCGGCCATCACCTGTATTTATCATGAATGGCTTCATAGGTCCCATCGGCTCGAACCGCTGCCAGTCCTTCGTTGAATTTTTCAACTATCTTCTCAATATCCGGCCATTTCCGGCTGAAACAAAGATGTAAGTTTTTCTGCCGGATCTTATGGAAACGCATGTCATTGGAAATGCCCAGTTGGTTGGCCCGGAACAAAGTAAATTCCACGGGTAAGAACAGGTAATCCACTCTACCATTCAAAAGACCTTTCAAGGCCAATTCATCTGAGGGATATGCAGAAAGATTGGCTCCGGCATCCTTCATTATTTTTTCATGAATAAAGCCCAGGACAGTGCCCACCTTACGCTCCGCCATATCTTCGATGCTTGTGGGTTTGAAACCATCGAAATCGGCGCGAACGAAAAAGGCGTCGGTCGACTGGCTGGTCGGTGCAGAAAAAAGGAAGGAATCCTCTCGTTCAACGCTGTGTACACAAGAAAGAACGCCTGTGAACAAGCCGCGTTTTGTATGTTCCAGCACGCGTTTCCAGGGGGCGAATTTGAATTCCGCGGAAATCTGAACTCGTTTGAAAGCGGCCTCGATGACTTCGAGATCAAACCCGCGTAGCCCATTTACTGGTTCGGCAAACTCATAAGGGGGATAATGCATCGCGGAGAGGATCACGGTTTCAGCCGGAGCCTCTCTCGGGGATGACAACAGAAATAACAAAGTGAAGGGAACTAACGCTAGTCTTTTGATCAGCGGCGCCATAACCGACCTCCATAGAGGTTAAAGTAAATCATGACAGGGGTCTAAATCCTGCTCCACTTTACCGTGTCAGTCCTTAGAAAGTCTTAAAGATGTCAATCCCCGACGGGTGTACAGATATGAAGACCGCTACAAATCTTGGAAATATGAAGGTACTTGCAAGATAGTCTGCTGGTCCTCTCTGATTATTGACCTATTCCGGTTACTTTCCAGCAGTGATATCGCTAAAGTGTTTTTGCCGTCGCTTCTGTGACCCTGACTGAGGGGGTAAAACGGGTGCCAGCCGGACAATCTGCGTTAATTAGTGCGCTGGATACTCCGCTGGTACCTATTTGGGCTTGGCTTATCTTTGCAGAATTCCCCACCCAGGCGATCTGGATCGGGGGAACTCTTATTGTGGGTGCCGTATTCAGCACGCTATGGAATAGAAATCATAAAACGTAAATAAATATCAGAGAAGACGTCATCGTGGAAATTCGCTCCCTACTTGCTTAGTTCCTCGGTGATTATGTCCCTTAAGCGTTTAGCTGTTTCGGTTAAGTCCGGCTTTGCATAAAGAGAAAAATCCACAGCGGGAAGAGGCGGCAGGGCAAATGATTTGGGGAGGGGTAATAAGGTTTTATTGAAAGAGTTTGCTGTACGAACAGTGATTCCAATATTTGCTTCAATAGCTGCCTTTAGGCCCGAAAGACTTGGGCTGGTAAAGACGATTTCCCAAGCGCGATCTGCGTTGTTTAATGCAGTGATTGCCGCATTCCGAAAGCTACAGGGGGGCTCAAATACAACAAGCGGTACTGGAGTTCCGCTCTCAAGCTTAAAAGAGCTGTTCCCGAGCCACACCATGTTCTCGCGACATAGATTTTGATGAGCGAGACCCGGTAAACTATCGACGCCAACGGCAATATCGAGAGCGCCACTTTCGACAGCATCGATCAATACTTTTGTCCGATCTACCTTAGCGATAATTCGAACTTGAGGGTGAGCTTGTTTGAAACGGGTTAGTATTGTTGGGAGAACGGTGTCTGCAAAATCCTGGATCATGCCGATACTTATCTCGCCTGTTAAGTTTTGATGCGAAAGTGATTCAACGATTTGATCGTTTAGACCTAAAACTTTTCGGGCTGTTATGACAAGGCGCTCACCTGCAGGGTTTAAGATCATTCGCCGACCCTGCTTTTGAAACAGCTGGCTTCCTATTTGTTCTTCAAGCCGGGTTATCTGCAAGCTTACTGCGGGGGCGGTTCGTCCAATCCGCTGTCCAGCTTCGGCAAAGCTACCGACCTCAACGATGGTGACGAATGTTCGTAAGCAGTCCATATCTAAATTTGTATGCATAATTAGTAAATATCATAAATCTATTAAGTTAAAAGAATAAACTTATTTAATCTTATAAAGTTTCTTAGAATGCTTGTGATCTTAACTCATAACTTAAGGAAATTCACGATGCCTTTTATCAACATCTCTGTGGCAGGCGCCATACTCACAAGTTCTCAAAAACAACAATTGTTTGATGAGACGACCAGGTTAATGAGCGAAATTTTAAGAAAAAATCCCGATCTTACTTCTGTTCGGATTGATGAGTTTTCAGTAGATAATTGGGCCGTGGGTTGCACCCCGATGATCGTGGCTGGCAAGGTGGCGGTTCATATGGATATCAAGGTTACAGAAGGTACCAATACGGATAATGAAAAAGCCGAAATGATTAAGCAAGCCATGGTAATGCTCAAGGAGATTATCGGACATACGTCTGAAGCGAGCTACATCATTATCCATGATTTACCCGCCACCACCTGGGGCTATGACGGGCAAACCCAAGCAGCCCGGGCGATGAAAGTTATAGCAGCTTAGGGGCAGAGCCCTTGCTCTTCATAAATAGCCGGGTGATGTTTTAACGGCACTGCTGTGTCACCCTTTCTGTCTTCGAAATCGTTTAACGTTCAGAAAGCAGGTTGTTTTGTTATACAGCCAGTTGCGCAACTTTGGCCCCGGTTTTTTCTGCGAGCAAAGAAGGCGATACCTTGAAGACGGTGTTGGGTGCGCCAGCTGCGGCCCAGACACTTTCGTATTGCAACAGGGTTTCATCCATCCAGATGGGTAAGGCGGTGAGGTGCCCAATTGGGGCGACACCACCAATCGCAAAGCCGGTTTCTTTGCGCACTCTTTTGGGATCAGCACGGATAAGTTTCTCTCCGACTTTAATTTCTGCCATTTCCAGATCTGCCTGGTTGTTGCCTGCTATCAAAAGAAGATGCAACGCGTTGCTTTCTGCTCCCTGAAACACCAGTGACTTTACGATCTGGCCGAGGGCGCACGCACAAGCTTGTGCAGCTTCTTCTGCAGTTCTAGTTGAGGCGGCCATTTCTCGTAGCTCAATGGATAAGTCTAAGGTGTTGGCCGCATCGATGGTCCGGTCGGTACTACTGGGTTTCATCAGGTTTCTTTCTTCTGCTATCTCTTAAGTTATAAGCCCAACAGGTTATTTATACAGACCAGGAAACGCGCAGGCGTTCTCGGATGTCAGCCAGGCGATCAACGGGTTCATTGGCAAAGACAAAACGCAGATAGCGGTCTGCGATCGCTTCTGATCCCCAGCCGATCATCGGGGTCGCGGCTATTTTTCCGTGATCGAAAAGACGTTTGGAGGCGACATCGGGGCTCATGCCTAACGCGGTAGTATCTATGAGTAAAGACCAGCCGCCATCGGGTCGTACAACAGGCAAATCAGACAGTTCTGACAAGATGTAATCACGGCGGATTTTCCATTCAGCGGTTGCTTCGGCTATGCCATCGTTTGGTGAAAGCAGTGCCGCGGCTGCTCCGGGCATGGCAATGCCGACCTGACAGGCAACGTTGGTGAGGCTAACCAGGCTAATATCGTTTATGATCTTTTTTGGGCCCACGATCCAACCAACTCGCCAGCCGATCATGCGGTATTCTTTCGAGACACTACCAATGGTGATGGTGCGTTCGGCCATGCCGTCGAGACGTGCGGGGTGGAATACGGGAGCATCGGTAAAGAGTATGCGCTCCATCGCGGCGTCATGGATCAGCCACGCATCGTTAAGCTGAACAATATCGGCAATGGCTTGCCATTCTTCTGGCGTGTGAACGATACCACTTGGCATGGAGGGGCTCATGGTCAGCACGGCACGGGTGCGATCACTTGCTGCACTTTTTAGAGCCTCTAGATCAAGGCGCCATCCCCCGTCTATCACTAGCAGCGGCACAAGTTTTGGCACACCACCAGCGAGGCGAATACGGTTTAGCAACCCGACGTAGGCAGGATCTGTGATAATGACTTCATCCCCTGGCTCTAAGGTTGCCAGCAAGACATTCAAGATACCGGACAACCCACCTGCAGAGATGATGCATTCAGTCTCGGGATCGTAACTTATGCCCGCGACATCTGAAACCCGAGCTGCTGCTGCGCGGCGTAATTCGTGTATGCCAAGGAAGGGGAGATAGCTGTTTGCGTTATCTCTGGAAACCGCTGAGAGCGTTGCCTCAATCGCATCAGGGGGAGGAGCAATATCAGTGTCAAGGTTTTCCAATCGCAGCATTTCAGAGCTATCCCCGGCGGCATTTGCGGCATCAGCAGCATTACCCATTTCATCAACGCCGATACCAATAATAGCGGCTAATCTAGATATAGTCATACGATTCTCCAAATTGGATCCAATTTGACATATGGGATATAATTAATTAGATATTCTGTCAAGTTCAGGCCTCCCAGTATGTGAGAAGCAGGGATATGGGAAACTGGGAAATGCGAATTAAGGACAAAGCGTGACACCAACCACAAGTTTACAATCCATCGACCTCAGTACGCGCTCGGGCGACCAAACTCGGGTTTTGATTACTGAGTTGCGGAAGGAAATTATCTCCGGAGCGTTACGTCCGGGAGAACCTTTACGACAGGACGTAATCGCCGAGCGCTACAAGGTCAGTCGGATGCCTGTGCGTGAAGCACTTCGGGTGCTTGAGGCCGAAGGACTAGCTTTGCTCGTGCCCAATAAAGGCGCATCGGTTGCGCCGTTGGATCTACTGGAATTACAGGAAATCTACGAAATGCGGGTGTCTGCAGAGACTTTGGCTCTGCGGCTTTCTTTGCCTGAAATTTCTAACGCCCAGATAGATCGTGCGGCTCGAATTCAGGACGACATTGAGAGCGCGGACTTGCGTGATTTTGGTGCCTTGAACAAAGCCTTCCATCGAACCTTGTATGAGCCTTGTGGACGTCCCCGACTTCTGGCCCACATCGATGGATTGAACGATGTTGCTGATCGGTATCTCCGATTTACAATCAAGGCTTTGGACTACGCCGAGCGTTCAAACTCAGATCATCGTGCCCTGCTGGAAGCTTGTCGAAAGCGGGATGAAGTTGAAGCCTTGTCTATCCTTAGTTCCCATATCATAGATGCGGGCGAGGTTTTAAAGAACTACCTAACCGATTTCCTCGGTAATGAAGGATTAGGCGAAGGTTAGAGTTTTTGCTTACAGAGTATTTAAGGTCAGTCCGGCAGGGTTATTCGTAATGCTAAATATCTGCTTTTCGGACACGTTCTCCGCTAATCGCTTGAGAACTAGCCTTTAAAAGATATTAGCATTGCGACAGATATTTTGTGTACTTTCCGTGAAGCACCATGTTTGATAAATTTTGAATGAGCGACGCATTAAACAAATTCAAGGGAGGTCATTATTTCACGAGCCGAACGACTTTTGAGTTTAATTGAAGAATTTAGACGCCATCGTCGCCCCGTTTCTGGAAACGATCTTGCGCAAGCATTGGGCATTTCAATTCGTACACTCTATCGCGACATTGATTCATTGAGAGCGCTTGGGGCGGGTATCGAGGGAGAAGCTGGCGTTGGC
Organism: uncultured Rhodospirillales bacterium; assembly: GCA_913060675.1. Classification (GTDB taxonomy): domain Bacteria; phylum Pseudomonadota; class Alphaproteobacteria; order Kiloniellales; family Kiloniellaceae; genus Kiloniella. The sequence continues at coordinate 27,848 of CAJXUS010000036.1, forward strand.
TATGTCATGCGCCCCGGTTTCCTATTGCCCCCAGTCATGTTTACAGTAGAAGAAGTTGACGCACTCGTTCTGGGCACGCTCTGGGTCGCAGATAAGGCTGACAGACCACTAGCGGAAGCCGCACGTAAAGCGATGGCAAAATTAACAGCAGTCATGCCAGTTGAACTTGTTGATCGCGTTGAAGCGCAATATTCCGTCGTTGGGAAGAGTGAAGAGTGGGATCCAGAAACGATTGATGTGGAAACTGTAAGAGGGGCAATTCAACATGAGCGCAAATTGCTCATTCACTACCGCGATGGAAAAGGTAAAAGTTCTGAGCGTGTCATATGGCCGTTTTTTCTTATCTATTTTAATGGCGGCCGAATTATTTCGGCATGGTGTGAGTTAAGAGATGATATCCGCCATTTTCGAACTGATCGCATTGATACACTTTCGGAAATATCATCGCGATATCCCCGTCGTCGCCACGAGCTTATAAAGCTTTGGCGAGAGGCTGAGGCCTGTGAGAACGCACAAAAATGACTACTGCCACTTTCTGACATGCGATCATATTAGTCTTCTTCTGTAACCAGAGGACTTCAAATGACATCAAAACCATTTCAAAGACTAATTTGCCTTGCCGTTTTACTGCTTGGCACTCAGCTAATTCACGCCCAGCCAACTTACGCTCAGGCGCAAAATAACCAGGAAAGCCAAACTATGGAACATGACCAAATCCACTCAACAATCGAAACGAATAATTCAGCAGTTGCCGCGGGTGATATTGAAAGTGTTCTCGCCACGTTTGAGCCAAACGGCGTCTTAATGGGGCAACCCGGAATGCCGGCCATGGGGACGCCGGCGTTACGGGAGGCTTTCAAACAATTCATGGCGATTGATCCTAAGATTACCGTTACGAGCCATGAAGTTATTCAGGCTGACGATATGGCCCTTCATTCTTCTACATGGTTGATGTCTGGAAAAACACCCGATGGTCACCCCATTGAACAGAGTGGATTTTCCGTAGTGGTACTCCGCAAACAGCCAGATGGGCGCTGGTTGATGGTGATTGACAATCCATTTGGCGATCATCTTTTACATAAAAAATAATAGCTATCATCGAATTTTTAACGCGCTCATTTAGAGCAAGCTATTGAGATTTTCACGATGACAGTAAAAGAATTGCCTCGCATGAAAGCTTTTGCGGGGCAATTTCCATTGTAACGGTATAATCAGTAGCTGCATGATCGACTTTTATGGAAAGCGTGCAAAAAGAATAGTTATTGCCACAAGTTCCTTATATTCAGCTATGTTACAACCACGAGGCCTTGGTCACCGATAATTTACAGCCATCATAGTCTCGCTGTCTGGTCCTCAAGTAATTTACCCCATGTGAAAATTTCAAATGTGCGGTACTCGGCAAAATAAAATGGGTCATCAAACACAAGTTTTTCGACCTCTTGTTTGTTTTCGGCCTCAACCACCCAAAGCGCACCACAAAAATCAGCATCTGTCTCAGGCTTTAGGCCACCACCAATTAATAGCTCTGGATGAGCTTTGGCATATGCAACATGTGCATCTCGCAATTCCTTTTTCGCCCTGATATCTAACATCTGTGGCATGTCTCGAAATATCACCACCCAACGCGTCATACATTTCACTCCCATTTTTGCATAACAATAAGGTGTGATTTGTTCGAACCATATGGCCAGAGTAAACAAAAATTAGAACCAGATATTAGTGGAATATCTTTGGGATGTTGACATATGTTCGTATTTGGGAATATATCTCTAATATGAGTAAAAATGAATTATTAGCAAATGCCTGAAATTGAAAATAATGATATTCGTCTTGCTGAACGCTTGAAGGTATTACGGACAGGGCGCGGTTGGTCCTTCGAAGATCTTGCAGAGCGTAGTGCGATCAGTCGGGCGACGCTTTCGCGCATGGAAAAATGCGAGGTTAGCCCCACGGCCGCCGTGCTCGGCAGGCTTTGCGCGGCTTATGGGTTGACCATGTCACGGTTGATGGCAATGGTCGAATCTGATCATCAGCCCCTTGTGTTGAAATCTGAACAACCCGTGTGGCGTGATGATGTTACTGGGTACGAGCGCCGTTCGGTGTCACCTCCAGCGGAGAGTTTAAGTTGTGAAGTGTTGGAGTGTCGGCTGCTGCCGGGTACTGAAATTGACTATCCCGGCCCGGCAAAAAAAGGATTGGAGCATCATCTGGTTCTGCGCGAAGGTGGTTTGGAGATCAGCCTTGAAGGCGTCGTTCATATTCTAAATCCCGGTGATTGTCTGCGCTATAAACTACATGGTGCCAACACCTTCCGCGCCGATCAAAAACTCGGTGCGCGTTATCTACTGGTCGTGTTGTGAGGTCAAAATGAAACAGCCATCTATATCGTGCCTTGATGTCAAAGGGTTTGATTTTCACCGAGAAGATCTCGCAGATTTACTGCACGCCTGTGTTCATGACGGCGCCAGCGTCGGTTTCGTACAGCCTTTTTCATTGGAAAATAGCCGTAACTTCTGGATCAATAAAGTCCGCCCCTCTCTTGTGAACGGAGAAACCAACCTGATGATAGCCAAAGTGGGCGACGAAGTTGCGGGGACCGTACAGCTCTGTGTAGGTAGCATGCCGAACCAAGCCCACAGGGGCGAGGTCTCCAAACTGCTGGTCTCTCCCGATTTTAGAAAACGCGGCATCGCCAAGATTTTGATGGCGGAGTTGGAAAAACAAGCCAGAGACCGGGATCTCACATTAATCACTTTGGATACACGCACAGGCGACAACGCGGAACCGCTATATAAATTATTGGGCTACGAAACCGCAGGTGTTATTCCGGGCTTTGCTCAAGACCCCAACGATGCGGGTAAATTCGATCCAACCTCTTATATGTATAAGCTGCTTTAGCTCGATACTGCTTCAAGGACATATTTGCGGAAAATTGAACTGTATTCATCACCGAATTTTACGGCGGTGATTTCTTTAAATGGGATTATGTAAACTTCATCTTCCCATTTTCCGGTCGCATCGAAACCTTTAATTTGAACTTCTGTATTAGCTATATTTAATATCTTTCCCAGTACGAAGACATCTGATGAAGGCAGTCGGCTTTCAACAATTACATTGTTGTAATTTTTCTCAAGTGATTTAAATATTGATTTATAGCTACCAATTTTTAACCACTTAGGCTTTTCCACGTCTACAAGGCGGCCTTCTAATTTTAATATGCGGTGGTCTGTTTTTTCATTCTTACCATGCCTAATTTCGGTTATGTGTTTAATTGGTAAAATCATAAACCCATCGTGATGCCAGTATTCTACACACCATAAGCAGACGAAGTTGCGAGTGAGGCCGACTATATAACCGTAATAGGTCTCTTCATCGTCCTCGATATCAGACCATACTTTGACTTTATTGTTTTTAGTAAAGTGTTTTTCTAGCTCACTATACATAGGATCTAAGTCTCTCAATCTTTGAAAGGTATTACCCTCACTCATCGCGGTAATCGTCGAGAGTTTTTCGGATGTCGGCGAGTTTGTCGACGAGTTCACTTACTACTTTGATTGGTATGCGAGACGAAAGCGCGGCGACATCGGGGTCTAGGCTGGCGATGGCATCGTCGCGAAATTCCCGACCTTTATCGGTGAGAAATACACATTTACTGCGCCCGTCTTTGGGGTTGGGGCGCAGGATTATCATAGCGTTTTTCTCGAGCACAGAGAGGGTGTGTGTCATCGTGGTTTTGGGCAGTTGAAAGGCCCGGGCGATATCGAGCGGCGTTCGACCATCGCCCAGACGCACAAGATGATTGAGCACAGAGAAATGTGCCACCGAGAGGCCGTTGGGTAGACTGGCTTCCATCATTGCACGGCTGAGTTGGCTGATAATCCCGATCTCATTAAAGAACGCAAAGTACAGGCCCCGGGTTTGTGGGTCGAGGGGCGCAGTTTTACCATTTGGATCGTTACTATTTGCGGGGTTGTTTTCTGGGCCGTTTGTCGGACCGTTTGGTGGTGTTTTATCCATTTATGACCCTTTTACCCTATGATCTTCTTTTCGAGAGGCCAGCGCGGCGATCTGCCGACAGTGGGGCCAAAACCTAGTCGTCCGAGCATTTGAACGGTTTCACCGGGTTTGCTTAGCAATTGATGTGCCCTCGTATAATGTTCTGCCATCTCTGGGAATTCCTGTAAAGCCTGACTGACAGGGTGAAGAGCAAGACCAAGTTCTGTTGTGGTCAGGTTCAAACGCATCCACCTGCGCCCGGCTTCTATCTGGTCGATGCGTGAATTACCTTTGGTTGTAATAACCGCATATGCAGGGGTCGCGGTCAACATATCAGTATACATCTTAATGCCTTCCTTAAACCCTGAGGAGGTCGGATCAAGCTGCCCTTCTTTCGAGAGAATGCCAACAAGCATCAGGCTTTCAAGAAAAGGACCGCCGAGATCGATCCCATCTGGGTTGGCATTGATTTCTGCCTTGCCAAAGCGCATGAGATCAACGGACTCTTTCAAAGCATGTGGCGTCCCAGCTTCGCTCATCCAGGCATCAAGAGTTAGCTTTCTGATCGTCGCAACTTCTTTTGGATCTGTATAAGTTGTCGCGAGCGGGGTGAGACGAGCGATTTTGTCAATGGGAACAGCGCGATCTTCGAAGGGTTCTTTACATGAGGTACGATGAAGAATTTGCTCAAAGAGCGGATCGGCTTTGATATTGTTGCCCTGGCTATCTCTGTCACTGAACACTGCACGCGCAACAGGCCCTTGTTCACCTTCAGGGAAAAGGTCGAGTGCCACGGCGTAACCATCTTGTGCGGCTGCTATGGTCATAAGTTCCAAGAAGCAGCCAAGGCCAATGGTCAGTTGCCGGGAAAAGGGATCTGTAGCGGGGAGATCGCGTTCAAGGTCACGGTAAAGAACCATAGTGTTTTCTTCGCTGAGATCAACGAGCCAAGGCTGTCTGTTATGCGGATTTGGTGCCAGGATCGCGTAAGAAAGGGCCCGTTTTCTGACATCAGTGTAACTTCCGGCCTTAGCCCAGGGAGCGATGGCGATATCAGGCGTGCGTGTGGAAAGGAAAGTTCCCACTGTGGCTGTTGCGGCTAAAATAGTGCCGCCGCCAATTATTCCCAGTGCTTTACGACGTGACATCGACATTTTGATCTCCTGATATATTATATTGTGCGATATCGAACTATATAATGCGAACTCGTACTATGTCAATGGCAATTATTAAAACAAATAAAATGTGTCGTCTTCAGAACTCGTCTTTTTAAAGGCGGGCCGTCTTAATAGGGAGAGTTCAAGTTGGTAATTGAAACGGCGAGGGCTTCTATTGCTTTAGATGGTTTACTGGTATTTTTAATCAGCGCAATCTCGACTGAAGGCAATTTAGGAAAGCCGTCCTTTTCCGATAAAATACGTAAAGTTTGAGGAACGCTGGATAGAGGCAGAGCAGCAATTGCGAGGCCTGAGTTCGTCACTGCGAGCAGGGCGGCTAGATTGGGACTGCTGTATGCAATGCGATGACGGCGTCCGGTATTCATCAGGTTATCGGTGGCAGACTGACGGATCATGCAGTCCTCTTGAAAGACAGCAAGTGGGATTGGGTCTTTTAAGTGAACCGCATGTTTGGGAGAAGAGGCCCAGACAAGTTGTTCTTCTTTGATTAGTTGACCAAGGGAGCTGCCGTCGCGCCTGGAAATCAAAGCAAGGTCCAAATCTCCGGCATCAATCATTTCCATTAATTGAACGGTTGTGGCGCAATGTACGGCGACCTCAATCTGTGGTTCGCTCTGTGCAAACCCTTCGAGTATCCTTGGTAGCAAGCCGCTGGCGTAATCATCTGGGATACCAAACCGAACCGTGCCTTCAGCTTTGGGTTCGGCGAGAACGTCCCAGACTTCATCCTGAAGCTCTAGGAAGCGACGGGCGTAACTGAGCAGAGTTTCTCCCTTAGGCGTCAGGCGCACATTCGGACGTTCTCTGGTGAAGAGCTTATGGCCGAGCATATCTTCCAAACGTTTGATCTGCATCGACACAGCGGATTGGGTACGACCAATGCGATTGGCCGCGCGTTGGAAAGAGCCCTCGTCAGCGATGGTGAGGAAAGATTTTAAAAGCTCGGGGCTGATTTGTCGGTTCATAATCATACTTCAAATTAATTGATGCTGATGATGAATTGTATCAATTTGATTAATTTAAGTCTAGGGCGAAATATATAACCAGTATCATCGTTCATAAGGATTTTCTATTATGTGGTCTCTCCTCTTTCTTATAATTCCCTTCGCTTTTTCGCTTACAATTTCTCCTGGACCAAACAACATTATGGCTATGGCCTCTGGGACCAATTTTGGTTACCGCCGGAGCTTGCCAGTGATAACAGGTTTTGCCGTGGGGTTGGGCGCGATGATTTTGGCAGCGGGTCTCGGCTTGGGGCAAATATTTATTGCCTTTCCCTTCGTGCATGAGGCTCTGAAGTACGTTGCCGTTACCTATTTACTTTATCTGGCCTGGAAAATTGCGGGTTCGGGAGGAGTAAAAGAGACTAATGCAAAGCAAAAACCGTTGAGTTTTATGCAAGGGGTTCTGTTTCAGTGGGTAAACCCAAAGGCATGGATGGTTTCATTATCTGCGGTGGTGAGTTTCTCCTCACTCGATGCAGAACCTTTTATGCAGAGCGTATTGATTGCACTGGTATTTACCTTGGTGGCTTTTCCTTCGGTCTCAATCTGGGCGATTGTTGGAAAGGTCATCGCGAAATACTTACAATCACCAAGGGCCTTGAAGTTATTTAATCTCGCGATTGCAATGTTATTGGTGTTGTCACTTCTACCCTTGTTAAAATGAGGGAGTATTAAATCCATGAAAACGACCGATGTCATTTTCATGGGTTATGGGTTATGGGAGTGGGATTAGATCTCAATTAGGTCTCTGGTCTCATTATCCAAATGCGAGATCACGCAACAACAAGGCAATGTCAGGAACGAAAATCAACAAGGCCGACATAAAGAGCAGGATCAAAATAAAGGGTAGGGTGCCCCTGATCACTTCCATGTAAGGTTTGTTGAAGATCGCAATTGCAGTGAAAATATCACAGCCAAAAGGAGGTGTTGCCGAACCAATTGCCATCTGCAAGGTAATCATCACCCCAACAAGTACAGGATCTAGGCCAACCGCAGCCACGATTGGCACAAAAATAGGTGTCAGAATAACCAAGACGACCAATGAGTCCACGAACATACAGCCGACAAAGAAACTCAAAGCAATGACAAACAGGACGTATTCTTTTGAAGCATTCTCTAAACTTAAAGGCGCGAGAAGTTCCTGGGGGATCTGTTCAAAGGAAACATACCATGAGAATGCCTGCCCCACGCCAACAAGGATGAACACCACTGCCGTAATCAGGCCAGTGCTTAAAGCGGCATCGACGATGTCTTTGTAGTTTAGCTCTCGGTAAATGAAACACTCAACGATGATGGCATAAAGAACTGAAAAGGACGCAGCTTCGGTGGGGGTGACTGCACCTGAATAGATACCACCAACAATCAAGGCCGGGAACCCGAGAGGGATCAGTGCTTTTTTAATCGCCTGAAGCTTTGCTTTGGTGGTTGTCTGTTCAACGAGGGCAATGCTGTCGCCCTGATAAACACTATAAAAATAGCAATAAACCGAGAACAGAAAAGCCAACACAATTCCCGGGCCAATACCGGCGATGAACAATTCACCGACACTGGTGTTTGCCAGAGTGCCGTAGAGGATCAATCCGATACTTGGGGGGATCAAAAATGCGATGTCACTGGCATTGATGATCAATGCCATCACGAAGCTATCCTTGTAGCCTGCTTGTAATAACTTGGGCCGCATTATTTGCCCGACAGAAACGACGGTGGCCTGGGTGGAACCCGAAACCGAACCAAACAGTGTGCAACTGATACAAGCCGTGATGGGGAGGCCGCCGCGTAGATGGCCAACAAAAGCTTCGATCAGACCCAATAGATTATGCGCCGTGTGTCCCCTTGTCATAATATCCGCTGCCAGAATGAACATGGGCACAGCGATCAGGGCATTTGGCGAAATTCCGGTGACCATTTGTTGGATGATCACACCTGTGTCTATTCCAGAGAAATGGACCAACCCGATCAGGGTGCCCACGACTAAAGGCACGACCATCGGAAAGCTTAAGAACAAAAGGATGACCATCGATACGACGATGGTAAAAGTGATAACGTAGATATCCAGCTCGCCAGCTACGATGTCTGAAAAAAACTCAATAAACGTACTCATAAGGATCCACCGTTTAAAAATATCATTCGTTTTCGGTTAGGCATCTGTCACATCGTGGGACAAATAGATCTCTTTATGGGTCACGTTCATAAAGAAGGCGGTTAAATATTGCAGCCCGGCGACAGCTAATCCCACTGGGATAATGGAGTAGATGATATAGACGGGGAACTGCAGCGCGGGGCTTAAGCGATTGATGTTTTTCAATTCTATGACGTAGAAAATGGCTTTGTAAGCCAAGTAGAACATCAAGAGCCCGGTGGTAATGGTAATGATCGTCATGAGTATTTTCTTAGGGCCATACCCCAAGGCATCATACATCGCCGTCATGCGAATATTACGACCTTTGCGGACCGCATAAGCAAAACCGATGAAGGTAATGGCAACGATCAGAAACTGATTGAGTTCTTCGGAAAAGAACAAGCTCTTATCAAAAACATATCGCCCTATGGCATTCGCGGTGGAATTGGCCATCATCAGCAAAATAGAAAGGAACACGACAAATTTCTCTATCGTTTCCGTTATTCCATTTATGTATTGAAGTATATTTTTCATAAAAACATGCCTTCGTAACCCAGTTGTTTAGTACGGCCTTAAGCCACGTGAAAGATCCAGAAAACCCCAGAAAGCGTGCAGTTGATTCGTTTACTCAACTGCACGCTTGTCCGAGGCAAAATAAAAATTAAGAGGCGTCTTCAACTTCCTGGATCAAGTTTTCCAAGAGTTCTTGAGCACTTTTACGAGCTGCAGCTTTTTCTGCGTCATCGTAGGCATTTTCAACAACATCGTAGTATGTTTCATGCAACGTGCTGCTTAGTTTCTTAAAGCGTGCACGTTCTTTTTCATTCAGGATAACCACCTGCATGTTTGGACGTTCGGCAATAATTTTGTCCATATTTTCTTTATTGATACGTAGCTGGTAATCATGGGCGGCTTGTTCAGCGGCGGTAATCGCCTTGTGTACCATTGCCTGTTTTTCTTCTGACAGGTCGTTAAACCATTTGCTGTTGGTTGAAACGGTGCCAACGTAAGGCTGTTGACCCGGGAACATCAGAAAGTCTTGAACTTCATGCCATTTGGCGTTGTAGATGAAGTAAATTGGGTTAACCATGCCATCAACAGCTTTGAGTTGGAGTGCGCCGTATACTTCACCCCAGGACAGCGGCGTAGGTGTCGCGCCAAAAGCTTTGTAGGTTTTTACCGGGATTGTTGAGGTAAAGGTACGGATTTTTTGACCCGCAAAATCTTCTGGACTGCGAATTGCTTTATTAGCACCCCATACCATTTCACCTTCAGATATCATCGTTAACAGTTTGAGATTTTTGTTTTCGAAACGATCCGCTAAATCTTCATAGATGGTCTTGCTGCTGGTCAGAACTTTACGGACGACGTCGGTATCTGTTCCCAGCACATAAGGCACGCTAAGTGCTTGAACTTCAGGAACATAAGATCCCAAGTGACCCGTGCCAACCGAAACGAACTGTATCGTTCCATTGGCGGCGAGCTCGACAATATCGTTTTCGGTGCCAAGTTGACCATAATAATAGACTTTTACTCGGATATCGCCGTTTGATTCTTTCTTGATTGTATCGGTAAAGGTTTGTGCGAAGATGTCTTGTACGTCGTTTTTATCTTCTTCAGAAGCGAACTTCCACGTCTCAGCATTAGCGCTAAAACTCATACCCAGCGTGAGTAACCCTGCTAGTAGTATTTTCATTATTAATCCTCAAGTTTAGTGTTTGGTTTGATTTCAACTGATTCCATACAAAACGCCCGCAGGAATTTTTTTCCCGTTCTTAAAGTTGTGGGGCCTCAAAAAATGATATCGTAAAAGTGAGCGTTGAGGTCCTATTTGGGTTGCGCATGGCATACCCATTAACGGATACCAATCCGTTATCCAAAAGTGCTTAGCAACCGGGCTTTACACTTTATGTCCTTTAAAAAATTCTTAAATTGCGAGGGGTAATCAACCAACCTCGACATTATTTTACTCTTTTGAATGCCCATATGTTTGGGATAATTCAAAGAGAGCTGATGCTAAAAAATCGTAAGGCTTATCATCATGTGCTCCTGGTACAATTACTGGGTTCAATAACATGGCCCAATAGTAGGTCTGTATTGTTTTTATTGTTCAGACCGGTGATCATTTGTTGATTAAAACAATACAGCTTTGAGGCGCGGAAAATAATCCAATTCACTATTTAGGGTGATGAATTTCCGCAATAATGAATAAATTTGGGTTGAAAAGGATCAGTCCTAAAAATGACGCTGATTTATTTCTGAGAATATTTTCTGTGAATTCTTATGTAATGAATTTAATAGGACATATTATTTGAGGAAATTCATGATGATAATGAAGAGCCTGTTCAGCTATCGCCTGGCGAGTTTCTATAAGGCTCAAATATACTGAAATTCCAATCACGCATAGCCACAACTAATGTCGTTCCATTTTTCTTTTCCAAAGGTAAATCAGCGGCATCTAGGCAAAGTTCTCGGAACTGCGATGCGAGGCGCTTCCTACCTTGCTCCATTGCTTCCATTCCTGCCGCTGTCATCATGCCGTTTAAGCATACAAGAGCATTACGCTTGTCATCAAATTTTGTGGACAGCAATTCAACAGCAATATTTTTGAGAAAGAAATTCTGGATCGGCCCACCGACCCGCCATGTAAAATCAATTGGTATCAAGAGCTTGATCTGATTATTGGTTCTTAATTCGATAAGCTTGAGCTTATCCAGGGTTATCAGGTACGAAATACAATCGCTTTTGGGCATCGAATAGTGCGAGATAATTTCTTCTAGTGACCAATGGGACAACGCTAGAACGGTGATGAGCAGTAGTTTGGGGTCCGAAGCAATTTGGATTTCTTGCTCCAGTGTCAGTTGAGTGTCTTTGAATTGCGATTTTCGGGCGACGCCGAATAGATCCTCAAGATCCAAGTCTATGGATTTCAGAATGTTTTCAAGCCCTGACAAAGTGAAATTGTTGTCAGCAAACTTCCGTTTGATACTTGCTTCAGACAAATCCAAGGCTTTGGCAACGTCCTTGTAAGTTCTGCCGTTTTGCTTCAGCAGTTGCTTTAGAGCTGTTACGAATATTTCAGTCTGCGTCATTTTGGAAAAGTATCATATAAATATACCAAACTACCAGTTAAAAGCTACTTTCACAAAATTAGTTGCGAAAAATGATCCTTGCCTCCATTGAAGGGTTAGATAACGCATTTCGAATAAGTGACGTGAGATGCAAATGAACGTACCCGGCAAAAACTTTGACCAGTGGATGGTGGAAATAATTATGAGGCAGTTCAAATTGTTAAGCTTTCGACCACTTTTCAGCCTGCTTTTAATTTTGGTTTTTACTTCTGGATGCACCCGCCGCATCAGCCATGAACTTTGGGGACTTCCCAATCGCGAATTAGGGACATCTATTGAAAAGGGACGAGTTGCAATATTTTTTACTGTTGATAATTACGTTGTGGAGGATTCAGACGTTAATCCGGATGAATTTGTCATAGAGCTTCTGGAAATTGAACTCCAGAAAAGAAATTTATGCCCAGATGGATATGTAATTGACAGAAAAACGCGTTCCAGAGCTTTAGATTATGGGTTGGTTCTCGATTGCAAGAAGTAGCGTCTAGATAGCCAAAGGATCGTTGAATTTTGTTTTCTGCTCCATTGCCTGTGGAATTACCATCATTGTGTGAAAACACATAAAATAATATGCCTTATGTTGTTGAACATTAATAGACTTTTCAAGAATGGATCTGGAAAAATAATGATGAATTCTTTAGTTCCACACGACACTAAGGTTAGCAGTATGGAGAGGTGAGATAATTATGAAACAAATTAATGCTTCGGTTTTTATGCCATTAATTCCCCTGTTATTGTTTTTAGTAATGGTTTCGGGATGCACCCGTTTTGATAATGAGTTTGGGGGAGAGCCTGACGACGTATTAGAAACAATATTCTACAACGGCGGAGTAGCGATATCATATATTGTTAAAAATAAATTGGTCGTGAGATCAGGAAGAAATGCCGATGAATTTATTTCCGAGCTTCTAGCAATTGAGCTTCGAAATAGAAATTTATGTCCAGATGGATATGTAATTGATAGAAAATTGCGGTTCAAGAACTTGGATTATAGATGGATTTTGAATTGTAAATAATGACTTCGAGCAGGTAAGATCCTGGTTTTTCGATAAATTAAAACTGTTTTGAAACTCAATATTTGATTTCTGCTTATGTCATTTAATTGTTGATGCTGTTAAGGCGAAGGAATTATCTCTCTTCTTAAAATAAAATCTCCAAATAGCTCATATAAACCATGAATTTAGCGTGAAATCGTATGGAGTGAGAACGATTCTCATTGTAATGTCATAATCTTGTCTTATATTCCCGGTAGATATACCCGCGCTGGTAACGCCATCATGGGAGGCTCGCAAGCCCCTTTGGCATTTCCTTGTATATTTCTTGCAACGCATGTCGTTTGCCACGATATCGTTTGATTGTTGTTACAAATCAACCTAGCCGAATGGGGGGATTACATATGAGTAAACGCAAACCACCAAGAATTCTTTCCGTGGTCCGTACAGAATATCTGACGCCACACATGTTACGTGTGACATTGGGGGGGCTTGGCCTGCATGGTTTTCCTGAGGACCAAGAGGGAGCGCATGTCAAAGTGCTGATTCCCGAAGGTGATCTCGACCCTGCTGCCTTTGTTGCTCAAATAGAAGACGGTCATCGCCCGGTTCAACGGACCTATACGATCCGTCATCACCGGGTTGAAACCAATGAGCTCGATATCGACTTTGCCATCCATGGTGAGGGCGGTCCTGCGAGTAATTGGGCAAAGACGGCCCTTCTAGGTGATTACATTGGGCTTTTTGGCCCCGGTCCTAAAAAAATGACTTATCTCGATGCTGACTGGTTCCTACTTGCGGCTGATATGACGGCGATACCCGCTGCTGCCGCTGCGCTTGAAGAGCTGCCAAAAGACGCGGTTGGTACAGCCGTGTTTGAGGTGACCTCGGAGGACGATCGTCAACCAATCGAAGCCCCATCCGGGATTGATATTCACTGGTTGGTGCATGAAAACCCGGAAGAACCAAGTACTCAGCAAAGTGATTTTATTCGCGGTATGCGCTGGCGCCCGGGACATCCAAGTGTTTTTGTCGCCGGGGAGGCTGGTGTTGTGAAGGAGTTACGTAACCATCTTCACAAAGAACGCGGCATTCCAAAGGAAGACACTTATGTATCTGCCTATTGGAAAATCGGCCTAGAAGAAGACGCGCATCAAATCCAAAAGCGGATGGCTGCTGCGGCCTAGGTAAAGCTTGCCTTTAACAAAAATAGGTTTGAAAGGCGTGGGCTAGTGATCACACCTTCAAACCTTTTTTTCTTTCAACTCACAGGCAAAAAAAAGGTACTTAGAGGACATTTTATATGGTGTCATCCAGGTACCTTAAGTGAGCAGGCTACAGGGTGTGGCCGGCTAGGGAGTAAACTCGTCGTTAATGAGGTGCTTGAACCAATCCAACGCCATATCGTAATGAGGCAGGGGCAAGAGCATCGGCAGTCTGAGCCTTTAGGTTATCAATAAAGAATTGATGGGTGGCGCTGGATGCGATTTTGTCTTTTACAGCTTCACATAGCAGGCCCGGTCGTAAACCCATTTTAGAGACTTCTTCCCAATAGAGTGCCGCAACGCCTGCCACATGTGGGCTGGCCATACTGGTGCCGCTCATCTTGGTTAAACCGCCTCCGAGTTTGGCCGACTTGATAGATGTTCCTGGTGCAACGATATCAGGAAGACTGGTTGAAAAGCTTGCAAGGCTTAAGTTTTTTGAAGTGTTTGGAGTTGTTGAAAGCTGGATGGCGCCTACAGAAATAACATCTTTGGCAACACCGGGGAGGGCGGGCGCAATATAGGGGCTTGGCAAATTTTCGTTACCCAAAAGGAACTGGCTTTCGGATAGGTCTTCGTTACCTGCCGCAGCGATTATGATGGCGCCACCGTTGTCTTCTTTATGAACGGCAATGAGATCCATCAAAGTGTCAAACAGGTTCAGGTTTTGTCGATAGGCATCCAGGGCAATGGCTGTTGCGGCAGTTTCCTGATAGCCTTGTTTTATTAGACTTGAGACAAAACCTTGAAAATCGAAGTCTAGGGAAAGCGCAATTATCTTGGCTCCGGTATTTAAGGCCCACTCCATCCCCTGGTAGAGCATATGGCTATCTCCGCCCTTGGGGCCAATAACCTTAGCGATGTAGGCACGGTCTATGCCTGGGGCAATTCCAATCCGGTTGCCATCGACATCCTTGCCGAAGAATGTTCCGGCACAGTGAGTACCGTGGCCGTTGTCATCGCCATTGCCCGTACCGGTGAAATCTATTTCTTCGAGATCAATGTCTTTAAAGGCTTCGTGAGTATTGTCTATCCCGGTATCAAGCATGGCAACGCTCACACCCTCACCAGTATAGCGGGATTTTTCGGCTTTAACTGTTGTTACGCCCCAGGTTGCAGATCCCTGGTTGTAAAGGGCGTTATAAAAGCCATTGATCCCAGATCTGTTGATCCCCGAGCGGCCAGACGTGCCTGTGAAACCAAAAGAGTTAGCAGCCTTTGGTAAGTTATTTTTTTCCAGAAGAAGGCTAGCCTCATCGGTTTTAGTCTTGGTTGATCTCTCTTGCTTTGGTGTAGAAATTTTTTGTAACGCTGGACCATTTACTTTGGTTGGCATAACAGGGGCGATGGCAATAATTTCGGGGTCTTGTAAGGCGCTTGCGATATCCCTTATTTCAAGACTTTCAAACGATATATCGTAACCTGCTGCTGTGGGGCTAGATTCTGTAACCTTGGTCCCAGATACGGTTTGGAGCTGTTCGTTATGGCGTTTAAGTATGTGGGCAGCATTACCTCCAAAGGTGGAAGGTACAGAGATTCTGTGGCTGCCTTTGGAACGCAGGGCGGTATATCTTATTGGCGAGGCGTTTTTCATGATCTTAACTCATTCGGCCTTATTGCGGGCCTGTTTTTGTATCGAACTCTTAAAGCGTATTTTTTTAAACTGTATTTTTTGAGTATCCCGATTTTGTGATCGGGTTGTCACTATTCTGGTTTCTCGGTTTAACCTCTCTTCGGAGGGAAGACTGATAACGGGTTCATTTAAAATATACTGGTTTTTTAAGTTATTGAATTTCTGTTGAATTCCCGGTGATTTCTAGCGGCATCTCTCGGATGCAAGTTCCCGCCAATGAGTTGTATGGTACGAACTAAAATACTCTTGGGGTGGAAATAATGTTTGCATCATTAGTGAAGCGCATTTTGATGCAAAGGTGTTAGTGAAAAGACCGTGAAAAGAATATTCACGAAATGTGTAATAGTTGAGTTTTAGCTAATGTATTGAAGAATATATAAATAATGAAATGAAGGCATGGATTGAGATTTAAGTGTTTGTGGGGACTCGTGATCTTTAGTGGAAAGTTGTGAGTTCGAATGCTTTTTGAAATCACGACGGCTTCATATGGGGGGGGATCGCTTGCAGCTATTCAATTTGCCATTCTTTTTACGACAGTACATTCCTCTGCAGCTCATCAGCTTGCAAACCATCGAACATCGTTAAATCGACAGAGCTAACAAGAGAAAAAAGCAAATCTCGGTTCTTGGCTTAGATGGTTGCGCAGTGCGAGCGCTCCAAGAACCGAGACAAGTTGCTTGCGTGAGTTATTGAAACCTATTTTCACACTTATTGGGAGTGAAAAATGCGTGAAAATACCTCACACAATCATCGCGAGTTCTTGGTGTTCGCTATATAGTTGTTTTGTAATGAGTTTGTATGTGGGAATTTATAAGGATATATTGTATGCAATACGTGGTATTCGCGGATTTAGAGTGAATTTTGTTGTGGTATTGGTGTTGGAGCTCTCTCGAATCGCAAAATAATGTCGAGTAATAGTCATAAATCAACATGAAGTAACAAGTATCCTCAGGGGTGTTGGTAAGAAATTATACCGGAAATTGTTATCTGTTTCCTGGCCATTGCTGCCCAGGACGCTACGGATACTGCTTTCCAAGAGACTGCCGACGCAGAAGCATTGATCGATGCCGGCAACAAAGAAGTCACCGACGAGGTCAAAGAGGCCGTTGACGAATTGCTTGGTGTAGAAAGCGCAATCTATAAACTTTGGGGCTGTCCTAGATAACTAGTTCAAATATGTTTTAACCCATTGTCTTATTTGA
>CAJXUS010000037.1 GCA_913060675.1 uncultured Rhodospirillales bacterium
AGCCTCGGTCTCGTGGGCTCGGAGATGTGTATAAGAGACAGGAATAGAAAAAGTTTACGAGGGCCTGAGTGATTTCGGTTTTACGATCATCGTCTAGTTTAATGCGCATTTGGTTTTTCTCGGATTGAGGATGTTGAAATTGATATTAAGGGCCAATGGTATTAGTCGGGGCAAATTTTTAGTGATTTTGTCAAGTCGCGATCTTTGAGAATCAAGCTTACCCCGTGTTTTTTTACCTTATTACAGTAAGGGGATATGTCCTGGAAATTGTCTGTGTATTCTGCAGCAAAAATGGATTTTCCCGCTTTTACATAGGGGGTCATTTCCGCGCACCAGTTATCGGCGATACAGTCTTCGGTCAACGCCCAATCAAAATGAGCGACGAGAACAGATGCGAGGTCTCCGGCGTTCTTTTGCCCAATAGAAAGACCACGTTTGTGTGCTTCATTGGCTAGCCAGAGACTGTATCTTATTTGATCCTGCTTCGAGATAGGAAAGCCTGTGTTTGCCCAATGTAGATCCATATTATCGGGCTCCATACCGTCAAAACCTTTGGCAGCACAAAGATCCATTCGAGCCTTCATAATGGGGGCGAGAAGATCTATGCGACGGATGTCGAGCCACTTCTCTCCTTCCCAGCCTGCATAGTCTTTCCCAATGATGACAGAAGGGAACTCTTTTGCATCTGCTCGCCAGTCTTCCCATGCGCCCACATTGATATAACAAATCACCTTGGTGCCGTTGGACTGAAAAGCCTTGATTGTTTTAGGAGAAGTTTCAAAGAGGTCGAGATCGATCATCTGTACAGGGCGGGTAAAGTCATATGGCTCTGTAAGCTGCCAGTCCCAGGATAGAAAATCGTGGGGCTGCCACCAGGTTTGAGCTGAAGCTGAGGTGAAGCTGGAAAAGAGTGCGAAAATACTGATAATATTAAATAAAGTTACTCTCATACGCGGTTCACTTTACTCGCTTTGTTAGAACTTAATCTGACTGATGAGCCAGTCTTGAACCTGTTTTGAACATCGGACAATATGGGTGGGTGGTAGGGCCGGACGGGAAATCATAAGTACAGGGATATTGCATGTTCTCGCTGCTTCGAGTTTTGCCACAGTTGCTTCTCCACCGGAGTTTTTACTGACGATCATATCGATGGAACGATTTCGAAGAAGGTGGATTTCATTATTTAGAGAAAATGGACCGCGTTCAAACAGGATCTCTAAGTTGTTGGGGAGCGGATCTATCTCAGGCGTTTCAATCATCCGCGCCAAATAATGATGATGAGAGATGCGCGTGAAATTCTTGAGTTCTTTTTGTCCGGTGGTGAGAAATATACAGAGAGGTTTTTTTATCGCTTTTAGGTGATCTAGAGCGCCTTCAATATTCTGTAGGTGGACCCAGTTATCTTCGGCGGTTTCAGTCCATTCTGGACGAGACAAAATTATATGGGGAAGTTGTGTGTCCCAACAGGCTTTAAAAGCATGGGCGGTCATTGTTTGTGCAAAAGGATGGGTGGCATCAATAACAGCCGATATTTGGTTTTCTTTCAGATATTCTTTGAGCCCTTCAATGCCCCCAAATCCGCCAACCCGCTCTTGTCCGGAAACGGCCGTGCGTTTTTTGGTAACCCCCGCACGAGAAGTGATAACTTCAAAATGAAGATCTTGTGCGAGAAGGGCCGCGAGTTCATTTGCCTCTGTTGTCCCGCCTAAAATAAGGACGCGTTTGTTTGTGGGGCTTTTGCTCATTATTTTGCGACAATACATTTTGCAATGCTACTGCGGGCGACAATATTGCCGGGGCGATCAATAATAATGACATCAACGTCGGTTTTCCCATTGAGAATTTTCAAGGCTTCATCTCTGGCAAGATGGGCAATTTTTTCGGCTAAGGGAATGTTCTTTTCAAGACAGCGAACCAAAATTTGATTTGCTGTGTTTGCTGTCTTGGCTTCTTCAATAACCTCAACCGGGGCATCAAGTTCCTGCAATCGTTTTGCAAGCCATGACATGTCAACCTGACTGCGCCCGGAATGTAAATCTCGATGGCCCATGGCAAGTTTTGTTAATTTTCCAAATCCTCCGCCAATGGTCAGACGCGGAACAGGATGCTCGCGTAGATATTTAAGCATACCACCCGCAAAGTCACCCATGTCGAGCATATCGCCTTCTTCCAGGCCATAGAGATCCATGACAGTTTTTTCAGAAGTTGATCCCGTACAGCCAGAAACATGAGATCGCCTGGTCGCAATGGCGACGTCAATGCCCCGATGGATAGAATGGATCCAGGATGAACAGGAAAAGGGAACAACAACGCCCGTGGTGCCGAGAATGGAAAGGCCGCCGAGAATACCAAGTCTTGGATTCCAGGTTTTGGTTGCAAGCTCTTCTCCGCCGGGAATAGAAATTTCTATGACCACATCGCCGGTTCCACCATGTTCTTGTACGACTTCGGCAATGACCTCGGTCATCATTTTTCGGGGCATGGGATTGATCGCAGGTTCTCCGGCTGGGATTGGAAGACCTGGCTTTGTCACCATTCCGACGCCTTCGCCGGCGTGAAAGACTATGCCGCTTCCAGGCAGGCCATGGCTCACATGTGAGATTATAGTAGCCTGGTGAGTGACATCAGGATCGTCACCTGCATCCTTGACGATAGCTGCCATGGCTGTGGTATCGTTTAATTCTTCTCTACAGAGGGCAAAAGCAGGTTGCTCTCCCTTTGGCAGAGTTATAGTAACTGGATCGGGAAATTGGTTGGTTATTAGAGCTGTATAGGCTGCCTTAGTTGCCGCAGTGGCACAGGCACCAGTTGTCCAGCCTCTTTTTAAATTTCCTTCGGGTTTTCGAGCCATGATCGTTATATACTAAGTTGTTATTTTACAGTTCGTTTGGCTTAATCGTTGGGGGCTTTTCAAATTAATCCCTCAAGTAACACAAGTTTGGTTATACCGTAAGAGCGAAGCTACACGAGAAGGACAGTGTGATAAATGGATAAACTGCCTCTAGATCTACCTGATTTTAAACCCGGCTGGGTTTGGCTTGTTGGTGGTGGCCCCGGAGATGCGGGTTTGTTGACTCTTTATGCCTTGCACGCACTGAGATCGGCTGACGTGCTGATTTATGATGCCTTGGTAGGTGATGACGTCCTTAAGTTGGCCCGAGAGGGCTGTGTCCTTGAATATGCTGGCAAACGTGGTGGCAAACCATCCTCTAAACAGGCTGATATCTCTCAGCGGTTGGTACAGCTTGCACGGGAAGGCAAACGTGTCCTGCGCCTCAAAGGCGGTGATCCTTTTGTTTTTGGCCGTGGTGGCGAAGAAGCCTTGGCACTTGTTGAGGCAAATGTTCCATTCCGGGTTGTCCCTGGAATTTCCAGTGGTATCGGTGGACTTGCTTACGCGGGTATTCCTGTTACGCACCGCGATTGTAATTCAGCAGTGACTTTTCTTACTGGTCATAATGCCAGTGGAATTGTGCCGGATAACATTAACTGGGCAGGTCTTGCACAAGGCTCTCCCGTAATTGTTATCTATATGGCAATTAAACATCTCGGTGATATCGCACAAAAATTAATGGCCAATGGACGCTCAAAAGATGAACCAGTTGGCATCGTTAGCCGGGCTTCTACTCCTGCGCAGAAAGTTCTCGAAACGACTCTGGGGACCTGTGTCGAAGATGTTGCCAAAAGTGGTATTGAACCTCCTGCGCTCGTAGTTGTGGGCGAAGTTGTTCGGTTGCGCGCAGGACTTGATTGGATGGGGGCGATCGAGGGGCGCGTGTTAACCTCAGATCCATTAGGGTTGAAAACTCAATCTGGAAAGGTAGCGAGCGCTTGATTACCGAAGCGAGTGAGGAATATCGAGGTAGCCCCAGAGGGCTAATCATTGCAGCTCCGTCTTCTGGAAGCGGCAAGACGACACTTACACTCGCTTTGCTCCGACATTTTAAAAATAAGAATATTCGGGTCGCTCCGGCTAAGGTTGGACCCGATTATATCGATCCAGCTTATCATGCAGCGGCTGCGGATAGGCCCTGTTACAATCTAGATCCTTGGGCGATGAGTAACGAAAGTCTATCTGAGATCATAACCCATGCAGGTCAAGGGGCGGATGCCATTTTGGCCGAAGGTGTCATGGGTCTTTTTGATGGTGCAGCCGGGGGGGCAGGATCAACTGCAGCACTTGCAAAAAAAACTGGTTGGCCTGTTATTCTTGTTATTGATGTTAAGGGAATGTCTGCTTCAGCAGCTGCGATACTGCACGGATTTGCGTCTTTTGATCCTGAAATATCTATTGCTGGCGTGATATTCAATCGGGTGGGCTCCTTGCGTCATGTTTCCCTTCTCAAGGAAGCTTGTGATCCGCTAGGCATCCCCGTTTTAGGATATCTCAAAAGACAAGAAGAGATGGTGTTACCAAATCGACACCTCGGTCTTGTACAAGCTATAGAACATAATGAAATTGATCTCTATCTTGATAATGCGGCTCAGCAAGTTGGTTGGGATATCGATTGTGAAAAGCTCTTGGCTTTGGCCAAGCCAACGTCTCTTCCTTCAAAAGAGCTTACTGCTTTTGTGCCGCCACTTGGGCAGCGGATTTCAGTGGCACAAGATTTAGCCTTTTCATTTATTTATCCCGCTCTTCTCGAGGGATGGCGTTCTGCTGGTGCTGAGTTAAACTTTTTTTCTCCGCTTGCAGATCAAAAACCGCCACCAAATACTGATGCGATATATTTACCAGGCGGGTATCCTGAGTTACACGTCGGACAGCTCGGGGCCAATGTGAGATTTTTTACCGGATTACGTGCTGCTGCTGCTGCAAATGTGACCATTTATGGAGAGTGCGGTGGTTATATGGTTTTGGGGAAAGGCCTGATTGATGCTCGGGGTGATCACCATGAAATGGCAGATCTACTCCCAGTGGAGACGTCATTCTTAGTGCGCAAGAGATCACTTGGGTACAGAGCCGTCAAAACTCTGGTTGAAAGCCCCCTTGGGCCAAAAGGGCAGAGCTACCGTGCGCACGAATTTCACTATTCAACAGTTGTGGACACTGAGGGAAATCAGCCTCTTTTTGATGTCATGGATGCTAGTGAGCAAAGTCTTGGGCGGGTTGGCTGCCAAAATGGATCGGTAATTGGGTCTTATATCCACTTGATAGATCAGGGTTAATACCCTTAAAGCTCCTCCTCTCAAAGCTGTGTTGCTGCAAAAGAGGTCAAAACCTGCTATACTCTTTCAAAAGAATGTAACAAGGCAGTCTTTTTGATAGAGGTTTACAAAAAAACTACGTGAATAGAGAACGTTTCCACAGTTCCACACAGTGTTTGCCTCCACCCCAACCTTTTCCCATGATCCGAGGAACAGTTGGCCGCTATCTTGCACGTCCTTGGTTCGACGCTTTAGCACTTCGTCTCGTTGTGAACTACCTATTCCCCCTCACAAGAGCTCTTCAAACTGCAATCGTTAGCGAGGGCGATGCACATGCTCTTGAAAGTGAATTAGAGCTCAAAACCTCTCTCCCAAAAAGCTGTGATGATGCCCTGACTGAAATATGCATACGTCACTATGTCGCAAAATCTGCGTTTGAGCGTTGGAAGGTGGTTATGTTTGGGGATGGCTTGAGCATAGCGGGCAGAGTTTTTGCGGAACTTAGGAGACAGGAAACATCCCAGCGGTTGTTGGAAGCGGCCTTGATGTTCAAGGAAATACGCAACCAGATCGAACCCATTAAATGGCAACTGCCTACGCCAAAAGACTTCCATGAGCATTATGTTGGCTATTCCGAAGATCCGGGGGAGGTATATTCGGCACCTCAAAAGATGCCGCCGGTCGATATGTCTCACTCAATCCATGGGGTCTATGGTCGCGAGTATTGGCTCCGTTATGGATCATCCTTTGGGGGTGAAAACTGGGTGCGGTGTTTTGAGCCGCTCACGGGACTTGAACCATCTGCTCCCACATTGATTTTTTTACAGGGCCTAGCCGTTGAACAGGACTGTTTTCAAGATAGAGAAGATCCCGTTTGTGCCTTAACAGAATCGGGTTTTCGAGTTTTACGAATACAACAACCAGGTCACGGGTTTCGTAAAAAACCGGGTAGATTCGCTGGTGAAGAAGTTTTTGCACGGGGACCAATCGGCCTCGTGGATACGTTTCAGCAATGGATATCTGATGTTGCAACGCTAATTCACTGGGTCAGATCGCAAAGAGGAGGGGCTGTCGTTCTCGGCGGCGTAAGTTTGGGTGCCCTGGCTTGCCAGCTTTATTCCACAGTTGCATGGGATTGGCCGGAGAAACTAAAACCGGATGGGCTTTTACTTATTGGTACAAGCGGTAACGTTTTGGATGTTTTACGTAAAAGTTGCCTTACAGAAGGTTTGGGCGTGCCGGAAAAATTACATGAGCTCGGCTGGAAAAAAGAAGATTACCTTCGTTGTTTACCTCTTGTTCAGCCTTCAGGACATTCCGTGGTGCCTCCTGACAAAATTATTTTCATGCTCGGGCAGGCCGATAACCTGATGCCTTATAAGGGCGGGCTTGAACTTGCCGATCGTTGGCGGGTTCCTCCTGAAAATAGATTTTTGAGAAATGGTAAAGGCCATTTTTCCCTTTTGATTGATCTCATCCGGGATCCAATTGTTTTAAGGCGCCTGGTCGAGATTACAAACATCGATTAGCTTTCAATTGAACCATGCAGAGGGGACAAGGGTGCTGTGTTTTGTCGGGCATTAACATTGATATGATTATCTGATACTGTGCGTGAAAATTTAACTGGATTGTGTCCGGTTAAGCCGTCGTAAGTGATGCAGGGCTTGATTGTATCGGCCGATAGACTTACATAGGCCCTAATATCAATACGAGATGATGCACGTTCCTTTGTAATTTTACCAAGGACGAGAATATATACGAGATAGCAGAGCAATGAATTCTCTTGGCATAGATAAAGATCCCAAAGATACCCGTGTTGTCGTCGCCATGTCTGGTGGTGTCGATAGTTCTGTTGTTGCGTGTATGCTGAAAGAAGAAGGTTACGACGTTATAGGTGTAACCCTTCAACTTTATGATCACGGTATTGCTCTTGAGAAAAAAGGTGCTTGTTGCGCGGGACAAGACATTTACGACGCACGTACAGTTGCAGATCGTTATGGCTTTCCACACTATATTCTCGATTATGAATCTCGCTTTAAACAGGACGTAATGGAAGATTTTGCCGATAGCTATATGCGCGGCGAAACCCCTATTCCCTGTGTGAAATGTAATCAAAAAGTAAAATTCAAAGACATGTTGGCCATGGCCAAAGACCTTGGTGCTGATGTCATGGCGACCGGGCATTATGTTCAGCGCATAGAAGGCCCCAATGGTCCAGAACTACACAAGGCCTTCGACGATACAAAAGATCAGACTTATTTCTTGTTTACAACGACTGATGCTCAACTCGATTTTCTTCGCTTTCCTTTGGGTGGACTACCTAAAACGGAAACACGGAAAATAGCCGAACGCATGGGACTTTCTGTTGCCGACAAGCCAGACAGTCAGGATATCTGTTTCGTTCCAGATGGCTCTTACGCGAGGGTTGTGGAACGCCTACGTCCAGGAGCCTTGGACAAGGGTGATATCGTCCACATGGATGGCACCGTTTTGGGACAGCACGAAGGTATTATCAACTATACGGTTGGACAGCGCCGCGGTATTGGTGTTGGTGGAACGTCAGATCCGATTTATGTCATTCGTTTAGATGCCGCGAAAAAGCAGGTTATTGTTGGCCCCAAAGAAGCCCTTTCCCGGGATGTTGTGCTGGTGAACGAGCTCAATTGGTTGGCTGAGCCAATGACCGATGGGGGCCGTGAGGTTACGGTAAAGCTTCGGTCTGCTTCAAAACCGACAAGCGCCACGATTTACCCAGAAGGTCAGGGCCTTGGTATGGGAGGCGCGCGTGTTGTCTTGCACGAACCTCTTTTTGGAATATCTCCCGGACAAGCCGCGGTGTTCTATGATGGCGAACGCGTCCTCGGCGGTGGTTGGATTGTCTCAACCGAAAAACGGGCCCTGGATGAAGAAGCTAAAGGCGCGGCTTAAATCGGAATAAACCTTCTGGATCTACACGTATGTTCCTGCTATGTTCTGAATGATTTTCCCGACTTAATCACTCAGAAGTTCTTGTCATGCTCCCGCAGATTTCCAATTCACAAGCCCGAAAACTGTTTATGCTCAAGCAGGGGCTCTGCGATAATCCAGCATTAAAGCAAGATAAAACCAGCTTACTCGGACTTATTGAGCGGATGGGGTTCGTACAAATCGACAGTATCAACACTGTCGAACGCGCCCACCATATGATCCTCTTTTCCCGAAATCAGACCTATCGGAAAGAAAATTTCTCAAGCTTGTTGGAAAATGACCGGGCGCTGTTTGAGAACTGGACCCACGATGCTTCCGTCATTCCAACAGCCTTCTACCCCTATTGGCAACATCGGTTCATCCTTACCGAAGAACGTCTGCTTGAACGTTGGCGCAAATGGCGTCGTGAAGGCTTCGAAGACAGTTTTGCAGCGATTTTAGAGCACGTTCAAGTGAACGGCCCCACGATGTCTCGTGATATGAAAACTCCAGAAAAGAATTCTGCTGATAAGAAAAAAAATCAAGGCTGGTGGGATTGGCATCCGTCTAAAACGGCGCTCGAATTTTTATGGCGCACAGGTGCCCTAAGTGTTGACCGCCGTGAGGGCTTTCAAAAGGTATATGATTTAACCGGGCGCGTAATACCTCAAAGCCATCAAGCCAGTGATATTGACCCCGATTTATACCTTGATTGGTCGTGTCGCTCAGCTTTGGATCGACTAGGTTTTGCAACAGCAGGAGAACTCGCCGCTTTTTGGGATGGGGTTAAACCTGCTGAAGCAAAGAAGTGGTGTGATAGCCAGCTTGGGCAGGGGCTCATTGAGGTCGAGGTTCATGCGGCAGATGGGAGTAATCCTCGTAAAGTTTATGCCTATGAAAACCTACTGGATCAACTTGAAGACCTCCAACCCGTTCCAAAGCGTGTCCGTGTATTAAGTCCGTTTGACCCTTTAATCAGAGATAGAAAAAGAACTGAAAGACTCTTCGATTTTCACTATAGAATTGAAGTTTTCGTTCCTGAAGCCAAAAGGCAATACGGCTATTACGTCTTTCCGCTGTTAGAAGGGGAGAAACTCATTGGGCGTATAGACATGAAACGCCAAGGGCAGTCGCTGGTTGTGAAAGGACTTTGGCTTGAGCCAAAGGTGAAGGCCTCCGCGGGGCGGCTGAAAGCAATTGAAGCCGAACTGGATCGGGTTCGACGCTTTGTTAATGTTGAGAATATTCTCTATGAAAACAGCTATTTAAAGGAGGCGGTATAGAGTTTATAATCTTAAATCAAAACAGTGAGTTTAAGGGATTGGGCCTCAATAAATCCACTCTGCGAGTTCAGGGTGGTACTCAATGGCGTCATTGAACAGCCAAACCATTCGATCACAAAACCACATTTTGCCGACAACCATGGCAAAGCCAAAAAACATTGTTGGCCAAAAAAGGTTGAAAGAAGCTGTGATCAACCCGCAAAAAAATCCTATTCCCGCCAGGATACTTAGAATGCGAGTTTGAGCGCGGTGCATCTCGAGTAATTCATCAAGTCCCTCAAATGGAATTTCTTTTAACCAAATTCTCTCACCAAACGTCACTTGAGAAGCCCATGAATCCGTATGTCGAGGCTTTGGAAAAATGCGAGGGTTGAGATACATCCAAAAAGCAAACAGTATCAAAAGAAATCCTGCGACAGGCCATCCCCATGTTGTATGACTCCAGATCGCTGGAAATATAAGCCAGCCAGAACCGACCCGGGTCCATACGGAGAGCGGGTGGGAGTGATGCTCCCAGGTGTCGCGCTTCATGGAAAACTTGATGCCCATCGTGTTTCTCAATCGTTATTTGAGTTTCAGAGGAGAGTAAATCCGTCTAAGGGTTTCTTCAAGTTAATGTTTCTCAGAGGTTTAGTGATATATTTGGGGAGTACTTTGGCTGAAATGTCGGAAAAAGCTTATGTGCTTGTCACTCGGCTATTGACAGTTTTGTGTCCTGGCATTATCACCCCTCTCACGAAACAAAACCTGTGCGAATCAGGCTTCTCAGAATTTCAGGGATTTATTTTGTTTCATAGCCTTGTGGCGGAGTAGCTCAGCTGGTTAGAGCAGCGGAATCATAATCCGCGTGTCGGGGGTTCAAGTCCCTCCTCCGCTACCAATTCAAAAAAGCCTTGGCAATTTGCTGAGGCTTTTTTATTTTTGGAATAAAACTGGTCAAACCAATTTTTCTGACGCAATATCGGCTAACTTTTTTTAGAATAAATAGACTCTTTTTTCTAGGCGTATTGGGGATTTGTAGATGGCATTGGGTATTGGCTTTATCGGTTTGGGTATTATGGGCAACCGAATGCTGACAAATATGTCCGCTCATGGTGGATTTGATCTTGCTTGTGGTTGGGATCCCGATCAGAAGGCTGGGGTAGAAGCAAATCAGCAATTTCCTTCACTTAAGATCGCAAAAACTGTCGCTGAATTGATTGCGCATCCAAAAGTAGACGTGGTCTACATTGCAAGCCCACCTGCTTCACATAAAGAATATGCATTGGCAGCTGCAGCTGCGGGTAAAGCAGTTTTCTGTGAAAAACCCTTGGGTGTCGATATCGAACAAAGCCGGGATCTTGTCGCAGCTTTTGACGAATCAGGTTTGCTTAACGCGGTTAATTTTCCACTGGCGAATTCTCCTGCTGCTGACCTGATGAAAGCAGAGGTCGATGCTGGGAATCTAGGGGCTATAACTTCTGTTGAAATCCGATTGCATTTTGCACCTTGGCCCCGAGGTTGGCAGCATAGTGCAAGTTGGTTAGCTCAGCGCGCAGAGGGGGGATTTGTTCGTGAAGTTGGTTCCCATTTTATTTATCTGACAGAGCGTTTGTTTGGTGCTTCTGAACTTATAAATGCCTGCACACTTTATCCTGATGATGATGTCACTTGTGAAACCAATGTCCAGGCGCATCTTTCTTGTGGAAACATTCCTGTATCTTTCACAGCCAGTGCAGGGGGTGTTGGGCCGGATACCGTAGAGTTCATTGTATGGGGGGATAAAAAGTCCTATCGGTTGACGATGTGGGATCAACTGTTCTCCACGACGGGGGAAACGTGGCACCAAGAGCTGGATGACATTGCAGATGCTCGCCAGGAAGGGTATATGCGTACCTTGGATAATATGCTTGCCTGGAAAGAGGGTAATAATTGCTCTATGGCGAGTTTTGCCAACGCGTTGTCAGTACAAGAAAGTGTAGAAGAAATTCTTTCTGGTGGCGCTTAACGGCTTGTTTTGCCTTCGCCTCTCGTTCACTAAAAGGATTAAACCTAATGTCTAAATATTCATTTTATATCGGACATTTACGCTTTATTGCCAACCGTACTGAACGGATCAATGACGAGGTTGGGTTGATGATGGATATTCTCAATTCCATAGCTTCTCAAATCGAGAATCGGGATAAGTTTACCCTTAAGGCCAGTGAGCTAAGGTCAGGGGGGCGAGCTCTGGCTGGTTTGGCTGGTTTCCTTCAAAAGCAAATTTTACCCGAAGTGGTTTCTGCTCAAAACGACGTCGGAGAAAAACAAGTTCGTTGGGTCATTGATACGTCTATGGCTCTTACATCGAAAATATTGATGCATGCTGAAATAACCAAAGATAAAGAAGATCTGACCCTGGAGTTACCAGAAGAACCTAGCTAATTCGATTTGAATGTCTGACCTGACTACGGGGGGGAATTGTCGAAGTTTTAACAATCCTCTGTTACTTTGAAAGGGTTGATGTTCAGTTAGGTATTGCTCTATGGATGTTTTGAGTTCTGCGACGAATAAAAGCTTGTTAGCTTATTGGTTACGGCTGTCGGGGGGAACTGGTGTTCCTCAACGTGAACACTTTGATCCCATTGATATTGACCCTGACGTATTACCCCATATCTTCCTCTGTTCCCTTGGATATGCTCCTTTTTCAGTACATTTTCGTCTTCAGGGAACCTTCATTACAGAACATTTGGGGCAAGCTTATACGGGCAAAGAATTAAATAGTGAAACTTTTGGTGAAGCCGCTGGCGATGTCCGAGAGCTTTACAAACGCGTTGCCGACGAATTGCATCCTGTGGTTTCTCAAGAATTAATATCTGCTGCAAATGGTGATAAAATTTTAATAGAGGCTTTGCATATGCCCCTTATGAACAAGCAAGGGAAGGTTGCCTTTGTTCTTGGATCTATAGATGCCATAGGCGATGATTATTTAAATAAAAAACATTTTGTATCCCATCATTGGGTCGTTAAGAGTTCTACAGATTTGAATATCGATTCTTAACCTT
The DNA here is from genome assembly GCA_913060675.1 of uncultured Rhodospirillales bacterium. Lineage (GTDB taxonomy): Bacteria > Pseudomonadota > Alphaproteobacteria > Kiloniellales > Kiloniellaceae > Kiloniella. The sequence goes on from CAJXUS010000037.1 coordinate 12,401, forward strand.
ATATAGATGCCATTCCAACTTTCTATCTTGTGAAGTTGATCCTTTTACGTCCCACCCTTTCTAAAAAAAATCTGTGGAATATTTGTGCCCTTCATCTTTAACTGTGGTCCCAAAAAAGCCTAAAAGTTATCTTTATATGCTAACTTGGTTGATACGTAGTCTCCGCAAAGGAGTATCTACGTGAGATATAGAAAGAGGCTTGAGAGAGGCGATGTGGCGGGGATATCGAACAGTATTATTATGGGGCGTCATTCTAACCTGTACGCCATTATTTAATAATCTGCGTGCTCAAGAAGTTGAGATCGATCATTGGTTATGGGCAGGCCAAAACCATACTGATATTCTCGCGAGTGAAAATCGTCTCCAAAATCAATGCCAGAAATTAGAAGCCCAGTGTCGCGTATCTAATCTAAGAGTTTTGGTTCGGTCGTGGACTGATGATAACGCAAGCTCGTCTACAAAACATCACACCCCACGCCTTTTATCAAAAGGTTCCCCTGTTATTCTTTCCTATCGACTTGAATATCTGCTTAATGACAAAGAGATTGCGGCCGTAATTCAACGTGACATTAATATATGGGGGCGGGCCAATAGACCCGTCATTGGGGTCGAGATTGACTTCGATAGCCCCTCTGCTGGGCTCGAGGAATATCAACAGTGGTTGGGGAAGTTACAGAACCATTTAACCAAAAAAATCCCTCTCAGTATTACGGGCCTGCCGACGTGGTTTGAAGATAACAATAAACTGGCGACAGACCTTGCTCGATCGGTGAGTGAAATTTCTTTGATGTTTTACCGTCAGGAGCAAACGCCGATAACCCGGCATCTATTGGCGGCTATTAACAAAGTTAACAATCTTAGGTATGCTTTCCTCTGTGATGATAACCGATGGGAAGCCCTAGTCAGGGAGACAAAGAAGAATGAGACGTTTCGGATGGCAATTTTCCTTATCTCTCGTTGTGTTGATGTTGGTAAACCTGCTCCCTCATAAAGTCGAAGCCGGAGGGGGATCTCCCTGCCAACAGCCGATTGTTTCTAGGTATTGTTCATCTACACAGATTGACTTGCTGACCCCACAAAAAGCTCGGGCCAAGGTCTTCTTATCTCAAATTTTAAAGATCTATAGGCCAGAGCTTTCTCTCGGCCAATTACTGTGGTCGGAAGAAGAGGAGGATATCGATGAGATTAATAGTTTTCATAAAAAGTATAGCATTCCTCAGCTTGTAACTGCCGAACTCAGCTATTTAGAAGGAGAGAAGCAAGAGGATAAGTTTCTTGATGAAGCATTTTTCTCTGGGCCACAGTGTTATGCGGGCGGGAGCTTTACAAATCTTGCTTCTTATTATCAGGGTTTGTCGACATCTGGGTTAGATCGAGAAACCATTCGTTATCTTGCCTTTGTACGCCTTTTGTTAATCCAAGATTGTGTTTTGGATACAGACGCTTATATCGGCAATGATAAGACCAAGAAACATTTTCAAAAAATCAGAGAAGGTAAAGCTAAAGGCTGGCTTAACTATATTGAAGCAGCTGCTTTTTACCACGATGGTTTTTATCCCGAAGCCGCAGATCTTTTCGCGACAATTGCCCTAGAAGAAACCGACGCTGGCCGTGGATCTGGATGGCTTGTTGAAACCACACGGTATATGGAGATTTTGTCGCTCTTTCACAAAGGGAGAGAAGGGCAAGATGAAGTCTTCTTGCCCACGGTATTTAACAGTTTCACCGAAGCTTTCGTTACTGAATTTCCGCACTCAGAATATCTAAAACATGTAGAGGGCATGTCCGTGGGGATATGGCTGCACTACAATGAAAGAGAGCGATATTATAAAGAACTGCTCCAAATGCTGGCGAAAAGCCATGTCCTCAATGGCAGGTCTGTTGAATTAGATTATTTGGATGAGTTATTCATCAACGCCTTATTGGCAAATATTGGTGAAATTTCTGAATATCCAATAGAACACGGTAATGGCTTCACCTTGCTTCCAGCAATTCTGTCAAAGTCCGGGGAGGTTTCGAGCCTCTGTGAGCAAAGCAATCGTTTACCTCAAAAAACACCCCCTGAACTTATCAAATACATCGAAATGAGTTGTGCGTATTTACTCGACGGTACTGCGCCAGATACGTCTGTTTTTGTAGATACACCATTGTTTGCGCACGCGAAGGCTTTTGGAGCCCAGGCTCTTCTTTTGTCGGGAGACTTAGAGGAAGAAGCCGGTGTTTTTGCCGAAATAGCTATGGGATTAGAGCTTCCGCTGAAGGATTTACTGGGGTTGCGAAGTCTCCAGTTCGAAGCACGCTTAAAACAGAATGACCCAGAAGCATTTATCCAATCCGATAAGATCACTGGACCTAAAAAACCAATGGAGTTGTTGATTATGGATGCCGTTCTCTATGAACAGGTGTCTCGGTATTTTTTATCTCCCAAACAGCTCGAAGAAAGTCTCGCAGGGGAAAACGATGAGTTGCTCAAATTCGCGCTGGTTCGTCCGCATCTTGATGAAGCGATGGTCCAAGAAAATTGGAAGGCAGCCGAGGCACTCTCAAACTTAATACAGTGGCGCGATCTTTTGGCAATAAAGGCGCTGGATGTTTCCGGGAAATTATCAATTGAAATAAGTAATTACACTGAAGTGGTCAACAATGTTTCAATTTTGGCACGCGGCGAAAAAGACCCTAAAGCCTTGGCTGATGTTGCTTATTTTTTGTATGAAAACCACATTGCACCACGTTGTGGGTATGAACGACCGAGGTTAATACAAGAGCATCTATCAAACTGTGACGCTGGATATATTGCCCCTTCTGCTAACGGCATGGTTCGTGTTGAGCCCCGGCCTGCGAAGGAAACCAGAGCACCCCTTGAAATGTTTTCAGGAGCACTTGATGTTTACAAGGGGCGAGAGGGGTTTCAAGCTGAAGAAGCTCGATTATTAAGGGTCATGATCTATTGCGCAAAAGGCGCCAAAAACGTTGCCTATTGCCTGCGATGGAAAAAAATTCCGAAGTCATCTTTCAAGGGGTGGTTTGAAGATCTCAACCTGCATTACCCTAAGAAAGAACATATTGAATATTGGTTCTACGATTTGCCTGATTATTCAATCTTTGGGGAAGGCGATGATCATTCCGTAGAGCAAGCATATTGGTACGACGAAGATGCTTACCTCGGCTATCTCGATGGTGGCCCTGATAGTCTTGAGGCCCCTGAATAGTCTTGTGATCCCCGAATTTCTTTGAGATCAGGAAATAGAGAGAGAACCTTAGTTCTCTCTCGTATCTTACGCGAAAAGCGATGGAGCTTTCATGCTTTCAGGGATTTGAACACCAATTCGATTGAGAACACTTGGTGCAATGGCGAGTTGATCTAGAACTGTTCCTTTATCAGGCATTGTAGCATCGCCAAAATAATAGAAGGGAACATGTCGCATAATCTCTTCTGTACCGCCGTGGTGGCCGTCAGCATTCATACCGTGGTCAGCTGTAACAAAGATATCATATCCAGCTTTTAGCCAAAGAGGAATGGTTCGGGCCAGCGCATTATCGATGTGCCAGGTTTGAATACGGTATTGAGATGAGTCAGCGGTGTATTTGTGACCTGTACTGTCCACTGAAGAGGTGTGTAGTAGAAGATAATCAGGATCATTACGCCGCAATAAATGTGTTGCTTGGGCACAAAGATCTATTTCTGCAGGGGCGCAAATATTAGCCCCGGAATAGCCTTCCATAGAATAGAAACGGGCGTGTTGAATAGCCTTGGTTTCGTCATCAACTTCAACATGCTCTATTGGATCGTAGGGACCATTGTAGAGAGTATGAAAATAAGAGTGGGCCACAGCGGCCGTCTTATAATTCTCTTGATGGAGTTGATCAAAGACGTTGGGAACATTTGATCTGCGGATTGCTTCGTTACCGCTTACCCCATGATCAAGCGGAGACAGCCCGCTATGGATGGTTTCGTACATTGCAGCGGATATCGTCGGCAAAGCCGTTCGCATTTTCCATCTCTGGGCGCGGCCGAGTTCGACCATGCCTTCCAGGTACCCACATTGAGAAAGAGCTGTGTCGTAACCAACGCCATCCATGATGACGAGTATAACTTTATTGGACATGATGATAACTCCATCTGATCCATTATTGCATAAAAGCAGGATTATTGGCTGCCAAGATATCCATCAACAACCCGTTGAAGTACGGGCGCATAATGTTCGTACGGAGGAGTTGTCACTGAGGCATCTTTGCCTTCATCGTCCCAAAACCGAACTTGTATGATTTCTTTGAGATGTGGGTTCTTTTCCAACTCTTTGATCTCGTCTTCGTTCATGGGACCGCCTTGCAAGTTTAAGGTATGGACCGAAGCATCGGATAGGCGATCAAAGTAACTATCGTCCGTTGCGCAGAGATATCTTTTGGCAGCAACGTGTTGTCTTACGCACTGGGTAATTACGGGCGGAAAAAATGCCTGGAGAACAGCAGCACCCGCTTCGTCATGGTGATTGTTGATCCCTTTGGCCAGGGCATCATCCGGGAACTCGTTGGTATAGTGCCCTATGTCGTGCAAAAGAGCCGCAGCGATAAGGATATCCCCAGCATTCGCTTTTTCTGCAAGTTGGGCGCCTTGCAGCATATGCTCGGACATGGTTACGTCTTCGCCAAGGTAAGAATCAGCGCCGCGACGGTGGAAAATATCACCGATGAAGTCGACAATATTATCTTTGCTCAATGTATCAAATTTATCGACGCTCATTGGGCTGCCTCCCGGGTTAGATTTTGTAGTGATTCTATGTATGACAGGGTTGAGAGCAAGCCATCCTTGTCAGCATAGCAGCCCTGGAGCCAACGTGTTCCTGCACCTGAGAAGCCTTTACGAGCGTGCATCACGCGCGTGTTGTCTACGATAAAGAGGTCACCGGGCTGCATCATAAAACTAACCATCATTTCAGGGCGTTCTATGATTTCAGCATATTTCCGATAGGCGCTGTAGAAGCGATCCATCTCATCAAAGGGAATGTCGGTAAAGGGGGCTGATGAACGGTTGTTAAAGCGAATAGAGAGTATTTCTCCATCTGGACCAAGCTCAATAGTTGGACGTTTGGCACGTAGTTTTACACCATCTGTTCCTGCATATTCGAACCGTACGGGGTAGCCAGCTAACAGATCAAAACTCTCAGGTGATTCTTCGCGTAGAATTTCAGCAGCTTTGAAGCCATCGACGACGATTGAGTCGCCCCCATCTGCGGAATTCTCAAGGCAGGCCAAAAGTTGCAGAGTTGGCACAGGGTCGCGATAGGGATTGTCAGTATGGGCTTGGAGACCAAGACCAGTGTAGGCCAAATTTACCGGATTGATTTCAGATCGGACCTCAAAAAATTTACCGTAGTTGGTCTCGCGGACATGACCAAAGAGTTCAGCAACCTCGATAAGGGTCCCGCTTGTGGTTGGCAAGCCTGTCATAACGGCAAAGCCATGGCTCTCTACAGCGCTGAGCCAGGAGCCGAACTCTTGGTCTTTTCTTTGGGCTTGAGCGTAATCGATTGTTGGTATCGAAGTGTTTAGGGCAGAATCCCAAGTTTTTTTACGATCCCCAATCCAGCCTTTGGTCTTCTCGTTGGCGTTGTCATAGCTGTGATCGCTAAGCCAGTTGCTTGGAAAGATAACTTCTTTATTTTCAGGAATGAAGGATAGAACGAGATCGCCTCCATCGTTTACCTTGGCTGACTTAAGGGTTGTTTCTGCCGGAATATCAAGAATGGTGATCATACGTTGACCGTTTCCCGCAGCACGGGTCTCTGAATCAAGAGCGTTGTCTCGTAACCACATGGCATGAAAGCGGGCGGTCTGTCCGTTTTTCCACTGCACGCTAAGTGCTTTTCCACCCTCGAGGATGTTTGCAGTTTCCAAAGTCATTTTGTCTCTCCATATGGACGTCTTTTAATAATTGACTAGATTAGTCCAGTAAAAAGGAATAAGAACAATCAATATAAATTACCCCTGAGACATCATTATTGTTATGGCTAGGAAGTAAGGTATTGGCACTATTACCTCCTTTGGATTGGTTGAAGACTTTTGAAGCTTCGGCCCGTCACGAAAATTTCACTGAAGCAGGGCTTGAACTTGGATTGACGCAAGCAGCCGTCAGTCAGCAAATGCGTAAACTGGAATCTCATCTCAGAGTGACTTTGTTTCATCGTTTAGCTCGGGGAGTAGAGCTCACGGCTGAAGGGGATGCTTATTTACCATCAGTTAGGTCTTCTTTGAATGCTTTGGCGCGTAGTACCGAGGACCTTTTTGGCAAAAAAGGAAGTATGGTAATTACAATTGCTTGTCCTTCCTCTATTGCTGCCCTTTGGTTAGTGCCTAGGCTGAAATGGATAAGAGAAGCCCGCCCGAATATCTCACTTTCAATTTCTGCAATCCATCGACCTGCCGACTATGAGGCGATTAATGCTGATATTGAGATCCGCTTTGGGACCGGTACATGGGAGGGGAAAATTGCAACCCACCTTTTTTCCGAAGTACTCTCCCCAGTCTGTTCTCCTGAACTCGCCAAGGAAATTGTCGAGGGTAATTGGCAAAAACTCCCCTGTATCCGCTTGGCTGGCCGCCGGAGTGGATGGTCAGAATGGGCTATTGAAGCCCAGACATCCCCGCCAAGGAAAACTGCTGTTCGTTTTGATAGTTTTAATACCGCGTTGGATGCTGCCAAAGCTGGGGTAGGGGTATTGTTGGCGTCGCTGCCGCTTAGCAAACTGGCGCTGGCAGAAAAAGAGGTGTTGCGGCTTTCTCCTATTGAGCTGGCAATGCCAAGTGGTAACTGGCTGGTTCGAAGCCCTGAAGTGAAAATGCGCGCAGATATTGAAGAAGTGTGCCGTTTGATTTCTCATTCAGTCACTAGTTTTTAGAAATAGCATCCAAAGAAATATCTGGCCCCCAGTTTCTTATCTAGCTTTTCTTGACGCCCAATTTTAAAAGGAGTAATCACACTATGTCTTGTGGCGGAGTAGCTCAGCTGGTTAGAGCAGCGGAATCATAATCCGCGTGTCGGGGGTTCAAGTCCCTCCTCCGCTACCAAGTTTCCAAAAAAACCTTGATGTCAATCTGCTTGCTATCGAATTAGCGAGCCCAAACTTGTATTCGGTTTCACATACTTATTTGGCTATTTCATTTATCTAAATCATCATTTATGGTTTTGTAAATTTTGGTTTTCTCTTGTGGTAGCTGTAATGAATAAATTTATTCTTGTTTGTATTTTAAGCTCATTTTTATCTTTAACAGCCTTTGCTCAGGGAACATTGGAAACAGCCAAAAAGGCTTATGATAACGAAGAATATCGAGCATCATTTGAACAATTTCTTCCTCTTGCAGAAGACGGTAATGCTGAGGCGCAATACTATATCGGGAGATTGTATAGAAATGGTGAGGGTGTCGCCCAAGATTATACTACAGCTTTTGAGTGGTTTTCCAAAAGCGCTGAACAGGAATTTTCCCGCTCTCAAACAAATATAGCTTATGTGTACGAAAAAGGTTTATTGGGAGAAATCGACTATCAAAAAGCACTTGAATGGTACAGCAAGGCTGCTGACCATGATAATACTTATGCACTTAATGCCATTGGTCTGTTCTATGAAAATGCTTATGGCGTGGAGCAAGATTATCAAATTGCAATGGAGTGGTATTTAAAGTCGGCAGAGCTCAAGTTTATCGACGCTTTTTATAACATTGGGTACCTCTATGAAGAAGGCTTGGGCGTAGAAAAAGACAATGCTCAAGCGTTTACTTATTATAATCGAGCCGCTGAGCAGGGGCATGACTATGCGCAACTAAATCTTGGATATATGTATGACTTTGGTCAGGGCCGAGATCGTGACCCGGAACTTGCAATGAAATGGTATTTGAAAGCGGCACAACAAGGGGTTTCTGCAGCACAAAACAATCTTGCCCTATTTTATAAAAACGGGGATGGGACGGCGACTAATATCCCTGAAGCAATATCCTGGTTCGAAAAAGCAGTAGAGCAAAAAAACTCTTATGCAATGGTAAACCTGGGAGATATTTACGAAAATGGCACTGATGTAACACAGGATTTCAACAAGGCATTCGAGCTCTATAGTAACGCGGCTGAAATAGATAATTATCCCGGAGCTCAATTTAACCTTGGAAACATATATCAACATGGTTTGGGACGGCCTATTGATATAGAAAAAGCACGGGAATGGTTTGCGAAAGCAGCTGATCAAGATGATACAGATGCCCAGTATAGACTGGCACATATGCATTTAGATGGTGACTTTGGCGCAGTTGATTATACGGCAGCCTTCAATTTGTTTAATCAAGCCGCAAGTTTAGGGGATGATGATGCCCAAACTTGGCTTGGTATTTTATATGAAAATGGAGATGGAGTTGAACAAGACTACACCCAAGCCTTGGAATGGTACCTAAAGGCTGCCAACCAAAATAATTCATATGCATTAAAAGACCTGGGACAGCTTTATCAATACGGTAAGGGGGTGCCTCAAGATTATAACAAAGCATTTGAGTATTATTCCAGGTCTGCAGACTTAGGCTCGCCTGCCGGGCAATTTTATCTTGCACTTATGTATGATGAAGGATTTGGTCGTAACAGGGATCCAGAACGAGCCGCAGAATGGTATTTAAAAGCCGCTGAGCAGGGCGATGAGGTTGCACAGAATAATTTGGGAGTATTATATGAATATGGGGATGGTGTTCCTCTAGATTACCGTAAGTCACTATTTTGGTACCAAAAATCCGTAGATCAAAAATACGACCTTGCCGAAGAAAATATGGGGTTGATGTTTTACTTTGGGCAGGGTGTGAAAAGGAATTACTTTAAAGCCTTTGAATATTTTACTCTCTCTGCCGACCAGGGGAATCCAAGTGCACAGTATAACCTGGGAATATTGTATGAGAGCGGTGAGGGGACATACCCTAACCAAGAAAAAGCTTTTGCTTTATATTTAAAAGCGGCTAGGCAAGATTCAGTGAATGCAGCGAATAGTCTGGCACAGTTGTATCTTGAAGGGCGTGGAACAAAGAAGAATTATGATGAAGCCTTTCGGTGGTTTAAATTTGCTGCCGATAAAGAAGATATGGGATCCCAGTACAGTGTCGGCATGCTCTATCTTAAAGGTGATGGTGTCGAGCGAGATTTTGAGCAGGCTGAGAATTATCTCCAAAAGGCCTTGGACCAAGGGCATGAAGATGCTTACTCTAGTTTGTTACTCGTACAAACACTCAGAATTTTTGACTAAGTTTACTCCTTGGGAAAAACATTAGCTAATCCGTATAAAGCTGCTCATCCCGGTTTTTTGATGCTCGATGATATGGCAATGCAACAGCCAATCTCCCGGGTTGTCTGCGACAAAGGCAACGTCCATGCGCTCATCTGGTAAGACGAGGGCTGTATCGGTGATAAAGGGATCTATCTTCCGTTTATTCGATTTTAGAAGCGTAAATGACAGTCCATGCAGATGGATGGGGTGGGTATGCGGTGTTCGGTTCCTGAAACTGAATATATAGCTTTTCCCGAGTTTGAGCTCTGCAAGAGGCTCCATGGGATCGGGAGAGACACCCAGCCAGGATTTCCGATTTATGGCCCAGAAGGAAAAACCGATAGTGCCACAGAAGCCGTTCTTGGGGGCTGATTCTGCTGTCGCTGTGAACTCAAAGGGAATGTACTCGGCATTTTCGAGATCAGGTATCGGAACGGGGTTTTCCGGCAGAGGTTTCAAATCTCTGATGTCACGTTTGAGAGATGAACCTTTTGCTTTTAAAGTAGCGACCGTCCATGACTTTGATGATGACGAATTGATCAACGCGACTTCTTGGCCTTCTTCATCAGGCATGCGAATAGCAAGATCAATCCTCTGCCCAGGGCCAACATTTTGGTGATTTAGGTCGAAGTGCTTTGGAACGGGATATCCATCTAACGCTATTACAGTTGCCTTGGCTCCCTTGGTCATAAGCTTAAAAATACGGGTAACGTCAGTTACGGCGGCACGAAGCCTGATATTGCCGCCACTGGGAACTTCGTAAGTCGGGTTTTCTTCCCAATTGGCGGTTTTTATGGTACCGAATGTACCTGCGCGGGCGCTTTTTCGCGCTTTATAAAGGTTGATAAACTGGCCATCTGATCCTAAGCGCCAGTCTCTGAGGTTCAGGGATATATCGGCATCAAAATCCGGGGTGTCTTTTTCATCAACGATCAGAAGTCCGGTGAGCCCATAACTCATTTGCTCGAGGGTATTGCAATGGGGATGGTACCAAAATGTTCCCGCATCCGGTGGGGTGAAAACGTAATCGAAAGTTTCGTCTTCATAAACATAAGGTTGGGTTAGAAAGGGAACCCCGTCCATTGCATTGGGAAGCCGTAAACCGTGCCAATGAATTGTGGTTGCTTCAGGAAGTTTATTCTCCAACCTGACATGAAAAGGTTCGCCTTGTTTTGCCCTTAAGACAGGAGGCGGACCCATCTGATTATAGGAGAATATATTTTTGGTCGGCTGGTTCTTGTGGAGCGAAAACTCGGTAACTGAAGGCCGAAGAACTAAATTTGGCGTGGCACTTGCCTGCGAGGCTAGAAAACCGAGCGAGCCGCCACCAAGAACGGTTGAGCCACTAATTAGGGAGTTTTTGAGAAAGCTTCGACGAGTTTGCATCACACCGACAACAGTTAAATTATGGGTTACTAGAATATGGGTTTATGAACGGTAAGTTCTGGATAAAGCAGTATTATTATCTCAGAATCAAGTCAAAGCGAATGAACGTCTTTTTGTACGCCTAGTTTATGAAAATGAACAGGTATGTGAACGTTAACTTTTTTGAGATATAATGACAGCGGCACTGAATAAATTCGGTTAGCTTTTATGTATTTGTAAAGAACGAGACAATTGGCAAATTCACGGAGCTAATTTCCTTTATTAAGGAAATAAAATGAAGTTGGTTTCCTTTCTTGTATTATTTTTATCATTAACAACATTTTTCACGACCTCACATGCTGTCGAATTTGTTGTCGATCCCAAAATTACGAATACAGGACCGATCATTAAATTGGCCACCTCGGATCTTTCAAAAGAAAAACTGGTCGCAGTTAAAGGGGGAATGATTGATTGGGATCGGCCCGGTATCCGGATAGAACAACTCCGCAAAGTTGCTGAAATGGTTGGTGTACGTTTTGCATACTCACGATTACCCTGGCTTCGGGCTTTAAAGGTAACTCAAGATGGCAAAAGTGATGCAGTATTTGTAACAGGATACACTGTAGAACGGACTGAGTGGGGGGCGTATCCTTTTCGCGATAACGTGATAAATAGAGATAAGGCCCTATCCAAGGTAACTTACTGGCTTTATATCACACGCGACGGTCCAGTTATATGGGATGGAGAAAAACTGTCTGGTTCTTCTATTGTCATCGGTGGTGGTGTTGGCGATTATATGTCAAAAAAATTAAAAGACGAAGGGTACAACGTCATTGAAGTCGGCACTTATGAACAGTTAGCTGCGATGTTAGAAAAAGGCCGCATTGATGCTGTTATTGGCTTTCGGACACTCATCGACCAATTTATAGCCGAAAGACCTTCCGCTTACCCAAGCATTGTTCGGCATCCAATTCCGTTACAAGTAACTGATGGTTACTTAGTTTTTTCCAAAAAATCATATTCAGTAAAGCACGAAATTATTGAAAAAATCTGGAGTGCTATAGGTCAGTTATGGGAAGACGGCACCATGAATAGGCTTTTTGAAAAGTATGAGGAAAAGAACTAAGTCGCCATTTTAAACCGCCTCCGATGGAAGTTATTCCACTCACCAAATAAATATTGTCATAGCCTTACTGCAGAGGGGGGGTTACTGACTTAATCCTTGTCGCCCCCTCATGCCGACCTAAAAGTGGTAAATCTTTGTTGTTTCAAGATATCTTTCGGATCAAACTTTGTTAATTGATATTTTTTTAAGATCTGTTGAGGGGAAAGTTGCGTACAATCGGATCAACTTAGGCTTTAATGTTTCTGAAATAGGGCTTGCTTAGGAAATGATGGATGAGTGATTTTGAAGTGGCGGAATTCCAATCCCGTCTTGAGCGGGCGCAAATCGCCATGCATGCAGATAATATCGATGCCCTGTTCTTTTGTACCGAGGCAGAAATTCGTTATTTCACTGGATTTCGGACGCTTTTTTGGCATAGCCCGACACGGCCTTGGTACTTAATTGTCCCGCAAAAAGGCGTACCCATAGCTGTTATTCCCGGCATTGGTGCCGAGCTTATGGGCAAAACATGGATTAAAGACATTCGCACATGGTCTTCGCCCCATCCAACTGACGATGGCGTTGGTTTACTGGTAAAAGCCCTAAGGGGATATTCTCGCGTAGGCATGCCAATGGGGAGTGAGGCAAGCCTTAGGATGCCTCTGTTGGATTTCGAGAAGGTTCGGTCTTCTTGTGAGGCAGAATTTGTCGATTGTACGCCAATCGTTAAGTCGCTTCGAATGATCAAGTCAGACGCCGAAATAGAATTAATACGCAGTATCTGCGAGATCGGCAGTCTAGCGTTTTCCTGTGCAGGTTCTCTCTTCTCTCATGGGCAACCTCTGAATGAGGTATTTCGCGCCTTCAAAATCGCTTTGCTCCAGCATGGGGCTGAAGATGTTCCTTATCTTGTTGGTGCTGCAGGGGCAGGCGGATATGGAGATGTGATCTCTCCCCCGACAAGTACCCCCCTTAGGGAGGGTGATGTCTTGATGTTGGATACTGGCGCCACCTTGCAAGGATATTTCTGTGACTTCGACCGAAATTTTGCCATTGGCCAAGTTAATGACGATGCCAAGGTTGGTTATAAAAGATTATGGGACGCAACAGAAGTTGGACTGGCCCATGCGCGATCTGGTGTGACCTGTAGTAACTTGTTTCAGGCGATGCATAATTCTCTTGGAGCATGCACATCTGATGTTGGCCGTTATGGTCATGGTTTGGGGATGCAGTTAACAGAGTGGCCGTCGATTAGTGCACATGATGAAACCGAATTGAAACCAGGCATGGTGATGACCTTAGAACCAAGTTTGACGATATCTGAAGGCAAAATGATGGTGCATGAAGAAAACATTCTGATTACCGAGGATAAACCGATACTTCTGACCAAGCGTGCTGAGCCTGAGTTACCTATCCTCTCGGAATTATCATGAAACTTAACTTCGATATTGATCAGGTAAGTGCGGCGCGAGCCAGCCTTGGCTTGATTGTTTTGCAGGCTGATGAAACGCTTGAAAACGAACTGCGTTTGGTGCTGCAAGATCCAAGTATTGCACTTTACCACACCCGTATTCCAAGTCACCCCAACGTGACGAAAGAAACTTTGGCCCAAATGGCGCGAGACCTTCCCGCTGCGGCAGGGCTGCTTCCCAAAAATACTTCATTTGATGCTATTGGATACGCCTGTACTTCTGGGGCGACAGTGATTGGACAAAAAGTTGTTGCTGATAAAGTTCATGAACACCACCCCGGTGTGGCAGTCACCGATCCGATCACTGCCGTCATTGCAGGGTGCCGGGCGTTAGGGGTGACGAAATTGGGGTTTTTGACCCCTTATGTGCCAGAAGTTTCTGAAGCCATGCGCGAATTATTGGAAGACAATGGTCTCGAAGTCACGGGGTTTGGCTCTTTTGAACAGGAGCAAGAAAAGGTTGTCTCGCGGATTTCTGAAGCATCAACGTTGGATGCCATCGTTAAAGTTGGACAATCGTCAGAGTGTGACGCCGTTTTTGTTTCCTGTACAAACTTACGTACTTTCGGAATTCTGGCAGAGGCAGAGAAAATTCTTGGAAAGCCTGTGATATCGAGTAATTTGGCGCTGCTTTGGCATCTTATGCGTTTAGCTGGAGTTAAAGGGCGCGCTTCAGCTCCTGGTCTTCTTTTTAACGTATAAGAAGTTCAGTTTGAAATGCCTTAAGATGAAGGGGGCAATCAGGCACTGTCTTTGGAATCCATGATGATTGTGACCGGACCGTCGTTGAGAAGGCGGACATCCATATGAGCCCCAAACACTCCTTTCTTCACGACCAAACCTTCATTCTGCAAAGACTTGCACAGAAGTTCATACAGCCTTTCGCCTTCAGAGGGCGTGGCGGCAGCTGAAAATCCAGGCCTGTTACCCTTTTTCCAATTGGCGGCGAGGGTAAATTGGCTCACCACGAGAACTTCACCACCGATGTCCTGGACTGAAAGGTTCATTTTTTCGGCCGGGTCGGTGAAAATCCGCATCTTGCTGATTTTGCGTGCGAAGTATTGCGCCTCTTCATCGCTATCTCCGTGTTCTGCACAAATCAGAACCAAGAGACCGTGTTCAATGGTTCCCGTAACGGTGCCATTTACCGTTACAGAAGCTTCTCGTACCCTTTGTAGAATAGCTCGCATATTTTTATTCAATCAGCTCGAAGCTGTGTGTTATTTCAGCTGCTTTGCCAAGCATGATTGAGGCGGAACAGTATTTATCCGCAGAAAGTTCTACCGCGCGTCCAACCTTCTTGTCATTTAGCCCTTCGCCTTTGACACGAAAATGTAGATGAATTTTGGTAAATACTTTAGGGTCGGTGTCAGCACGCTCTGCTTCGACATCAACATCTACATCCTCAACGTTTTCTCGTCCTTTTTTGAGAATATGAACAACGTCATAAGCAGAGCATCCCCCCAAACCCATTAGTAACATTTCCATTGGACGAGGCCCGAGATTTCTTCCACCGCCTTCAATAGCGCCATCCATGACAACAGCATGGCCGGATCCGCTTTCCGCCATAAACGCAACATTTTCGATCCACTTGATACGTGTCTTCATTCTTTGAAACTCCAAGAATATAGTTGTTTGCGCATAAAGTAGCTTTCCTTACCTGGTTACGGCAAGAGAAGAGGGCTACACAGTAGATATTTGGAGGTGGAAGATATCAGGGTGAGGCAAATAGAAGAGTGAGCAGATCAAGAACAATGGTTATTGTTCATACTTAAAGCACAAGTGAGAATGCCTTAGTGAAAATAGAGTGAGTTCAATATTTTCAACTGCACTTTTTCATGTTCAAGCGCAAAGGGGAGAAACAAGACAGTGTAGGACTGATGCTGTTCTTCCGGGCTCATTTCAGTCTTCCATGTCATTCGCTTGGTAACGAGGTGCGGTTTTCGGGTGTTTAGAACATGAGATAGACGGCTTTTTACATCGGGCAACGCATTCGAGGGTACGATATCTTCGACGGGTGCGCGCGTGGAGGGGATCCCGAATGTTTCACGACAATTTTCACCCGTGATAGAAACAAAAAAATCGCCCGTTTTTTTAACGTCATAAAGCATTATGCCGGGAAGGCTTTCCCTGATCACACAAGGATCGAAACTCTGCCACTCTGGAAGGTCCTTGTCCCCTTTTAACTCGAGCCAATAGCGGTAGAGATTGTTCTGAGCGACAGACTTAATATTTAGCTCGGATACCTCTAAAACTTTAACTATATCGAATGTTTTCGCCATCGTTATTTTTCTGTTCGATCTGACTGTTATAAGACACTAGGGTGGCAAGGCCACCGTGTTTAACACGTTTCATTCGAACATGGGTTAATAGTAGGCAAAAATGTGGTAATTGTCTGAAAAGAGGTCTTACCAACCATTCTTATAGTCTTGTAGATGGCTAAACAGCCGGAGGTATGAATGAAACAGGTGCAGAACATATTTGAAATACACACCCAGGGGCAAGGGCTTTATGAGTTTTCCCGTGAAGTCTGTGATTGGAGCGGGCTTCAGAATATCACCTGTGGGTTGCTAACCCTTTTTATTCGCCAATACTTCGGCGTCTTTAACAATTCAGGAGAATGCGGATCCGGATGTCCAGTTTGATCTGAATAATTTCTTTCGTCGATTCGTGGAAGAAAATCCCGATTTATATCGTCATACTTGTGAGGGGCCTGATGATATGCCTGCGCATATCAGATCGGCCCTGACAGATGTCCAACTCAGCATTCCGGTGGTTCATGGTTCGCTCGCGCTTGGCACCTGGCAGGGGATATATCTATTCGAGCATCGAACTGCAGCACATAACAGGCAGGTCGTTGCTCATTTGATCGGGGAATGAATTCGGGGCTATTGCCCCTTTGGCTTATTTGTTTTTAGGGCGGAAAGCTTTGCAGATAGTTTCGTCAGTTTCCAGATACGGCCCTTCGATAAGATCTATGCAGTAGGGAACTGCAGGGAAAACAGCGTCTAAACAGTCCTTGATCGCGGATGGCTTTCCGGGGAGATTTATAATCAAACTTTTCCCCCTGATGCAGGCGGTTTGCCGAGAGAGGATTGCAGTGGGAACAAACTTTAAGCTGACTTGCCGCATCAATTCACCAAAGCCCGGCATAAGCTTTTCACTTACTGCTTCAGTTGCCTCGGGGGTGACATCACGAGGTGCGGGACCTGTGCCGCCAGTGGTGACAATCAGGCAACAGCCTTCTTCGTCGGCGAGTTGTTTTAAAGTTGTTTCGATCAGGGATTGATCATCAGATATGACACGAGGAACCGCTTCCCAGGGAGATTTGAGGATTGCTGAAAGCTCTTTATGAATTGCAGGCCCCCCCAGATCCTCATATTCGCCGCGGCTTGCTCTATCTGATACGGTAACAATGCCTATACGTGCGGTCCCATTATGAGGAGGCTGGTTGGTCATGAATTTCTCCTGAACGGTATTCTTTTAGTAAAAGGTAGTTGAGGGGGAATATAATACCTTAAAGATGTGTCGTACTTGATGAAGATCAATGCCTATTGGTTCAGGTGCAAGCAATATCCCCATTTTAAATTTTCAGTTTGTATACTCTGTTATACATAAGAGATGGGATAATTTTACGTTATGCAAGACAAGGGTACATCCTCCCATTCTCCCAGCTTTTCCCCAATGCTTTTTGCAGGTCTTGCCTTACGTCCTTTACCCGTTGTGTTATTCAGGCCCTTGGTAAAACACATCCTTAAACGAATAGAACTTCTCTATCCGGAAGTTTTTCAGCGTTTGGCCCCGTTAGGTCATTGCCGGTTTCTTATCGTGCCTACCGACTTTCACTGTTGTTTTCTTTTGTCTCTGGATGGCGGCAAAGCATCGATTGAAGTGCTGCAAAATAATGAAAACCTGCCCGATGCTGATACGACGATTTCTGGGGGCATGTTGTCTTTGATCCAACTTTTAGAAGGCTCTGTCGATGGCGATGCCTTGTTTTTCTCCAGAGAGATCAATGTTCAAGGCGATACGGAAGCAGTTCTTACTTTGAGAAATGCTGTTGATAGTGTGGATATTTCTTTTGAGGAAATTCTGGTAGGTCGCTTGGCCGTTCTTAAGCCGTTATTGGATCGGGCTATTTCTAAGGCAGCCATGCTGTATGAGACCGTTCATAAAGATTTTCGACTAGTTCACAAATCACTTGTTGACCCTCTTACACTCAGGATCTCTCAGATTGATGATGACTTGGATCGCCAGGAAGATCGAATGATCAAAGTAGAAAAAGAAATTAAGAAAATGAAAACCTCTCGTCGAAATCAAACCAATACGGCAAGGACATAAAACATGGAACTGGTATGTCCTGCAGGTACGCCTTCAGCTCTAAGAGCTGCCCTTCAAGCCGGAGCAGATGTTGTTTACGTGGGATTCCGGGATGAGACGAATGCACGGAATTTCCCGGGTTTGAACTTTAGCCCTGAAGAACTCCAAGAAGCGGTGGCCTTGGCTCATGGAATGGGTCGGCAAGTATATGTGGCAATCAATACCTATCCTCAGGCTGGTAATTTGGCGCCATGGCACAAAGCAGTGGATACAGCCGCACGGATCGGAGTTGATGCCGTAATCCTGGCTGACATTGGTCTTTTGGACTATGCGCAGCAAAATCACCCAGATCTCCGCCGTCATTTGTCCGTTCAAGCTTCTGCCTCGAACCCCGAAGCTATTCGATTTTATAAGCAGGCTTTTGATGTACAACGAGTTGTTCTTCCGCGTGTGCTCACGGTTAGAGAAATTGCTGATCTTATAAAAGAGATTGATGTCGAAACCGAAGTTTTTGCCTTTGGCGGCATGTGTGTGATGGCTGAGGGACGTTGTTCTTTATCTTCCTACGCGACGGGTAAGTCCCCGAATATGAACGGTGTGTGTTCGCCTGCAAGTCATGTGGAATATGAACAACGCCGTGGAAAACTTATATCCAAGTTGGGGGAGTTTACGATTAACTCATTTCCGGATGGTGAGCCCGCTGGGTACCCTACTCTCTGTAAGGGACGGTTTATTGGTCATACCGGCGATCCATCCTATCTTTTTGAAGAGCCCACATCCTTGAACGTTATGATGATGCTGCCTGAACTTATCCAATCAGGTGTGAAGGCGCTGAAAATAGAAGGGCGACAGAGAGGAAAAGCCTACGTCACCCAGGTGGTTTCGGGGTATCGCAAGGCTATCGATGCCGTGATGAAAGGTGAAACAGTACCCTTTATAGATATGGCAAATATAACCGAAGGAACCCGCTCTACTGCCGGTGCCTATCAGAAAAATTGGAGATAGCCTTCGTGTCGGAAAATCAAAAGCTGACGATGGGGCCTGTTCTTTACAACTGGCCTGCTGAGAAAAAACGAGATTTTTACTTTCGAATTGCGGACGAAGCCCCGGTTGATGTGGTTTATATTGGCGAAGTTACTTGTTCAAAGAGAACGCCATTTTTCACACCTTACATTCCGGATATTTGTGAGCGATTAGAAGCCTCCGGTAAAAAAGTCGTTTTATCGTCTCTGGCATTGGTAATGTCCGGGCGGGAGAGAAATGAGTTAACCGACCTAACCTCTGAGTGCCCGTGGGAAATAGAGGCAAATGACCTGTCTGCGATAAGTCTCTTATCTGGTAAGCCACATGTTGTTGGGCCATTTGTAAATTTATACAACGAGGGGACGTTAGGTTATTTTTATCAAAACGGCGCCTCACGCATCGTATTGCCATGTGAGTTACCCGTAGATTCTATTGCCAAACTTACGGATAGCGCAAAGGGGCGAGAGATCGAAATTCAAGCCTTTGGGCGCCTTCCATTGGCTCTTTCTGCGCGTTGTTATCATGCCAGATCGCATAATTTGTCCAAAGATGGTTGTCTTTATGTCTGCGACAAAGATCCTGATGGTATGGATGTTTCCACCCTCGATGGTGATCCGTTCCTTGCTGTGAATGGGACGCACACGATGTCCTATACCGTTAACAACTTGCTTGGAGAGCTCAAAGAACTGTCTGAGCTAGGTGTGACCCATTTCAGGTTATGGCCACACGACGAAGATATGGTGAAAATTGCAGAAGTTTATCGGCGTACTTTGGATGGAGACGACGATATTGAGAAATCCAATGCAGAATTAGAGGAGTTGGTTACATTCGCTCCTTTCTCAAATGGATTTTATCACGCTGTAGAAGGGACAAAGATGGTTGAATAGAAAGGGGAATTTCAAGTTCTCACCACGTCGTAATGCGGCTATTTTTCTAGAGATCGCTTAAGCTATTGTTCGCGAGGCTTATCGCACTTATGTTATGGCTACACAGGTATCGAACTCTAAATTAAATTTATAGTTCGAATATATTTTAGTCGTAATTCGGTAGGGTGGGGCGGACCTGAGTTTGTATTCGCAAAGCGAACTTAAGAGATGGAATATCAAAACACGTGCTCTTTATGAGTACTGGTTGTCTATTCATCCGTCTGAAAGCACCTTGCCTGGACGCCAACATATGGATCCCATTGACATTCCTCAGCTTCTGCCGAATGTCTGGCTCGTTGATATAAGCCACAATCCTTTTCGATTTAAGTTTCGATTATTTGGTACGGCTCATGTTGAAGCCATGAAACATGATTATACAGGGCGGTGGATCGATGAAGTTTATCCTGATTTTACTTCCTCTGATACGTACTCTGATTATATCCATTTAGCTAAAAAAGCGCGACCGAGCCATCGGTGCGGGGCGGCGTCATTTCACATCCCCGACTATAAATCAATTGAACGGATAATGCTGCCTTTGGCCCAAAATGGCATAGATGTGGATATGATGTTGGCGTTAACTGTATATCTATAAGTATTCTTGTCTGTTCGTTTTTTGCTTATTGTCTGGGGACAATAATGCGATCATGAAGGATGTTCTTTCGTCTTGTTGCGGTGCACAATGAATGGGTTTATAGTGACATGAAATCGTCACAGAGAGCTTGGGTGTTATGGCTAAACGAACCACTATTCCACAGATTATGAGATTAAAAGGCCAAAGGCCGATTGTGAGCCTGACGGCTTATACGGCTCCTTTGGCTGGATTACTCGACGAACATGTCGATTTTCTCTTGGTTGGCGATAGCATGGGGATGGTCTTATACGGTTTGCCGAGCACCCTTGGTGTTACTTTGGAAATGATGATCGCCCACGGTGCTGCGGTGGTGCGCGGCAGTCAAAAGGCGTGTGTGATTGTTGATATGCCGTTTGGAAGTTATCAGGCATCACCGGTCCAAGCCTTTGAAAATGCGGCACGGGTGATGTCCGAGACCGGATGTGCTGGTGTGAAGCTGGAGGGTGGTCAGGAAATGGCTGAAACCATAACCTTCCTTGTCGAACGTGGCGTCCCCGTTTTGGCGCATGTCGGTTTGTTACCGCAACATTCAAATCGGGTCGGTGGGTTCTTAACCCAGCGTGATGAAGAAAAAATTCTGGCCGATGCGCATGCTATTACTGATGCGGGGGCTTTTGCAACTGTGATCGAATGCACCGAGCCTGCGATTTCGCGACGTATAACCGATGAGATTGCAATCCCAACTATTGGTATTGGGGCTGGGGTTGACTGTGATGGTCAAATCCTTGTTACAGAGGATATGATCGGACAAGGCACTGGCTACGTGCCTTCCTTTGTCAAAAGATATGCCGAAGTGCACGAGGATATTACCAAGGCGGCGCATAATTATGCTGAAGATGTGCGAAATAGACGCTTTCCCAAAGGGTAGCCATAAGGGCTAGAGTGTACTTATTCGACCATAATTAGATGGTTTTGAGGTTATCGGGATTATCCAACAGACCTAACGCGATAATCTCGTCAACTTTTTCGCCGTGGTAATAACGTTCTTCGATGATTTTCCCGCTTTCCCATCGTTGCCAATGGATGCCGTCGATTTGTATCACTTTATTCTGCTGGTCTATGAAACGGGATTTGTTGCGGAATATGCAAACCTGTGCATGGTTTAGTATTTTTACATCTGTGATTTTGCCCAAGATATCCTTCGCAGAATTAATATAAGGTTCCTGTTTGGTCCGGCACTCAGTTCGGTTGCTGCCAAAGAGGTTATCGTTTTCATACATTTTTCCCTTATTATCGAAATAGATATCGAGTGCTTGAAGCACTTCTCCTGAGTTCAGGAGTTCTATTTGATGCTCTACGGCTTGTTCAAATGTAAGGGGTCGAGCAGTCATAAGGGAGGAACCTTCTCAAATATTGATAAATATCTTGCCAATATCTCTAGGTATTTTTGTTAGAAATGAAAGAGAGAAAAGTTATTTAAAGCGCATTGTGTTGTAGGATCAATGATTGCTAAGGGATTTTTCTTTTCTGATCTCTTCTGCTCTGACATAAAGTCGACAGAGAATAATGAGTACTGGCTATTTGCGAGTGCAATCAATAACCGATATTTCGAAAGAATTGATCATGAGTGAAAAAAATACCGAGACTGACGAACTCCTTGAAGGTCTCCGCGAAGAACTCGTTGAATACGGCGCAGAAGATCTTATCATATTTGGACTGCGGTATACGGATGATGATGAAATAGATCTTTCAATCTGGGATTCCCTTGATGATCCCGATTTGGTTGCGGACCTTCTTGAAGATTATGTCAAAGCCTATCGCCGTGAGAGCAAAACTAAGAAATAATTGGATATTGAATGAGCCTATTTAAGGTTGGTTTATTCCTTAAAGCTTAGGCAAAAACTCAGGTAAAAATTCTGGCCCAAAAAGCCTCGGACCATAAAAACTCAGAAAAGAATAATTATGAGTGATATTGAAACTAACGACGATGAATTTTCTTGGGATACGACTGTCACCCTCCAGGGCATAGAAGTCGTTGTGCCTTTAAAGAAGTCTGTTATTCAGCAAGAAATTGATGATCAGGTATCCATTAAAGGGTCACATCGAAAAGCCATTTTACGTTCAACAATCAAAAAGTTCTCAATGGGCTCGAAAAAGGGCGTTGAAAATTTGAACGGGGATGCATTGAAAGAATTTCAATGGAATGCTTTTATTCTCTTGATAGATGATGTCATTGCAAACCAACATATGGCAATGAGAAACGACCCGGCTTTGGTTGAGAAAGCCCTCTCGGACCCACGTTTGGTTTGGCCTGAGAAATAAAACACGCGAAATAAAATACGAAATGTAAAAACGTTGCGTACACTAAGGTTGTCTTGCTGACTAAAAGGAGGCAATCGTATCGCGAATTTTAAGAGTATGATGTGATGGAAAAGGCTCTAACGGCTTCACACTGGGGAACTTATTTTCTGTCTGTCGAAAATGACAGAATTAAATCAGTGGAACCCCATGCTGGGGACCTTGACCCATCACCCATCGGGCAATCATTTGTAGATGGTATCCAACATCCTTGCCGGGTGAAAAAGCCTGCTGTTCGGAAAAGTTATCTGGAGCATGGTCCCGGAGCGGCGACAGACAAACGCGGTGCAGAACCCTTTGTCGAGATTGAATGGGATCAGGCGTATAAGCTCGTAGCTACTGAGCTAGATCGGGTGCGTCAAGAATTCGGTAATCAATCAATTTTTGCCGGGTCCTATGGTTGGGCAAGTGCCGGGCGCTTCCACCACGCTCCCAGTCAGATTCACCGCTTTATGAATTGTATTGGCGGGTACACTAAATCCGTAAATACCTATAGCTACGCAGCCTCTGAAGTTATCCTGCCTCACGTGGTTGGCTCTATGAGTTGGCTGTTAAATCAACACACATCCTGGCCTGTGCTTGAAAAGCATTGTGAGTTAATGGTGATGTTTGGCGGTGCTGCCCTTAAAAATGGACAGATAAATGCCGGGGGCGTCGGGCGTCACTCTGCCCGAGATGGGCTTCTTGCCTGTAAACGTGCGGGCACAAAGTTTGTCAATTTTGGCCCTATTCGAGACGATGTGGATGACAGTCTTGAAGCTGTACACTATCACCCCAGACCCAATACAGATGTTTCTATTATGTTGGCGCTGGCTCATATGCTTTATGAACAGGGTCTCGACGATAAGGAGTTTTTGGATCGATATTGTGTAGGGTTTGAGCAATTCATCCCCTACTTGATGGGGGAAATTGATGGGCAGCCTAAGGATGCCAATTGGGCGGCAAACATTTCCGGCGTAAGTGCAAAAGTAATTTCTGATCTTGCTATAGAGATGGCCGCTAAACGCACCATGGTAACGGCAAGCTGGTCTTTACAACGCGCTGATCATGGCGAGCAAACGCATTGGATGCTCATTGTTCTGGCGGCAATGCTGGGCCAGATAGGTTTGCCAGGTGGAGGATTTGGGCTCGGTTATGCTGGCGTAAACGGTGTCGGTCATCAATTCAGAGATTTTACCTGGGCTTCGCTGGATCAAGGCGTCAATAACGTTGCAGATTTTATTCCAGTAGCGCGTATCAGCGATCTGCTCCTAAAGCCTGGTCAGGCTTTTCAGTACAATGGGAATAATTACACCTATCCTGATACCAAGGTTGTGTATTGGGCCGGAGGTAATCCTTTTCATCACCATCAGGATCTAAATCGACTGCTGAAAGCCTGGCAGAAGCCGGATAGCATTATTGTGCATGAGCAAACCTGGAATGCTTTGTCGCGACATGCCGATATCGTTTTGCCTGCAACCATGACTGCTGAACGTAACGATATTGTCAGCGCCAAACGCGATGAGCACGTTTATGCCTTGAAGCAGGTGGTAACCCCGGCCGGAGATGCCAAAAACGATTATGATATTTTCGGTAGCATTGCGGAGGTTATGGGGGAAAAGGCGCGGTTTACTGAAGGCAGAAGCGAAATGGAGTGGTTACAGTTTCTTCATGCTCGCAATCGACAGCGTGCTGCTTCCCAAGATATTGAGATGCCAGAGTTCGATAAATTTTGGGCCCAGGGTGAATACATTCTTCCTGAGGGGCCTGATCTTATCTTGCTGGAGGCGTTTCGTCATTCCCCAGAAGCACATCCCTTACGGACCAAGTCAGGAAAGATTGAAATTTTCTCAGAGCGGGTTGCCTCTTTCGAACTTGTGAGTTGTCCTGGGCACCCGGTGTGGCTCGAGCCTAAAGAATGGTTAGGGGCCAAACTCGCTCAGAAATTTCCTCTCCATTTGATGTCCAACCAGCCAGCAACAAGATTGCATAGCCAATTTGATCACGGTCAAACGAGCCAAAAATCTAAGGTATCGGGCAGAGAAGCCATTACAATGCACCCTCGAGATGCTGAAGACCGGGGGCTTTCGGCTGGAGATGTGGTCAAAGTTTATAATGATCGTGGGGCAACGCTTGCGGGGCTGATTATTGGTGCTAATGTCCAGGTTGGTGTTGTTCAGCTACCAACGGGGGCTTGGTACGATCCTTTGCAGCCTGGCGTTATCGGAAGTCTTGATAAGGCAGGCAACCCAAACGTGCTAACACGGGATGAAGGATCATCCGAACTTGGGCAAGGTCCGGTTGCTCATTCAACGTTGGTTGAAATCGAAAAATACACCGGAAAAATTCCAGAGGTAACGGTTTACACGCCCCCTGAAATCCTTACCTTAAAATAGCTTATTTAAAAGAGCTCAAACTAAATGAGTGAATGAAAAATCATGGGCGGTGGCTGGATCCCCACTTTTTCTGTGCATTCTTTAAACTCGCGAATACCCAGCTATCATTGCGTTTTGGGCTGTCGCTTTGACTAAACACTGCTGATGAGACCAGTTCATAAGAGCCGTTTTGATAATAAAAGGTCGGAAGGGATCGCTGACGCACTTTTTGTCCGCGGCAGGGAATCTTTCCGACACCTGGAATTATCTGTTTGGAAACTTTATTTGAGCATCCGTTTGAAACACGTACGGCATGTTCCCATCCATTATGGTACCCGGCGTTGAACATCTTGGCAGATCCCGTTTTCAAGCTTTGTCTCATGTCTTTGTTGAGCCCTTTGATGCCGAGCCAACCTGTATGTTGTCCCAGGGGTTCTGTCAGGGTAATCAATGCCCAGTTACCAGCGATAGAAGCGAGACTATCAGGAGCCTTTGGGTTGAAGTTTTCAGATATTTCAACACGTGAAATTTTAGAAGAGGCAATATGTGCATCGTGTTGGTAGCCTGCGCGGTAGTGCAACTCATCTTCCTTCCACCAGCGCTTTTCAGTTTTATTGTACAGGCAATTGGCCTGGGTATAGAGATGTTTGGTACCAATCATCACGGCTGTACAGTAGGCCTTACCGCCAATATTTAACCGACCTATGGTGCTCCAGGGGTAAGTGCTCGCATTAACGGTCCCTTTAGACGTTGAGCCCTGGCTATTGATATCGCCAAGGATAGAGCTTTTTGTCTTATAGAGAGACGAGGCTTGTGCTGTGATCCCTGGTGTCGTTAGGGCAAGGCTGGACGCTAGTAAAACAAGTTTCCATAAAGGGGATGGGGATGTTTTTTTGCGGCTAACAATGTGTCGAACAAACTGTAAACTCTGGAGCATATCTTTTAAAACTTCTGTACTGTAATTTACTGTGTCCAGAAGGTAACAAGGTATTTACGTTATGGGGTGTGACCTTTTTGAGCTTCTTAATTTAACGGATTCTTAAGGTTTTCAGAATGAGCGGTTTTAGTGTAGATAAGTGTTTATCCCTACGAAAATACCCTTAAAAGCTGTTGCAAAATCGAATTTATTAACTATTCTTGTACTAATCTGACGATGTGATCCTATAAAATGCGTTCAATGACTTGCTCTTAAGAGTCTGAAACGTTATAGGTATTACTGAATTTATTTCTGCTGTGGGTTGCAGCACTCATTAAGGGGTGGACAATGAAAACCAAAAGTTTTCTGTTCGGGGCTGTTGCGGCTGTAATCGCAGTTGCACCGGCAAATGCTGGACCGCTGGATGCTATATTCGGTGGTTTGTTTGATACTGACAGTGCTCAGGATCGTGAAGTCGAAGGTATCCAGTTCAGCAATGCATTGTATGACGGCTATCTCGCACTTTCTGAAGAGCGTAATGATAACTGGGATCTTCTCGACTCAGAACACTTTAATCACAAGGCGCGCACAGCTGCACGCCGTTCGAGTGTTCTTCCTGATGAGCCCGACGATCGTTGGTTGCGCGATGACCAAAAGCCACAGTTCGCTGATGCGCTTTTACGTATGCGCAAAGCTTTCGACCGTGGTGGTCGTGTGGTAGCGCCTCAACTGGCTGCTAAAGCGCAAGTGAATTATGATTGCTGGATCGAAGCGACCGAAGCTGGTCGTTCTGTTCAGTATCAGCCCTCTACGCATGGGGCGGAGTGTAAAGAAGCTTTCGAAGCCGCCATTAATGGCCTAGATGCGCTTGCGACATTCCAGCTGACTGATTTTCAGCCTTATTTAGCACCTGTTCCTGCAGCAGCTGAAGCGCCGCAGGCAAGTTCTTTCCTTGTGTACTTCAACTTTGATAGCACGGTTGCTACTGATGTTGGGCGTGCGTCACTGGAAGAAGCTCTTACCGCAGCTCAGAATAATGATGGTACAACAGTTCGCCTCGTTGCCCATGCTGACCGTGCAGGCGCTATAGATTATAACCAAGCCCTTTCACAACGTCGTCTGTCTGTCGTCATGGAAGCAATGGGTCGTTCTGGCGTGGATGTGGGACGTATCGTTCCTGACGCGGTTGGGGAGACACAGTCTCTTATCCCGACTGAAGATGGTGTACGTGAGCCTGGTAACCGTGTCGTCGAAATCGATCTGGTTCAATAGCTAACTTGAACTTGGTTCGGTAATCGACCTACGTTAATACATTTGGCAGTAATGCCATCTAAAAGCCCTGCCAATTTGGTGGGGCTTTTTTTTGTACCTGAATCTCAGTTTCTTCCGTTTGTAAAGGATTAGGAAAGGTTTCCTTAGTTTTTTGTTAGGCCCTTTGCCTTAAAAAGATGGGTTAATAGGGGTATCTACTTATTGAGGCTCGATGGAATCCGGGGGTATTATCGATGAAATTAGTTGAATTTTTAAAGACTCATACATATAGGTGTTGTTTATCGAGCTTAAACGCTTGAGTTGTACTCACTTCTGTTTAATATAAGTCCAAAGTTTTATGCGCATTTTGCGCTGTTGAATAAACTGTGCCGAATAAATGTACGCCTGCAGGGGCGTGACACATTGGAACCTTAAGGGGGATTCTAAATGACTGATGATCTAACTCGTAATGATGGCGAAGCTCTGGCTGAAACTGTTGATATTAGTGTGAGTGGCGAAACCGGGCGCGAAGCCTTGGTCGGGCAGGCTGCAGGGGCGATTGACGTCTCAGCGCCAGGTGCTGGTGAAGTTGTTAACATCTCCCTCGTTAAAGGGCAGACAGCCACGCTGAGCTTTGATGCGACTGCCGCGACTCCAGTTGTTGAGGGCACTGATTTTGTCCTGACATTCGACACGAACGGCGACGGCGAAGCTGACAGTCGAATTGTCTTCCTTAATCTGGTCGAAGAATCACAAGGCGCTGATGCGCCTGTTCTTGTAATTGGTGGTGTGGAACTTTCAGCTGGATTGTTAATCGGTCAGGCACAGGCACTTGTCGATGGCGAAACTCTTGAAACTGCAGCGGGCGCCGGTGCAGGCCCAACAGGTGGTGGCGGCAGTACTTACAGTGATGATCTCGGTAGTGCGATTGATCTCCTGAATGCACAGGGTGCTCTTGACGGAACTGAGTTAGAATTCGGTCTGCTTGGTGGTCAGGAAGATATTACTGATCCTGCAGAAGGGACCTTTTCTCTAAGTTTCGTTACTACCACTACGGATGTTGATGAAGGTCCTAAAGGCGGTATTGTCGGTACTTTCGTTGGGGGATTCGAAGATTGGTTGCCAAATCAACACCTTCAAGGTGGTGATGATAATCTGGATAGTGACCCGTTTGATGCTTCAGGTAACAATCCTGAAACGGATCTGGAGCAGTTCGGAGCTCCAATGCAGGTGGTCTTTAATTTTGTCCCAAATGATAATGAAGTCCTCAACTCTGTTACAATAAATTCCATACCTGAAGGCGCGATACTCTTTGTTGAAAGTGCTGGCGGTGTTGGGTTTGATCAATTTACCTCTGCAGATTTTCCACTAGAAATTAATTTCGCAGACCTGGGTATCGTTTTTGCCACAGATGATATTGATGTTTACTTGCTTCCTCCTGTTAATTCAGACGCTGACATTACCCTTACGGGTGTAGCGGATATTACGGATCCTGATTCTGGGGATAGCGCGACCCTTACATTCTCTGATCTAGCTGTTGTTGATGCCGTTGCTGATCTCGCAGCTTTCCAAGATGGATCTGGAAATGATCTTTCTAAAAGTCAAGAGCGCTCTATCTCTGATGATCATGAGAATTATTTCTCTGTTGGTGAGGAAAGCTTGGTCGAAATCCCTGTATCCATCCAGTTCGGGGATTTTGAAGACGACTCTGAAGCTCATGAAATTGTCATTGATGGCGTACCAGAAGATTGGGATATCCAGGAAATTGCTGGTGCCACTATTTGGCAGATGCAAGGAAATGTTGTTTCTCTGGTTACCTTTGATGCAGAAGGCCGTGAGATACTGACGGAAGTGAGCGGTGATGATCTACCTGCATCGTTGCAATATCAAATTCAACTGGCTGCTGGCGACGTTGCTGCTCCTGATGCGCTTCATTCTTTGGAAGAAAATATCGGCGACGAAGACGATAATCTTTTAGATGGATCAGATGAATTTGTGCGTTATTTCATCGATGTATCTGAACTTATTGATAGTACTGGTGGTCAGTTTACTGACGCAATAACTTTCAATCCAAACGACTGGACGAATTCTCGTAACGCAGACGGTACAGAACGTACCGTTACAACTCCTGATCCGGATGGTTCTGGTAATGTAATTACAGATAAAGGCCCTGCAAATCTTGAAGTACGGGCTGTGGCGACTGAAGTTGGTAATGCTACTTCTGGTGATGAGGTTCTCGACCCTGATGGAACAATCGTTGACGAGAACAATCAGTCAGTAACCGATGCTGCTCAAGTTACGGTTTCGATTGATGAAGATATCCCTACCATTGATGGTTCAGTAAATCTTACTCACGATGAAACTGTCAGAGCAGATCCAGGTGCAGATGTGCAGCCGGACGAAGAAGTTGATCTGTCTACGGTAGCCGTTCAACCTAATATTAGCGATCCCTTCCCAGAAGGTTTTACTTTCACCTTCCCCGATCCTGATCCTAGTACGGGTACTATCGGTATCGGTGCTGCTCAAGGTGATTTGAATTACGATTTAAAAACGGATGGTTCTGACGACGAAGAAGATGGTTCAGATGGTGTGTCTCAGGACCCAGATGGTCTCCCATCTGGTCAAGAAACTGGCGTCGATGGCCGTGAAAACATCGCTTTTAACGATGTAAATGATACATTTAGTCACCTGTACACTACCGCTGGCGAAGCGATTGGCCTTTTTAATGATGCTGACGATAATATCGTTTGGGGTATTACCGATACTGGTGTTGTCGCGTTTAAAGTTTTCATCAGCGAAGATGCTAACGGACTAGAAGATGGAGCTCACACGGGCTCTATAACCTTTGTGCAATATGTAGCTATCCAGCACGACAAAACGAATGACCACGATGAAGCTGTCGACCCAAGTGGCAATGAAACCGGGTTTGACCTTTCACTCGGCTACACCATCACTGATGATGAAGGTGATACCGCTACCGGAACCTTCAACCTTGATATCGAAGATGATGGTCCTGTAATTACTACTTTCGCTTCCAATACCGACGTACAAATTGTTCTGGATGAAAGCGTTGGTGAAGATACTAATGACGACAATGCCGCCGATGAAGATGACACGACTGATGTGGACGCAATAGGTTATGCAACAATTCCAGGGGCCGATCTCTTCACTCTTGTAAAAGATGCCGGTACCGATGGCGAGAAATCAACGGTATTCAGTTTAACTGTAAATAGCCCTGCTTCAGGTGTGGTTCACACCGCAACCGGACAAGACGTTGTACTCTCCAAAGATTTTGACGGTAATGTTATTGGTACCGTTCCTGGTGATCCAAGTGATATCATCGTCTTTAAAATTGAGGTTAACACTGGTAATGGCTCTGTAACGGTCACTCAGTATGAAGCTCTACACCATGGCGATAACCCTGATCATGATCAAGTTGACGATCCTGAATCAATTATTGCAGGAGCACTTGATCTAACGGTTGTCGTTACGGATGGCGATAATGACACGACTTCAGAAAGTCTTGAGCTTGGTCAGTTGATCAAGTTTGAAGACGATGGTCCTGTTATTA
>CAJXUS010000038.1 GCA_913060675.1 uncultured Rhodospirillales bacterium
ATACGAGATCAGCCTCGGTCTCGTGGGCTCGGAGATGTGTATAAGAGACAGAAAAAGTATCTGCCAATTGTCGACACACAACAGTTTGAGCCAGCTAAACGTCCTGAAGATCCAGAATTTGGTCTCCCGACGGGTCCTGCTGTCGAAGGGGCGGTTTTCTTCCCCCATGGCGGCTATGTAAACGATCCAAAACTCTCAGCTCATAATGCACAACGTGCAGCAGAAGCTCATGGCGCGGAATTTATCTTCAATACTGAAGTAAGTGAAATCCTTCAAAAGAATGGGCGTGTAAGCGGTGTTAAGTTGTCTAATGGCACTGAAATTTTATCACCTGTCGTCATTAATATAGCCGGACCACATTCTTCCAAAATTAATGAAATGGCTGGTGTTGATGGTGAAATGAAAATGAGTACCCGTGCGCTTCGTCATGAAGTTGCCCATGTACCGTCACCTGCCGGATTTGATTTTGAAAAAGAAGGCATGATTTATTCAGATAGTGATATTCATACCTATTGCCGCCCCGAAACCGGAAACAACATCCTTATTGGTTCAGAAGATCCGGCCTGCGATGAAAAAGAATGGGTAGAAGATCCGGATAATTATGATGAAAACTTTTCTGAACAGTGGAAAGTTCTGGTCATGCGGATGGCACAGAGATTCCCAGAATTGGGAATTCCTTCCAAAACTCGAGGTGTAGTTGCCCTTTATGATGTGACAGAAGACTGGATGCCGATTTACGATAAAAGTAACCTTCCAGGGTTCTATATGGCAGTTGGTACCAGTGGTAATCAGTATAAAAACGCGCCAGTAGCTGGTAAAATGATGACCGCAATTGTTGTGGCTTGTGAAAATGGCCATGATCATGATGTCGAGCCTCTTCAATTTCACCTTGAGAATATCGACAAAACTATTTCTCTCGGCGTGTTCTCTCGTAACCGCGACATTAATCAGAACTCCAGTTTCTCTGTAATCGGATAAGTCTTATGAAATCTCATACTCGAGTAGCCGTTATTGGTGGCGGCGTTGTTGGTTGTTCCGTACTCTACCATCTAACCAAACTTGGTTGGAATGATGTGATGTTGATCGAACGTTCTGAGCTAACGTCAGGTTCAACCTGGCATGCTGCTGGTGGCTTTCATACCCTGAATGCCGATACCAACATGGCGGCATTACAGGGCTACACCATTCGCCTCTATAAAGAACTGGAAGAGATCACTGGCATGTCCTGTGGCCTCCATCATGTCGGTGGCGTGACACTGGCCTCTACGCCAGAGCGCATGGATTTTTTAAAGGCAGAACGGGCCAAACACCGTTACATGGGCCTTGATACTGAAATCGTTACTCCAGAAGAGATTAAGAAACTCTCTCCAATCACCAATACTGAAGGTGTTCTGGGCGCACTTTACGACCCTCTAGATGGTCACCTTGATCCATCAGGAACCACACATGCTTATGCCAAGGCCGCGAAAATGGCCGGAGCTGAGATTATACTTCGCAATCCTGTTCTTGAGCTCAACCCTCAAGCAGATGGTTCTTGGGAGATTGTGACCAAAGAAGGCACCGTTATCGCCGAACATGTCGTTAATGCCGGCGGCCTCTGGGCGCGCGAAGTCGGAGAAATGGCAGGTGTTTACATGCCGCTTCATCCGATGGAACATCAATATCTCGTAACAGAAGATGCCCCAGAAGTTTATGAACTCGATCGCGAATTACCGCATGTGATGGACCCTGAAGGGGAAAGTTATCTGCGTCAGGAAGGTCGGGGGCTTTGCATTGGTTTTTACGAACAAGCCTGCGATGCCTGGGCCGAACGCGGAACACCGATGGATTTTGGTCATGAACTTCTAAACAATAATCTAGACCGGATTGGCGACTCTCTCGAGTTTGCCTTCAAACGTTTCCCGGTTTTAGAAAAAGTTGGGGTCAAGACTGTCATCAACGGGCCTTTTACCTTTGCCCCAGATGGCAATCCCCTTGTTGGTCCTGTACCTGGTTTGCGCAACTACTGGTCTGCTTGTGGCGTTATGGCTGGTTTCTCCCAAGGGGGAGGGGTTGGACTAACCCTGGCTGAGTGGATGATCGAGGGAGAACCTTCCCGTGACGTCTTTGCCATGGATGTCGCACGGTTTGGCGACTGGATCACACCCGGCTATACCCGTGCAAAGGTTCGCGAAAACTATCAACGACGGTTTTCAGTCTCCTATCCAAACGAAGAACTTCCTGTAGCGCGACCTCATCAAACCACACCTGCTTATGGTGTGTGGAAAGATCAGCGCGCTGTCTTTGGCGCTGCCTACGGCATGGAAGCGGTAAATTATTTTGCTCCAGAAGGTGAACCTCTGGAAGAAACGCCGAGTTTCCGCCGCAGTAATGCCTTTGACGCCGTTGGTGCAGAATGTCGTGCCGTCCGTGAAGCTGTTGGCATTAATGAAGTTCACAACTTCGGTAAATATCTGGTAACAGGTTCAGGTGCACGGGCGTGGTTGGATGTGATCATGGCGGGACGTATTCCCAAACCTGGTCGCCTCGCTCTCAACCCCATGTTGAGCCATAAGGGCAAACTAATTGGTGATTTCACCGTATCTTGCCTGTCAGATCATGAATTTATGGTCACGGCTTCTTTTGGGATGCAAGCTGCCCACTTGCGGTGGTTTGAAACAAATCTGCCATCCGATGGTTCTGTTGTAATTGAGAATATTTCCACCAAACGCATTGGTTTTCAGATTGCCGGACCTAAGGCACGGGAACTTCTAAGCCGTGTTGCTTTTGAAGATGTCTCAGCTAAAAATTTCAAATTTCTAGATATCAAGGAAACAGATATTGGAACCTGTCGTGCTCTGGTTCAAAGGGTTTCTTATACAGGAGATCTTGGTTACGAGATTTACGTGCGTTCTGAAGAACAAGTTGCGCTATATAACATCCTAGCTGAAGCAGGTAAGGACCTAGGACTAAAACCATTTGGCATGCGGGCGATGATGTCATTGCGTCTGGAAAAATCCTTTGGATCTTGGGGCTGGGAGTTCCGGCCGGATTACATGCCTGTGGAAACCGGGATGGATCGTTTTACCTCCTATAAAAAAGCCGCAAATTTTATTGGTAAAGCTGCAGCTCTCAAAGAAAAAGAAGAGGGAGCAACACGCAAACTCTGTACCTTCGTTGTTGACGCCATTGATGCTGATGTCTGGGAGGATGAGCCTATCTGGCACGACGGTAATGTCGTCGGCTTTGTCACATCTGGCGGTTACGCCCACTTTAGCCAAAAATCAGTGGCGAATGGCTTCCTGCCAACTGAAATTGCGAAGGATGGTGTCGAAGTGGAAATCGAGGTCCTTGGCGTAATGCTAAAAGCTCGAATGTTCACCGAAACACTGTTTGATCCAAAAGCAGAAAGAATGCTTGGATAAATCTGTTACGCATTGTTTTTAAACAGAAAAGAGGTCAGGAATTATAATATAATCCTGACCTCTTTTTTATAAGCACATTCACTTGAGTAGGCGTGTTTTCCGGCTGGGGGCGAAATACTACTTTAAAGTCAGGTGCGCAGGGTGGTCTCAATTGATCGACCCTCAACTGGTCGAGCTGATGTTGGGAAATATGAACTAGATTTTAGATATCATGAACCGTTACAGGATGAATAAATAACATCGGACTTGTCTGTTTTTTTGGGGGGCTTCCACAGGCCCCTAATGGTCCTGATTCCTAGAACGAAGTTAAGGGTATTTTCAGAAGTTGCATCTATAATGATAGGGATCAACTATTTTGCTCACCCCAAGACCTCTTCGTTCAAACATTATGGTGCCATATGTTCATCAGAATGCTATCGATAATATTGTTATCCATAATACTTCTGCAATTTCCGCAAATTGCACGGGCGGAGAAAATAACTTTAGCAAGTCTTGATTATGTACCTTTCAGCAGTCCTGATCTGCCGGAGAACGGATTTTTAGCGGTTATTGCAACTGAGGCATTCAAGCGTGCGGGATATGACCTCGAAATAGTTTATGTACCCTGGAAACGAGCGTTAACAGGCTCAAAAGCGGGTAATTATGACGGCATCCTGGGAGCATTCAGAACCCCGGAACGCGAACAATACTTCTATTACTCCAAGGCTGTTTCCAAACTTGATAATGTCTTTGTGTATCTTGGTGATGGCATGACAACCACAGCAGTCATCAAGGCAGCAATAGTAGGCGTGATTCGAGGCAGTTCTCTATATGGCGACCTCAAGGAAAATGATTTTTTTTCGGTCACTGAAGTCGATTCATATGAGCAGGGGCTGAAAATGGTCGTGGGTGGCCGAATGAAGGCAATGCTGATTGATCGAATTCTTTTTTCATATCAAATGAACAATGATGATGTTCTGAAGAAGCATGCCGCTCAGTTCGCTGCCATTTCCCCACCCTTCAGTTCTAATCCGCTGTATATTTTGGTGTCTCGTAAACATCCTGATGGTGCGAAAATCGTCGCAGCATTTAACGCTGCTTACGTTGAAATGTCCGAGGATGGCAGTATAGGTCTGATCATGTCACGTTTCGGGTTGCGGGAATTGAGCGTTCCGCCCGAGGGCTCCTGACGTGATCAACAACGAATCAAACTAGAAGATCGACCTGATTATCTCCGAGCTCGTTATGTCCAGGGATGTCCGGAGAAGACCTGTGGTTGATAGACCTGGTCGCCACCTTCGACGGTTCAAAAGCAGTCATGACGGAGTTGTACGAACAGGCCTTTAATAATGACAAAACACTCCCCCTCCAACCTCCGCCCTGTACGGCAGCGGCAGGCATGCCAGTGGTTGAGTGGTGAGTGTAGTATGAGACGCCTTTCCTCAACACCTGATTTTATTTTGGAAAACTTCGTCAGCGTTACTGAGATCACAAAACAAAGCGGACGTTGATACAATTCATTCTTCGGGAATGTAATCGCCCTCGAATTTCTTTAAATCATCATCAATATGATACCAGTCTGGCTTTGATGCTGTGTGGATATGAATCGTTGGACGTATTCCAGGATCGTCGTCCAAGGCAGAGGCCGCAATGACATAAATATCACCTGAGGCCATGTCGCCCAGTGAAGTACCGCATTCTTTGCAAAAACAGCGTTCAAACTTCGCTTCCTCTCTAGCCCGAAATTTTGCTATTTTATCCTGACCTTCTGTAACCCGAAGATCATCGGCTTTCCCGATCAGAACTGCAGAAAACACGCCAGCTGCTTTACGACATCTTGAACAGTGACAATAGCTCAATGAAGACGGCTCTCCTGAGATTTCGAATTTCACCTTGCCGCACAGGCAACTTCCTTTAATCATAAATATTCCTTTCAAATGGCCCTACCTCTAAAGGAACATATCATGAACATTTATTAATTTAAAGAGAGAAACCTTAGTACACGACTGTGGGGTTGCTGAGGTACAGAATTAAGATTAGCAACAGGATTTTTCTAGTTTTTGGAAGCTCAAAAATTTTATTTGTGTCTTTATAAGCCTCTACAGCTCAATTTCCGCTCGCAGCTCACGAAGGCCTTTTAGCTGTTTTCCGGTGTCATCAAAATTGTCTGGAGAAAGCCACTTTGAAAATGCTTTTCGACGAACAGGCCATTCGTCTTTCAGAATAGAAAACCATGCTACGTCACGCTGCCATCCATCAACAACTGCCGCGTTTCGCCATGTTCCCTCATGCCTAAAACCTAAACTCTCAGCCGCACGAAACGACTTCTTATTTTGTGCTTGGCATCGCCATACGAGCCTTTCGTACCCTAGTTCATCCATGCATTGGCACATCAACAGAAATATGGCCTCGCGTCCATATCGTGTTCCCTGAAGTGTGGGTGAAAACCAAATGCTTCCTATTTCGATACTACCATCGTTCTGATAAACATCACAAATCGATAACCAACCAGTTGCCACACCTCCCTTAGGCACGACCGCCCAAAAGGGTTGGTCGGCTCGACTTGATAAATTATCAAGAAGGGTGCCGAGTTCGATCTTGCTGTTGAATGGACCATAGCGAAGATAATCAAAACTATCGGGGTGCGCAGATACAGATGTCCAAAGGTCCGCCAGATGCGTACTCCTTAAAGGCTCTAGCGTTATGTTGGTGCCCACTATTTTGTCGAGGCGCGGAAATGGCCAGAATTTTTGATCAACTTTCGTGCCAAATTCCGTAGATGAACCTTTCACCATTTTACCCCATTTTTTTGTGAACCTAGTAATTCAAGATTGTTTTCGCAAAGCAAGCTTTACCCCACGTTGCTCTGTACATAAAAGTGGGGCAGCTGAGGGCGTAGAATTATAATCTTCAGAGGGATCTTTTGTTTGCAAAGGTGCATCCCGTGATCCGAAAATTAATCTCCACCCTCACTTCGAAATTATCGGACGTGCTTGACATAAGCAATAGCCATTTAGAGACATTTTGCCTTCTGATAATTGGTATAGCTAATGCCCGAACGATCAATCTGAGCCACATTAGTAGTGATATACAAACACAGAAAAAAATAGAAAATACATACCGCCGTCTCCAACGATTTTTTCAACATGTTGATCTCGGCCTTGATTGGTCGGCTCAATTCGTGGTTCGGATGCTTGGCCTATTTGTGGCAGAGAGTATCAAGTATCTGCTTGTTGATCGTAAATTCATTGACCTTGAATAGATGAGGTTCCACAACGCGAAAGTCATCACGTTTATTGTTCGTGTCGTGTCAGAGAATAACAACAGAAGGCGGCTCCTGTCATTGATATGCTCCCTCTGATGGGAGCATATCAATTTGAACAGGGAGTATCACTGGCCTCTTTAGGGTCGTTTTTCGCCCCGACCGTCAACAAACCCGATTAGGAGATCAATATTAAACATTCCCCATAAGGCGTTCATCTAATGGATAGCTTGAAAGCTGTTCATAGCCTGTATCGGTGATCAGGATTTGATCTTCCAGCTTGACGCCTTCGTGTCCTCCGTGACGGCCAACGTAGCTTTCCACACAGACAACCATGCCAGGTTCAAGTTCACCTTCATAACCAACAGATTCCCAGTCCGAAGGATAACGCACGGCTGGGTATTCATCACAAAGACCCACACCGTGAAACAGAACGGAATATCTGTTAGGCAGGTATTCATCCGGGAGGCTTTTGCCTTGATGAGAGAGCTCTTTGAAACTCACACCTGGGGCTAACATTTCACGGTTGTGATCAATTTGCTCGAGAGCCATTTGATAAAGCGCGCGTTGTTCATTACTCGGATTACCATCACCAGCGAGCCAGGTTCTCGATATGTCACAACAAAAACCGTAAGAACCAATAAGATCGGTGTCAAAAGAGACGAGATCACCAGCTTCAATGATCCGCGCTGAAGATTCCTGAAACCAGGGGTTAGTC
Organism: uncultured Rhodospirillales bacterium; assembly: GCA_913060675.1. GTDB lineage: Bacteria > Pseudomonadota > Alphaproteobacteria > Kiloniellales > Kiloniellaceae > Kiloniella. Next base: position 7,364 of record CAJXUS010000038.1, read on the forward strand.
CGTGGGCCAGAAGCCAGCAGTCGGGTTTCAATCCATTCACCACCACGACGAATGTTCTCGGCGTGTAAGATAGACCAAAGATCGTTTTCGCTCATACCTGGTCTGAGAGCTTTTTCCATCTCCCTCATAGCGGCCTCACAGGCAACAACAGCCCGACGCATACAAAGGATCTCATCCGGAGATTTAATCTTCCGAGCTTCTTCCATGACATCTTCGCCGTAAATAACCTCTATCCCTTCACGGTTGAGGTGAGGGATCCCGTGTGAGTCGACCTGATCGAATGCGAGACGTTTGTTGCCTCCGCCATATTGATGGACCAAACCAGCTGTTATTTTGGCCCATTTGGCAGCCTGTTCTTCTACACGATTACCAGCTTCGAAATAGAACCAGGCAATACCAGCATGAACTTCATCTACGACCTCAGAGTGATCGGAAAGGTGTTCGCAATTATGAAAATCATAAAGAATAACAGGGCCATCTGTGGCGACAAAACAGGCTCGAACCGGGTTGTGTAGAGTCCAAAGCTGCATATTGCTGGCATCGGTCGCATAGCGCACATTTAAGGGATCATAAAGATAGATCCCAGCCAAATCCCTGGCTCTTAGTTGTTCCCTGATACGCTCAAGCCTGTAACGGCGCATCGTGCCGAGATCCGGTTCTGGAATTTTCGCGGCTTTCCATTCTCCTTCAGCTAAAGCACCGTAGCCTATGACATGTTGGTTAAAGTTTGCGGCTTTAGAACGTGCCCAAGCCTCAAGATCTTCATGACTGGCATTAGGACCTGGATGTTCTGGTATTTCAAAAGGGGCAATCTTACGCCGATGACGGCCAAATAACTGGCCAGAACCGGAGGTCTTGATATCCATTATGCACTCCTGACAAGTACAGCTTGTAGCTGTCGCTATTATTACTGTTTTATTTGTTTGGTTCCTGGAGAATTAACTGACTCATTTCGAGTTCTTATTTCTTCATAAAAATCATGCGCGAGAGGAGGAATATCAACAATCATACAATTCAATCGCGATTATAATAATGCGATACAAATTGAACACATGAGTTAAAAGATAAAATGTTGCTGTGTTTTCACAACAACGCTCGTAAATATATGTAAGGACTATTGTTTTTTACAGAATGCATTATTCGATTTAAGATAGTATCTAACTAAGCAGGCCTGATATTTCCTTTATCTGTTGTAGAAGTGACGCCTCTATCAAGACACCATGTTTAGTTGCATTAATAAGGCTATTTGATTTTTGTTTACCGGGTAGTCTCGCGCCTTCCTGATTTTCAATAGAAGCGCAAAGGTTTTGAATACTATCAAGAAAATTGGGGTTAAATTTAACTGGATCAATAGCGATTATACTCTGGCCCGTTCTTGAAGGACCTCCTTGATCGCCAAAATAAGGACTGGCTTCAGAGCTAAGCTGGGCACCAGATAGAGCTGCACTCAAAACCTCCACAATCAAGGCAATACCAAAGCCCTTATGCCCTCCACTTGGCAGCATACTTCCAGCCAACCCCATTTCCGGATCAGTCGTAGGAGAGCCATCTTTATCAAGGGCCCAACCTTCTGGAATGTTTTCACCCCGATCTCTCCGGATAATGAGCTGGGTCATGGCGACAGCAGTTGTGCTTTGATCAATTACTATGGTTGGGGCATTTTCGCCAGGGATTGCCATTGCTATAGGATTAGTACCGAGTATTGGTGTCTTGCCGCCTGGAGGGGCCATTACCGCAGGACAGTTGGCAAACCCAAGACCAATCAAACCAGTCTGAGCGAGTGGTAATACAAAATGAGAAAGAGCCAGACAATTGGTTGAATTTGTTACTGTCATAGCGGCAATGCCAAGCTTTTTAGCTGCATCAACTAAATAAGGCATTCCGAGCTCAATAGCAGGATGAGCTAATCCATCTTCAGCATTTACTATTATTGCCCCTGGAGCAGTTATTTCGATACTTGCCTTCGCCTGACCATCAATTTTACCAAACTTCAATTGCTCGCAAAGAAGCGGAATATAAAGCAATCCACAAATTTGATTACCTTCACTCTCAGCCTGGACAACTGCACGTGCGACCGATAGAGCCATATCGGCTGAAACACCCGAAGCAACCAGTGCTGCTTGTGAGAGTGCTTCAAGTTCGGATATTGAAGAAGTAACGACAGGCATCGCGTTCCAATCTAGGTAATCTTTTGATGATTTAAGGCAAAGAAAGACACGATACTGTGCGATATTATGCGTTAGTTTGTCTCTTAAATTATATTATGACTTTAAATAAATCCGGTTTCATAAAAGATTTGAATACCTCATGTGTATTCGATAGGTAAGGCTTCTTAGCATCCTATAAAGATGGGTAACTCTGCCTTAGGCTGTTCATGACTTATTCTATGTGATAACTATCTGTTTTAAAATATAAAAACTAGGAACCCCTTTAAATGGCTGGATATGTTCTTCATCATTACAATGTTATCGATAGATCAAGGATTGATGAGCTTGGACCATTGTCTCTTCCTATCGCCGATAAGTACGGTGCTGAGGTAATGATTTCCAGTCCCGTCAAAGCACTTAAAGGTAAAACCAGCTATTCCGGTATGGTAGTCTATAAACTAAAAAGTTTTGAGGCAGCTCTGGAATTTTATCATTCACCTGAAATGACAGAGTTAGCAAAATTTAGAGATGAAATTATTGAGGGTTTCGCTATGGTTTTGCCCGGTCATTCTGAAACAGAGAGAGTCATCAATTCGGGGTACTTTCAAAGCTAAATAGCTTTTCGCACGCTCAAACCAGGCATATGTCACAAATACTCAGATAGAAACCGATAAAACCCATCATTTTTAGATCAAGCCTCGGGCTGTTGAAGTAGTGTGCCTATTTAGAGGACTTTAGAGACCTGAAAATTCTACACCTAAAGATATTCACACGCTGTAAATATGTCCTGTTTTGTCAACGCCATGAACTTTGAGGTTTGGTTGAGTATTCACAACATTTCGTATGTTCTCAATCGACATAAAGGAAAAGCCCGTTGATAACGCATCAGCCGTAGTGGCATCAGGGCCGATCACACTCATGGATTGATAACGATATTCGTCTTCGTGAGTAAGTGGATTTAACAGGTGAGGGGTGCCGTCAGAAATTGTTGTACCCAGATATGAAGAGGTTGCAATTGCTTGGCCATCATTTAAAGAAACAGAGTTCTGTTGTGCTTGAATGGCCTCATTCGTCGAACTTGTATCTGCGATTGCGACTTTCCAATTTCGACCATCAGGGTGGTGACCAAGTGCTTTAATTTCGCCGATGTTTATCAAGCTATCACTAAAGCCATGATTGGAAAGAAGTTGTGTGATTTTATCGGTAATATAGCCTTGTGCGATCCCATTAAGGGTTATGGCCATTCCCCCTTTATCAAATGATATTTTTTCGTTGCTGATATTTAAGTTTTGATACCCCAAAAGCCCCCTAATGGATTGTTCCAACTTAAGTAATTGCGCCTGAGAATAACCAGTATTGTCGCTATGTAACTCCCACAACGGTTGTACTGTAATATCAAAGGCGCCACTGGTAAGTTCTGAAAGTTGCTTGGATTTTTCAAGTAGTTCAACCAGCTCAGGAGAAGGATTTTTTACCACACCCGTTCTGTTTAGCTGGCTTACTTCCGATGTCGGATCATAAAGGCTAAAAATACCTTCCAGCCTTTTGAGTTCAGATATCACTTCATTTCCGATTAGATCTGAGTTTGAACCAGCCGGAAGTAAAATCTCTGCCTGCCCGCCGAGCGCCACTCCTTGCCAACGGTAGAGTTGCTGTTGTTGTTCGCTCGCAGAAGCTTGATAACTGCTGGTCGCGCTTAACAACGTCGCTGTCGTTGTGATCTGTAGAAAACGTCTTCTGTTGAAGGACTGAGACATCTATCCGTACCTAAGTATTTATTATAATTTATTTAGTGTGTAGAAGAGATCTCGGGGTTATCGGGGATCTCGACCATACCCAAAACGTAATCAGCCGGAATATCATCTAACTTAACAATCCGTCCGCCATATTGATCAACAAAAGATTGAGCATCAGAAGTTTCTGCAAAGGGAACGACAGCAGGTGCCCCCATTCCACCGCTTCTAGAACTTTCGATGACGAGGGTTGCTTTGTTGATATCTACCCAAGGGCCTGTTTCAGGAGTTAACCAACTGGCTTTGCCCATATCACTGACGTAAAGAGCCAGAATCTCGTTACTCTCTTCAGGCAGTTTTAAATAACCGACAGCATCTCTTGCTGCTGCAAACCAGATCGGGTTTTTACGGCCTAAAATATGGATCTGAGCTTTAGGACCTGGGTGTCCAGCTGCTGTCATCCCACAGAAGTAACTTTGATCATTAGATGTTAATTCAAGCGGGCCGGGGATGGCGATATCTTCATTTCCAAAACAACCTGTAAGCAGAGTAACGAGCGATGAAACGATGAAGAATTTTCCGACTAGTTTTGTTTTCGTATTTTGAGTGTAAGAAAGGAGGGTCATATCTCTCTCCTTGAAAAAATGTGTCCAGATATAAGCAAGGGCAACGTAATCCATGAAGCCAAAGCAAATAAGGCGAATTCCGGTGGTAAAATTGCTCGCCCGGCTATTGAGGACATGCCTGATAATGCCGCCATGCTATCAAAGCCGGTAAGGTTAAGTAGGCGAAATGAATCAGCAGGATTGAAAAGCAGGAGCAGATTAACAAAATCAGCCTTCATGTTTTCACCTTGGTCAACAACAAGAGCGCCAAGTACTGCCATATCATAGAGAAGAACAAAAAAGAGCCATACCGCAACTGCCAGACCAATGGCTGTTGCGCGCTCTTTGACGATGACACTCAATAGATACCCCAGTGAGATAAAGGCACTGCCGAGAAGGATAGTTGTAACGATTAAGCTGACGAAGATTAGAGCGTCATCGACAGTGGTTACCTCGGCATTATAAGCGATCAAGCAACCTGCTGAACCGTATCCAATGATCGTTGCTACGGACAAAATCATGGTATGTCCAAGAAATTTTCCAAATATGATCTGCCATCGACTAACGGGATATGTGAGCAGCAATAACATGGACCCACGTTCGATTTCTCCAACGATTGTGTCATAGGACAACATTAGAGCGATGAGAGGCACCAAAAACACTGATAAACTGGCGAGGCTAACCGCTGTAACCTGCATCATACTTACATCGACGTTACCCACCGGAGCCGTTCCGACAAATGCCAGGCTGAGAGCGAGCAATGCAAGTAGCAGACTGGCAGCAAGTATCCACCGATTACGAAGAGCATCCCGAAATTCTTTGAGGGCTATTGTCCAGATCGCGTTCATATCACGCTCCCTTTCTATCGCTGAACACTGCGTAAAGTTGATCGAGAGAAGAATTAAATAGCTCTACGTCTTCTACGTCTGATCCTGCTTCACTTAGATGTCTTAACAATTTCATTTTTGATTGCGGATCACATTCAAGCTCTAAATGGCGGCCATTTAACTTTGTAATGGTTGCTTGTTGAGCCCGAAGAGGAGACGCAACTTGTTCGCTCATACCCTCTTTGACTGTAATGCGCATAGATAGAGGCAATCCGGCTTGCTCTCTGAGTTCATCCAATGTTCCAGAAGCAACGACCCGGCCAGAATTCATAACGGTAACTGCATCAGTTTGTGCCTCGAGCTCTGTCAAAACATGAGAGCAAAGTAAAATAGTGGCGCCATCTTGTCTTAATTCACGGATAATATCGTAAAAATGACGACGAGCAGCGGGATCTAAACCTGAGGTAGGTTCGTCTAATAGAAGAAGCCGTGGTTTACCAAGTAGAGCTTGTGCGAGCCCAAGACGTTGTTTCATCCCCTTAGAGTAGGTTTTAAAGCGACGGTCCATGGCATCAGCAAGACCAACCATTTCCAGGAGTTCCAAACTCCGAGATTTATTTACCTGTTTAAGGCGAGAAAAGAAGGTAATGAGTTCACGACCAGTCATATTGGCATCGAAGGAAATATTTTCGGGCAGAAAGCCAATGCCTTCTCTGTATTTGAAAACGCTTTGATCACCAGGGTTTTTGCCTAAAATTGATAAACGACCAGACGTGGGTTGGATCAGTCCCAGAATTAGTTTCATCAAGGTCGTTTTGCCAGCACCGTTGTGGCCAACGAGGGCCATTAAGCACCCTTCAGGCACCTCTAAATCAACGTCAGTTACCGCTTTGTGGGAAGGGTACCATTTGCTTACTTTATTCAAACATATGCTGTTGTTGTCAGATGTAATTGTCATGGGTTTTGTTCCTCCGAATTTTGTTCCTCCTCATTTTGCTTTTCTGCGGAAGAAAATTGGTTTTCTGCAATATCTGCCATCGGCGGTGTCATAAGCGGTGCGCTATCATAAACGCCTCCCGGCTGCAGTGAAGGAAATTGAGATTGTGACCAACGTAAGATTTCCATGGCTGGTGAATTGATCAAGAGTTTGGCAGAGGGGGAGGCCCATATCACACGATCAAGAACGTCGTTCGGTCGGTAAACACTATCCGAAATACCATCTCCATTGAGATCAAAAGCTGGGTTATCGCTCCAATAATTACCCCTATTGTTTTGAGACCAATCTAGATCACGGGTTCCCACATATTTGACCTGGTGCTTGTTGCCGATAAAGGCATTTTCCGTAATAGAGTTTTGTTCTGATCCCGCAGTGAAATGGATACCGATATCACATCCTTCAAAGCGGTTGCTCTTAAAAGTATTTTTATTGGAATTATAGATAAAGACACATTTAACGCCGCCGTTTTTAACCCAATTGCCTTCAAAAACCGACCTATTGGCGTAATTCAAAGCAAATCCATGCTCGTTATCATCTATAGAGCGGTTATTTGTTACCTTAAGTTTTTTGGAAAACATCAGGGCAAAACCGACATCGTTTCCGCGTGAAATATTGCCAGTAACGACACTGTTGTTTGTATACATATAATGGATGGCGAAACGGGTGTTTTCGAATGTATTATTACGAAATGTATTATTTTTACTGGTCGTCGTAAAAATGCCATCTCTCCCAAAACGAACTGTATTGCCTTCTATAATGGAACCCGGTGTATTCCACAACTGTATGCCGTTACCTCGATCATTTACATGAAGGATTTGAAGACCTTCTATTTGATTGTCTCTAACAACTGCATCTTTGGGACCCCATAAGTAGATGCCAATTAAATTGTCCTGTAGGAAATTATCTTCAATAACAGTATTATGAGCCGTTTTATGGACAAAAATACCGCTGTCTTGTTCAGATAAATCCTGTCCTGAATTTTTGACATGCAGACCACGGACAACTGTATTTGGTGCAAGAACTTTAATTGCATGGCCTTGACCTTGACCATCAATCGTGGCGCCGCTTTCGCCTTGAAGAATGATGCTTTTATCAAGGACGAGCGATCCGCGATAGACGCCCGCGGACAGAAGGATGGTATCGCCGTTTTGAGCACTCTCCAGAACCTCTGATAAAGGTTGAGATTCTGGAGATACCCTTATGGTTTCAGCCCGGCTATCAACGGGTAGGGCAGCAGCAACCATTATCCCGATCAAAACGAGATACTTAAATGGTTGTGCTATCTTTTTGTCGAAAAATCGGGCCATAACCTTTTTTCCATTAAACCTTAAGCAGGTTCAACTAACATACGGCCGCGCATTTCCATGTGCAGAGCGTGACAGAACCATTGGCAATAGAACCAATGAACACCGGGACGATCAGCTACGAAAGTCGCAGAAGCCGTCTGTTGTGGGCCAACCTCAAAACAAACGCCATAATTTGCAAGCGTAAAGCCGTGGGTGAGATCTTCCACATCATCAAGGTTGGTAACAACGACTGTAACTTCATCGCCTTGCTTGACAGTGAATTTTTCCAGGCTGAATTCTGGAGCAACAGAGTTCATATAAACACGAACTTTATTGCCATCCCGAATAACATCCTGGCAATCTTCAGGATCAACACCATCAGCTTTTGCCATTGCGATGGTGTCAGCAAATGTAGGATCAGTTCTCTCATAGATATGAGCAGGGTTCACAACAGAACGGTGAACAATGATACAATCGTGTGGCTCAGCAAAAGTTGGGCCATCATGTACCAGCTTCATTTCATCACCTGAAATGTCAATAAGCTGATCATTTTCAGGTTTCAGAGGACCAACGTTGATATACCGATCTTTTGAGAACTTATTAAGAGATACCAGCCACTTACCGTCAGCGCCTAAGGATTCACCCATGGAAGTATGGTTGTGTCCTGGTTGATAGTGGACATCCAGTTTTTGCAAAATTGGATCAACGTCTTCACCTTTATAGGCACGGATCGCTTTATCCATGTTCCACTTACAGATCTGACTGTCGAGGAACAAAGTGGTAAAGGCATTGCCACGACCATCAAAGGCAGTGTGAAGAGGGCCAAGACCCAATTGTGGTTCAGCTACGATCGCGTCACGTGGTTTGATTTTACCTTCAAACACATCGTCCAACAGTTCCACATCGATAACGGATACAGTCGGAGATAGTTTACCATTTACAACAATATGTCGTTTATCTGGCGCAGCGTTAACACCATGCGGGCTGTTAGAGATTGGGATATAAGCTGTTAAAGGAGATCCTTTGAGGCCGTTTACAACTGGCACACCACCATCGAAGACTTCATAGTCACCATTGGCAACAGCTTCTTCGATACGTTTGATGTTAAAGACAACAGCATGATCCTGCTCAGCAGAAGTCATTTCAGCAAGAGTAACGCCTTCTTCTGAATTGTAAGAAGAAGCAATAGCGTACTTACCTTGGTAATCAGCATCGACGTTATCGAGGTTACCATTGACCTTAACCTGCCACTTAACCTCCATAGTGTCACCGTCAATTGCGGTGAAAATTGCAAAGTATTTACTTGGGTCATCGAGGACTGTGCCATCGTTTGGCAACGGTACCCGGTGTTCACCATTGGCAAAGATATAACCGGTGCGCGGATATTTTTGTGGACGTAGGCCGTGAATATCAGAGGCATTCGGAATTTCGATAACTTTATCGACCTTCATAATATCACAGCGAACACGAGCAACACGTGTATTGGCTTTATCGTTCATAAACAGATATCGGCCATCGTAGGCACCATCTGTGAAGGACATATGAGGGTGATGAAGATCACCGTTTTGATAATTGCCGCCACGGGTTTCCAAAAACTTTTTGGTTTGTGGAAGCAGGTTCTCGGTCAGAATTTTTTTGCTTTCATTGGTTTGTCCCCAACCCGTTGCAGAACAACGGTTAAAAACAGGAACACGCATCAATTCACGCATGGACGGTATACCCATGATGCGTAGTTCGCCAGCCTGCCCAGATGACCAGAAACCATAATATTCATCTAGCTGGCCAGGTTCAACTTCAGCAGGATTTTTGGCATGCGCGGGTGTAACCGAACCAACAAGGGCTGCAGCACCAACTCCAGCCATTGTCAGTTTAGCTGACCCTCCAAGTAGGTCACGTCTTGACAGACCTTTATCTTCAGACATTTCTATGCTCCTCTTTAAGTGCCGTTCCTGTCTCTTGTCTCACCATTAAACAGGTTGGGCGTGCTATCACCGTTAGGGTGACGGTTCTGCTGCTTTGGGTTTAGTTTTGCTCAAAGCAGCTCCGTCCTTTTTGCCTTTGACCACTTTGGCCGAGGCATCCGAGACAGATTTGTTATTGATATCTTCGCCGATAAAATCAGGTACTTCAGTAGCAGAGCAGCCAGATTTACGAATGGCTGAGCTTTTACTCTGAAGATCATTCAAGCGTTCTTTTCTTTTGCGTTTTTGCACCATAGGTGGGCAACGATGATCATCGTGATAGACCACTTGGCAGTGCAGGCAATAGAGACACTCATTGGGGTTTATTTCACCTGTGGGATGAATGGCTTGAACCATGCATTCCTTGGCACAGGTATTACAGGGATTGCCGCAGTCTTTAGGATGACGCTTCAGCCATTCGAACATGCGCATGCGGCCTGGAATTGCCAGTGCTGCACCGAGTGGGCAAATGTAACGACAATAAAATCTTTCGATAAAAAGCCCGGCAGCAAGTAACGTCACCGCATAGAGAACCCAAGGCCAGTCTCTTGCAAACTTAAGAATAATCGACGTTTTGAAGGGTTCTATTTCTGCCCAGTGTTCAGCATCCTGAAGAGAATAGAGCGATAAGCCGAACAATCCCAGGAAGAGGATATACTTAATGGGCCATAACCGTTCATGAAGCCCCCATGGTAGCTCAACTTGGGGAATTTTAAGCTTCTTGGCGATCTGACTGAGCAATTCTTGTAACGCGCCAAAAGGGCAAAGCCAGCCACAATAAGCACCACGTCCCCAGAAAATAAGAGCGCCTGCTACTGACAGCCACAATAAGAAGATCATTGGCTCCATCAGGAAGTAATTCCAGCTGAAGTCAGTTAGGAGGGCATTAAAAAAGGTGAGGACATTAACGACAGAAAGTTGGGCTTGAGCGTAAAAACCAACGAATACAAGTGTGAAAACAAGAAATAGATTTCTGGTCCAGGTCAAAAGACGGGGTCTAAGCACCAGCCACTCTTGGAAAAAGAAGATAATTGTTAGAACAGCTAAGGCTATAGAAAGTATGACTATTTCGACCTGTTTCAGGTCCCACATCCGTTTCCAAAGGGCAATTCTGGCTGCATTATCGGCTTCATCTATCTCAGAAACGTTACTTGTTGTCTGTTTTGTAACTGGCGGTTTCGGTACTGTTTTTTCGACTTTGACGTAGGGTTTCGGGAGGTCATAATTGACATCAAATGCGAGGAAGATTTTCTTGATAGCCCCAATAGGACGGTTGGCGAGTAATTCAATTCTAAAATTTTCTGCAGGGTTGAAGTCAATGTCGGCAGGTATCCGAAAAAGACCAATTTCTTTAAAATATGGCGCACCTTCAGCACCAAGATCACCAATACGTTTATGGAGTTTATCTCTAAAGCGAACACTGCTTTCACCTTGTATCAGATGGAAGCGATCGAAAATCCCGCCGCGCACATATCCAGAACCTTTAAAGGAATAGCGCCCATTGGCAAAAACCATGATGGCTTCTTGTCCGGGCTTTAAATCAGCCAGAAGATTTTTGTATTCGGCTTCACCTAGTAAACTACGTCCAATAGAAGGTACGGATACTGGGGCCAAATAGAGATCAATATAAATATCTTCCGGGTTGCCCTTTTCCGGACGTGCAGCTGCTTTTTTGTTTCCTGATAGAACAAAGGTATCGTTAATTTCTTTTACGGTTATTACCCGGTGACGGACACCGCCATTTCCAAGCAAAGTCTGCCAATCATCCGTTTTGTCGTAAGATGTATCGACGGAACGGATTTCAGATGGGAGTGCATTAGTTTCATCCCCTAAACCTGCGAGGCCGATATGTCTGGCGAACTTTATGGCTGATCGTAGAATGGAATCTTCTATAACCATGATTGTTACAGTGGCGCCACTGATCATATCAACTTCACCAGCATCTCTATTTTGTCCATTACGCGAGATGCTATCTATACCGGTATAGCCGGACATAAAGTTGGTGATTTTCTCTTCGGGAATACCTACTAAGACAATAGGCTCACTGTGTTTAACCAGTTTTGTACCAGTAATAATACCTTTGGGATCAATACCAACAATGACGTGGATGGGTTTTCCAGAATACCCCGTTGCATTGACAAAGTCAGTGTTTAGGTAGGCGTAACCGACCAGGTCGCCTTCTTTAAGTATTTCAGCATAAGAGGGGGCGCTTTTTACAATCCGAAGGTCTGTGGCGCCGCTATAAAGATCTGTTGCTGTTACTTTGCTAATATACTTATCAAACGTACGATTTGCAGAGTACGCTTCAGTTGTGAACAACGTTAGGTAACTAAGAAAAAGTATCGTAATAAATGAGAGATGTAAGGCCAATGCAGTAAGTCTGCTTTGCTGTGACGCCAGAGTATCCGTGACTACCACACCAATATCGGTAATTCCTATCGCCCATGCCTTTGGATTTGGCACGAAGCATCTCCCTTCGTTACAACATATAATAAGTCCTAATAGGCCGTATCATCTGCTTGTTAACGAGGTTTGCCTTTGATTTAGGTCAAAAGAATTACGAAAGATGCAAAAAAATAGTATGTTATAAGATATCTATTTGAAGGCCGGATAATCAGAAACCCGGATTTCGACGATCTGGAAAGATTTATAATGAGCCGTTTAAGCTAAATGAGGAGATAATCTCATCCAAACAGTCCAGGTTTCATTTGACTCTAAGATACGTATACCTGTTTCTTGTTGAGGTTTTCCTTGAGACGCGTGGTTAAAGGCATCTGTGATGTGTGAAGTAGGCTCGACACAAAAGAAATCTTCATCCTTTGGGGCATAGACAACAAGTCTGTTTAAATCTTCGCTTGAAGTAAGCGTCACAGATGCTTTTTTATCTGGCCAGTTAATATATGCCGTACCTGGCCAAGGATCGAATTGGTTATCACAATAAAGCTCATCTACAATAGCCCCCGCGGTTAAATTCCAATGAGACGGGCAAGATACCTTCTCTATCGGAAGACAGGTGTCGTCCGTTTTCCATACCTTGCTTACTTCAGCGGAAAGTACTGCCTTACCATGACGAGGGAAGTAGGGATGCATACCCAGGCCAGCTGGCATTGAGGTCTTTGCCAGGTTGGTCAATTGGATTTCATTATATAAGTCAGCACCTGATAGCTTAACCGTTTGTATTGCTTTGAAAGGGAAGGGCCATTGCGTCCCATCGTGTATCAACTCCAAAGTGATGCAGCCTTCTTCGTGATTAAGGACGCTCCACTCTTCTTGCCAACCAACACCGTGAATAGAGTGAGGATGGTCGCCAAAATTTAGAGGTAATTGATATTCAGTCCCCTCAAACACAAAACGACCATTTTTTATACGGTTGGAATAGGGAATTAAGGGAAATGACGCCTTATTTCTTTGTCCAAATGATTTCAGGATATCAAAATCACCATCGGCTGTAACTAAAGTATAAGAGGTTATACATCCTCCCTTTAAAGTTACGCCGACTGTAGCTTGTTCGTTAGAAATCAAGAGAGGTTTGTTCACGTAAAATATCCGTCTTTATATAATGCGTCTGCTCGTTCTTGGCGATTGCCCAAAGCGGCTTCGATAACTCCGAGCAAATGATGTCGCCGAGTTAAAGCCGCACCTTATAGCAATGTCCAAAATGGAGAAATCTGTTTGTTTTAGTAACCTTTGAGCAACGTCGAGGCGTAGGTTCCTATAATATGTAGCGGGTGAGGTTTTTAAATACTTTTTAAAGAGTCGTTCTAGTTCGCGAACCGTAGAACCGATTTCTTGGGCAAGCTCTGGTATGAGGAAAGGAGTTTCGACATGCTCTTCCATTGTTTCTATGGCTGTGGTGAGTATTTTATTTTTTCTAATTTGTGGATTGTCCGATGCCAAACGTTGAGGGTTATTACCTTCGCGAAATCGTTGATAGATAAAGACATCAGCAACATCCGCTGATAATTTCAAACCATGCTGAACTCTGATCAATTGGAGCATCATGTCCAAGCTCGTTGTGCCACCGCCAGAGGTAAATCGGTTCCGATCGACAACATAGATATCAAGTTCAGTCTGTATATTGGGATATGTTTCAGTAAAACCTTCGAAATTTTCCCAGTGTACTGTTGCTTTGTAACCATCGAGAAGACCTGCTTTTGCCAAGACTTCGCTACCAGCATCCATCCCCCCAAATTCAGTTCCTTTGGATCTCAGCTTTCTTAAAATAGCGGCAAGCTTTTCGGTATAACTCTTCTCAACATCGTAACTGGCACAAACAATGAGTATGGGTATGGCTTCATCATCACCAAGTTCGGCATCAACGTTGAGTTCCATGTCATTGCTGGCACGGGCCGTTTCTCCAGTGATCGAATAGAGTTTCCACTCGTATAATTTTTCTCCGACCTTCATATTTGCCGCACGAAGAGGCTCAAGAGCAGAGGAAAAACAAAGCATAGAAAACCCCGGAACCAGTAGGAAGGCTATTTTCTGAGGTTTTTTTTCTGCCACTGTTCCAAAAAGGTACATATTTCGTTCTCGATCGCGATCTATTTGTTCGTGGAAAATGTTTCATAACTTGCGCAAAATGTAAAATAAATATCATGAATCGACCTACACTTATTTTAAAATAAACGATGCGCTTAACTTAAGTGTGCCACCATTTATAAAATGAGTATGAGCTATGAACAACGAAGTAATTATTACCTGCCCCGTTACAGGCGCTGGTGTAAAAAAAGACAAACACACCAACGTTCCTGTAACCCCTGAAGAGATTTCAGATGCTGCCATTGAAGCGGCAAAGGCAGGGGCTGCAATTGCTCACCTGCACGTTCGTAATCCTGATACAGGTCAAGCCAGCAACGACATCAACCTTTACCAAGAAACCGTCGGTTTGCTCCGTGAAAAAATGGATCACCAGGGCGTTGATGTTGTCATCAACATTACTGCTGGTATGGGCGGTGAGTTTGTTCCTGATGCGACCAACCCGAATAATGGTGGTCCAGGTACAGATATGCTCAACCCTGTTGATCGTCTGAAACATATTGATCTAGTACGCCCAGAGATTTGCACACTTGATTGTGGCTCCTTGAACTTTAGCGATTACGCTTATGTTTCCACACCGGATATGCTGCGTGAAATGACAGCATTGATCCAGAAAATGGGTGTCAAACCAGAAATCGAAGCCTTTGAACTCGGTCACATTTGGATGGCCAAACAGCTTATGGCCGAAGGCCTGATCGATGCACCGCCTCTCTTCCAGCTTTGTCTTGGAATTCCTTTTGCAGCAGAAGCAAACGGAGAAACAATGCTGGCCATGCGTAATATGCTCCCAGAAGGGGCAAATTGGGGATCCTTTGGTGTAGGCCCAACACAAATGGCCATGGCTGCTCAATCCGTTATCTTTGGCGGACACGTGCGTGTCGGTCTCGAAGATAACCTCTATATGGAACGCGGTGTTCTTGCCACAAACGGTATGTTGGTTACGAGAGCAAAAGAGATCGTGGAACGTATGGGCGCACGTACTCTTAGTGCAGAAGAAGCACGTAAAAAATTCAATGCAATTAAGCAAGTTTAAGCTCTGCGGTAGTTTGTAATAAGGTTTACGAAAATGACGAATGAAATAAAAACTATCGCCGTTGTTGGCGCTGGTGTGATTGGTGCAGGTTGGGCGGCACGCTGCCTGCATCGTGGAATCAATGTTATCGTGACAGATCTATCTGCTGATGCAGAACGAGGTATGCGCGAAGTTGTTGCGAACGCAGAAGTTTCCCTAAACAGCCTCAACCTTGCTCCAAGAAGAGAAAAAGGCACTCTAACCTTTACGACAAATTTGATTGAAGCGGTATCCCAGGCTGATTTTGTTCAAGAAAACGCACCTGAACGAGAAGACTTAAAACGTAACTTACTTGCTGAAATCAGTAAGCATGTCGGACCAGAAGTTATTATCGCCTCAAGTTCCTCTGGCTTGCTCCCATCAAAAATTCAGGTCGATTGTATCAATCCTGAACGCGTTATCATTGGTCACCCTTTTAACCCTGTATACCTGTTGCCTTTGGTAGAGGTTTTGGGTGGTGAGCTAACAGACAACAAATATGTTGAGCAAGCCATGGAGTTCTACACTTCCATTGGCATGCACGCTCTTAAAGTTCGCAAGGAAATCGAAGGATATATTTCTGACCGCCTTCAAGAAGCTCTTTGGCGCGAAACACTGCATATGGTTGCTGATGGTGTTGCTACGACAGACGAAATCGATCAGGCTATAATCTATGGACCGGGTCTTCGCTGGGCCTTTATGGGAACCTGTTTGACGTTCCACCTTGCCGGTGGTGAACAGGGCATGCGTCACATGTTGGAACAGTTTGGTCCAGCACTTCAGCTTCCTTGGACAAAATTGAAAGCACCCGAGCTTACAGATCAACTCATTGATCGGATGGTAGAGGGTACTCAAGAACAGGCTGCCGGTTATTCTATTCGTGACCTTGAAAAACTTCGTGATAATTGCCTGGTATCCATCATGCAATCCTTACGCAGCTATGACTATGCTTCCGGGAGTACCTTGAAAAAGGATGAAGAGCGTCAATACGCGGATACTTCTGGATCAACGTCTTGGTCTCCGAGTGATGATCTCACCCAACCGTTAGAACTTCATACCGATAAAGTTCATCCAGAGTGGGTGGATTATAACGGCCATATGACCGAATCCCGTTACCTTCAGGTCTTCGGTGACGCTTCTGATGCGCTGTACCAATATGCTGGCGTTGATGCGGAATATCATGCCAATGGCAATTCTTACTATACGGTCGAGACACATATTAACAACATCATGGAAGTTGCCGCTCACGCACCACTTAAAGTGACCACTCAACTTCTTGGTCTCGATAATAAGCGTTTGCACTTTATCCATAATCTCTACAACGCAGCAGACGATAGTTTGTTGGCTACTGCTGAGCAGATGGTTCTCCACGTGGATACAAATGCTGCTAAAGCTTGTCCAGCTAAGCCAGAAGTATTGGATATCCTGCAAAAAGTTATGGATGCCCACACTTTGTTGCCTAACCCAAAGCGTCGTAGCCGTGAAATGGCTGTTCCGGCATCTAGAGGTTAACCGAATATTCAAGGCCAGAGAAGTCATGTTATTCTCTGGTCTTGAAAATGCGTTGAAAGACTATTTCGTAAAACGAAAATCCTGCGTTGAACTTAGCGCGGGATAAGGTCGTCTAATTTATTATTCAAACTTAGGTTCACCAGTATCGTTCTGGTTTATAGGAGCAGGTTATGGACTTTGGTCTTTCTCAAGAACAACAAATGGTTGTCGATACTGTACGTGATTTTGTTGAAAAAGAGCTTTACCCTCATGAGAATAAAGTCGAAGAACTTGGCTATGTTCCAGCTGAAATAACCAAGGAAATACGGGGCAAGGTGCTCGGTCTCGGGTTTTATGCCGCGAATATTCCAGAAGAATTTGGCGGTGGTGGCCTCGATCATGTGACAATGTCACTGATGGAACGTGAACTAGGTCGCGCTTCACAAGCTTTAAGCGTTATATTTGGCCGCCCTTCCAATATCCTTTGTGGCTGTACTGGTGATCAGATTGAAAAGTATCTGTTACCTACCATTCGTGGTGAAAAGACCGATTGTATCGCCTTGACAGAACCTGATGCAGGGTCTGATGTTCGGTCCATGAAAGCCTCAGCGCGTAAAGACGGCGATGATTGGATCCTCAATGGCACCAAACATTTTATTACCCACGCAGACGAGTCCGATTTCGCGATCGTATTTATTGCTACAGGTGAAGAGGAAACTCCCCGAGGGACCAAAAAGAAAATAACATGTTTCCTCGTTGATAAAGATACTCCGGGGTTTGAGATCAGGGATGGATACAAATGTGTCTCCCACAGGGGATACAATAACTCTATTCTTAACTTTGATAATTGCCGAGTTCCGTCTTCACAAATCCTGGGAGAAGAAGGAACAGGTTTTGATGAAGCAAACACCTGGCTTGGTGCAACCCGTTTAACAGTTGCCGCCATGTCTGTTGGACGCGCTCAGCGTTGTTTTGATATGGGTGTCGAGTGGGCGGCTGAGAGAAAGCAATTTGGCCAAGCCATCGGCAAGTTCCAAGGGGTTTCTTTCAAACTGGCTGATATGGCAACAGAGATCCAAGCTGCAGAATACCTGACACTTGGCGCAGCCTGGAAACTCGATCAAGGCATTCCCGCAGATCAGGATATTGCCATGGCAAAATTGTTTGCCACGGAAATGTTGGGCAAAGTCACAGATGAGACCCTACAGATCTACGGCGGCATGGGACTTATGAGCGAATTGCCAATTGAACGCTTCTGGCGTGATGCCCGGGTTGAGCGTATCTGGGATGGAACCAGTGAAATTCAACGCCACATTATATCTCGGGGTCTTCTCCGTCCTCTCGGGAGTTAAGTAAATATGGCACCTATTTCGAACATAAAACGTCTCTTAAGCCCCAAATCTATTGCCGTTGTCGGCGGCCGGGAAGCTGCGGAAGTCATTCGGCAATGCCGAAAAATGGGCTACGAAGGCGATATCTGGCCTGTAAATCCAAAGCGTGACACCGTTGAGGGATTATCCTGTTACGCATCAATACAGGATTTACCTGCCGTCCCTGATGCATCTTTTGTGGCAATTCCCCGGGGGCCCGCAGTCGAAGTCATTGGTCAATTGGCACAAATGGGAGCTGGGGGCGCGGTATGTTATGCTTCTGGATTTTCAGAAACATCAGACGGAACGCCGTATCATGATGCTCTAATATCTTGCACAGGTGATCTAGCCGTTGCTGGGCCAAACTGTTATGGGGTGTTGAATTATCTTGATGGGGCTGCACTTTGGCCAGATCAACACGGCGGCGAGACGGTAGATCGTGGTGTCGCGATCATCACACAAAGCGGCAATATTGGCATTAGTTTAACGATGCAAGATAGGTCTCTTCCTCTTGCTTATATGATCTCTGTTGGTAACCAAACTATACTTTCTATCCCCGATTATATCGAAGCCCTTTGTGAAGATGACCGTATCAGTGCCATTGGCCTTCATATGGAGGGAATTGCTGACATTCCAGCCTTTTGTCGTGCAGTAGAAAAGGCACGAAGCAAAGGCGTTTGTGTAGTTGCACTAAAGGCTGGAGGGTCTGAAATCGGTGCTCAACTAACAATGAGCCACACCTCAACACTTGCTGGATCTGACAAACTCTACAGCGCTTTGTTTAATCGCATCGGGGTAGCCAGAGTTCATTCTCTATCGGAACTCATTGAGACCCTCAAGTTCTTGCACGTCGTAGGACCTCTCTCAGGAAACAATATCTCTTCGTTGAGTTGTTCTGGGGGAGATGCTGCGTTGGTTGCTGATATGGGAAGTAAACTCGATTTACAATTTGGGTCTATTCCTGAGCAACAAACCCGTGAGTTACAAGAGCAAATGGGTGAGAAGGTTACGGTTTCAAACCCGTTTGATTATCACACCTATATCTGGGGAAACTTGGCAGAGAAAACGGCTTGTTTTACACGCCTAATGCAAAGTGGGTATGACGCCACTCTTTTGGTTCTGGATTACCCAAAAGAACAGCTCGGCAAAGCGCCTGATTGGGATCTTGCCGTGCAGGCAATGATAGCTGCACAAAAGACATCTGGACATCAGGCCGTCGTTATTTCAACCCTACCAGAAAACTTACCGGCCCATGCCCGCAAAACTTTAATCGATAATAACGTTGTTCCTCTTCAGGGACTAAATAACGGACTGAAAGCGATCAACTCTGCCGCCTGGATTGGAAGGCGGTGGAAGGAGATCAGAGTGAATGACGCCAACACTATTTTAAATGAACGTCATGATCTCGTGGGCGAAGTTGAAATGCTTGATGAAGTCCAAGCCAAGCAGCTCTTAAGCCAATACGGACTTCGTGTTCCAAAAAGTATTACTGTACCTATCGATCAAGCAGGAAACGTATCCGATGAAATCGGCTATCCGGTCGTAGTTAAGGCTGTTGGAGCTGAACTCGCTCATAAAACTGAGGCAGGTGGTGTTGCCCTCAATCTATTAAATCGAAGTATGGTAGATGGTGCTGCACAAAAAATGCGTTCTCTAACCGATGTTGTCCTCGTCGAAGAAATGATTACCGATGTGGTGTCTGAAATCATTATCGGCGTTAGTCGGGATCCTCAGTTCGGTTTGTCCATCGTAGTTGGAAGTGGCGGCGTGTTTGTCGAACTCTTAAAAGATTCAGCGTCACTGCTTCTACCTACCTCTCGTAATGATATTGAAGCAGCCTTAAAAAGCTTAAAGCTTTACCCTATGATGGACGGCTATAGAGGTTTAGCGAGGGGGGATATACCCGCGCTTATTGAAACCATAGAGAAGCTTATCCATTTTGTTGAAGAAAACGATACCCGGCTAATGGAATTAGATATCAATCCGGTTATGGTCTTGCCGGAAGGGCGGGGTGTTATATTAGCCGATGCCATGATCCGGATGGTTAAACAATAAATCTGTTACCCAGAAAGCTGTGAAAATGAATGATGTAATTAAAGTTGAACAACGCGGTGCAGTACTAGAAGTAACGCTCGATCGCCCCAAGGCTAATGCAATTGATGCCAAAACCAGTTTTGCTTTGGGAGAAGTGTTTTGCCAGTTTCGGGACAACCCCGAACTAAAGGTCGCTATTTTGACAGGGGCAGGGGAGAGATTCTTCTCAGCTGGCTGGGATCTCGTTGCCAGTAGTGAAGGCGAGGCTCCGGATACCGACTATGGCCCCGGTGGGTTTGCTGGCATTACCGAGCTTCACGATTGTTACAAACCGATCATTGCAGCAGTAAACGGCATGGCTGTGGGCGGTGGGTTTGAGCTCGCTTTATCAGCTGATCTCATTGTCGCAGCAGATCATGCGCAGTTTTTCCTCCCAGAAGTTAAGGTGGGGCTGATTGCAGATGCAGCATCTTTCCGTTTACCAAAACTCCTCCCAAAAGCTTTGGCCATGGAAATGCTTTTGACAGGACGTCGGATGTCGGCGGAAGAAGCTTTAAAATGGGGCTTGGTCAATAAAGTTGTTTCCGCAGAAAACCTGTTAGACGCAGCGCGTGAACTTGCAGATCAAATTTTAGAAGCAGCACCCTTGGCAGTTAAAGCCGTAAAAGAAGTTATTCAAAAAACCCAAACCCTCGATATTGAAGAATGTTACCGGGAAATGCGCAGTGGGAATTGGGTTAACTATGAACAACTGCTGGTCAGTGATGATGCCAAAGAAGGTTCTCTGGCATTTGTGGAAAAGCGATCTCCCGTATGGACAGGTAAATAGATTTTAGAGTTTCAAGGAAGAGATTAGACACTGTTGTTGCGTTTACTAAATCAAGCATTCGGGGGCCACGAACACGAACAAGTTGATTTATGGGAGTACAGTCAGACGGTCCATCTCATGTTTATGTAGTATTTTTTGATAAGTACCATCGGCCATCATTTTAGCTAGTCCGGCATTAAATGTGTTGATCACATCTATATGATCCGGGCGGCTTCTGGATGAAATAATATATAGCTTATTTGTAACGATTGGCTTAGTGACGAAATCTACCTTACTAACCCCTTCAGGTAGATATTTCCTCATCGTTTCCATGATGTTGATCTCATCGTCTCCAAAGAGATCAACACGCCCGGAGAGTAGTAGTTTTAGAGCTGTTGTTACTGAAGGAACTTTATGTTTTTTTAAATAATCCGCTTTTTCGAACTCAGCAGATACCACGGCATGGTTAACTTGAGCTATGGTGTATGGGGAGAGATCTTCATAGGTGTTCCATGTAATATCCTTATCCCGCCTTTTTAAAAACGAGAGCCGATTTATTAAAAAAGGATCGCTAAATAAAAAATCCTTGTTTCTCTCCTCGCTAAACCATGCGTCAGCAAGTCCTGTTACTTTACCTGTTCGAGCAAGAAATAAGGCTCTTGCCCAAGGGTAAAACAACCATTCGACTTGATGTCCTTCACGTAAAAATGCGGTATTAACAATGTCATATACAACGCCTCCAATCTCTGGTTTTTCAACGAGATAGGGAGACCATTCGTCACCGGATAGAGTAATAACATCTGCTCGGGGTCTTTCTGACAATAATAGAGTTATAATGACGAAAAAAATTTTACAGAACATACTTGTTTTTACGTGTAACATTTTGTCGCTCAACTTCTATTTTTAAGACCATGACTTTTAAATATAGCAAACCTCAAGGTTTATTTTATTAATAGAGAAATACGTTTAACTACCTCTTAAACTAGGTATGTAATATAATTTATTGAGTGGTATCTGTATGATACAAAACATACCAACCCTACTTACAAACAAAACGTGGTCTTAATCAATTTAGATTATATTTAGTTTGTAATGCATCATTTTTTCCTTTTATATTTTCCTTTATGGATTCACCAAGGGGTGAACAGAGTTTTTGTTTCTGGAATTTGGGTATGAAGTCTTTTGATTATGTAATAGTTGGTGCGGGTTCTGCTGGATGTGTACTTGCCAATCGTTTAAGTGCGAACGGTAAATACACCGTTTTGATATTGGAAGCGGGTGGATCTGATAAAAGATTTTGGGTCCAAGTTCCGATTGGTTATGGAAAAACTTATTATCAAAAAGCCGTTAACTGGATGTATTTGACGGAAGCTGACGAGGGTACATCTAACCGCAAAAGCTACTGGCCTCGGGGTAAGGTTCTGGGGGGATCAAGCTCTATCAATGCCATGGTCTATATCCGTGGTCATAAAAAAGACTATGACGATTGGGAAGCCGCAGGAAACCCAGGCTGGGGTTACAACGATGTCTTACCCTATTTTAAAAAATCTGAAAATAATCAACTCGGCGACGATGGATACCGGGGCACCAAAGGGCCAATGCATGTCTCTGATCTTTCCAAAGATCTACACCCTTTATGTCAAAACTTTATAAAAGCTGGTGAAGAGCTCGGTTTAAAAAATAACGACAACTTCAACGGTGCAGAACAAGAGGGTATTGGCCTTTACCAGACCACAACCCGTAAGGGATTTAGAGAGTCCGCTTCAAAAGCATTTCTACACCCGGCGTTAAAGCGTAAGAACCTAAAACTAATCACTAATGCACACGCGACAAAGGTATTATTTGAGGGCAAGAAAGCCGTCGGTATCCAGTACCTTCACAAGGGCAAAACAAAACAAGTATATGCAAAAAAAGAAGTAATCCTCAGTGGTGGCTCAATAAATTCTCCGCAATTGTTACAATTATCAGGGGTTGGTCCTAAAAAACTTCTCGAAGATCAGGAAATTCCAGTTATTCATGACAGTCCGGCGGTTGGCCAGCATCTTCAAGATCATTTGGGGATGGATTATCTCTACAAATGTACTGAGCCCAGCTTAAACGATGAACTCCATTCTTTGTGGGGTAAGTTTATCGCAGGGGTAAAATACGTGCTATTCCGCCGTGGCCCTTTGAGCCTGAGCATCAACCAGGGGGGCGGTTTTATAAAGACCCGACCGGAATTGCCTCAACCCAATATCCAGCTCTATTTTTCACCTGTAAGTTATACCCGTGCGCCCGCGGGTACACGCCCAATGATGAACCCGGATCCTTTTTCAGCTTTCCAACTGGGCCTGACAAACTGTCGCCCCACATCTCGAGGCGAAATTAAGATTAAATCAAGTGATCCCCTTGAGGCACCGACCATTAAACCCAATTACTTATCCACTGACGAAGACATCCAAGAGCTACTTGAAGGTGTTAAATACTTAAGGGAACTCGCTGAAACTAAAGCCTTTAAAGAGATTGTTATTGATGAATTTCGTCCCGGTCCATCCTGTAAGACTGACGAACAACTGATAGAAGATATTCGGGGTTATGCCTGGACCTGCTTCCATCCGACAAGCACGTGTCGGATGGGACCAAACCCTGATGAAAACGTGGTTGATAGCAATCTAAAAGTGCATGGTATAGATAACTTAAGAGTTATTGATGCTTCTATTTTCCCCACGGTTATTTCTGGCAATACCAATGCACCAGCGATCATGGTTGGGGAGAAGGGCGCTGATCTTGTTCTTGCTGACGCCTAATAAGATCAAGGTTTGATAAAGTTATGGCATGAAGTAGTGATTAGCTACTTCATCCATTTCGATCTGTTCGAGTAACCAGTTTTTAAAGAGCAATCCTTCTGGTTTGGATTTATCTTCTTTTATAGGTTTCACCAAATAATGTGACTCGTTATAGAAAAAATCATCTTCGATTACGCGAACAAGTCGCCCGGCATCAATATCAGGCTGAACATAGTGTTTTAACAACAGGCCAACACTTGCCCCTGACTTAACAAGCTCGACAGCACTTAAGGACGTATCAACCGTAACTTTCACAGCTAAACCTGCGCCCTTTAACTGGTTCTCAAGAATAATTTGCCAACGCCCCTCACACCCCATAATCCGTATACAACCGAGATGATGAGTAAGGGTTTCATCTCCAGTTTTCATGGCTTTATGAATAAGCTCCGCATTTTCAGGGGTGGCAACAATAATAGAGGGGTCATGGTGGATCTTCTGGGCGTGAAAACCTGGCCAATTACCATCACCAATCCGGATATCAATATCAATGTTTTCCTGTCCGAGAGCCTCAGTCCAAATTGCAGTATAAAGCCGAACATCAATATCGGGATACCGTGCAAAAAAGCTCTTTAGCCGTGGGGCCAACCAAAAAATAGAAAAAGCAGCCGTACAACGAATGTTTATTGACTGCTTACCTTTGGTGCCAAAAATCCCAGTGGTAGAGGCGGATAGATCTTCAAAAGCACGCCGAACTGATGGCAAATATGCCCGCCCTTTATCTGTAAGTTTGAGACTACGTGCTAGCCGTTCAAACAATAAAAAATCAAGATGCTGTTCGAGAGATCGTACTTGATGACTAATCGCGGCCGGCGTCAAATTCAGCTCTTTTGCCGCAGTCGTAAAATTATTATACCGAGCAGCAGATTCAAACGCTCGAAGCCAATTAAGGGGGGGAAGCTGATAATTCATAACCCTCGAACTTTACCTACAAATAAAACGATGCCTTAGAGCAATAATACTTCGTTTGATTTTATCTGCAAGCTCTGAGCATAGTTGTCACCAAGATTGTTTTAGCTAAGAGAGTTCCGTGTGAAGATAGCGAGTATTGAGACCTTCTCAAATGAGTATGTCGGTTTTGTCCGGGTGCGAACTGTAGAAGGCGACGAGGGGTGGGGGCAAGTCTCTACTTACAACGCAGATATTACCTCGCAAATAGTGCATCGTCATATTGCCCCCCATGCATTGGGGCAAGACGCTAAGGATATAGATGCACTTGTTCAGTTGATTTTGGAACGAGAGCATAAGTTCCCAGGGTCGTATCTTTATCGTGCTCTTTGTGGTCTTGATACAGCTTTGTGGGATATCCATGGCAAACGAGCCGGAAAATCCATCGCACAGTTGCTTGGCAGTACAAAACAGAGCTTTCCTGTATACGCCTCAAGCATGCGCCGCGATATTACACCTGAACAAGAAGCTGAACGTTTTATCGCTTTGAAAGAACAGTTTGGCTATCAATCCTTTAAATTCAGGGTTGGTCGCGAATGTGGCCGTGATGTTGATCAATGGCCAGGCCGAACAGAAGACATTATCAAGACGGTCCGTAGGGCATTGGGCGATGATGTAATTCTCTTGGTTGACGCAAATAGCGCTTACACTCCCCAAAAGGCCATCGAAGTCGGTCATATGCTTCAGGACTATGGAATTTCTCACTTTGAAGAGCCTTGTCCGTATTGGGAATTGGATTGGACCAAACAGGTAACTGACGCCCTGAGTATTGATGTTTCTGGTGGCGAGCAAGATAGTAACATGGTTGTTTGGAAACAGATGATCAATAACAAAGTCGTGGATATTGTCCAGCCAGATGTTTGTTATATGGGGGGGGTATCAAGAACCCTTCAGGTAACTAAAATGGCTGAAGAAGCTGGGTTACCTTGTACTCTCCACTGCGCAAATCTTTCCTTGGTTACTTTGTTTTCCGCACATGTGATGGCCGCGATTGGAAATCCAGGAAAATATCTCGAGTTTTCGATTGAAGGCCTTGATTATTACCCATGGCAGACCGGCCTGTTTGAGCCTGGCTATAAGGTTGAAAACGGGCAACTGATCCTTTCGGATAAACCCGGTTGGGGGGTGGAAATCGATACTCAATGGTTGGCTAATTCAAACTATCAAGTCAGTTACAACGCTTCTCGCTTCTAACTATTTATATTTTATATCGCTACAAAGCGAAGGCCATCAGGTGTGACCATGTCAGTACAAATTGATAATTTAACAAAAGAATATTTTAACAGCGGTACCTTGAGTGCATTGCCAAGCAAGTTGTTCATAAATGGCAAATGGGTTCCTGCAATTTCAGGAGAGGAAATTGAAACTCTCGACCCAGGAACAGCTAAAATGTTCGCCAAGGTTAGCGCGGCACAAAAAGAAGACGTTGATCTTGCTGTTGAAGCCGCTAATAAAGCTTTCAAGACTATTTGGCGGGATTTGAAACCCAGTAAACGTGGTGACATATTAGCAAAGGCCGCCGATTTATTAGAACAAAAATCTGATCTGTTTTCTGTGGTTGAGGCACTTGATTCCGGTAAGCCGTTAGCTGAAGCAAAGGGAGATGTTTCCAGTTCTATTGGCGCGCTACGTTATTACGCAGGTTGTGCGGATAAAACTCAAGGCGACAGTTTTCCTCTAGGCGACGGGGTGTTTTCCTTTACCAGCGTTGAAGCAGTGGGGGTCACAGCTCATATTATTCCTTGGAATTACCCGTTAGCGACAACAGTTCGCGGCGTTGCTCCTGCTTTAGCTTCGGGTTGTACGGCTGTGGTTAAACCTGCAGAACAAACGCCTTTGACAGCATTGATGTTGGCAGAAGTATTTCAAGAGGCCGGACTTCCTGACGGTGTTTACAATGTGATTTCTGGTACTGGTAAAAATGCTGGCAGTCCCTTGGTTGATCACCCAAAAGTTCAACACATTACGTTTACAGGCTCAGTCGGCACCGGAACTCTGGTTATGCAAGCCGCTGCTAGAAATATCAGCAGTGTTACCCTGGAGCTTGGTGGTAAATCTCCTATTGTTGCTTTGGCAGATTGCGATCTGGAAAAGGCAGCAGAAGGAGTTTTGTGGGCTATTTTCTATAATGCTGGCCAAATCTGCTCTGCAGGATCAAGACTAGTTGTCGAACGGAGCATCCACCGTAAGTTGGTGGATAAAATTGTTGAAAAAACGTCACAACTTCAAGCAGGCCACGCCCTTCGTAACCCAAATTTTGGCGCGATTAACTCTAAAGAGCAGTTGGATAAAATCGACGGCTTTGTGACAAGAGCAAAACAGCGCGGCATCAATTGCGTATGCGGTGGCTATCCATTGAGTACAAAAGAGACCGGGCAGGGGTGGTTTTATGCACCCACAATTATGGATGATGTTCCAATGGATGACGAACTCGTTCAAGAGGAAATTTTCGGACCAGTTCTTACCGTTCAAGTTGTTGATAATGTCGAACAAGCCATTGAAGCGGCAAATTGTACTAATTTTGCTTTAGCAGCGGGCATCTACACGCAGGACATCACCCATGCACTCCAACTTTCTCGCTCAATAGATTCTGGACAGGTAACTGTGAACGATTATTGGGCAGGTGGTATTGAGGTTCCTTTTGGTGGAAATCGACAATCAGGAATTGGTCGAGAAAAGGGACTTGAAGCACTGCGCAATTATTGCACGACGAAATCAATAACGATGTCTTTTTAGACACAAGAAAATGAAGGCACAAAGTGGCATTTATTGACGAGAATCATTCAAAATCCATAGACGAAAGTTGTTATTACAAAGCAAGCAACACCACTGTGGATTGTAGGTAAAAATTAAAGAATTATGCAAAAAACGTCTTCAATCAATAACCATCTAACCAGATGGGGAATTTTGATTAAAAGCTGACGTTTTTTGCATAGAAAGTCGCGACTAGGGATGGTGTTGTCTTTAAAGCGACAAGAGAACGATGTGGGACCCGTTCGAAATTTGATACTGAAAAACAGGATCATAATGGAGGTGGAATTAATCAAAAGTGTGTTTCAACACTTGTCAGTTCGAAGTCATAATAAAGTGAAATATGAATTTTATAATCGCTTGTTTCGAACATAACTGACTATAATACCGATGAAACAGTTTATGCTTTTGAACAATGGGTTATATGATAACGTTCCTAATAAAATAAAAATGTTCATATAATTCTCACCTCAATAACAATTAATAACAGGGAGTAGGATGAAAATGTCACAAGAAATGAATTATTTGGCTAAACTAGCCGTAGAAGGCAAATTAGGTCGCAGAGCTTTTCTTGGAAAAGCTGCAGCACTCGGTGCTTCTACTGCAGTTGCAACTAGCCTTCTTTCCGGTACAGCATTGGCTGCAGGCCCTAAAAAAGGTGGTCACCTAAAAGCCGGTCTCGCTGGCGGTGAAAGTACAAACAGCCTGGATCCAGCAACCTTTTTGACCCAAGTTCCTGCCGATTTTGGCCGTATGTGGGGCGATACTCTAGTCGAAGTTTCCCGTATTGGTGAAATCGTGTTCCGCCTGGCTGAAAGCATTGAGCCATCTGCAGATGCTAAAACATGGCATTTCACAATTCGCAAAGGCGTTAAGTTCCACAACGGAAAAACCTTAACTGCTACAGACGTATTAAAAACCATGGAACGTCATTCAGGTGACGATACCAAATCTGGTGCTCTAGGTATTATGCGTGGCATTGAGTCCATGAAAGCCGACGGAGATGTGTTCTCTGTAACTTTAACAACGGCTAATGCTGATTTACCTTATCTGATGTCCGACTATCACTTGATCATCCAGCCAGATGGCGGCATGGATGCGCCTGATGCTGGTATCGGTACAGGCCCATACAAAGTAACTGTCAATGAGCCAGGTGTTCGCCACGTTGGTGAACGTTTTGAAGATTATTGGGATGCGGGAAACCGTGGTCACGCTGATACCGTTGAGATCGTCGTTCTAAATGACGCCACAGCACGTACAGCTGCTCTTCAAGGTGGTCAGGTTCATATGATCAACCGTGTGGAGCCGAAAATTGCGGATCTGCTAGAGCGTGTTCCTGGGGTTTCAGTCAAAAGTGTATCTGGCCGTGGTCACTACGTTTTCCTCATGCACTGCAACACGGCACCGTTTGACAACAATGATCTTAGACTGGCATTGAAATACGCCATCGACCGCGAAGAAATGGTCGATAAAATCCTACGTGGTTACGGCTCTGTTGGTAATGATATGCCGATCAATGGCGGTTATCCTCTGTTCTCTGAAGATATTCCTCAGCGTACATTTGATCCAGATAAAGCCAGCTTCCATTACAAAAAATCTGGTCACTCTGGTCCTATAACATTGCAAACAGCAGCAACCGCTTTCTCTGGTGCCGTTGATGCAGCTCAGCTATTCCAACAGTCTGCTGCTAAATGCGGTATTACACTTGATGTGAAACGTGAGCCAGACGATGGTTACTGGACTGAAGTTTGGAACAAACAGCCATTCTCAGCTTCTTACTGGGGTGGATCTCGTCCAGTTCAGGATCAAATGTATTCAACAGCTTATAAATCAGACGCGGATTGGAATGACACACGTTTCTTCCGTCCAGACTTCGATAAACTGTTACTCGCTGCACGTGCCGAACTTGATCAGGCAAAACGTGTTGGTCTGTATCGCGAAATGGGACTTATGGTTCATAACGAAGGCGGCGTAATCGTGCCTATGTTTAATGATTTCATTAATGCCGTCAGCGATACAGTTGCTGGATGGGAAGATGATCCAAGTGGTGAATCTATGAACGGTTTTGCTCTTGCCAAAACTTGGTTAGCGTAAATATCGATCCATGGGACATCCCATTTTGAATTTGGTGGCTCAACGCATTGCGTTGGGCTGCCTTCTCCTCCTTATGGCATCTGTGTTAATTTTTATTGGCACTCAAATATTGCCTGGGGATATTGCTCAATCAATTTTAGGACAATCCGCTACACCTGAAGCTGTAGCAAATCTTAGAAAAGACCTTGGCTTAAATGACCCTGCTTATGTCAGATATTTCACTTGGTTATCGGGCGTATTACAGGGAGACCTGGGTGTCGCACTATCAAATGGAAAGCCTATTGCTCAAGCAGTTGGACAAAGATTAAGTAATACTTTGTTTCTTGCCGGCTGGGCTGCACTGATTTCTGTACCTTTGGCCGTCCTTCTTGGACTGCTAGCTGTACAGTACAAAAACCGCTGGCCTGATAAACTTATTTCCGGCGTTACGTTAACGACAATATCCTTGCCTGAGTTTTTCCTTGGATATTTGTTGATTTTCTTTATTTCGGTTCAATTAAGATGGTTTCCATCAGTGGCAATCATCAATGATTCAATGTCTCTGGGGCAGAAACTAAATACGATTGCTTTACCTGTTGCTGTTTTAGTTTTGGTTGTCTTAGCTCAAATGATGCGTATGACCCGTGCTGCAATATTAAATGTGATGCAATCGGCTTATATTGAAACTGCCGAACTAAAAGGAATAACACCTTTTCAGGTTATTCGAAAACACGCTTTTCCTAATGCAATCGCTCCAATTATCAACGTTATAATGCTCAATCTTGCATATTTGGTTGTTGGTGTGGTTATCGTTGAGGTGGTGTTTGCTTATCCAGGAATGGGACAGTATCTCGTTGATCACGTTTCCAAACGCGATGTTCCTGTTGTTCAAGCATGTGCCCTGATATTTGCCAGCGTTTATATCTCTTTGAATATTGTTGCAGATATTGTGTCGATTGTTGCAAACCCTCGTTTACGACATCCGAAATAAGGGAAGAGATATATGAATTTTAAAAGAATTCCCATAAGCGCACTTGTTGGCATACTTGCAACAAGTGGCTTTCTCTTTATAGCCTTGTTTGCGCCCGTTATAGCGCCTTATGGAATGGCTGAAATCGTTGGTGATGTATGGGAGCCAATGTCCGACAAGTTTTGGTTGGGGACGGATAATATTGGTCGAGATCTACTGACCCGTATGATGTATGGCGCCCGGACAACAATTTTTATTGCTGGCGTAGCGACAATACTTTCTTTTGGGCTGGGATCAGTTCTTGGTTTTACGGCTGCTGTTAAAGGTGGTTGGGTCGATATGGTCATGTCGCGTGCTGTTGATCTATTGATGTCAATACCAACATTGATTTTTGCACTCGTAGTTCTCTCTGTTCTACCAGGAAACCTTTTAACTTTAATCGTAGTTATGGGTATTCTAGATAGTACACGTGTATATCGTTTGTCCCGAGCTGTTGCTGTAGATATCAACGTAATGGATTACGTAGAAGCCGCTCGCCTCAGAGGGGAAGGTTTACGTTGGATCATCTTCAAAGAAATACTACCCAATGCTCTGTCACCTTTGGTTGCTGAGTTAGGGTTAAGATTTATCTTTATGATCCTTTTCTTATCTTCTCTATCTTTTCTTGGCCTCGGAATTCAACCTCCTGAAGCTGACTGGGGAAGCATGGTAAAAGCAAATAAAGATGGTATTAATTTTGGTATTCCTGCTGCACTAATACCGGGGTTTGCGATAGCCATTCTTGCTATCTCTGTAAACCTTGTTGCTGATTGGATACTCAATAGAACTAGTGATCTAAAAGGGGGTCGAGGCTAATGGCTGAAAACCTACTTGAAATTAAAAACCTCAAAATTGGGGCTACCGTTTATCCACCAGGAGAAAAACCACACGACATTACCATTGCTCAAGAGATATCCTTGACCCTTAAAAAAGGTCAGGTAATGGGGCTTATCGGTGAGAGTGGCGCTGGTAAATCCACCATTGGTCTTTCTGCAATGAGTTACGGCCGTGGCGGTGTCCAGCTTACGGGTGGCGAAGTCATCGTAAATGGACGTGATATCCTCCAGATTGGAGCTCAAGGATTAAGGGAATTACGCGGCCGTGAGGTAACTTATGTATCTCAATCAGCTGCAGCGTCATTTAATCCAGCTATGCGTTTAATGGAGCAGGTCATTGAAACGACTTTGCTTCATGGCCTGTCGACTAAAAAACAGGCTGAAGAGCGCGCGGTAGAACTCTTTGCGGCTCTGGGCTTACCTGATCCAGAAAATATTGGTAATCGTTACCCGCATCAGGTTTCCGGGGGACAGTTACAACGTGCCATGACAGCAATGGCGCTTTGCCCTAAACCAGATTTGATTGTTTTTGATGAACCAACAACTGCGTTGGATGTGACTACGCAGATTGATGTATTAGCTGCTATAAAAAAAGCCATTCGAGATACAGGCGTAGCAGCGTTGTATATCACGCACGATCTAGCTGTCGTTGCTCAGGTTTCTGATGAAATACTGGTTTTACGTCACGGTAGAATGGTAGAGCACGGAACGACAGAGCATATTATCAACTCACCAAAAGAAGAGTACACCCAACAATTGGTGTCTGCTCATAGTATTCAACATGAAGAGAAAAAACCTACAGAAAAACCTATTTTGTCTGTAGAAAACATTTCCGCTTCTTATGGTGGCGCGATCAAGGTGCTATCTAATGTTTCAGTAGATATCTATCCAGGTCAAACTCTTGCTGTTGTTGGTGAGTCCGGTTCAGGTAAATCGACCCTTGCACGTGTAATCACAGGGCTTCTTCCGCCGAGTGAGGGACGTATTACATTTGAAGGTGAGGAACTCTCACCTGCTTTACCTGAGAGATCTATTGAAGATCTGCGTCAACTTCAGATGATTTATCAAATGGCCGATGTGGCGATGAACCCACGTCAGACAGTTGGTACGATCATTGGGCGGCCGTTAGAGCTATATTTTGGTATGCGTGGGGCTGAAAAGCGCAAACGTGTTATAGAGCTTTTAGATGAGATCGAAATGGGTGAAAAATTCATTGATCGTTATCCCGCGGAACTCTCTGGTGGTCAGAAGCAGCGTGTTTGTATTGCGCGTTCGTTGGCTGCAAAACCAAAGCTCATTATCTGTGATGAAGTTACCAGCGCGCTAGACCCCTTGGTTGCTGACGGCATTTTGAAACTATTGTTAGACCTCCAAAAAGTTGAAGACGTGGCTTATCTCTTCATCACCCATGATTTGGCCACCGTTAAATCAATATCTGATTCAATCGCTGTAATGTACCAAGGTGAACTCGTGCGTTACGGTCAAAAATCGGAAGTCTTAGCGCCTCCGTTTGATGATTATACAGATCTCTTACTTTCTTCTGTCCCAGAAATGAAATTGGGCTGGTTGGAAGAAGTTATTGCCCATAGGAAAATGGAAAGTGCCGGGAATTAGCGAGGCTATTCCCGCGTTTTAAGGAGTTCGGCACTTGGCTGTAAAAAATAAAGTATTGTTGATCATTCTTGATGGTCAACCCTGGAGAGATGCTCGCCGTTACATGGGTAATCTCGAAGGTTGGGTACAGTCTGGCGAAGCCCGCGTATGGAAAATGCGCGCGGTTTTGCCATCGACCTCGGCATGTTGTTACGCCTCAATCCATACAGGCGTAACACCTCAAGAACACAACGTTGTTTCAAACAATTCCATATTTCGGGTAAAACAGGCCGATATTTTCAGTCAGGTGCGTGCGGCTGGCGGTAAAACAGGTGCTGTTACCCACTCTTTTTGGTCAGAATTTTTTAATCGTGCACCTTTCGATATGGTTCGCGATATTGAATATGACGAAGAAGATGGTCCAATTAACCATGGTCGGTTTCATACCATGACGGGCTACGGTCATAACAATCAGATGACCCCTTCTGACGAAGATCTTTTTGCTACTCTGACCATGCTTACGGAACGGCATGGTATTGATTACGGGATATTACATACCTGTACTCTTGATTCTATGGGGCATCGGTTCGGACACGATTGTGGGCAAATGGATCATGCTTGTTTCGCAATTGATGCCATGTTGGCTCACTACCTGCCGCGTTGGATTAAAAATGGCTTTGAAGTCATCGTGACAGCTGACCACGGGCAATCCGACCGCGGTCATCATGGTGGACACGGCGAAGATCAACAGGATGTAGCACTTTATTGGTTTGGGGGTGGCGAGGGACCTAAAGAAGACGTCCTTCTTGATCAGCTACAATTGGCACCAACTATCCTTACCCGGATGGGGGCGCCAATTCCTGAAACCATGAAAGCCAAGTCTTTTTTGAAATAATGTTATAAATGGGAAGTATTCTATCTTCCTGACCATTCTACAGAATGAGGGCGATCTGCTTATAAATGTCATGAGTGTCTGATAATTAGACAATCTGTCAAAGCGGGTCGCCCTTTTTTCGTTTCGTAAAGGTTATGTAATGAACAGCGAAGCCATGAGAGCTCCTCAAATTATTCAAAGAGATGGGTATGTTGAATGGGATAATATATGGATCCCTTTATCAGATGGCCGCAAACTCTCTGCCCGTGTGTGGTTGCCAGAATGCGCTGATGCAAACAAAGGAACCATAAACAGCGTTCCAGCGATCTTCGAATACCTCCCTTATCGTAAACGTGATGGCACAGCGCCCCGTGATGAAAGCACTTACCCTGTTTTCGCCAAGGCTGGTTATGCTGGGGTTCGTGTTGATATCAGCGGCACAGGTGAATCAGATGGCGTTTTTGACGATGAATACTCTCCCCGAGAACTCGCTGATGGCGTTGAAGTCATAAACTGGATTGCGGCACAAGACTGGTGCGATGGAAACCTTGGTATGTTGGGTATTTCCTGGGGCGGTTTTAATGGCTTACAAATAGCCGCCATGCGTCCAGAACCATTGAAAGCAGTTATATCCATAGGCTGTCTCTTATACACATCTCCGAGCCCACGAGACCG
>CAJXUS010000039.1 GCA_913060675.1 uncultured Rhodospirillales bacterium
TTCTGTGATTTCATAGTCTTGAACCATATCATAAGTTCTCAACTAGTCATGACCCAAAGGTTTTTAAAATTTCAATCCAAATGGGTCCTTTATTTGATTTAATCTTTAACAGAAAGTCCATAGGGCTCGTATCGACTGCATGTCATTTTCAAAATATAATCGTACACAGTTATGGAAACCTAGAGCCAGGAGAACAACATCTTCTTGAGCTTAGAATTTTACTGGAGATAACATGCTTTTAGAAACCCCGATTTGTGATTTTGGATGGAAAGCGCCTGCGTTTTCACTCTCAGATTTTGATGACAAAAAATGGACGCTTGAAGACGTCAGGGGCCCAAAGGGAACGTTAATCGCCTTTATTTGCAACCACTGTCCTTATGTGAAGGCTGTAATCGGTAACTTGGTTGAAGATGCAAAGAAATTACAGGCTGCGGGAATAGGTGTCGTGGCGATTATGTCGAATGATTATCTAAATTATCCATCTGACTCGCCTGTAAATATGAAAGCCTTCAGTCAAGAAAACGGCTTTACCTTTCCGTATCTCATTGATGAGAAACAAGAGATAGCAAAGGCGTATGACGCCGTTTGTACGCCAGATTTTTTTGGTTTTGATGCTGATCTTGGCCTTCAATATCGAGGCCGTTTGGATGCTTCGACAGCTAAGGTTGTCCCTAATGCCAAGCGAGAATTGTTAAATGCCATGCTAAGTGTCGCCGAGACAAGCAAAGGA
Source organism: uncultured Rhodospirillales bacterium (assembly GCA_913060675.1). Classification (GTDB taxonomy): domain Bacteria; phylum Pseudomonadota; class Alphaproteobacteria; order Kiloniellales; family Kiloniellaceae; genus Kiloniella. Next base: position 731 of record CAJXUS010000039.1, read on the forward strand.
CCGAAAGATCAAATTGCCTCTATGGGCTGTTCTATTAAGTGGAAGTGATTTTGGCGACAAGAGCTAAGAATCAACCAAAAAAAATACTGTAAAATGTAAAAATAAAACGACATAGGGCAGCTGATAATCAAGCTGCCCTATGTTTTTTATCCTATGGTTTTTGTTGCGAAAATATAATCGCGTTTATTTTAGCCGATCTTTGTCACTTTCGGTGACATCCTGAAAATCGCCGTCAATGATCGTATCATCATTTTTGCCCCAAGTTCCGGTGTTGGTATGGGACGACTGCTGGTTCTGGTTTTGGGGGTGAAATCCCGGGCCGTGAGATTGGCCATGAGATTGACGGTGGGCTTGAGAATTTTGTATACCCGCCGCAATTTTTTTACCCAGGGTATTTCTGAGTATTTCTCGAACTGGTGGAATTAACAAACTAAATCCGATGCTATCGGTAACAAAACCGGGAGTGAGTAATAAGGCCCCAGCGGCTAGCAGGCAGATACCATCAAAGATTTCCCTTGCCGGAATTGCGCCTTGATTCAGTTGTTTTTGCGCATTTGCAAGTGTTGCAAGACCCTGGAATCTAAGCATCCATGTGCCAATGACGGCCGTGAGAATAATTAAACCTATGGTACTCCACAGGCCAATTTGATCACCGACTTCTATTAAAACGATAATTTCCAACAAGGGGATACCGATAAAAAGAAAAAGGAAAATAATTCCCATACTTGCTCTTTCTTAAGCACTTGCTTATTTAAAGTATATATAGTGGTTATGAATATAGGGGCTAGAATGGTCTCTAACTAGTAGTTGATCAATATTTATTGGAACAAATCACCCATGGGTAACGGTTTCCCTTTTTTTGAAATTGTTCTTCTCGCTGCTGTTGCAGTTTTTCTCGTCTTAAGGCTTCGCAGTACATTAGGTAAGCGTACTGGCTTTGAAGAAAGACCTGATCAGGATCCTTTTGTACAGGATCAGAGCGAAAATGATAATGTCGTTAATTTACCGAATCGTGAAAAACGCGAACCTGTAGATTCCAAGTTTTCTGAGACTTCAAACGAGCCTGCAAAAGAAATCCGTACGGGTTCCATGCATAGTGGCAAGTTTGCAGAAGAAGTTATTCCTGCCAATTCAGAACTCGCAAATGGCCTCTCAGCTATCGCCAGAGCAGACCGGAATTTCGATTCCTCTGAATTTGTAAAAGGCGCAGGGATGGCTTTTGAAATGGTCATCAACTCTTATGCCTCCGGTGATAAAAACACACTGCGTGATCTCCTTGCAGATGATGTTTATAGAGGCTTTCAGACAGCTATTGATGAACGCGAAGCTCAAAAACACGTTCATGAAACTGTGATGGTTGGGGTTTCTGATACAGACATTATTGAAGCAGAAATGTCAGGAAACCATGCGGTAATTACGGTGAAGTTTGTTTCAGAACAGGTCAATGTCACCCGCGATGCAAATGGTAACACAGTTGATGGAGATGCCAATCACGTCGCCAAGGTTACTGACATCTGGACCTTTTCTCGCGATACCCACAATAAAAACCCAAATTGGCTACTGGTAGAAACCCGCAGTCCCAATTAGACTTTGCCAATCGTTAACTATTTTTACAGTTGAGCCTATCGGTTCGGCTGGGGGATTGCCATTGTCTTCTAAGATCTGGTTTATAGCTTTGTGCTCCTTGTTTGGGCGTTCCTTGCATGGGCATTCAATGTTTGTGCGCAGCTTCATCTTTGTGATTTCTTCTGTACTGCTGGTTTCTTGTGATCAAGTCGCCAAGAAACCAGCTCCTACCGCAGAATTAGAAGATAAGTTGACCCTGTCTCAAGTCGCATTTTCTGAGTTACCGGGGTGGCAGGATGATCAGGTTATAGAGGCTTTCCCTGCTCTATCAAAAAGTTGTCAACGCTATGGGCGCTGGCCTGATGACAAGGGCGTTGGCCCTGACGCTCTTGCAGGAACTGCTGCCGATTGGAAAATTGTCTGTAACTCTTTGACCGAGTTTATGGAACAAGCTGAAAATCATAAGGATTTTGGGATTTGGCTCGAAGAAAATTTTGTCCCCTTTCAAGTCAAAAATAACGATAATCAAGAAGGCTTGTTCACGGGCTATTACGAAGCGGAGCTTAAGGGGTCTTTTACGCAGGATGAGACTTATAAATACCCGCTCTATGATGTTCCCAAGGACCTGATATCCGTTCGGCTCAGTGATTTTGATGAAAAACTAAAAGGAACTACTCTGGTTGGTAAGCTCAAAGGCAACCGCCTGGTGCCTTATCATGAAAGAACTGATATCGAATCTGGGGTTCTTAACGATCAAGAACTTGAGGTAATCTGGTCAGATGATCCTGTGGACGTATTCTTTTTACATGTTCAGGGCTCAGGACGGGTGATGTTACCCGATGGGGAAGTAATCAGAGTAGGCTATGCCGGAAATAACGGCCATAAGTTCTATGCCATTGGGCGCGCGCTGATTGATGAAGAGATCATTCCGAGAGATAAAGTCTCTATGCAGGCCATTCGGACCTGGCTGCGAGAGAACCCGGATAGAGCCAACGAAATCATGCAAAGAAATAAGAGATTTATCTTTTTTCGCGAAATCAAAGGAGAAGGCCCTATTGGCGCCATGGGTGTTGCATTGACTGCTAGACGCTCACTTGCTGTGGATCATCGGCATATGCCTCTGGGGGTTCCTCTCTGGCTTGATACGACGTGGCCTGGGACCGATAAGCCTCTACAGCGTCTGATGGTTGCTCAAGATACAGGAAGCGCGATCCGCGGTCCCGTTCGAGGAGATTTTTTCTGGGGACCAGGTGAACCGGCGCTGGCTCAAGCAGGTAAGATGAAACAAAAAGGGCACTATTATCTATTGCTCCCTAAAGCAGTGGCTCAAAATCAGCAGATAAGTGGATAAACCCAAGCCTCTTTCGATCTGTATATCGGGTAGAAGTAGCAGGGCTAAAAAACTCTTCTTTTCACAAGAGACTTGCATTCGGCGGTGAACTTCATTACCTCCGCATCAGTTGCGAAAGTGAATGGATCGCTTTTTGCCTGATGGCATTGGGGATGGCATATGGGAAAGTCGAGAGCTTCCCCTGAACTGTTCTCCCCATTATTGCCCTAATTATTGTTGTGAAAACACGTGGCTAAAAAAGACAAACCTAAATCTACTGCGAAGAAAGAACCTGATCTCTGGCGCATGGTCTCAAAGACTGTTAAGCCATTGGAAAATCGGGATTACTATGTCTTTGGTCGCGTTCTCCCCCAGCCAAGTTTTGATCCTGATAAGTTTGAAGCTGAATTTTCAGACAGCGATGTCGAAATTCCCTTTAAGCCCTATCGTTCTGCACCAGTAAAATCTAGACCCGAACCAGAAACGCTCAAGAAAAATTTAAGCCCGCTCTCTCATGGGCAAGTAGAAAACATGGATGGTCGGCAGGCAGAACGCTTTACCAAAGGCAGGATGCCTATGGAGGCGATCTTGGACCTTCATGGGCAAACTCAGATACAAGCGATGTCTTCTTTGGCTGCTTTCATCCGTGATTGCAGAGCCAGAAATCTCAGGAATGTTCTGATCATTACTGGTAAAGGCTCAGGCCTCCAGTCTCAGGGGGTATTAAAAACAATGGTTCCCCGTTGGTTGAACGATGAGGTTAATCGTGGGGCCATTTTGGCCTTCAGTCATGCCAAGCACCATCACGGTGGGAGTGGCGCATTATATGTGCTCTTGAAAAGAAGGCGGGAAAGATAGAGACTGTCCGCAAGGCAAATCTCGCTACCTCTCTGTTAATACTGTATAATGTTCTCATGACCCCCTTTGGACACAAGCTCCGTGAAATTCGCGCGGACCGAAATCTTACTCTTAAAGAAATGGCTAAAGGCTTGGGCGTGTCCTCAGCCTACCTGTCTTCTGTCGAACACGGCCATCGAGGCCAACCAAGCCGACGCTTTGTTCATAGAGTATGCCAGTACCTGAACATAATATGGGATGACGCCGAAGAATTAGAGGAACTGGCAATTCGTTCAGATCCCAAAGTTTCGGTAAATACGGCTGGTTTAACACCTAAAGCCACATATCTGGCAAATTGCCTGGCTGAAAAAATCACTGAGCTATCAGATGAGCAGATAGAGGCGATGATGAAGATTATTAACGTTGAAGACGTCGATAATCTGGATCGTACCAAGTCGACGGAATAATAAATATCATTCCTCTGTCGAAATGACGTTTCCCGCACGATTCAAAATAAAAGCAGGTACTCGAAAGCCTCTGCTTTTATTCTTATACCTCGTTTAAATTTGGGCACTTATTGCATCTTTGATCTATTCAGCGACAGCCCTTGCCGGCAATTTCCAGTTTGGTCTTGGGAAGTGGCAGGTATACCCGGTTGGAAAGCGTTCCAAGTAATCCTGATGCTCTGTCTCAGCTTCCCAAAACGCGCCAACGGGTTCAATTTCAGTAACAACTTTTCCAGGCCACAGTCCGCTGGCATCAACGTCGGCAATCGTATCTATCGCCATTTGGTGTTGTGCGTCATTGGTATAATAGATGGCCGAGCGATAGGCGGATCCGCGATCATTACCTTGCTGGTTGGGTGTTGAAGGATCATGAATTTGGAAAAAATACTCCAAAATCTGTCGATAAGAGATTTGCTCCGGATTGAATAAAATCTCTATGCCTTCAGCGTGGGTGCCATGATCACGGTAAGTCGCGTTTTTTACGTCGCCACCTGTATAGCCAACCCGTGTACTCTCTACGCCAGGAAGTTGTCGAATAAGATCCTGCATGCCCCAAAAGCAACCGCCTGCGAGTACAGCTTGTTCAGTCATATTAAACGTCCTCCACTTGATCAAGATATTCACCATAGCCTTCTGCAGCCATCAGGTCCTTAGCAATGAACCTTAGAGAGGCAGAATTTATACAATAACGAAGCCCACCTTTATCTTCAGGTCCATCAGTGAAGACGTGCCCCAAGTGGCTATCGCCATGTTTGGAGCGAACTTCCACGCGTTCCATTGCAAGAGATGCGTCTCTATGCTCGGCTACGTTGGCTGTTAAGATGGGTTTGGTAAAACTTGGCCAGCCACAGAAACTGTCGTACTTATCTGAGGAAGCAAACAAGGGTTCACCAGAAACAACATCTACATAGATTCCAGGCTCTTTGCTCTTGTAGTATTCACCCGTATAGGGACGCTCGGTCCCGCTTTCCTGTGTGACACGATATTGCTCAGGGGTGAGCTTCGCGATCGCCTCTTTCGTTTTAGAATAGGCCTTCATTGCTACAAGATCCTCTCGTGACTATTCGATTACTGGAATATAGGGAGCGATGACGCAAATACTAATAGCCTTGAGTTAAACTTTACGTGAGTTTTTGCCTGAAAAATAAAAAAGCCAAAATATAAAAAAGCAGGAGTCCTGAAACTCCTGCTTTTGTATTTATCTCATTTATAAAGAGTTACTTGTCGATATCTTTATCTAAAATCACAGCCTGCCCACAGATAACATTGGTTCCATTAAATGTTAGTGATGGAGAGCCGTATAACTTGTAACCCTCTTCCAGAGCCTTGGAAATTCGAAGACAAAATTGGTCGTCATCTTTACCAGTTATAAGGCGGTAACGCTGTTTCATTGTTCTGCTCAATTCACATTGTTAGAGAATGAATTTGGAGAGGTCGGTGTCTTTTGCGAGGCTAGAAACCCGTTCTGTTACATCATCAGCGGATATAACGACACTTTCACCGCCACGATCGGTTGCTGTGAAAGAAATCTCTTCAAGTAATTTTTCGAGCACGGTATGAAGACGACGGGCTCCGATGTTCTCAACAGATGTGTTGATATCGGCGGCAAGATCAGCCAAGGCATCTATTGCATTGTCTTCGAAGGAAAGCGTAAGTTCTTCTGTTCCCATCAAAGCGATGTATTGCTTAATAAGACTATTTTCTGGCTCGAGAAGGATGCGTTTCAGATCATCGCGGCTAAGGGCGTTTAGCTCAACCCGGATCGGAAGACGGCCCTGTAGCTCTGGCAACATGTCTGATGGTTTAGACAGATGAAATGCGCCAGAAGCGATAAACAATATATGATCTGTTTTTACGGCACCGTGTTTTGTGCTGACGGTTGTTCCTTCGATGAGAGGGAGAAGATCGCGCTGGACCCCTTCCCGACTGACATCACCACCACTGCGTTCTGAGCGAACAGTAATTTTGTCAATTTCATCAAGAAAAACGATACCGTTTTGCTCAACGTTGTGGATGGCGTCATGAATAAGGCTTTCTTCGTCTAGAAGTTTATCACCCTCTTCGGTCATTAGAAGCTGGTACGAATCTTCTACTTTCATGCGTCGTTTTTTGGTTTTTTGGCCAAAGCCTTTACCAAAAATATCACCAAGATTAAGCATGCCCATACTTGCACCAGGCATACCGGGAATATCCATGGTCGGCATTTGGCTGCCACTGCTATCGTTTACTTCAACTTCAATTTCTTTATCGTTGAGCTGACCTTCACGGAGCATTTTGCGGAATTTTTGACGGGTTTCTTCACTCGCACCTTCGCCGACTAGGGCGTCAAGTACACGATTTTCTGCGTTTTGTTCTGCTTGTGCGGTGACGGACTTGCGGTGATTTTCTCGTGAAATCAAAATGGCCGCATCGACGAGATCACGAACGATCTGCTCAACATCGCGTCCGACATATCCGACTTCAGTAAATTTAGTTGCTTCAACCTTTAGAAAAGGCGCTTTGGCAAGTTTTGCAAGGCGGCGCGCAATTTCAGTTTTCCCAACACCGGTGGGGCCGATCATAAGAATGTTCTTTGGCAAAACTTCTTCGCGCATCTCTTCGGAGAGCTGTTGGCGACGCCAGCGGTTGCGCAGAGCAATCGCGACAGCACGTTTAGCATCATCCTGACCCACGATGTATCGGTCCAATTCGGACACTATCTCGCGCGGGCTAAAAGCGCTGGCATGTTGAATATTTTGTTCAGTCATTATTCAGCGTCCATACTTTCGACGGTCAAATTGGTATTTGTGAAAACGCAAATATCTGCTGCAATTCCAAGAGATTTGCGCGCAATTTCCTCGGCTCCAAGACCTTCAATGTCGATCAAAGCCTTTGCCGCAGATAACGCAAACGAACCGCCAGATCCGATCCCCATCAAGCCATCTTCTGGCTCGAGGACGTCACCGTTTCCTGTCAGGATTAATGATGTTGAGGCGTCTGCGACAACCATCATTGCTTCTAATCTGCGAAGATAGCGGTCAGTTCGCCAATCCTTGGCCAATTCCACACAGGCACGTGTGAGTTGGCTTGGATAGGTTTCCAATTTCGCTTCAAGGCGTTCAAAAAGGGTAAATGCATCGGCTGTCGCACCAGCGAAACCAGCAATTACATCACCTTTTCCAAGGCGACGAACTTTACGTGCATTTGCTTTGATAACGGTATTGCCCAGGCTCACTTGGCCATCGCCGGCGATTACCACTTTGTTACCTTTGCGGACGGACAAGATTGTCGTGCCGCGCCATTTTATAGGATCGTGTTCAGACATGTTTTTGAAATGGTCCATTCACTGCGTCGCGTCAAGGGATGATCTTACGAGAAAAGTATGTTTCTGCTGTTAATAACAAAATTTTACACCTTCCACTTAACACCACGCCTTATCCAGGTCTTTGATTATTGTTGATATTTCATACAAGGTCCTTTTGTGAATGACAATGATCACAACAGGTATCCTAATAGAGAATTTCTATGTTAGATAACTATAGCGCTTTAGTCGGGGTATATAGTCGGTGGTGCATTGAAGTGAGATAAAGCGATTTTGGTTGATAATCACACTGGTATGAACCGGGCTGACCTGCTACAAAAGCCGCGACTTTTCTCGTATTAGAAGAAGGTCAGTCATCTATACAACTTTCGTTTAAGCACCTTATTTTAAGGGCTGCGAATCAGTCATTGGGAAGGACACCCCGTGCGGCAGGCAAGTATCGAACGTAATACCAACGAAACGCAAATTTCGGCGACCATTAATCTGGATGGTACCGGTAAATATGATGTGCAAACAGGTGTCGGGTTTCTCGATCATATGATCGAACAGCTTTCTCGTCATTCATTGATGGACATTACATTGCGGGCGAAGGGGGATTTGCATATCGACTTCCACCACACGACCGAGGATGCAGGTATCGCTCTTGGACAGGCCTTTAAACAGGCTCTGGGGGACCGTAAAGGAATCAACCGTTATGGTTCTTGCCTCTTACCCATGGACGAAGCGCTTAGTCGTGTAGCACTGGATCTATCCAATCGACCTTATTTGGTATGGAATGTGAACTTTGATCGCGATAAAATTGGAGATATGGACACAGAGTTGTTCAGAGAATGGTTTCAAGCCTTCTCTTTCAATGCTGGGATGACTCTCCACGTAGATCAGATACATGGGTTCAATAACCACCATATCGTCGAATCTTGTTTCAAAGCATTGGCCCGTGCCATCCGCGAAGCAATTGAAATAGACCCGTGTAAAGCGGACGAAGTTCCCTCGACCAAAGGTGTGCTCTGATTCAGGGGTTCCTGATTAGATACCGGAAATCATGAGAGAAAACTTGATGAGGTACAATAAATGACGCTCGCGATCATTGACTATGGCTCGGGTAATCTCCGCTCTGCTGCTAAAGCATTCGAGCGTGCAGCAAAAGAATCTGGCCTCAATACCCCCGTGATCGTCACAAGTGACCCCGAAGTGGTGCGCGCTGCTGATCGTATTGTGTTGCCGGGTGTTGGTGCATTTGCTGATTGCTGGCGTGGTCTGAATGCGACTACAGGTATGATAGAAGTTTTGCGTGAACAAGTAACACAGAACGGAAAACCCTTTATGGGTGTCTGTGTTGGTATGCAGCTTATGGCAAGCGTTGGTCGGGAATATAAAGACTGCGAAGGCTTGGATTGGATTCCTGGTGAAGTGATCAAGATGGATCCACAAGACCAGAAATTGAAGATTCCCCATATGGGTTGGAACGAGCTAAAAGTTCTCAAAAAACATCCCGTTCTTGAAGGTCTTGAGGATGGGACACATATTTACTTTGTACATAGCTATCACTATGTCCCTGAAAACAAAGAACACGTTCTTGCCGAAGTTAACTATGGCCATGAGATTACGGCTGTTGTGAGCAAGGACAATATGATTGGTACCCAGTTCCATCCTGAAAAAAGTCAGGAAGCTGGATTAAAACTATTTGCTAATTTCCTAAAGTGGAAACCATGACCCCTACCCCTACTATGCCTGATTCCGCGCCCACTGTCGTGGTGACTGAATTGATCGAATTTCGCGGACCTGATCTTTATGATCTGTGTGATGCAACTGAAGCTGCCATTGAAGATGGGGGTGGTTTTGGGTGGTTGCGTGTTCCAGAGCGAGATATTCTCGAAAATCATTGGCGGGGAACGTTACTGATTCCGGGACGACAAATTTTTGTCGCCCGATTGGATGGGACCATTTGTGGATCTGCACAGTTGCACCTTCAGCCTCGAAATAATGAAGCTCAAGCGCATGCGGGGCAGCTTTCATCTTTTTTCCTCGCGCCTTGGGCCCGTGGTCACGGTTTGGCGTTGAAGATGGTCAAAGCTGTGGAGCAGGCTGCGAAAGAGCGGCATTTGAAAGTTCTAAACCTTGATGTGCGCGAAACTCAAAAACAGGCTATCCGCGTATATGAACAAATCGGGTTCACCCGCTGGGGTACGCAACATAGTTATGCAAAGGTCAATGATCAGTGGATCGCGGGTCACTTTTACAGCAAGTTATTGAATAATTCCTAAGGACGATAGGACATGATTGTATTTCCAGCAATTGATCTTAAGGATGGTGAAGCTGTTCGCCTTCTCAAGGGAGATATGGCCACAGCGACTGTTTTTAATTCCAATCCAGCGGCTCAAGCCAAAGAGTTTGAAGACGCTGGTTTTGAATTCCTGCACATGGTTGATTTGAACGGCGCCTTTGAAGGACGCCCGGTCAACCGCAATGCTGTGGAAGAGATTATTAAAACGGTATCTATGCCTACCCAACTCGGCGGCGGAATCCGGGACCTCAAGACGATTGAACAATGGTTGGAAACAGGAGTTTCACGGGTTATCCTGGGGACTGTCGCGGTTAAGAATTCAGATCTCGTGATCGAGGCTTGCAAAGTTTTTCCGGGTAAAATCGTGGTTGGAATTGACGCGCGTGGCGGCATGGTTGCGACCGAGGGCTGGGCCGAAACCAGCGACCTGGAAGCCACAGAACTGGCCCGTAAGTTTGAAGATGCGGGTGTAAGCGCCATAGTCTATACGGATATTGACCGGGATGGCCTGCTTCAAGGATGTAATGTCGAATCAACGGCTAATCTGGCGCGTGCCATTTCTATCCCGGTAATTGCCTCTGGTGGTGTTGCTTCAGTAGAAGATATTAAACAGCTCAAAGTCGTTGAAGCAGCCGGAATTGAAGGGGTGATTTGTGGTCGCTCGATTTACGACGGCCGGATCGATCCAAAAGAAGCACTAACAATAGCCGCTGGATAAGTTATCGAGCTGCACATTTGCAGCGTTGCGTTTGGTCATAATATTGGTTTGAGGGTTCTTGAAGCCCCTGGAGAGTAACATGCTTAAGGCACGCATTATTCCATGTCTTGATGTCAAAGATGGCCGCGTCGTAAAGGGCGTAAACTTCGTTGGTTTACGAGATGCCGGGGATCCTGTTGAACAAGCACGGCTTTATGACAAGGCGGGTGCGGATGAGCTATGTTTTCTGGATATTACGGCGAGCCACGAAAAGCGCGATATCATGCTGGATGTGGTCTCCCAGACTGCTGAAGAATGTTTCATGCCACTTACAGTTGGTGGTGGTATTCGAACTCTTGAAGATATTCGAGCTCTTTTACTTGCTGGTGCCGATAAGGTTTCTATCAACACAACAGCGGTAACCAATCCTGAATTCGTTAAAGAAGCGAGCGAGAAATTCGGCAGCCAATGTATTGTTGTTGCGATCGATGCAAAGCAGGTATCTCCTGGTAAGTATGAGATATTCACCCATGGCGGCCGCAAGGAAACCGGGTTGGATGCTGTCGAGTGGGCTCAAAAAATGGAAAGATACGGCGCTGGGGAGTTGCTATTAACGTCTATGGATCGTGACGGAACCAAGCAAGGCTATAACCTTCTTTTGACCAGAGCGATTGCAGATGCTGTTCGAATTCCGATTATTGCGTCTGGGGGGGTCGGTAATCTTGATCACCTTGTTGATGGTGTAAAAGAAGGTCATGCCGCTGCGGTTTTGGCGGCATCAATTTTTCACTTTGGCACCTATACGATTGCTGAAGCAAAAGATCACATGGCAAAAGCAGGTGTTCCCGTTCGACCAGTTTAATTGGAAGTAAGCTGGAAGGGTGGAAAGCAAAATGAGAGCGGAACAAAACTAATGAGTACGACAAAAGTGTCTGCAGAGGTATTGGATGAGCTTTATGCCGTTATCCTCAGCCGCAAGGGAGATGACCCCTCTAAATCCCATACCGCGAATCTTTTTTCCAAAGGCGTCAGTAAAATTGCCCAAAAGGTTGGGGAAGAGGCTGTTGAGACCGTAATAGAAGGCGTGAGTGGTTCAAAACAAGAACTCGCAGCTGAATCAGCGGATTTACTTTATCATCTTATGGTGCTTTGGGCAGAGCGTGGATTGAAACCCGAAGATATTTGGGTTTTGCTTGAAGGACGTAAGGGTGTTTCAGGTATTGCTGAAAAGGCTTCACGTCCAAATGATTAGCTGAATATGAACTTGACCAAACCCTAGTCTTGCTCATTAATTATAGAGTAATTTTTACGAGGGAATTTTAAGCCATGGCATATGATCAAAACAACATTTTTGCAAAGATACTTCGCGGGGAGATTCCCTCTGCCAAGGTTTTTGAAAACGATCATGTCCTTGCGTTTAATGATATTGCAGAAAAAGCTCCCGTTCATGTTTTGATTATTCCTAAAGGAGCTTACGAATCTTTTGCAGATTTTTCCCAACATGCTTCTGAAGAAGAAATCGTTTCTCTAAACCGTGCCATTGGAGAGATTGCACGCGAAAAAGGGATTGTTGAGACAGGCTACAGAGTTATTTCTAACCACGGTGTACACGCGCGTCAGGAAGTGCCCCATTACCATGTACATTTGCTTGGTGGAGATGATTTGGGCGGCTGTTTTAACTAATCTGTCTTGCCTTGAAAAAATTCGAATAATCAGGGCTTTTTTCACCCGATATAAATGTTTCTCGACTAAAATATCTCTCAGGTAAAACTTATTTTTTACCTTTGAATACAGCCATTTCGGCGGGAAAATGGAGAATGGCATTTGTGCCTATCCCAGGCTTGCTGACGAGTTTTAAGGTCCCGCCATTTATAACAGTAAGTGAACGCGAAAGCGGAAGGCCTAAACCTGTACCTTCATATTTCCTCTCTAGGGTATTATCTATTTGGGTAAAAGGTCGAAGGGCGATCTCGATTTCAGATTGGCTCATACCAATCCCGTTGTCTTCAATTTCGATAAGAAACCCGTCATCGTCGGTATAGTTTGCGATGATGTTGACGACCCCCTTAGATCCAGTGAATTTAATAGCATTTGAAAGAAGGTTCAGAAGGATCTGTTTAATACTGCGTTCATCTATCCTCATGTGAGGGAAGTTACGAGGTACATTTGTCTGTAAAGAAATTCCGGTACTTAGGGCTTTGGTCTGTATAATTTGGATGGAATGGGCGATAGCTGATCTGAGACACACATTCGTTGGGGTGAGATTTAATTCCCCGGCTTCAATCATAGAAAGGTCAAGAATGTCATTGATCACACCTAGAAGGTGGCTTCCGCTTCTATGGATGTCGTTGACATATTCTTGATATCTCGGGTGGCCTAAGCTACCGAAGAGTTGCTGTTCCATAACTTCAGAGAAGCCTATGATGGCATTTAGGGGAGTTCTGAGTTCATGGGTCATCGTTGAAAGAAAGGCCGTTTTAGCCTGACTGGCACGTTCAGCATGATCTTTAGCTATTCGTAAAGCGCGTTCGACTTTTTTGATTTCAGTAAGCTCTACATCAATACAATACATTTCGTGCTCGCCTTTACAGTTTACGAGCATGACGTGACTTGAATATACTGGGATGGCTTTACCTTCTTTATTACGAAGAGTCATTTCTCCTGAAGGTAGAGGTTGGTTGAAATCTAACCAGCGTCTGTGGGCCTTGATTATTTGATCACTAAGGTGGTCAGGAATAATTAAATCTTCCAGCAAGCTACCCATGGCTTCATCAGGGGCGTAACCGTAAAGTTCAGTACTGGCATTATTCCAATAGATAACACGCCTTTGTTGGTCATAACCTTGAACGGCAATGTTTTCTATCTGATCGAATATTGCTCTGAATCTGGCCTCAGGAACTAAATTGATTTGTTCGGTATGAGTAGATTTGGCAAGGGGTTCAACATAGCCCTCAAAAGCAATAATAGAGCCATATTTATCTCTTACAGCAACACAGCTTTCATTAACCCATTGTGTCGTACCATCCACCTTGAATATTTGATAGACGATATGGGTTAACCGATCTTCTTTACGGAGCTTGTTATATATATCACGCCTGAGATCCAGGTCTGTGTAAAGCTGACAATTTGAAGATCGAATATATTCAAAAAAATCTTCGGGAGTTTCTAATCCAAAAAGATTTGCATAGGCTGGGTTTACGGCTGAAAAATAACCATCAAAATCTGTTCTGTACATGCCATAAGGGCAGTTGTTGACCATGCTTTCACATGAATCTACTTCATCAATATCTGAATTTGATAGCTGTTTAATATCGTTGTATGCGAGCATTGCGAGTCCTATAAATTGAATTGGGACAAACGCACAAGTTGTCTATTATTATATGCACACTTAAGTTGTAATTTTTAGTAAATATTTTTTGATTATTAAATTCAACTGGTTGGTGGTGTAAAATATACCATATTATCATTGAGTTACGCGAATGAATGAAACCATAGGTAGTATTGATTAAATGAGGGAGTCGATTCTTTTTCTCATGAGCAAGAATATCAAAGCGAAAAATATGACTAATTTTGATAGATCTGGGGTGGGTTATTCCGAATGGCAATAGGAGTGGGAAGGAAAACACTTTTAAAAAAGTGAATGGATGGTTCCAAAGCTGTTAGAGGGAAGATACACTGCGGTATAAAAATTATGGTTAAGGACATTATCACTTGCTCAAGGTTCATATTCTACAAATTGAAGATATTTACGTACCAACAGATCGTCGGAAAGAGTTAGATCCTCAAAAAGTGGATCTGGCTGCAGAGGAAATGATGGATGAGGCCGAGGAAAGGCCGATTAGTGTGCGCAAGGGTAAAGATAGATATGTTTTGTTAAGGGGAATTAACCGTTTAGAAGCTCACAAGGCGTTGGGCGAAAAAACAATCCGGGGATATATCATGAATGCTATTCAAAGGTGAGGTTCTGTTATGTTGGGGAGTGTTTAGGAACTTATTGTGTTCGTCCCCTACGATAACGCAAGGCCTCTGCAATATGTCTGGTTTTGATACTGTCTTGTCCCTCTAGGTCTGCGATGGTGCGCGAAACCTTTAAGACACGATGGTAAGCCCGAGCCGAGAGTTGGAATTTGTCAGCGGCTTTTTGCATTAAATTTAGCTCATCGTCTCCAAGTGCGGTAATTTCCTCTAATATTTTTCCTTCAGCCTCTGCGTTGGAGTGTGGCCGGATTTCTTTCGGATAGTTGGAAAAACGTTTTGTTTGTATATTTCGGGCAGCTTGTACCCGAGCGGCTATTTCTGCACTGCCTTCTTTGGGAGGGGGGAGAGATAGGTCTTTGGCTCTTACTGGTGGCACGTCTAGATAGAGATCTATACGGTCGTACAAGGGAGCTGATATGCGTGCTTGATACTGCAGGCTACAGCGTTGACCGCGTGCGCAAATTTGTGTGACAGGATCAACTTCTCCGCAACGACAGGGGTTCATGGCGGCAACCATTTGAACACGTGCCGGGTAGGTAATATGCGCTTCTGCCCTTGCGATTGAAATTTTCCCTGTTTCCAGAGGTTGCCTGAGTGTTTCCAATACATTGCGGTTAAATTCGGGAAGTTCGTCTAGAAAAAGAACGCCGCGATGTGCCAGTGAGATTTCGCCCGGTTTTGCTTTTGATCCGCCTCCAGCAATAGCGGGTGCTGATGCTGAATGATGAGGATCTCTAAAGGGGCGGAGATTTTTCAATTCTCCGTTCTTTAATAACCCCGCGAGAGAGTGGATCATACTTACTTCGAGAATTTCTTCTGGTTCAAGACCGGGAAGGATCGATGGCAACCTCGAAGCTAACATGGATTTTCCAGAGCCCGGAGGACCGTTAAAAAGGAGGTGATGGTTACCCGCTGCAGCTATTTCAAGAACCCTTTTAGCTGTTTCCTGACCTTTCACATCTTTCAGATCCGGCAGATGAGCGCGGTCGTTTGTATTATTTTTGATTATAGGTTTGGGAGGCGCAAGGATTTGCCTTCCATTGATGTGGTTGACGAGGGCAAGTAAGCTTGGGGGTGCAATAATATCCAGACCCTTTACCCAGGCTGCTTCTGAACCTTGGCTCGCAGGACAGATGATGCCCCTATCAGCTGCGTGAGCTTGAAGCGCGGTTGGAAGTACACCATTGACGCCTCTGATGGTGCCATCCAGAGCGAGCTCGCCGAGGGCGACATAATTCATCAGCTCGTTTATGGGCATTATATCCATTGCCGACAAGATGCCCATGGCAATTGGCAAGTCGAAATGGCTACCCTCTTTCTGTAAATCAGCTGGGGCAAGGTTAACTGTAATTCTTTTGGGTGGCAGGGCTAGTCCTATAGCCGTTAAGGCAGCCCGTACGCGTTCACGGCTCTCTGCCACGGCTTTATCTGGTAGCCCGACGATATTAAAGGCCGGAAGCCCACTTGAGAGTTGAACCTGAACTTCAATATCCAGAACTTCAATGCCCTGAAAAGAGACAGTATTGATTTGAACCGTCATATAAATGGCCACCTAAAGAACAAACAAAGAACTTTAGTGTAGCATTTAATGCCACACGCAAAAGGAGAAAATTATATGAAGGTTGGGGTGTCTTATTTGTTCTGGAGAGAATATCAAAGAAATTCGAGGGCTTCTGCTAAGTCTTCTTCGCTAAATACCCTGATACCATGGGCACGTAGCAAGTCGGTAACCTTCCCCGATCCTTCGATTTTTGTTCCAGAAAAAGAACCATCATAGATAAATTTACTGCCACAAGAGGGACTGTTTTCTTTCAGAATAGCGAGCTTTATCCCCTGGGTTTGACATAACTGGAGAGTTTTTTGTGCACCGGTGATAAAGATACCTGTCATATCTTGACCTCCGCTTGTTACAACCTGTCCCTTTTTTATTTCGGCAGCTGGGCGGGGTATGGGGAGGCCGGCTGCCGTTTCAGGACACAGAAGTACGATACGACCGTCTTTTTGTAGCTTAGTAAGTAGGTCTAGTTCTTTGTGTGCATAGTTGCCATCGTAACGAACAGGCTTTCCCATAAGACAAGCACTGACGAGAATTTTAGGTTTTGGGCTTTTATAGTCTGTCATGGTTTTGGATTTCGGGTTTTAAAAGAAGAAACTTAGACATAAGGTGTCGTTGATGTAACTCAAAACCAATTTTTTCGTATAACTTCTTGGCTTTTAAGTTGGTTTTTTCCGTCTCAAGAACGATGCGCCTTGCGCCAAGTTTTCTTGATTCATTTTCCGCAAACTCAATCGCTTTGGTTCCTATTCCTTGATTTCTAAATTCTGGTTTTAGGTAAATTTCATCAATAAAGAATTCTCGACCTCCTGCTTCGAGTGAAAATCCAAAAGTGATACAGAGGTATCCAACAGATTTTGCGCAATGTTCAATAACCCATAGCCTGGCAAATTCCTCTCCTGATAGTAAGGCATCAAGGGCCTGTTCTATCCTTGGAAGTCCATAGATATTTCCGTCTTCCCTATAGTAGGCTTTGGCCATAGAAAGGAGCATTTCCCGATCTGTTTCTTCAAGTAATCGAAATATCATCTACAAGAACCTTTCAAATACAAATTCATGCAACTCTACTTAGTATGTCTGATCCTGTTGTTCACTGCTATCTATAGCGTAGTAAGCGCCCTTGAATTTACAAAAAATATGTCGGTCGAGATCAAGGTTTATCGGTTCATGCAAAGATCCAGCTGCAATGGCGTAGTAATTGGCCTGCTCTCCATTAATGGTTTGTTGCCAAAAAAGAGAAGAACCGCATTTATTACAGAACCCGCGCCGGGCGTGATCGGAAGAAATATACCAACTCAGGGATTCGACGTTACTGGTAATGGAGAGTTTATCTATGGGGCAAGCCGTTGAGGCCCAAATATGACCTGACCAAACCCGGCATTGCTTACAATGACAGGCGACAATATTTTTTAACTTGGATTTGATCTTATAAGTTACCCTGCCGCAAAGGCACCCGCCAGTATGTGAGCCGCAATCATCCATCTTATGCCCTTTTTTTGGAACAAATATGGAACATGTCATGTGGAAAAAGGGGAAGCAAGTATTACTGAATTAGCTTTTCGATCTCCATAAACCCAAAATAGACAAGTAACGGGACAGGAAGAGTTGCCAGTATCAGTGTGCTGATAAACCAGAACCATTTAAACTGTCCGCTGGCACCACTGATAAAAGAGATACCGCCCCCGCCTCCTAAAACAGCGTTTCCAGGTAGATTGATGAGTATCGCAAGAGAGAGATACCGATAGCGTATGATCCAGGGAGAAAATGATGCCAACCGTTTCAAGGCCCGAGGCATGGACGCCTTAACTTCGGAGAGAGGGTTTCCATTTTTTGTCGAGAAAGTCAGGGAACCAAAATTTTTAAACCCTGCTTTTTCCCATAAATGAGGAAACGAATAGCCAAAAAAATATGCCAGGCTTAGTCCCCCTATTGTTGCGAGATACACGCTTACAACACCCTCCTTACCAAAGGCAGCCATGATAAGAAGGCCGATTTCCAACCCTGGAACAAAGGGGACAGAAAGCAAGATGAGGTACAACAAGGCGCAAATTAGTAGAGTTTTTAGCCCAAAGCGATCTTGAAGTTCGTTTAAAAATTGGACGATCTGGGGTCTATCCATAAAGGCTAGGTGGACAATAAGGGTGAAAAAGCCAATCCAAAAAAAAATCAATAGAGAAACCTTGAGATTGGGAGTTATGAATTTAGGTATAAATCTAAGTAATAGAATAATACCTAAACTCACCGACAAGGATCGGCCAATTAGACCATAAGGCCATAACGTTATTGTCATCGATGATAGAGAATATATCATAAATATTAATATGATAAGCAAAACAACGGACAGAAAAATTGAGCTGCTATTTTCTTTATTGTTATACTTAACCTGCATAGGCATGAAAACCTTATCCCGGTCTCTAATGTTCCTATAGCCTATGCTCTTTCGCATATATGATCGACGAATTTATTTTCGGGATTAAAAAAGGAGAGCCTAAGTCGCCCTCCTTTTATCAAAAATTACAAAGAAAATTCAGTCGCTTTAAGCCTGAGAAGCCTTTTCTGCAATTTCATCGTCTTCATGATACATTTTGGTGTAATCCACCAGGACGCCATAATGTGGATCACCTTCTTTGTCTTCCTCGACCATACTAACGGATTTTTCCAGAAGGTGGCTGCAGTCAGGGCTCAGATGACGGAGGTGCAAGGTTTTGCCGCGGCGCGTGTAACGTTCAGCCAAGCCATCAATTGCTTCCAACCCGGAATGATCCCATACCCGCGCGTTTTTGAAATCAACAACAACATCATCGGCGTCACTTTCTGGATCAAAAAGGTCGCGAAAGGAGCTGATTGAACCAAAGAAAAGCGGGCCAGAGATTTCATAAACAGTCGTTTTGCCGTCATCTGTGGTACCAACGCGAGCATAAATGTGTTTGGCAGAAGTCCAGACAAAAACGAGTGAAGAAACTAAAACACCCACCACCACAGCAATAGCAAGATCCTTGTAAACGGTTACGCCGGACACGAGAATGAGCACAAAAGCATCTGACTTTGGGATACGGTGTAGGATACGTAAACTGGACCATTCAAAGGTGCCGATCACGACCATAAACATGACGCCGACAAGTGCAGCCAAGGGTATAAGTTCTATAAGGTCTGAGGCAAACAGGATAAAGAACAACAGAAAAGCAGCCGCGGTTAACCCAGAAAGACGCGCTTTACCACCAGATTTGATGTTGATCATACTTTGGCCGATCATCGCACAGCCGCCCATACCACCAAAGAAACCAGTGACGACGTTTGCGACGCCCTGCCCCATGCACTCTTGTGACGTCCGACCTTTGGTTTCGGTGATTTCGTCAATGAGTGTCAGAGTAAGAAGAGATTCAATAAGACCAATGGCTGCCAGGATGAGAGCATAGGGGAAAATAATATAGAGGGTTTCGAAATTGTACGGCACGTCTGGAATGCTGAATTCAGGCAGGCCGCCCCCAATTGATGCCATGCTGCCAACGGTTGGGATGTCCAAGCTGAAGCCAATAACAATAGCTGATACGACAACGATGGCGACAAGCGGGGCTGGGACCAGAGTTGTAATTCGGGGAAGGAGATAACTTATTGCCATAGTCAAAGCAACCAGACCAAGCATGATGTAGAGCGTAGAACCACTGAGCCATTCACTGTTCGGGTCTGTTGGATTGATCGTGAACTGGGAAAGTTGAGCGAGGAAGATGACAATCGCAAGACCGTTAACAAATCCGAGCATTACTGGATGTGGTACCAGTCGAATGAATTTTCCAAGCCGAAAGATGCCCGCCAGAACTTGTAAAATTCCCATCAGTACGACTGTTGCAAAGAGGTATTGAACACCATGCTGTACGACGAGAGAGACCATGACAACTGCGAGAGCACCTGTTGCACCAGAAATCATGCCAGGACGGCCGCCTATTAACGATGTAATAAGGCCAACGATAAAGGCTGCGTAAAGGCCAACAAGCGGGTCAACCTGAGCTACGAAAGCAAAGGCAACGGCTTCTGGTACGAGGGCAAGAGCTACGGTCAGTCCCGAGAGTACCTCGGCTTTGATATTGCGTGGGTCACAAAAGTTGTAGGATTTCATGGTGTTCCGATCGGATCGTTCACTAAATCGACCGAAATTATTCGGCACGATCAAAATTAAGGGCGATCGGATCCTTTTGGATAAGCCGCCATATCTGTTTCTGGCGCGTTTCTAGCAAATTTATTGAGGTTAGAAAATAACTAATCGAATGAGTCGGATATGTGCAGAGCTCATATCAAAGTCATATTTTGGCTGGAAGAACACGATTAGATTGTTTTCCCAATGCCCCTGTTATGAATTATGTCTCTTCAACGAAGACATGGTCGGCTGACCAACCACCGGGCCAGACTTCAGCAGATCCGTTTCGAAGATTTTTGATTTCATCTATCGGGAGATCTTTGGCTATGATTAAAGGCCCCAAGCCAACGGTTGAGTCTGACGGCGATATTTCAGTCGCAATGCCCGTGTGACCCAGACTTTCTTCACAGGGAATGTAAACAGCGGCTGCAGAGGTTTGGTTTTGTCGTTTGCCGCCAAGGAAACTTGTTGCACCAATAGATCCCACTACAGCAACAGCTGCTTGTAATTCAATTGCGCGGGCTTTAGCGCAGCCAAAGACGCGATTGTACCCGGCGAGCTTGGAGGTCATGGAAGGTACAAGAATAAGGTCAAGATTTTTATCAGCAATGAGAGACGACAGAGCGGGCATTTCAATATCCAGGCAAATTAGGATAGCCATTCGTACGCCACGCCAAGTGAAAACCGTTATTTTATTGCCCGGTGTCAGGCACCAGGCATTTGTATCCTGTTCGTTTGGCGTCAGGCTGAGCTTGTCTTGAGTAATGTATGTGCCATCAGGAAGAAAAAGGTGAGCGCGGTTGTAATAACCATCATTGTCATTAACGGGCTCTTCAGAAATATCATCTTTCCCATAGATGGCTACCGGAAAAGTTCCCGCCAATAGGGCGATATCATAGCTGGTGGCAAGCTCTTTCAACAGTTCTTTTGCTTCACAAGCTTGCGTGACCATCCAGGAGATCTCTTCATCAGGGCATATGCCCGAGGGCGCAAATGACATCCATTGCTCAGATACGTATTCAGGCATTATAAGAATGTCAGCGCCGGCATTTTTGGCACTTTCCACACGTGTTCTGACCTGGCCAACCCACTCAGCCAGCGAGCTTAAAGGAATATCTAGATTTACCGCCCATAGTGCGAGGGACAAATTACTAATGGTCACGCTATTCTCCTGTGTTGCTTCTCTTATGGCACAAAATTCGTTAACGGAGGAGAAATTTGCGCCCTCTTTCAGCAAGGTGAGCATAAAGGGGTTTGGCAGGAGTGAATTAAGGATTTAAAAGATATGGGACCTGTCTTATTTCAAGTTTTGATCTGCACCGAGTTATTTATTCTCTGGAGTTATTATGACCCCCGCAACAAAAATCAGCGTTATTATATCAACCTATAACTGGCCTGAGGCGTTGGAGCCAGTTTTGCGTTCTATTGAAGAGCAGACAGACAGGAATTTTGAGGTTATTATCGCGGATGACGGGTCTAAAAAAGAAACTGTGGATCTTGTTAAGTTGTACGCAGAAAAATCTTCAATTCCAATCAAGCACTACTGGCAAGAAGATGACGGCTATCGTCTTGCTGCCTCTAGAAATGGTGCGGTTGGTCTTGCGGAAGGTGAGTACCTTATTTTTAGTGATGGCGACTGTTGTTTCTTACCCGATTTTGTATCATCCCACCGAAAAATAGCTGAAAAAGGGTGGCTGGTTGCTGGTCGACGGATTTATCTGAAGAACGGGTTCACGAAAATGGCGCTTCAGAATAAGTGGAATTTTTTTCGCTGGCCGCGCCCTGTTCTTTTTTTGTTGGGGATCACAGCACAGTGTAATCGACCGTTTCAGTTTATTCCCCTGCCTCAGTCTGATCAAAAGCGCAAAATCAAATCGGACAAATGGGAGCAGGTTCAAACCTGTAATCTGGCAGTCTGGAAAGAAGATTTTTATAAGGTTGATGGTTTTGATGAAAGCTATGTTGGCCATGGCTGTGAAGACTCTGATTTCACTTTGAGGCTTATCCGAAGCGGTGTAAGGCGGATAACGGCTAATCATACGTCACCTGTTCTCCACATCTATCACAGTCGTTCTATACCTGGGCGGGCTGATAAAGAGTGTTTAAACCCGCAGCGCTTTCAGGCTCTGCTAGAGAGCGATAGGCAAACGGCAGTAATTGGTATTTCCAGTCACCAGAACTCTTAGGTCTGGGGCTAGTAGATCAAGCAAAATTAACCGATTTTTTTCGGTCATCGACATTGTTTATTTTTATTTCAGCAAGTACGTTGTCAGCGGTTTTTTATGTTAAACACAGGATCCCAAACGAGTATGTCCGAATTAGGTAAAACGCTTGTCGTCACAGGTGGTGGACTGGGAGATACTCTCTTTCATCTGCCCTTTATTCGTTCGATACAACAGCGATCTACGGGTAAGTCTGTTGTTTTGGCTTGTAAAAAAGGCCGTGAAATCAGGGAACTTTTTTCCGAAGTGGATATGGTGAGCTCAGTCCTGCCGATTGCGCAAGATCAGGATGTTTCAGGCAAAGCAGATTTGGGACGATTGCGTCGATTGACCAAAGAAGCCGGGATTGAATCTGCCTTTGTGTTCCATAAATCTACCGGCATTGCTTTTGCCATGATGATGGCAGGTGTTAAAAACCGCTTTGGGTATTTCTTTAAGGGGTCCTGGAATCGGTTCTTTCTGAATAAAGGAACCCTGACACCGAAGTCTGTTCCATTGCCAGCTTTTATGAACCATGCGGCCCTCGTTATGGATGACGCTGGAATAGGCTATGATTACAGTGATGTTCGATTTCGTCAGCCCAATCATGTTGTCCAGGCTGCCTTTTCTAACCTTGGCCTTAATGAAAATACCCAGATGGTCGCTCTTGGGGTGAACGCGAGCGCTGAGTTTAAGCAATGGGGTGCTGAGGGTTATTCAGCGATTGCTGAGCGCCTTCTAAAACAGTTTCCGGGGCAAATTCTGTTGTTTGGCGCTGGTGATGTAAAGCACGTATCTGAAGGGATACTTGCCCGAACCGATAATCCAGAACGTTTTATAGATTTAACAACGCAAAAAGTACCTCTGCACCACAGCCACGCACTTTTGCAAAGCTGTGACTTCTATGTTGGGAACGACAGCTTTGGCCTTAATTTGGCGGCGATGTCTAGTTTACCAGCGGTTGGGATATTTATAAAAAGCTATCATTTTTCCTATTCCGACTGGATAAAGCCAGTTATCTCAAGCAGCGATGCAATAACCGATATCTCGGTGGATATGGTTTGGGAACAGGTCTCAAAACTAATTGCGAAGTAGCAACTGATGTAAGGTCTATGAGAATAAGGGCAGCACTAGCGCTGCCCAAGACTCTTATTTGTTAAGCTTACCTTCAATCGCGTCCCAAATGTCAGCTTCCAGAGTTACGTTGTTGAAACGGTTGATTTCCTGAATGCCAGTTGGCGAGGTGACGTTTATTTCTGTCATGTAGTCACCGATCACATCAATACCGACAAATATCAGACCGCGTTCTTTGAGAGTTGGTCCAATAGCAGCACAGATTTCATGGTCGCGTTCGGTAAGACCAATAGGGTCTGGACGGCCGCCGACATGCATGTTTGAACGGGCCTCTCCTTCTGCAGGGACACGGTTGATCGCGCCAGCTGGTTCGCCGTCGATCAGGATTATCCGTTTATCACCTTTACGCACATCAGGCAGGTACAGCTGTGCGATAATTGGTTCGCGGTAATATTGTTCGAAAAGCTCGTAAACCGAGTTCAGGTTTTCATCATCCGGTTTGATATGAAAGACCCCGGCCCCGCCGTTTCCATAGAGAGGTTTGACGATTATGTCTTTGTACTCTGACCTAAAAGCCTTGATTTCTCCCAAATCATTGGTAATGAGGGTCGGAGGCATCAGCTCTGGAAACTCTGCAATAAAGAGCTTCTCTGGGCAATTGCGTACCCAGCTTGGATCGTTGACGACCAGAGTTTCGGGATGCACATGATCGAGCAAATGGGTTGCTGTGATATAGGACATATCAAAGGGGGGGTCTTGGCGCATGAGGATAACATCTATGTCGGCCAGATCCATCAGTTGTGACTCACCCAAACTGGCGTGATTTCCCTGCTCTTTCCGGAATACTACCGGGCTAACGCGGGCGTAGACTCTTGAGCCCTTCATGGAAAGATCTCGCGCCAGATAGTGGTAGAGCTTGTATCCACGCTTTTGAGCTTCGAGCCCTAAAATAAAGGAGCTATCCCCAATAATATCAATGGTCGATACGGGGTCCATTTGGATGGCAACGGAGAGGGTCATCGATTTTTATTCCGTGGTTAGTCAGTTCAATTGGGCTTTAAGCTGTCGTAGTAGATTAGCAGCTTCAGGGTGTCCCCTTGGATCTTCTTCGATCATTAGATAGTGTTCAAGAGTGTCAATTGCAGCCAAAATATTATTTAAGAAGGCTTGTAACATTCCCGCTTCCCGCCAAATCGAAGGTTCCTTCGGGGCGATAAGGAGCATTTGTTGTAAAATTAAGAGTGCTTTTTCGGGCTCCTGAGCCTCAATAAGACGGATTTTAACATTGTTCTGCAAGCGTAACAAAATCCCTCTATTGGTCACACTTCGAGTGTAATCAGAATTGAGTTCAGCACTTTTACCGAGATAGGTTTTTAGAGTTGTGCGTAACCAAGGCGTATTTCTGACCACCCCGCGTTCAAAGGGGTCAATAATTTGGCGATCTTTCCCTTGTATAAAACGAAGTAAAAAGTGCCCAGGAAAATTAAGGCCATCGATTTCCCAGCCGAGGGAGCGGGCGATGTGCATGTAGAGAATGCCCAGGACAATTGGTAATCCTTTTCGCCGATCAATTACAGAGATGATATTGGCATTCGCTAAATTATCGTAGTTATCCTTGTCCCCTTTGTAACCATGCAGATCATAAAGCACGGTTTCAATGATCCCCAAACAATCGTTTGTTGTTGGTTCTGTGTTCTCGGTTTGGATTTGGGATAAGAGTGATTGTGCATCGTTAACAAGGCGCTTTAGGTGGTCATGATAACGATCAAGAGAGACTGTGTCCTGATCTCTCGCTGCGAGCAGTAAAGCGCATTCGGCCACATCGATATTATCGTCATCGGCCTGTCCAATATCTTGTAGAAAGGTGTTTATTTCCGAAGAGTTTAGCGGTTTTCTATCAAGCATATTTGTGAACACTAAAGTTATGATCGTTGATATTCCTGAGGATATTAATTCCACAGGGTTCTTTATCTAAATGACAGCTACTGGGTACGGGATGGATTGTCCTTTAGGACGACATAGCTGACGACCCTTTTGACATAATCAATGTCTTTGGCATGCGCGATGACACGATTGACCTCATTTTCATTCTGGGCAATACCCAAGAGGTAAACACTCTGATTAACCGTATCAATATTGTAATTTATGGAGGTGATTTTTTTGTCGAAGATGATCGCCGTTTTTAATTGTGTCGATATCCAGACATCCTGAGCATAATCAGTTATGCCACTGTCGTTATTGATTTCAATCTCGTTGATGACTTCGCGAACACCAGCGGCTTTCCAGGCCTGTTTTACAGCAGTTATTCGGTGGTCAGGAAGCTCTACGTTACCACTTAATAATACTTTACCTTCACTCACCTGTATGTTGACTTTGCGGAAAATGGAGATGTTTTCCTGAAGCAACAAATCATTAATTTTTATTTGAATTTGAATATCTGTAACTGCTTTATTAAAGGAGCGCTCTTCGGCGGCGGTATTGGCTGCTGCAGCCCCGACGCCGATGGCAGCTCCCGTTGCGCTGCAACCACTTAACGCGATGAGGCCAAGCAGACTTATCACAAGTGTTGTGGACGTTTTTCTCGAACCTAAACGCTCACCAGACCGATCGTTCGTAAATGATCCCGTGTTGATCTCGGTGTTGGCCTCCGTGATGGCCCCTGTGGTGATCCCCGTTGCGATCATACTGATCTCACTCCTCTTAACTGACCTGATACTTTAGAAAACTCTGTCATAAATAAAACTCTGCTTAAATAACAAGGCAATATTATATTCAATCGTCCTGCCATGCATTTTCAATATGGTATGGAATAACTGTGGCACCAATAAGAACGGCATCAAACCTTTTATCAAACGAAAGGTACCGTGAATGGTGTCCGATAAATTGTTCAGCTGCCCGGATAATACGGGCTTTTTGCCTTGATGAAATTGCTTCAGCAGCCTCTGCCTTTGTGGCCCGTTTTTTGACCTCAATAAAACAAAGAGTCGTACCTTTTCTTGCGATTAAATCTATTTCGCCCACTTTGGTTTTGAAATTTGATGCAAGGATTTGATAGCCCTTAAAGCGCAAAAACCAGGCAGCCACCAGCTCGGCATATTTACCTTTTATTTGCGCCCTAACCTTTTTGACGTCGGCATCATCCTTTTTCTTCGCACTCTTTTTCTTTAAAGTGGACACTGTTTATTTTGCCTTGTTTTTCGATAGATCTAAGGCGCGCTGGTAAACTTTCTTTTTCGGTAAGCCAGTCGCTGTACTCACTAGGGCTGCAGCATCTCTGAGCGTATTGTGTTCCAGAGCTTCTGTTATCTGCGTATCAATGTCGTCCTCGCTGAGCTCTATCGCTTCAGTAGCAGGTGGTCCAATGACGACAACGATTTCACCTTTGGGGTTGCCAGCTTCTTGGTAATGGTCGGCAAGTTCTTGAAGAGGTCCTCTTCGCACTTCTTCATACATCTTCGTAAGTTCACGGGTTACAGCTGCGGGGCGGTTTCCCAAAACCTGGGCCATATCTGCGAGGCTTCCGGCTAACCGATGTGTCGATTCAAAGAAAATGAGTGTTGAAGGTATTGAAACGAGCTCTTTTAAAGCTTTGCAGCGTGCGCCGGTTTTATTTGGTAGAAATCCATTGAAGAAAAAGCGATCTGTTGGAAGTCCTGAGAGGATCAGCGCGGTTATTGGGGCGGAAGCACCGGGAATAGACGTCAGCCCGATTCCCTCTTCAACAGCTGTGTTTGCCAATTTGTAACCGGGATCTGATATCAAAGGCGTACCAGCATCAGAGACCAAGGCCACAACTTTGCCTTTTTTTACCTTTTCAATAAGGATCGGCCTCACTTTATCGGCATTATGCTCGTGATAGGCAACAAGAGGTGCCGTCAAACCGAAGGCTTGAGCAAGTTTGCGGGTTACTCTGGTATCTTCACAGGCGATAAGGTCTGCAGCAGCGAGGATCTTTTTAGCCCGATCCGTAATATCCCCCATGTTGCCGATAGGGGTGGCGACGAGGTAAAGTGCTGCTTCTGGTTTTTCACCGATAGGAACATCTGCGCTGTTGGCTTGTTCTTCGGTTGATGCTTTATTAGACCGTGTCGTTTTATCGGTTGGTCGATTTGAAGAGGATGAGTGTTTTGAGCTCAACGTTGGCAACTTTCTTGTCAGGATACTTAGCTGTTTTGGGTCGCAGGGTTACTACCCTGCCCGTAATCATCGTGGTTACATTGTTTGTTTCTGCTTGTCAGACAACCATGAAAACGGGGCCTGATGCAACGGCTGAAAAGACTGTGGTCGAAGAAACAGTCGCAGAGGTCGAACCTGTCGATGAACCTCTAGAACCAATAGAGCCTGAAGTTATTGAAGAACCGAGCCCCTTTGCAGGTATTCAAACTGAAACGGTGGTTATTTCAGAAAAAAGAACAAAGGTTGGTTTTCTCCTGCCCTTAAGCGGGCGCCACAAAACGGTTGGTCAAGCTCTGCTAAATGCGGCTCAATTGGCACTTTTTGATGTTTCTGGTGAAAAGTTCGATCTTATCGTTCGGGATACGGTGGGTACGCCTACGGGTGCCAGAGGGGCAATGGAGTCTTTGGTAAACGAACGTGTTGACCTGGTCATTGGTCCTCTTTTTGCGACGTCGGTATCTGCGATAACACCGCTTGCCAGATCAGCTGGCATCAACGTGCTCTCTTTCTCAAATGATCAGGCCGTAGCGGGCGATGGTATTTATGTACTTGGACTTACGCCTGAGGAGCAAATTCGTCGAGTTGTGAATTATTCTGCAGCTCAAGGGCTTCGAAAAATCGCTGTTTTTGCCCCCGATAATGTTTACGGACGTCGGATAGTAAGTGCCTTACAAATCCAATCATATGGGTCTAATTTCGAAATTTCTCGTTTGGGATTTTTTAATCCCAATGACCCTGATTTAACCGGAGAGGTCAAAGCGATAGCTGATTATGATCAGCGTCATCAAGCATTGCTCTCTCATAAGGCCAACCTTAAATCCAAGGGCGACGCCGCCTCTCGTAAAGCATTAAAACGCCTCAAGGGTAGAGATACTTTTAATCCCCCTGATTATCAGGCAATTATTATTCCAACTGGGGGTAAGCAACTTCTTACCGTTGCACCGTTGTTAAATTATTTTGATGTTGATCCCGGACAAGTGAAATATCTTGGTACGGCTCTTTGGAATAACCCGAAGCTTGGACGAGAGCCTGCTCTTGTAGGGAGTTGGTACGCCGCACCTTCCCCTGTCCATTGGGATAGCTTTAAAGACCGTTACAAGGTGCTTTATGGTAAGGTCCCTCCTCGAATTGTGTCACTTGCATATGATACTGTTGCCCTGGCTGCTGTTATTGCAAGACAAGCCGAAAGCCAATCTCTGGCCGTAAATTACTCTCAATCAGTTTTAACAAACACCCAGGGGTTTTCCGGCCTGGATGGTGTCTTCCGCCTCCATGTTGACGGTCGTAGTGAACGCGGTCTTGCCATTTTGACTCTGGAACGTGATCTCATAAATGTTGTGGATCCTGCTCCTGTTACTTTCGCACCTCTTGTCAATTAAAGGTCGAGAGTGATTATTATTTTGGTAACCTTGGGATCTAAGTGTGACAGCGAATAACCATAAAGACTGTAAGTCAGGGCCTCCCATGAATAAACCGGGCATGAATAAACTGGGCACGCATGATGAGGTCGCTGATTGTTGTTTTGGTCTCCCAGATCTCGGGGAAGCGGGGCTGGTGAACCTTAGTAGCATCTTTAGGACTCTGGGAGATGAAGGGCGGCTTAGGCTATGCCTATGCTGTTTTGAACGCCCCTGTTCTGTAAGTGAGCTGTCAGAAGCAACAGGGCAATCTCAATCCCTCACCAGCCATAACTTACGGCAATTGCGAGAAGCACGAATCCTGATTTCCCGCAAAGAAGGGCGACATGTGCTCTATGAACTTGCTGATGCTCATATCCGTCATGTTATCGCAGATATGGCTCATCATGTATTGGAAGACCATAGTTAGGCCTAAAACAATCCAAAAGAATAGCTGATACTATTTCTTCGGCATCGACCCCGCCGAGTTCATCTTCCAGCGGGAGTGGTTTTTCTGGTGGTGGTGGCGGAGGGGGTTGGTAAACACTCCAGCAAAGATTCGATGTTGAATCATAGAAAGCTTGACTTGGTTTACATATGAAAATATATTCATATGAATAGTTGTTCATATGTAGGTTTTTTTATGTCTCATAGTCTTTCACTCTCTGAATACATGCCGGAAGCAGAAAATTGTACTGATTGCAGAAAAAGAATTCTTGATCGGTTGGGCGAGTTTTCAGAAATTTCTGAGTTGAAAGTGACCCGCAAGGTTGTTGCTTGGGCTGGTCGTGAAGATCTTAGGTCTACGATTGAAGGTGTTCTAAGAGATATTAAGGCGGCTCATCACCATCGTTCTTGGATAATCGGTGGCATGGATTGTCCTAGTTGTGCCAAGAAGATTGAGAAGGCGGTTGAACGGGCTTCTGGTGTCCACACCGCTCGAATTTCTTTCGCTCGGGAGAGGTTGAACGCTGATTTCAACCCAACTCAGGTTTCTGCTCAACAGCTTGAAGGTATCGTAAAGGGGCTGGGTTATAGTCTGACGGATGATAATGTTGATAGTGCACCTATCTTAAACAAAGAAAGATCCAGCTGCTGTTCTTCGCAAACTGGTGAACACGATCACACTGCACCTAGCTCACAAGCGAAAGATAATTCTGGCGTACTAGACCAGGTGAAAAAAAGCTTAAGTCAGAGTTGGAGCAAGGTTGCTCTTGCGGGAGGCTTTTTAGTTATTGCGGTTGCCTTGAGCCAGGTTTGGCCGGAAAAATCCCGCATTTTTTATAGTGTATCTGCTTTGATTGGCATGGTGCCAATCTTTCTAAGCACAGTGAGATCCATTCGTTTTGGCCAGTATTTCGGTATTCAAACACTGATGACAGTGGCAGCAATCGGCGCCCTCTTACTGGGAGAAGCGCTTGAAGCGTCAATGGTGTTGTTTCTCTTTTTAATTGGTGAGGCCCTTGAGCAACGTGCGGCAAATAAGGCCCGTGAAGGGGTAACCCTTTTATTGGAACTTCAGCCAAAAATCGCCCGTTTGTTTCACGGAACACACAGCCATGAAGTCCCGGCAGATACTCTTGCTGTAGATGACGTGATTGAAGTTCGCCCAGGTGAGAGGTTACCTGCGGATGGGGTCGTGTTAGAGCAAACCGCGATTTTGGATGAATCTGCGCTTACGGGTGAATCCATTCCTTGTAACAGAGAAGAAGGTGAAGCTGCTCTGGCAGGGGCGCTAGTGTTAGAAAGGCTGACCCGTTTTCGAGTCTCATCTGAAGCAGGCGACAACACCCTTGATCGGATTATTCGTCTGATTGAAGAATCAGAAGAACACAAAGCACCTGTTGCTAGATTTATCGATCGTTTCTCGTCTTGGTATACACCTGCAATGATGATTGTGTCGCTTTTGGTTGCTGTCATCCCACCATTATTGTTTGCCGAAAGTTGGTCTGTATGGGTCTATAAGGCTTTGACCTTGCTTATTATCTCATGCCCCTGTGCGTTGGTTATATCTGTGCCAGCTGCAGTGACTTCATCGCTTGCGGCCTCAGCCCGCAATGGGCTCTTGATCAAAGGCGGCGCGGCCTTGGAAACTCTGGCTCGTGCCAAGTCCATGGCCTTTGATAAGACGGGTACATTGACGGAAGGAAAGCCAGAAGTAACCGACGTCATTTCATTGGGTGATGAATTGGAAATGATCACTTTAGCCGCAGCAGTTGAGAGGGGATCAAGTCATCCCCTTGCCACAGCAATAGTGGCTTATGCCGAGCAGAAAGACATTCAGATTCCTGCTGTTAGCAATGCGCAGTCTATTACAGGAAAGGCAGCCATTGGGGAAGCGCAGGGATATCAGATCGTAGTTGGTTCCACAGATTATTTTGCTGATGATCTCGTTTCAAACAGGGATTTATCTGACAGTGTAAATACGCTTCTCGATCAGGGGAAAACCGTTGTCCTTGTTAGCGTGGATGGGGTTTTAAGTGGGTTGATCGCGCTTAGGGATGAACCGCGACAGGCTGCGCATGATGTTCTTTCTGAATTGAAAAATCTAGGCCTTCAAACCGTGATGCTGACAGGGGATAATCCAAAAACCGGTGAAGCGCTTGGCACGCAACTCGGCCTTGCTGTAAAAGCGGGATTGATGCCCCAGGACAAGCTGGCTGAAATAGAACGACTGCGTCAGAACGGCACCGTGGTTATGGTTGGGGATGGCATTAATGATGCCCCGGCCTTGAAAGTTGCTGATGTCGGTATCGCCATGGGGGGCGGAACGGACGTGGCTTTGGAGGCCGCAGATATTGCCCTGATGCAAAATCGTCTCGAAGATCTGCCGCGTTTGATTCGTCGAGGTCGCGATACCATGACGAACATTCACCAGAATGTTGCTCTTGCCTTGGGGCTAAAGGGAATATTTTTGGTGACGACGCTTCTTGGTTTCACAGGATTATGGATGGCCGTGGTGGCGGATACCGGGGCAACCGTTCTCGTTACTTTAAATGCGCTTCGATTGCTGAGAGATCGTCCCTAAACCTATTCTAATCTGTGCTCGTAATATCTGATAGACCAGCAATGTGTTTGTATTTCTCAAACTGTTGAAGAATGAGGTGTAAACGATCCTCTGGCGTAGGCGGGTGCTCGGGATCGAACAAAGGTTCACAAAGCGGATCGAGCGCTGCATTTTGAAATTCAAGAGACAGACTCAAGCGGGGCTTTGTTGCTGAGGCATGGCTACGACCTCCCCAATGAAACAAATCCTGTCGCCACCCCAGAATAGATCCGGCTTTAGCTGGCAAGCAAAGAACATCTTGGAGAGGGATCTGTGAGGGGGCCGAGATAGGAGTATCGTACTGTCGTTCGTAACTCAGTGGAAGCACGGACATGCAACCATTCTCTGGAGTGGCTTCTGTTAAAGGGAGCCACAGACTGAGAGATACCAGCATCTCTTGGCCGTATAGCGCTATTACTGAACGGTCAGCACTATCGCGGTGAGGAGGCCAGCCTTTTCCTTTTCCCGGTTCAATATACCAAGCCCAAAAATGAGGAAGTATTCGGTAGTTGTCGCCGAGAAAATTACTCAGGAGGGCGCGTGCCCTGAGAAACAGCGTCCAGGTTTCATCGTAAAGATAGATAAAGGCCTGTGGGATTTGGCGTTGATGGAAGAGCTCCATCGCCGTACGGATCGGGAGAAGCTCTTGCTCTGTGTAGAGCGCTTGGCAATTCAAATACCCGTCCTGCCAAAGGGTGTCTGAAACATTGCTCAAGAGGCGGTCATCAATGCTTGAAAGTGGATCACACCTGAGCTTATTCTTTGAAATCGATAGGTCAGGATTAAGGGCGCGCCAAAACGCCAAATCCTGAAATTGGTCTTGGATGATTTCCATATGCCTATTCCCGAGGAAAATTTAGGGAATCGTGTTTACGACATGATACGCAAAAGAGCTGCGTCCAGTATCGAGCTTGCCATGGCTCGGGCCGTATCTTCGAGAAGCTTGCCGTCGTCAGCTTTAGGTCCGGCAAGTTTTTCCAAAACGTAATCCGAGGGAAGGTTTTCTATGCCTACGGCAATAACATCAGGGTGTGATTTTAGCTCATCAATAAGGGCGATGCAGCCTAACCATTTATGGGTGACGGTCAGAACGACCCGATTTTTATCCGGGGTCATTTGCGCGAGTTTTTCGGAAGGGCTCAAATCTGAAAACCCGGGCCGACGCATGGCTTGTGAATAAATAACTTCGGCAGCTTTTTCTAATTTGATCATAGACCGTTCCTCTGTTTTGGATATCTTGTCTCAAATACCTGCCTGCGAGGCAACTGGATGTATGCAATAGGACGAAACTTTATCAGTTAGGCCCTACTGAACAGTCGAAAGCTGTCGAAAAGATTTAAACGACCCGGTGTCAGATGTTCTGGAGTGGCAGTAGGTAATAAACAGATCTGGTTTGCTACTTGTTGATTGTATGTCACGAGAGAAAGGGAGCATGACCCGGTAATAGTCAAATTCGCACTCTGGTACAACATAGGAAATCTGCCAGAGCATTGGTTTTGCAGCCTCAAATGTGACTTTGAATTCTTCAAAATGCGACTGGTATATTTCGCTGGGTGTGCCTTTTAAGATACTTTGTCCCGCGAGATCTTCGTTTGAGGCGGCTGATATTTCTGTTCCATCGAGACGGTAGATAAAATCAAGTGGGTCTTGAGTAATATCAATAACGCAAAGCCGGCCCAGAAAACCTTTGAATTCGATTGGATCGAGCTCACTTTTAAAAGGATAATTATGGTCTGCTTTTAAACGGTGCCAAATGCTCAAGAGGCTCCGTATTGCCTCAGGTGCATCATCGAAATCTTTAACCGCTGATATATACTCGAAACTAGACATAGATTATTTCTGAATCTTATTCGGGTTAATGTCAATTAACGAGTTTAGTGCACAATATTGCTTGGGGTGCAGTAAAATTTAGTGCTGCTTGCGAATTTTAATTTAAACCCATATGGATTTTACATTTTCCATTGAGCCAAGATTGCCATTTTTTTGGATGTTTCTCGAGCCTTTTCCTGTGCTTGTCGGGGGGGAGGTAACGTTCAATGTTCACGAGTATGGATAGGCCTTCAATCATCCTGTTATTGGCGTAGGGCCATACCTTGGGAACTTGTCGCAAAAAGGCCGGTTAAAACAAGCTATGGCCTAAAGTTAAATGTTGTCGGACAGATCGCGGTAGGTGTGAAATGTACCTTGGGGAGAATTTAAGGAATAACAAAAGTTAAGAAAGAAACGGGGGGTTTTTGTAGAAGAATTCCTATCTTCAGCTAAAGGCAGAATTAAGCGGTAGTAATCATATGGTTCTTCGGCTTCATAACTAACGTGCCATACTTGAGGTGCCGCTGCTTCATAAGCGCTTTCAAATTCATCGAAATGTCGTCGATAAACTTCCCTTGGCGTGCCCTCTAGAAGGCTTTTACCACACAGGTCTTCGGGTGAGGCCGCTGATATCTCTGAACCATACAAACGGAAGATAAAATCCAAGGGTTTTTGTTGAATCTCAAGAATGCAAATTCTACCAAGAAAATTCTTGTAATCTGCCGGATTCATTTCACTTTTTAAAGGGAAGCCGTCCGCAGGTTTATGGTCATTCCAGATTCTGAGTAACCGGGTTATATCCTCAGGTAACGGAGCTGTTTCTATAAGAGAGGATTGGTAAGCATTATTCAGCATCTATTTTATCTGGGTATAAATTATATCTGGATAGACTAATTTGATAGACATTATAACTCATATTCATATCCTTGGCTTCGTAAATGTCACCAGGATCTATTCTTGAAGTGTCATATGTTGTTTACAGTTTCCATTGAGCCAAGCCTGCCATTTTTCAGGGTGCAGTGCGAGCCACTTTTCTGCGGCTTGGCGAGGGGTGTAGCCTTCGATGTTCACAAATTTGGATAGATCCTCGACCATGCGTTTATTGGCGTCAATTCTTTGCAGGATGTTGTAGGCACAGGGCCATTGTTTGGGAAAATTATGCCAAACAACTTTTTTAAGCCACCCATCTTTAGGGTTTCCACAATCGTAGGCAAGGTCGGGATTGATTCCCCAGGAGGGATCTATTGCACATTCTTTTGAATAGGCAGGGAACTCTACAAATTGACCTGGATAGTAATTATCCGTCCAGTTCGGGGTCCAATTATGAACCAGTATAGGTCGTTTTCCTTTGATGTGTTTTTTTATCTCTGCGCGTAACTCGATTGAGTTTTTTAGGCGTTTTATGGTGAAGGGGAGATCAAGGGCCAAAATTTTAAATTGTTCATATCTATCCCAAGGCCCTGTGATATAAAGACCTTTTTCGGAATCTGGGCTGCCTTCGAAAATTTTCGCACACTCTTTGAGCGCCTTCCAGTTCGGTAGGCCAGGGCATAAATTGGCGACGTAATCCGGATACCACCATCCTTCCTGGGTGGTTGCCCTGTGTGTTCCCGCAGAGATAATTAAATTTTTTGCCATCATTTGTTGAAATTGATGATTTTGAGAACCCTCCCAAACTTCAACTTGGGCGTGGATGCGGCCTCTGCCAAGTGCCCCCCATTGTTGGGCTACATCTACGGGAGCGAAAACAACCTTGTAACCAACGCGTTCGAGCACATTTCGATATACTTCTGACAAGACGATCTGGCTAGACCAGTTATTGATAGCAATCACGATAGGCTTTTCCAACTCGGCATGATTGGCCACAGCGGAGTTACGGCCTGAGGTCATAAAGCAGGCCGTGATCGTTACAAAAAATAGGACACGCCAAATGTAAGCAATCATCGCAATCAGGATAACATCTAAGAAGTTAATAAGTATGCGGGTTAATAATTGCTGTTTTCTTAAGAGTTCTCATAAGGGAAGGGAGGACGAATTCAGGCTAACAGAAATGACAAAAGGCTATTTAATCTCGTTCTACCTGAAGGCGTCGCCAAAACTCTATCTGCATTTGTAATCAATAACTTCTCATCACAAAGCTGCTTCAGTTTGGTGTGATTAACCAAATTCTTAAATTCGTCGCCAGTTTCTTCAATGATGGCTTTTAGGGATATTCCTTCTTCGAGGCGAAGCCCCATCATCATCATTTCTTCAAATCGTTCCTCTATCGAAACGGTACTATATGTTCTGGTCGCATGTCCGGCCTGTTCAACAGTATCTAGCCAAATTTCAGGTGCACGGTGTTGCCTAGTCGCCATTTTTTTACCTAAAGGGCCGACCAAGGGATCATTGTCAGACAAGGTCAGACGGCCATGGGCCCCAGGGCCAATACCAATATAATCACCGTACTTCCAATAAGTTAGATTATGACGGCTTTCTTCACCAATCCTGGCATAATTTGAAATTTCGTAGTTTGGAAGACCATTCTTATCCATGATTTCGTTTGTTATGTCATAGAGCTCGGCTGCTTTGTCTGGGTTAAGTTCGGAGAGTTCTCCGCGCCGTCTGGCACCGTGAAAAGCGGTGTTTTCCTCTATAGTCAATTGATAGAGTGAAAGGTGTTCGGTCCCCTCTGCCAAGGCCCGGTCTAACTCTTGTCGCCAGGACGTTAGGTTTTGTTCTGGTCGTGCATAAATGAGATCGAACGAAAAGCGTTCAAAATTTTGGCGTGCGATATCAATGGCTTTAAAGGCCTCTTGGGCAGAGTGTTCTCGCCCGAGAAAGCGCAGGTCGTCATCATTTAGGGATTGGATGCCAAGGGATACCCGGTTGATGCCAGCCTGGGCGAAAGCTGCAAACTTTCCGGCTTCAACCGATGTTGGATTGGCTTCTAGAGTGATTTCAAGGTCATTACGACACGGCCAGTGTTGCCGAATACGATCAATCAAAGCGCCAGCGGTTTCAGGTGCCATAAGGGAGGGGGTGCCGCCACCAAAAAAGATCGAGCTAACAATACGCCCTTCGCCGCCACTCTTTTTTAATATTTCAGCATAGTGATCAAGTTCTTGCAGCAATGCCGCCCGCCAGCGTTCTTGAGAAACGTCTTCTCTGACGTGACTGTTGAAATCGCAATAGGGACACTTCTTTAGGCAAAATGGCCAATGAATATAGATCCCAAATCCCCGTCTGGCCGCGGCCGGTAGGAGAGTGGATGATTGCATCGATGTAACCATTTATTTGCCCGACATTGAAGGAAGCAGGAACAGTTTCCGCTTTCCTTCTGCATTTGCCACTCACTCAGCAATGTACTGAGGGGTGTTTTGTAGAAAATATGTATTACGGAAACCAGATATAGCTTACGCCTTAAACTTCTCTTCGACCAGAAGCGCAAAAGCACGTGCGCGGTGGCTCATAGAATGTTTGCGGACCGGGTCCATTTCGCCAAATGTGATGCTTTCGCCTTCAGCCTGAAACACGGGGTCGTAGCCAAAGCCGGAGAGGCCGCGGGCAGGGTGAACAATGGTGCCATCGACCCGGCCTTCATAGACTTCAGTCGTGCCATCAGGCCACGCTAGGCAGAGGGCGCAGACAAAATAGGCTGCACGACTATTGTCGCCTTTAGTTGCCGCATTTTGAAGTTTTTGTTCTACCTTTTCCATCGCCAGACCGAAGTCTTTATTTGGTCCAGCCCAACGCGCAGAAAAAATACCGGGATCTCCATTCAGAGCAATAACAGCCAGTCCGCTGTCGTCTGATAAGGCTGGTAGGCCTGAACCCTTTGCTGCGGCAATCGCTTTTATTTCAGCATTGGCAGCAAAGGTATCACCGTCTTCTATCGGTTCTGGCAGGCCGAGATCACCCGCGGATACAACATCTACCCCATAAGGAGCGAGCAGTTCTGCAATTTCCCTGAGTTTCCCAGGGTTATGACTGGCAAGAACCAGCTTGCCATCGCGTAGTGATTTTTCGGCCTGCGCCATGACCATCTCCAATGGATGTTTTGTCTAAGCATAATTAACTCAGACATTTAAGCTCTTATAACTTATCGAGCTTATTCAGTGCCAATTGCCTGCTTTTGAAGAACAACAAGCTCTGAAATACCTTTTTCTGCGAGATCAAGAAGAGCATTGAACTCGTTGCGTGAGAAAGGTTTCTCTTCTGCGGTACCCTGAATTTCGACCACACCGAGATCACCGGTGAGAACAAAGTTGGCATCGGCTTGGGCGTTAGAATCTTCTGGGTAATCGAGATCGAGAACCGGGGTGCCTTCGAAGATGCCACAGGAAATGGCAGCGACGTGATCTGTGAGAGGGATCTCTTCGATCATTCCAAGTTTTTTCATGTGCTGGAAAGCAAGGTGTAGGGCGACAAAGCCACCGGTAATAGAGGCTGTACGTGTTCCACCATCTGCTTGCAAGACATCGCAATCGATTTTAATCTGGCGCTCGCCAAAGCCCTTCATGTCTGCAACTGCTCGAAGAGAGCGGCCGATCAAACGTTGGATTTCCTGGGTACGGCCAGACTGTTTACCTCGGGCAGCTTCACGGTTCGAGCGACTGTGTGTGGCGCGGGGTAACATGCCATATTCAGCAGTAATCCAGCCTTTACCAGAATTGCGAAGCCAAGGAGGGGTGCTGTCTTCTACAGAAGCAGTACAGAGAACATGGGTTTCTCCGAATTTGATCAGGCAGGAGCCTTCTGCGTACTTGCTAAAATTGGTTTCAATAGTGACCTGACGCATTTGGTCAAGATTACGGCCTGATGGACGCATGATATACCCTCGAGTTGGAAAAGATGTTTCGCGGAAGCTACCTTATGGTTCTTGGCAGGTCCAGAAAGATCGCCAGAAGGACAGCCAGAAACATCAAGAAAGACAGAGGGTATCTTTCCCCAACTTAAAGCAAAATGCCTCTAAATTAACTCCGGCGTAGAAGCCAGTAAGGTTGTTTCGATTTCCCGGCGTTTGAGACGGACCATATTCACGGCCAAGATCGTTGCAATAGCCAAAACGGGTATGAAGATGGCGTGAACCCAGTAAGCGGTTTGTTCAATGGTTGCTAAATCGGCATCTTCACCAAATCCGATGATCGCAGCTGGAATACCGGCTATTGCGGGACCGAATGCGGCGCCACACATCTGTAATGTTGGAATAGCACCAGATCTTCGATCTTGTTCTTCCTTATTACCGGTTTCAATAATGACAGAGGAAAGATCGGCCCAAAATATACCAAAGCCTGCACCAGCTAAGAATATAGCAATGCTTAACAGCCATAGTGGGCCACCATATAGAGATATGGCGATGCCATAAACGCCGAGAAGGGCGATGAAAACACCAACTGGAATCAGATATAAACGCCAATGCGTGTTTTGAGGAAGCTTGGCACAAAGCATTGCGGCTAAAGACCAGGACAGGGATTCTACCGCAACCATAAATCCGGCGGAAAGGGGCGAAAATCCATGAGTTTTTTGCAGAATATAAGGCCCGTAGACCATGAAGGATACGGCGGAAAGCATGGTCAGGAAAACAATCGCCAGACCTGTACCTGAGGTGTGGAAGAGGCTGAGGCCATGTCGGGGCAACAAGGTTGTTTCGGCTTTTTTATCGCGATAGAGGAAGAGACCAAAGATCATGAGGCCGAGAATTAAGAGTAAAATTGCATAATCAGGCAGGCGATTAGCCATCGCTACGATCAGAACGGAGCTGGCTAATAATCCAAGTCGTAAAAGGGGAAGAGATGTTTTCCCTGAGGAATGGGTTGTT
The DNA here is from genome assembly GCA_913060675.1 of uncultured Rhodospirillales bacterium. Taxonomy (GTDB): domain Bacteria; phylum Pseudomonadota; class Alphaproteobacteria; order Kiloniellales; family Kiloniellaceae; genus Kiloniella. The sequence goes on from CAJXUS010000039.1 coordinate 40,420, forward strand.
TTGGATGTGATTTCATGGCGCGGAAAGGTTGTCCTAACACTGTCTCTTATACACATCTCCGAGCCCAC
>CAJXUS010000040.1 GCA_913060675.1 uncultured Rhodospirillales bacterium
ATCAGCCTCGGTCTCGTGGGCTCGGAGATGTGTATAAGAGACAGCTGCTAGAGAAGTAACCGTTAAAATTTTCCTCACAAGCAAGATAGGTGCCCCAAGGTGTGCGCCCGTTACCACAGTTATTCCAGGTTCCTAGAGATTTAGTGCCTGTTGGATCACTGGAAGTTTTGAGTAGGCTGTGACCACGAGCAGGGCCTGTTATCTCCATAGGAGAGTCAGCTGTTATCCGGCGATTGAACTCAGAATTTTTAACAATAGACCATGTGCCACCTTGTTGTTCAATTTCAACAACTGTGACGCCGTGGGCAGCTTTACCTTTACGAATATCATCAGCCGTTTCAGGGAGTTTGGTTTCCCTATTAGCATACATGATGCTCCGGTTAGTATACTCGTTGTTTGAAACCAGAAGGTTGCGCCCCTTTACCGTGAAGAGAGACATGCCGTCGTTATTATCACCGATAGAAAGTTCCTGGCTCTCTCCTGTGCCACGGGTTTTATGATCAAACTCGACTGACTTGGACCAAAGAGGGTCACCCCACTGGGTGACGACCTGCCAGGAATACCCTTTAGGTACAGTGACAGTATCTAGGCTATTTGCCTGTACAGGTTCAAAATCAAAACCGTTAGCAGCGTTTGCTTTAAAAGGTGTTAGGGCCGTTGAACCTAATACGAAAGCAGAGGCGCCAATAGCGAGGCCGCCACCAAGGAAACCGCGACGAGACATGGCTTTTTCAACAACCTGTTCAAAACCAGTTATCTCAGGTCCAGGGTTGGAAATTTCATCAAAATCGTCAAATGAAAGTTCTTCCGGGAATTCTCGGTTATTTCTATCGGTCATAATGCACTCCTGAGCGCTCAACACCTGCTGTAGTGGTGCCGGCTTTATTATTATTGAATGCCTTAACAACTACTGGGCAGTCTTTGCAAAAATATGACAATTTCAGGAAGCTTTAAAAATAAACGACATACAATTAGGGAAGGACAAATGCTGGAAGATTAACATTTTCCTCAATTACCTGCCCTTTTCAAAAGTGTCTCGATAATCAATTTGAGAAAGGGGTTTTCTTTTACTGACTTTGCGGTGGAGATTGTGAGAGCCCGGTTGAGTTTTAAGCTATGTTTAAACGGTGTTACCAAGCGACCACTTTCCAGATCATTTTCAACAAGAGCCTGGTGCCCCATCATAACTCCGGCACCATTACGAGCTTCTTCTATGGCAAGTCCATAGAGAGAAAACACGGGGCCAGTTAGTTTTATTGATTGGTTTGGTAGTGCGGAAGTAATCCAGTTTGACCAGTCTTCGGACCAACTGGAATCGTGAATACAGTTTTCATTTTCAAGATCTGATGGCTGGCTGAGGCGTTCAGCTATAGACGGGGAGCAAACAGGCAGAATGATATCTTTGCAAACTTCATGGATATCGGCGTCCATTCCATCTGATTGTTCGAAGCTGTCATTGTAAAAGATACTAATATCAAAGGGTTCTCGTTGAAGGTTTGGTTGCTTTTCCAACGCTGTCACAGATATGGTAATTTCAGGGGCCGCTATTCTGATCGCGGGCAGCTTGGGTGACAACCAAAGCTGAGCGATGCTTGGCAGTGCCGCTATTCTAATGTGTTTCGGGGCGGCTCGAGAGCGCAGTGTTTGAACGGCCTTGCCTAAATGATCAAAAGCCGAACTAAACTCATCAATTACTCCAATCCCGAGGTCTGTTAACGCTACACCTTGAGACCGCCTGACAAATAAATCTGCGCCAACCCAGACCTCCAGTGCTTTGATATGTTGAGCAATGGCGCCAGGCGTCACGCAAAGCTCATCAGCTGCAATTGAAAACCCACCCAATCTTGCCGCCGCTTCAAAGGCGCGCAAAGAATTCAGGGGTGGAATTTTAGGGCGTGGAGGGGATATTGCCATATTGTTGACTCAGTTTTACTAGGCCTAAGAAGTAGCAAAACTGATTTGCGAAGTCCAGTGAAATAGAGAGATCATAGGGACGTAACAAACGAACAACGGTTTAAATGGCAAAGACTTCTACTCAAACATTGTATGATGTCGGCGCGTTCACATAAGGAAAAGAGCAGATGTCGCAAACATCACAGGTTTCAGTACATTTCGAGGCTCCTGTAGCTACGACTGACCCGTTAATTGCTGAAGCATTAAAAAGTGAGAAAGCACGCCAACAGTCTCAAATTGAATTGATTGCTTCTGAGAATATCGTAAGCCGGGCTGTTCTCGACGCCTTAGGGCATGAGATGACCAACAAAACCCTTGAAGGCTATCCGGGGGCACGGTTTCATGGTGGCGGTCGATTTGTTGATGTCGTTGAACAAGCAGCCATTGATCGAGCCAAAGAATTGTTTGGTTGCGCGTACGCAAATGTCCAGCCTCACTCTGGAAGTCAGGCAAATCTTGCGGTGTTTTTCACCTTATTAAAGCCGGGTGACAGAGTTCTCAGTCTTGACCTTGCCGCGGGTGGGCATCTTAGCCATGGCCTCGGAGCAAACTTGTCTGGCCGTTGGTTTGAAGCACATCATTATGGTGTTGATCGTGAAACAGGCCAGATCAACTATGATAAGCTCGAAGCACAAGCACTTGAGCTTCGTCCAAAGGTGTTAATTGCAGGTGGCTCAGCTTATCCACGAGAAATAGATTTTGAACGCATGGCCGCAATAGCGAAAAAGGTTGATGCTTTTTTCCACGTTGATATGGCGCACTTTGCGGGTTTGGTTGCCGGTGGCGTACATCCAAGCCCAATTCCTCATGCCGATTTGGTAACCTGCACAACGACGAAAACTCTCCGTGGTCCTCGTGGTGGTATCATCTTGTCAAAGTCTTCAGAATTTAACCGCAAGCTTCAGGCTGCTGTTTTCCCTGGCGTTCAAGGATCGATCCACACACAGGTTATTGCAGCAAAGGCCGTTTGCCTTGGTGAGGCCTTACAACCTGCGTTTAAACAATACGCACGGCAAATTAAAAACAATGCGCAAACATTGGCTGAAACATTGAAAGGTAAAGGAATTGATCTCGTTTCCGGTGGAACCGATACACACATTGTGTTGCTCGATTTGAGCTCACAAAAGAAAACGGGTCAATTTATCGAAGGTGTTTTGGAAAAAGCGAACATTACAGCAAACAAAAACCCGATACCTTTTGATGCAAAACGTCCTGCGGATTGGGTTGGACTTCGTCTTGGTGTGAGTGCCGCGACAACAAGAGGGCTTAAAGAGCCGGAGTTTACCAAACTGGGCGAAGTAATTAGTAGCTTGATTTTGAGCGCTGAAACGGATCAAGAGGCGAGCGTCATTGAGCAGACAAAACAAGTCACTGCAGAACTATGCAATAGTTTCCCAATTTACTCCTGAACAATCACTTGATTTTCTTGGAGCAAACAGAAATGAAAAAAGTACGAATTTCTCTGCAAGGCAAGGGTCGTAACAGTTTATCCAAAACAATGAAGCGAACTTGTAGGGCAAGGTTATTATCACGTTACAGAAGGTGGCAATCCAAAAAGGGTGAATCCTGTTTGTCTGATAATAAAGGAGATATTGGCATTGCCTGTTCGTTTTCTCTACCAAGATCCTCGAACGAAAACATATCATAGAAATAACAAAACTGGTTTCCACAAAAAGGAAACCAGTTTTGTGGGTAATACGTCTCAATTTTTCATGACTAAGACTATTTTAGGTATTTTACTTATGAGATACTTTTAAATTTATCAATAAGTTATAACTGTTCCTTCTGAGATCAGGTTCAGAGGTAACCTATGTTCATCGTTTAAAAGAGACAAGGCACTGATCTTTTCTAAATAGAGTGGATATGTTGAATGATGAATTGGTATTATATTTTGGGGTGAAATAGCTTTTGCAAAGGGAATTAGATCTCTTGCTTCCATACTTATTTTTCCTAATGGACCAGTGGTTCCAACGCCTCCCATGTGGGGTATCATTACATCAGGTGAACCAAAAGGGATAAGGCTTTCAAGAACGATAGGAGTTCCAAAAGTATCGCCCGTCCAGTAGATGGTTTTTTGCCAATTTCCTTGAGTGAATTCTAACCAGTACCCGTTCCCTTCGCCCAGAATTCCAGAAATTGATGAGGCTTCAGAATGCAAGGCAGGGATGGATGTTATTTTTATAGTGCCGCTTTTTATTTTGTAGGTACGGGTATTTTTCCAAGGCAAATCCTCTACTAGATTGAACCCCTTTTGGGTAATCGTGGCTTTATCCTGTGAGGGAACTAACATTGGTAATGACGGTGATAATGTTGCTTGTGCCTGTTGATCAAAATGATCTTCATGCGCATGGCTTAATAACATCAGGTTAATATCGGAGGTTTCAAGGCCTACAAAGGGTGTCAGACGTTCGTGATCAATAATATTGGGGCCTTTTGCTAGGTCAAACATCTCATTCGGATCTCCCATTGAAAAGGCCTTGTTACCTTGTCCAAAACAAGGATCCGTAAGGATTGTAAAACCATTGAAGGTGATGAGCATTGTGGCAGCCCCAAGCCAGCGAATGTGTACTGCAGGGTTTTCGGGCTGTTGACCAGTTGTTGAGGCAGTACTTTCTTGTGCATTAAGTAGCATCGCAGCTGAACTCGCGATTATACCTGTCGTTAAAAACTTACGACGATCCATAATGGGCTCCAATAATTTAGGGATTTGCGTATCGATGAGTTGATAGTAAAACAATTAATTTTGATGATTAAGTCAGATAAAATTGGTTTCACTATTCAGGTATATTGAACAATGATCTCTCTTACCCAAATCCAAACTTTTCTGGAAGTTGCAAAGTTGGGGAGCTTTTCCAAAGCAAGTTTGCGTTTGTCTGTACCGCGTTCAACGGTAAGTGCGCGTATTCAGGCATTGGAAGAAAGGTTAAATGTCAGATTACTGGTTCGAACCACGCGAAAAGTATCGCTGACGCATGAAGGCCAGAGCTATTTTGATAAGTGTTTTGCAGCTATAGAAACTCTCGTGGCTCTGGAAAGTGAGTTCGAAGATAAGCAACAACTGTCGGGAAACCTGCGTCTAACGGCCCCAATCGATATTTCTAAAACCTATTTGGTTACAATTCTTGATGAATTTGTAAAGCTACACCCGCTTGTGAATATAGAGGTTATTATCACGGACGAGACTATTGATATGGTCGAGAATAATATTGACATTGCACTGCGGGGAGGCGCTCCCGGAACATCTGGTATGATTGCTCGTCGGTTGGGAGAAGGAGAGTTGGGATTATACGCGAGCCCAGCTTATATCGAAAGTAACGACGTCATTGATCTCTTGGACGAAACCGTCAACCATATCGTTTATGATCCGACAGGTATCGGGCGTCATATATTATCCAATGCCCGTGCCTCGAAATCGATAAACACGACCAACTTTGAACTGGTTAAAGCCATGGCCGTTCAAGCCCTGGGAATTGCATTACTACCAAAAGTAATCTGTTTAAAGGAAGTGGAAAGTGGTGAACTGCTTGAACTTGATTGCAATATCGTGTTTCCGAGCTTACCGATTTTTATCGTAATGCCTTCAGGTAAAAGGATCCCCGAAAGAGCGAGAGCCTTGATTGATTTTCTTGTTTTAGCGAACCAGAGCACTAAGGTCCTATAAAACAAATACTAAGAACATCGCCTCTGTTTGATGCAGGATACTTACGTTGGTAAAAAACAATACGTTCCCTTGTTTTTATAAAAAGAGTATAATCGCTCAGTATTACGGTAAGTCACTTACAGGTGTCCGAAAATAAGTTTGTTGATCAATACTCCAATTTGATCGAGGGGGGCATGACAATGGATCGCGAGAAAAAATGCGGTGTCCAAAATGTAACTCTGACAACCCGGTAAATCATCGCTTCTGTAGTGCTTGTGGGGCATCCCTAACTCTTACCTGTTCAAATTGTGATTTTGAAAATCCACCTACCAGTAAGTTCTGTGGTGAATGTGGCAAAAGCTTGGATCAGTCCGATAATCAGGTCACTGATAGGGTACCCTCAACTGCAGAGATAAGTCAGTCTGAAGCTGAACATCGTCATTTAACGGTGATGTTTTGCGATTTGGTTGGATCGACGCAACTATCTCGACATATGGATCCAGAAGAACTGCGTCGGCTTAATCTAAGCTATCAAGAGACATGTGCGCGTATCATTAAGCAGTTCGATGGTTTTGTTGCTCGTTATATGGGGGATGGCGTACTTGCTTACTTTGGCTATCCCAAGGCGCACGAAGATGATGCACAAAGAGCCATCCTCGCGGGCCTTGCTTTGGTCGAGGCTATGGCACCTCTCGAGGAAAAGTTTAAGCAGTATTTAGACACGAGGCTGGCGATCAGGGTTGGTATTGCAACTGGCAATGTGATTGTTGGCGATTTAATTGGTGAGGGAGCATCACAAGAAGCTGCCGTGGTGGGCGAGGCACCAAACCTTGCAGCGCGTTTACAGTCACTTGCTGAACACAATACAATTTACCTATCCAAGAAAACCCAACGCCTTACCCAGGGACAATTTATGTTTGAAAAGTTGGGAATGAAGGAAATAAGGGGTTTTGAAGAGGCTCAGGAAGTCTGGCAAGTCTTATCTGAGAGCGATACTGTAAGCCGTTTTGAGGCGACCCATAAAACAGGCATAACGCCTCTTATTGGTAGGGAGCAAGAAATATCTCTTCTGTCTGAAAGGCTTATTTCAGCACGTGCAGGCAATGGACAGGTTGTTTTGATTTCTGGTGAGCCTGGCATTGGGAAGTCAAGGATCATTGAGGCGCTTAGCCTGGATGATCTATCACAAGGCTTTACTAAAATTCATATTCAATGCTCACCCCATCACTTAAATAGTACCCTCCACCCCATTTCAGAATGGTTGATCCATATAGCAGGATTTGAAAGGGGGGATACCAATAACCAAAAACTGAAAAAGCTCGAAGAATATTTAAAATTAAATCTCGAGTTGTCTCATCATGGGATGATCGATGAACAACTATTTCTTCTCGGTAATTTTTTAACGATCAAATTACCTGAACAACGACCTTCTCTTGAGCTTGGTGATCGAGAATTAAAACGTCGGACACTCGGTCTCCTTACCAATCTTTTGCTCGGGATGGGACATTCTGAACCAACAATTATTATTGTTGAGGATGTTCATTGGATTGATCAAACGACGCTTGAACTTCTTGATGGCGTTATTGATAAGTCACCAGAAACGGCAAGTTTAGTTTTGGTGACTTTCCGTCCGGAATTTAAAGCCAGTTGGACAGGGCAGGCCCATGTAACTTTGCTTTCCCTCAATCGAATGAGCCAAAAAAATTGTACAAAACTGATTGAAAACATTGTCGATAAAATAGAGATGCCAGAAGAAATTTTGGCTCAAATTGTTGCCAAAACGGATGGAATTCCTTTGTTTGTTGAAGAGTTGACGAAGACCGTTCTCGAATCTGGGGTGGTCGAAGAGCGACAGGAAAATCACCTGCTTAATCAACCACTACCTTCTTTGGCTATTCCTGATACATTACAAGACTCATTAATGGCTAGGCTTGATAGGTTGGCTCCTGTAAAGGAGATTTTACACATCGGTGCGGTGATCGGCCGAGAATTTTCTTATGACCTGTTGTCGGCAGTCGCAAAACAAAGTGAAAAGAATTTACGAGAATCTTTAAACAAACTGCTTGAGTCAGGATTGGTTTTTCAGCGGGGAATTGCGCCCGATGCGACTTATATATTCAAACATGCCCTTGTTCGAGATACGGCCTATGAAAGTATCTTATCAAGCGCCCGGCAACTCTTGCACGGTCGTGTAGCGCGTGTGCTTGAGCGAGACTTTCGGGCAATTGTTTTATCAGACCCCGCTATTCTGGCTTATCATTTTGAAGAAACTGGCAGTTTGTTCGAAGCATTGGATTATTGGCAAAAAGCTGCTGAACAAGCTTTAACCCGAATGGGCACACATGAAGCCGTTGAACACTATCGAAAAGCCATCGCCCTCATACCGAGCCTTGGTCAAGATGACAGCTTCGTTGAAAAAGAACTATCCATCCATGTTTCTTACGCCAATACCCTCAGAATTTTGGATCGCTATGAAGAAGCCCATGAGAGCTTACAACGGGCAGAAGAGTTAGCATTAACGCACAAGAAAAACGCTGAACTGGCAAGGATTCACCACTGTCGGGGGAATGTTTACTTTCCTCAGGGAGAGATTGAATCCTGTATGAAACAGCATCAACTTGCGCTGTCTTGTGCGCTTGAATCTAAGCTTCCTGATCGTGAGGCACAGGCCTTAAGCGGCTTGGGGGATGCTTATTATCTTCGCTGTCAGATGCCAACCGCCCATGATTATTTTGTAAAATCAGTAGAGATCTGTCAGCGCCATGGGTTTGAACGAATTGAAGCCGCAAATAGACTGATGGTTGCTTGGACAGCGATGTGGGCAAAAGACCTTTTTACAGCTGTTCGACTGGGAAAAGAAGCGGCAACCTTTGCCGAAAATGTCGATCATAAACGTGCAGAGATGATTGCACGACAACTGCTTTCTGTTGCTTTTGTCGATATGGAACAAATTGATGATGCACGTTGTGAGGTTGAACGGGTGTACCAGATTTCTGAACAATTGGGTGCGGGACGGTTTACCGCTTTTTCTTTTTATCACAAAGTAAAAATGGCTTTGGCACAAGGTGATAAGGCCCTTGCTGAAAAAGAAGTTGATGAAGGCTTGAAATTCAGCCGTCAATCAAGTCACACCTTTTCAGGACCTTGTTTATTAGGTCTAAAAGGGTACTTGGCCTCGTCATCAGAAGAGCGATTGAACCATTGGAATGAAGCCAAAACCATGTTGAGTAAAGGTTGTCCCGGTCATAATCATTTGTTTTTTAATCGTGATTTAATTGATGTTTGTTTGCTCGAACGAGATTGGGATTCTTGTGAAAACTACTGTTCTCTATTGGAGCTTTATACCAGTAAGGAACCCATGCCTTGGACTGATTTGGTGATTTCCAGGGGAAGATGTCTATCGCGAATAGGGCGGGGCGCAAACAAAAATAATGCTTCGCAAGAGTTAGTTGATTTGGAGGCTGAATGTCATCGCTTAGGCATGATTACTCTAGTGCCTATGTTGCATCAGGCGGGTAATTAAACCCGTTATTTATTGTCATTAAAACTAAAAACGCTGATCCCTTGTGAAAGGGATCAACGTTTAGTTTCAGCAGATCTTATTAAAACAAATTAGACCAGTTCAGGCATTCCTTTTGAAAAAGGAAGCTTGGTGATGGTTTTACCCGTTGCAGCAAAAACGGCATTGGCCACGGCAGGTCCGATAGGTGGGGTGCCGGGTTCTCCAACACCTGTTGGTGCGGCTTCACTTGGGACTATATGGACTGAAATTTCAGGCATTTCATCTATACGAAGCGGTTCATAATCGTGGAAGTTGGATTGCTCCACGACACCTTCGTCCAATGTCACTTCATTACGTAATATCGCGCCAAGACCAAAGCCGATGCCACCTTCCATTTGGGCTTCGACAATACTTGGATTGACGACAATCCCGCAATCAACAGCACACCAGACCTTTTCGACTTTTAGAGCGCCATCGTTATCAAGACTGATTTCTGCAACTTGTGCCACGACGGAATTGAAGCTTTCATGGACGGCTACGCCACGATATCGGCCTTCTGCAATAGGTCCACCCCAATTCGATTTCTCAGCAGCCAGATTAAGGGCTGCAAGATGACGAGGATGATCCTTTAACATTGAGCGTCGAAACTCTACCGGGTCACGGCCTGCTTTGCTTGCTAATTGATCAATAAAAGTTTCTGTCGAATAGGCTGTGTGGGTTGATCCAACTGATCGCCACCAGAGAACCGGAACCTTTACATCTGTGGTGGTAAGATCGACAGAAATATTTGGAACTTTGTAAGGGAGGTTTGCTGCACCCTCGACCGAAGTCGCATCAATACCATCTTTGACCAAGAAGCCTTCGAAGGCTGTACTTGTTACAATGGATTGTCCTACGATCCTGTGTTGCCATCCTACGATGTTTCCTTTGTCATCCAAGCCAGCTTTTAACGTATGATGATAAGCTGGGCGATAACGGCCGCCTTGGATATCATCCTCACGCGTCCAGACTAGTTTGACGGGAACTTTACCGTCCAGAGCTTTCACGATCATAGCTGCTTCTGAAACCATATCTGAATCAGGCGTTGCACGACGACCAAAGCTACCACCTGCAAGGAGAGTATGTATTTGAACCTGCTCTGGCTTTAACTCCAAAATGGTAGCTACGGTATGTTGATCACCCGTTTGAATTTGAGAGCCAGTCCATACTTCTGCCCCACTTTCGGTCCGCTCGATCAAGCAATCCAAAGGTTCCATCGGCGCATGAGCAAGGAATGGGAAATCATAACTGGCTTCAATAACTTCTGTGGCTCCTGCAATTGCAGTTACCGCGTCACCATCGTTGCGTGCTGGTAACCCTGCAGTCTTAGCGAGTTCTTTGTATTCAGCCATGATCTGATCGGTACCACGCATCTCCGCATTGGTATCATCCCACTCTACAGAAAGGGTTTCTCGTGCTTTTATCGCTGCCCAGGTGTTTTTGGCCATAACTGCAACACCACGTGGCGTTGCCAAAGCACCAACAAAGCCTTTGACCTTTTCAGCTTCGGAAGTGTCATAGGACTTAACAATACCTCCAAACCTAGGTGGTCGCTTTACAACAGCGATTACCATACCTGGGCGCTTCATATCCAGGGTATATGTGGCTGTGCCATTGGTCTTTCCCGCGATATCTTTTCGCACAACCTTGCCACCAATGAGTTTGAACTGATCAAGAGATTTTAAGGTAACGGTTTCTGGAACGGGTTGAATAGCCGCCTGTTCAGCGAGTTCACCAAAGGTGGCTGTTTTACCTGAAACCTTATGGTGTATAGTTCCGGTGTCTATTGTGACCTCTGCTACAGGAACATTCCATTGGGTTGCGGCAGCTTGAGTAAGCATTGCACGGGCCTTGGCTCCAGCTTCACGCAATTGCATCCAGGAATTGGCAATAGCAGTTGATCCACCCGTGCCTTGAAATTTCCCCCAATGCAAGTTGTTGTAACGACTTGCATCTGCTGGAGCTGCTTCGATCCGGATGTTATCCCAGTTGGCATCAAGTTCTTCAGCAAGAATGGTTGCCAGACCTGTGTGGCTGCCCTGACCAAACTCAATGTGTTTTGCGATCACGGTTACTAAATTATCGGTACCAATACGGACAAAAGCATTGGGCATAAAGCCTTTGCTAGAGTTTGCAGCGGCTAGACCTTTTCCTGACATGTGAAAGCCAACAATAAGCCCGGTCGTAACGCCTGCAGTTCCTTTTAGGAACGAGCGACGTGTAGAGTTTAAAACTGTTTTTGAGTTCATGACTTAAGCCTCCATCAGATTAGAAGCATGATGAATGGCTTTGCGTATGCGTACATAGGTGGCGCAACGACAGACGTTCCCGTTCATGGCTTGATCAATTTCGTCATCGCTCGGCTTTGGGTTCTGTGCGAGCAATGAGGTTGCAGACATGATTTGACCCGATTGACAGTATCCACACTGTGGAACTTCGATTTCCTGCCACGCGGCTTGGATTGCTTTGGCGGCTTTACCTTCGAGACCTTCTATCGTGGTAATGTTTTGATCCGCTGCATCGCTAAGTGATGTTTGGCAAGACCGCACAGGTTCGCCATCAATATGGACGGTACAAGCGCCACACAGGCCTGCGCCACACCCAAATTTGGTACCGGTTAGCCCTATTTCGTCACGAATGACCCAGAGCAGGGGCGTATCCGGATCGGCATCAACCGATCTTTTTTCGTTGTTTAAGGTGAAAGTGATCATGGGCGGAGTTCCTGACAATTCCTAAAGTTCGTGGCTTCGCTCTTTTGGGAAGCTGTGGATATTAACTTAAGAAATATCAGGAGACCTTAATAGGTCAGTTCTTGGGATAGTTTATCAAAATCTTGGGACGAGGGGTGTTTATACCCGAACTTCTCTATATTTTGCGGGGGTAATACCTGTAAGACGGCGGAAAGCTTGAGTAAAATTACTTTGGCTGTTGTAGCCAACTTGATAGGCGATTTCTGCTGTTGAAAGGCTTGATGACATGAGGAGCGATTTTGCCTGTTCAATCCGGCGTTCTGCTAAGTAACGGTGGGGAGGAAGAGAGGTCAGGTCTTTGAACATTTTGGCAAAATGATATCGGCTCATGGCGGAAACACTTGCAAGCTCGTCCAATGTAATGGGCTGGTCTAGGTTATCTTCAATATATTCAATGGCTCGTTTTATGCGTGGATCGTTTGTTTGAGAAGAGGTTTCTTCTAACTGCCCATGGGAGCGATATAAATGCGCCGCCAACGCAAGTGTCATAGTATCGCGATAAAGCGCGGAATAGGCATCATCTTCCTGGCTTGCTTGATAAAGATTAAGCGCCATATGCAATATGCTGGGATCTTCTAAACAGGTGATCGGAAGATGGGGGATTATCTGTCCTTCGGGAAGTACGTCTCGTAGAGTTGAAAGAGGCAAGCGAACCCTTAAGCTTCGTGATGTGGTCTCATAACTACAGTTTATGCTTGTTCCTGCAGGTAGAAGCCATCCCGTGCCAGTATTATAATTGACAAGGTTTCCAGAAGTATGCCGCTTGGTGACCGGGGCGAGCATAAAATTTAAAGTCAGCTCACTGGTGGAGAATACATAATCGCCCTGTCTTGTCTCATTGACCTCAATTGTCCCGGTGCGCCAGGAATTGGACAAAAATTCAAGTGATCCCAGTTTATCGGTTATTCCTGTATCTAACATCAAGCTACTCCCCAAAGCTGTCAATTAAGATAGGAAGAGAAGCGGGGAACTACAACATTCAATGATAAATAAGTCAGCGTGAGCGTTATTAACGGGCACCAGCTTAATCGGAAATCTCACTTATACCGCACGAATGTTCTCTAAAAATTCGTTGACCTCTTCTCCAAGATCATCAGATTGTTGAGAGAGCTCCTTTGTAGCACTCAATACATCGTGTGTTGCTTTTCCGGTTTCATCAGTGGCTTTTGTAACGCCAGTTATATGACCACTCACATTTTCTGTGCCCGTTGCGGCCTCTTGGGTATTACGTGCGATTTCAAGGGTTGCTGCGCCTTGTTCTTCGATTGCAGCAGCAATTGCGGTAGTGATTTCATCAATCTGACCAATGATGTCAGAAATGTTTTGAATAGAATCCGCGGTTTCTTTGGTTACATTCTGGATGTTATTGACCTGTTCAGATATTTCGTCGGTGGCTTTTGCAGTTTGATTTGCCAAGTTCTTCACTTCACTGGCGACAACTGCAAAGCCTTTACCAGCATCCCCTGCTCGCGCGGCTTCTATGGTTGCGTTAAGGGCCAAGAGATTGGTTTGTTCCGCGATATCGGTGATCATACTCATGACATCGCCGATGTGTTGGGCAGCTTTTGAAAGACTGGTAACCATGACATTGCTTTCTTCTGCGCCAGTCACGGCTTGTTTGGAAATGTCACTTGCGCGTGTCACTTGCGTGTTAATCTCATTGATGGAAGCTGTTAACTCTTCAGAGGCAGATGCTACAGTTTGCACGTTAACGGTTGCCTGGTCCGCAGAAGTCGCAACAGAACTAGCCAGGGATTGTGACCGCTCAACAATTTTTAAGGTGTCATTTGCAGTTTTTTCCATATTGGTTGATGAATTGGATACAGCTTTGAGTGATATCCGAATATGATCGTTGAAATTTTTGATAAGGCCCTCGAGCCTTTCAGTTCGCTCCAGTTTCATTTGTTGTTCGCGTTCTTGCTCTTTAGCGTGGAGCTCATTTTCGATCATGTTGGATTTAAAAACTTGTACGGCTTGAGCCATTTGACCTAACTCATCTTGGCGGTCAAGGGCAGGGATCTCTGTCTCGGTGTTACCCTCAGCCAGTAATCCCATTGAGCCTGTCATGGCAATCAAGGGGGAGGTGACAGACTGAACCACAAGCCAAGTTAAAACGATGGCAACTAAGATACTGATCGCCAACATCACTATGCTGGCCGTGCTCGCCTTCTGGGCTGCGGCAACAGATATTTTGCTTGCAGCGACTGCATCTGATGTTGCATTTACTGCAGTAGTTATCTCGGCTACTGCCCCGTTCGCCTCTGAAACGGCTTTTTGTGCTTCGCCAGCTGCTTCGTGAGCTGAGGTGACGGTTTGTTGTTTAATGGCTTCACTGTCTGCCTGTAATTTTTTAGATAAACTTAAGAGGATGTTTTGAACGATTTCTATATTTGCGCGCCCTTTTGTAACCAGACTGTTACCAAGAACCCTGTTTTCATCAACGTAGGCATCAACGGCTTCTATTGAAACATCATAGAGTGCGAAGGTGTTTTCCCGCATAGTGGTGATGTCTTCTGGAGAGGCTATGCCGTCTAACTCTTTGAACAAGCCTTCGAGCTTGTCGCGGGTTTCCTCGGCCATTTCTTCTGACTCGTTTAGCCAACTGACTTCGAGGTCGCTTAACCAGTATTTTAATTCACCAAAACTACGTAAGGTTTCGGTGGCAAGAGCTAAATTTTTTCCGGCTTGAACATCCTTTTGCAGGAGTTGAGTACCGTTTTCAAGAGTATTGCTTACGCTCTGTAAAACCGAACTTACATGGCTTACTTTGGTACTGCTTTCTTGTAGGGTCGCACTGATGCCTTCAAGAGTCGTTGACCCCTTTTCCATCGTGGTCTGACCGTTGACGATTTCGTTCCTCATAAAAAGGTTAGAGCCTGCGAGCACTAAAAGTAAAATTGAAGACAATAAAAACAACCGTGCTTTTATGGTCAATTTGTTCATTAAGTTTTTCATTCCCGCATCCTAACGCTTACTTTGTGAAGCCTTTTAAATCCTGTCCGTTAAGACAAAGAGTGAGCTTTGCAGCCCCTCTTTGTCTTTTTGTTGTCGGGACAATATTTTAATGGAAGATCACGACACTAATCGCGCCCCCAAGTTCTCCAAGTTTACCGCCTTCTTTTTTACCGCCAGTGATGTCCCGTTCGCCTTTGGGATCACCGTGACAACCCAGGCAGGATTCTCCGTAATACTCTGGGAGAATAAGACGAAAAGCGGCCTTACCTTTGACATCAGCAGTTTCAGAAAAATGCTGACCTGTTGGGTGATCAGGGGAGCGGAACATCTCTTGAATGATGTTTTGTTCCCATTTGTCCGGACGGTTCGCGCGGTTGCGAACGTAATCTTTAGGCGCTGTTAGTTTAATCGTTGCTTTGCCGCCAGCGCTTGTTTTAAAGCGTTGTGTCACCAACCTTGCAAAAACAGCTGGTAAAAAGCCCTTTAAACCAACACCTTCTTCATTGATTGTCGTCTGTGCTTCATCCATTACTTCTTTAATGGCTAACAATTCAGCATCAACAAGTTGACCGTGTAGAGTAGATCTGTCGATCGTGTCGATATCGGTTCCGGTCTTATTCAGGTAATTTTTCTTGGCAGTAGAAATCACCAAATCCGCAGTAACTCCTTTATCACCGATTTCGGCAGTGTTTATATGCTTTTGTTTATCGGAGATAACGGCCCGTGCTGAACGCAGCAAGGTCGCCACACTAATTGCTATTTCTTCATCTGTATCTGCGAAGGCAGGAGGGGGAGATAATAAAATAACAATGGTTATGGCAAGAAGGCCAAGAGAGAATACTTTCACGGAATGGAGGTAGCTTGATGCATAGGCATGCATTTTTCGTCCCTTCCTTTAGACTCTTAATTTTAATTTGCGAATAAATAGGAGTATTCGCACTAAAATTATTTTGAATTTAAATATTTAATATTTTCTTACAGTAAATATCATCTATTAATTGTGTAATCAGTTTGGTTGTTATCTTTGCGTGTGATTTTAAATTTAAGTAAACATCATTATTATGGTTCATTAAATACATATCATAGTGTTTCTGCATACTGGTGTATGACAAAATATTTATAAATAACTTATGGTTATTTGAAATAGTATGTCCTGCTTGTAACATTGGTTGCCGTACAAAAGTGTATCAGTATAGGTGAAAAAATCTCGCCTTGATTGCAAAACAAGACGAGAAGGAAGTGGGTAGTTAAAAAACAGGAATATTATAGTTAAGTGTTTACGGTTCTTAGTTTGCCCATGAATTCACCAACATGACGTTCCAACTGCTCGGCTTTTCACCACACTCGTTCTCAAATTACCTAACCATCTTATTTTATTTGTACTCGTTATTTGATTTTATGAAGAAGAGGTGAGTTCCCGAGAGATATAAAAAAGATAATATCTTTAATTTAACCTTCGAGAACTCTGATATTTACTCAGCTACCTAACGTAGAGGCCATATCCGGCTAATATGATCACAACAGCTCCTGCATAGAGCCATACTTTTGAGCTCTGAGTCTTGTCTCGTTCATCTAGTTCTTGGGTCAGAACTTCTGTGGTGTCATTTGTGCTTTGATCTTCTGTACCTGATTCAACAAGCTCGCCAAATTTCCCGAAAAATTCCCCCGATAATTTTCGCGCTGTTGAGTCAATCAACCGTGTTCCAAGTTGAGCAAGCTTGCCACCAATATTAACGTTCACGGTGTATTGAAGCAGGGTACCATCGATCTCTTCTATAAGTTTGATATCAGCCCCACCCTTGGCAAAACCAGCAGGGCCTCCTTTACCTTCCCCTGTGATGGTATAGCTTTCGGGAGGGTTAAGATTAGAGAGCTCAACAGCCCCCTTTAGCTTAACCTTCACAGGGCCAACCTTCAGGGAAATCGTTGCGGCCATATCGGTTTCTGAGGTTTTTTCTAATGTTTCACAACCAGGAATGCATTGTTGTAAAATTTCTGGATCATTGAGTGCCGCATATACTGTTTCGCGGGACGCATTGATTTTTTGTTCGTCTTTAAGTTCCAAAGAAAAAACTCCTATCGTTTGGAATAATCAGCAACAGGCCGGCAATACGACAAATTGCTTGAGCCAGTAACTGTAGTCGTTGGGGGTGTCGATGTCGGTGGTGTGAGATGCACTGGTAACGTCCAGTTTGTGCACATCCTGAGGTCTGCTTTCTATCAGGCGTCGACAACCAGCCTGAAGAGAACCATTGATAATTTCATCCGTAAGTCTTTTGGGGATTATGATCGGATTGCCGCGTTTACCAGAGAAGTAGGGCACAACAATTTTATCACAATTCTTGTTATAGAAGCCCTTGGTGATCCCTTGATAATCTCTTGATGTCAGGTCAGGCATATCTGCGAGGGCAATCATGATCCCTTGTGTGTCTTTTTTCAAATTCTGGACGCCGCATTGTACCGACGACATTTGGCCAGAGGAGTAATTAGGATTGAATTTAAAATTAAGACTAAGGTCGTCAAGCGCCTGTTCAATCAAGTTTGCATCATGACCCGTTATAACGGTAATCGGACCGGCTTTTGATTTAATCAACTGTTGGGCCACATAACGCACGAGGGGTTGTCCCCGAAACGGCATGAGGAGTTTATTACGGTTTCCCATGCGGCTTGAGAGCCCTGCAGCGAGCAGTATGATTTCAATGTTTGGTGCTGGTGTTGTCATATCAGGCAATCATAGGCTTTTGATTTGAAGTCATATTGCAAGACAGTGATCCAAGCCTTTGATAGGAAACAATCTCTGTAATAACCGATAAGGCGATTTCTTCAGGCTCAATAGCGCCGATATCAAGGCCAGCTGGCGCATGTAGGGTTGGAATTAACGTTTTAAAAACTTGATCCTCAGAGTTTAAACGGTGGGTTAGAGCGGCTATTTTTTTTCTGCTACAAACCATGCCCTTGTATCCTACTTTTGATTTGAGGACCGCCCGCAGAGCATCGCTATCTTGTTTTCCCTGGGTCGCGACGATGGCTGCATCGGTGTGGCTAAGGGTGAGTTCGGTGAGGGTAAAATCATCAAGGTAGTTGGTTGCACCAGGCATTTTGACCTGATCCTCTTTTGCCGCTGCAACAATGACCCGATACCCTAATCCCAAAGCGAGTGGGAGAATGGCTTGTGCTATAGGTGAGGCCCCACAAATCAATAGAGTTTTTGGTGCTTTCATCGGTTCTAAAAATACTTCAATCGTTCCTCCGCTTGGACAGCTGGATCTGTGCAGTTGTATGCCATCAATATCAACTGCTGAAATGACATCCTCTTTAGGTTTTATCCTGATCATTTTGGGGTGCCCATCTTGGATAGATTCCAGTGCCCCACGCCGGACCGCACCAGTTACACAACCGCCCCCAACAAAACCATAAAGATCGCCATCCGTGGTGATGACGGCTTTTGCTCCAGGTCGTGCTGATGTTGAATCTGCAGTGCGTAAAATCGTTGCAATACAAAAGGATGTACCCTCGGCCCGAAGTTTTTCGATGAGGTCCAATGTTGATTCTGATGTTGTCATCTCTATTGTCCTTAAAGTATCGCCTTTAAAGTTTGGCAAGTTCGGGTTCAATGGCAGCGAGCGCATCGAGAGTATTTGCTGCCGCAAAGTGATCTATGTGGGGGAGGGCCGCGGCCATGGCGGCTGTTACAGGTGCGTAGGTACGCCAACCCAAAAGCGGATTTAACCAAACCAATCGTTTTGCTCTTTTTTTGATCCGTTGTAATTCCTGAGCCAAGGTTTCAGCGGGACCAACTTCGTATCCATCGCTCAGGATCATGACGATTGTGCGTCCGTTGAGCACCTGTTTGGCGTAGTTATCATTAAAGACGCCTAGGCACTCACCTAGCTTGGTTCCACCGCCAAAGCCTTCGGCCATAAGCGAGAGTTTTGTCATAGCCCGCATGGGATTGTTATCGCGCACGGCATCGGTGACGCGGATGAGTTTGGTGTGAAAGAGAAAGGCATCGCTATCCATCCATTGGCAAACCAGCCCCTTTACGAATTGGAGAAAAAAACGGCTGTAGTGTTTCATCGAACCGGATACATCAAGGAAGGCAACGATGCGTACCGGGCGATCAGGAAGGGATTGTTTTCGAAGATCAATCATTTCTCCGCCGTACTTGATATTGGCGCGTATAGTGCGGCGGAAATCTAACCAACGGCCTCGTTTTTCAATGCGCCTGCGACGTGACAAACGATAGCGAATAGCCAATGCAAGTTTATAGGCGAGAGCTTCAGCTTCAGCTATTTCTGTGGGATCGACAAATTGTCGAAAATCTATTTTGGCACACGACGTTTTCTCGGATGCGATTAATCGTCCGGATGCTTCGCCGTCATTGTTTCCCTGTCCCAGACTTTCGATCTGTGGGATTTCATTTGAACCACCTTTATTGTCTTCTTTAAGGTGGTCACGCCATGCTTTTAGAAGCTTAGGTGTGGCTTTTGAATTTGGTGAGGTTGTTTGGTGTTTGGCTTTTTCTTTACCTGCCTTTATCCAATAGGCTTCGAATAAATCGTCAAATTTTTTCCACTCATCCCGGCAACTCGTTAGCAATATTTTTAATCGTCTTTGATCTTCTGCCTGACGTCCAGTCGTCTGCGTAATTACAGATAAGGCGAGCTCCGTTTCCCTTGGTCCGAGAGAAAAGTTATTTAACCTGAGATGTTCTATGAAGCCCTGCATCGGGATTATTTGCGGGTGTTTATTGGTGGGTTTTACGGGCAACATATCTATGCAGCCTTACCTGAAAGACGGCTTGTAACTTCTGGTGTTATCGATTTTAAATCTCGTTCAGTTTTTAAAAGACAAATCAAAGTTTTCTGAAGTATATCAAAATCTTGATCTATAATTTTAATGTTTAAGTTTGAAAGGGCAGCAGCCCAATCCAGAGTTTCCGCCATGCCTGGAAGTTTCTCGAGATCTTCTTTTCGGAGCTCTTGGACAAACCTTGAAATCTGGTCTGCGAGCAAAGCCTCAATATTGGGAAGGCGCGACAGAATTATTTCCAATTCCTGTTCTTGAGAAGGAAAATCCACGTAGGAATATAGACACCGCCGACGAAGCGCGTCGGACAGTTCTCTGGTTCCATTAGACGTCAATATGACGTGCGGAATAGAGGTTGCCTTGATAGTCCCCAACTCAGGAACAGTGATTTGAAAGTCTGAGAGAATTTCCAAAAGATAAGCTTCAAACTCCGTATCTGCGCGGTCGATTTCATCGATCAGGAGCACGGGCGATTTTTCCTGACGAATTGCTTTCAGGAGAGGGCGCTCAAGCAGGAATTCTTCCGAAAAGATATGCTGTTCTACTTTTGTCGTATCTTGTTTTTGCGTCTCAGATATCTTTATGGACAGTAATTGCCTTTGATAATTCCATTCGTAGATCGCACTGGCAGCATCAAGGCCTTCATAGCATTGAAGGCGGATAAGCTTGGTTTCCAATATAGCTGCGAGAGATTTTGCGATCTCAGTCTTGCCGACCCCGGCTTCTCCTTCCAACAATAAGGGACGGTTGAGGTCAATGGCGAGCTGCAGAGCCGTTGCCAGATTGTCATCAGCAACATAATTGACCTCAGCCAGTTTGGTTTTAAGTGATCGTGTTTGGGACATAACCATACTCTTGATTTTCGGAACTCAGGTGTTGAAGAGGTTTTTCTTTTGCAACGACACTCTCCAGCACCTGAACCCGACGCATTAACCCGTAAGGCCGAGACGTTGAGCTGTTTGCCATACCCGCCAGTGATCGTGTGGCATTTGCGTATGTACTAAGCCTTTGTGCGCAAAAGCATCGTTCACGGCGTTGGACAATGCGGGTACCCCACCAACGTTCGGGCTCTCGCCAACTCCTTTGGCGCCAATTGGATGATGGGGACTAGGCGTTACCGTGAAATCGGTCTCATAAGTTGGTGTTTCCACCGCTGTCGGCAGGTAGAAATCCATAAGGCTGGCGCCTTTGACGTTACCAATTTCATCGTAAGAGATCTCCTGCCCCATCGCGATGGCAACGGCTTCGGTCAAGCCACCATGAACCTGGCCCTCAATAATCATTGGGTTAATCCGGGTCCCACAGTCATCCAGTGCATAGAACTTTCTGATATCTGTAACACCAGTATCCACATCGACATCGACGACACAGAAATAAGCCCCAAATGGATAGGTCATATTCGGTGGGTCGTAATAGGATACGGCTTCAAGCCCAGGCTCTAACCCTGGAATGGCCTGGTTATAAGACGCAAAGGCGATTTCTTTCATGGTTTTATGCGCTTCAGGATTACCTTTGATCTGAAAACGATCGACATCCCACTCAAGGTCGCCTTCGTGTACTTCTAAAAGATAGGCGGCAATCATCTGGGCCTTTGCACGAATTTTACGCCCCGCCATTGCCGTTGCTGCCCCTGCAACTGGTGTTGAGCGTGACCCGTATGTGCCTAGGCCATAAGGCGCGGTATCGGTATCACCTTCTTCAAGGGTGATATCTTCTGCTGGAATACCAATTTCTGAAGCCACGATTTGAGCAAAGGTTGTGGCGTGGCCTTGTCCCTGACTGATCGTTCCCAAACGGGCAATCGCCGAACCCGTTGGGTGAATACGGATCTCGCAGGAATCAAACATCCCGAGACCAAGGATATCGCAATTTTTAACCGGACCAGCACCAACAATTTCAGTAAAGAAAGCAACACCGATCCCCATCAAATTCCGGGTCTCGCCGCGATCAAAAGCAACCCGGTTTTCGGCTTGTTCTGCCCGGAGTGCCGGGTAGTCCACTGCTTTCGTGGCTTGGTCCATGGCGGTATGGTAATCACCGGAATCATATTCCCACCCAAGTGCTGATTGATAAGGGAACTGTTCTTTTTTGATGAAGTTCTTTATCCGGAGTTCTACTGGATCCATATCCAGCTTTCTGGCCAAAACATCAATCATGCGTTCAATGAGGTAGGCCGCTTCTGTAACGCGGAAAGAGCAACGATAGGCAACACCACCTGGTGCTTTGTTTGTGTAGACCCCGTCCACACCAACGTAAGCAATCGGGATATCATAAGACCCGGTTACAATATGGAAAAAACCTGCTGGGAATTTGGTCGGATCAGCGCAGGCATCGAACGCACCGTGATCGGCAAGAACATGGGTCCATAGGCCTGTGATTTTACCGTCAGCAGTTGCAGCAATCTTACCCGTCATGTGGTAATCACGTGCAAAAGCGGTTGATGTCAGGTTTTCAATTCGATCTTCTACCCACTTTACAGGCTTACCTGTGACGATAGAGGCCACCACTGAGCAGATGTAGCCGGGATAAACCCCAACCTTGTTACCAAAGCCGCCTCCAATGTCGGGAGAGACAACCCGGATATTGTGTTCAGGAATATTGGTAATTAACGAAGCAACAGTTCGAACCGCGTGTGGCGCCTGGAAAGTTCCCCAAAGTGTGAGCTTACCGTTGATTTTATCCATAGAGGCCACGCAACCACAGGTCTCTAGCGGGCAGGGGTGAACGCGTTGATAGGTGATTTTTTCTTCAACCATGACTTCTGCATTGTTCAAGGCCTGTTCAGTACCTTCTTTGTCGCCTTCCTCCCAAAGGAAAATATGATTGTGGTGTTTACGAGGGCCGTGCGCCCCTTCCATTTTATCTTTGATGTCTTCGCGTAATAACGGCGCATCGTCGTCTAAAGCTTTGAAGGCATCATTTATAACCGGAAGTTCTTCATAATCAACTTCGACGAGTTCTACTGCATCGGCTGCAGCGTAGCGGTCTTGTGCTACGACAAAAGCAACTTCCTGATTTTGGAAGAGAACTTTTTCATCGGCGAGGACGGCTTGGACATCACCAGCAAGGGTCGGCATGTAGTGTAAATTAAGGGGCTTCAGGTCTTCTGCTGTGAGAACAGCGATAACGCCGGGGACGGCAAGGGCCGCTTCTTTGTCGATAGACTTGATCCGGGCGTGTCCGTAAGGACTACGAACAAAGTCACCAAAAAGCATACCGGGTAATTTGATGTCATCGACATAGTTACCCGTGCCTTGGGTAAAACGAGCATCTTCTACGCGTTTACGCGACGATCCCAGACCTTGAAGCTTTTTGATGCGTTCTTCTCTGGATGGGGGGGATTGAACATTCATATTATTCTGCAGCCTCCTTTAAAGACAGTTCCCGGCTTGCAGCCATAATTGACTTCACGATATTCTGGTATCCTGTGCACCGACAAAGATTTCCTGAAATACCGTATCGAATTTCTGTTTCGGTTGGCGTTGGGTTTTCCTGTAACAACCGATAAGCACGGGTGATCATACCCGGTGTACAGAACCCACATTGCAGACCGTGGTTTTGGCGGAAGGCTTCTTGAATAGCGTGTAAGGTGCCATCAGGGTGTGCGATACCTTCGATGGTTGTTATGTCGCTGCCATTGGCCTGACCGACAAACACGGTACAGGATTTTACTGATTTACCGTCGATATCAACTGTACAAGCCCCACAGTGACTTGTGTCGCACCCGATATGTGCTCCGGTGAGGTTCTGATCTTCTCTTAGAAAATGGATAAGCAGCGTTCTCGGATCTGCTTTAGCTTCGATTTCTTGACCGTTTATGGTCATTTTGACATCTATGTCTGACATTTATCTCTCCAACATCCCCCGGATGCCTTATCCAGGGGTGCCTTATCAAAAATCTTATGAGGTATCTATCGCGCGCGGCTATGAGCTTTGGCTATGGCGCGCTCAACCATGATGCCGGCGACATGCTTGCGGAACTCAATCGGACCTCGACCATCTTCCGCTGGGTTCGTGATGGCCTTGGCAGCCGCAGCCGCAGCTTTGATTGTTTCGCGATCAAGCGAGGAGCCCACGAGGATTGAGGCAGCTTCTTCTGCCCATAGCGGGGTTTCTGATAGGTTGGTTAAGCCGATAGAGGCCGTCGCACATGTTCCCCCAGACAGGGTCAAAACTACTGCAGCAGCAGCCGTCGCGTAGTCGCCTATTTTTCTTTTTTGTTTTTCATAGGCCGACCCGTGGCCGGAGGTTGGAGCATCTAGGTGGATCGAGGATAGAATTTCGCCGTCTTCACGGGTAGTATAATAGGCACCCTGATAAAAATCTCGGGCTGCAACAGACCGTTCGCCATTGGGACCAACCAGCGTAAAGCTGGCATTTAATGTCTGCATGATCGCGGGCATATCATTGGCGGGGTCACCGTTTGCGACATTGCCGCCAATGGTGCCAACGTAGCGAACTTGTGGGTCTGCAATCTGCAGTGCGGCCTCTCGTAATAGAGGACAGATTTCGTGGAGCTCTTCTGAGGTTATCAGCTCTGCCTGTGTCACCATCGCGCCCAAGGTGATTTGACTGTTCTCAATGGATATCGACTTCAGAGATTGTACATCTTGCAGATCAACCAAATGTTCAGGCAAAGCCATTCTGAGTTTCATCATGGGAATTAGGCTGTGCCCACCAGCAACGATCATCGCATCGTCCCCAAGCGAAGACATTAGGCCGATAGCATCACCAATCGACGAAGGTCGATGATAATCAAAAGAACCGGGTATCATACTTCTCTCCTGTTTGTTCGGAACGTTGTTTGTCTTGTCCGAATTTCTTTCGAAAAGACTAAGCCCGAATGTCTGGAAGAGGTGAGCGCCGATCCTTGATTACCGCCATTGGTGCACGAATGGCGTTTATTCAGCACGAAATACGATGGGTTAATAGTGAAATGGTAATTTCTTTTTTGGACGGGGATGTCAGAATTGAAATGAATATAAATTGTTTCGTTTTCAATAGTAGTGGATGATCGCTGTATCAGATAAATTCATTTTTAATATCAGGCGTATAATACCAAGTGTAATTTTTTCTAATACGTAACTACACAAATAATCATTATATTTTAAGGCTTATTCAGATGACCGTAGAGTTGCACATTCTTAATGCTGGTGGACGATTATCTCCGCTGCTGGAGTGTATCGACCAAGCTTTTAGAGAAGGAGTGAGGGAGGTAGGATCGCTTATACCTATTTCAAACCTAGATGTGGTTGTTCAGGCTAATGATCATGTCCTTCCCGAGATCGGTTTGGTCGGTCATTGTTACCAGTCAGATGTAGTTTATATATCCATTGATCCAAATAACTCTAACCTTCTCAGCAAGTTTGATAACCTATTTATTTCAGCACTTGGGCATGAATTACACCATGCTATGCGACACAAAGGGCCTGGTTATGGCAGTACTTTAGCGGAAGCTTTAATAAGCGAAGGTTTGGCATGTCATTTCGAAACAGAACTCCGAGATGGTGATACCCCATTCTATGCGAAGTCTTTTGATATCACTGATCTCGAAGATTTCTCCTTGAAAGCGACGAAAGAGTTTGGCCAAACGTCCTATGACCACAATGCGTGGTTCTATGGATCAAACGTGGCACGTTTACCTCGTCACGCAGGTTACTCGTTGGGTTTTTGGATTGTAGAGAAGTATATAAAATCTCAGGGTATTCCAGCCTCATTGTTGTGGAGTAGGGGACACGAAGAATTTTATAACCATTCCGGTTAAGGTTATAAAAACCCCCATTAGATTTGAAGTTGGTTGTTTATAATTTAAGTAAGCTGAAGCAATTTTCGTAATTCAGTGACGCGGGAGCGACTGACCGGGATTTCAGTGCCATTTTCGTTACCAACTCCATTGCCAATGATGCAAAAGGCTTTGTCGCCATCCCTGCGAAAGCCCGTGATTTGGCTCTTGTTGACGATAAAGCTGCGGTGGGTACGAACAAAACTGCAGGGGTTCAGACTTTTTTCCAACCGGGAAATAGACCAGGGGCAGAAGAGATCTTCGCCGCCATCATTGATCTGGGTGTAATGACCATCCGCTTTTACAATGTGAATGTCTTCGGCAGACAGGAGTCTTTGGATCTTGTTTTGTTCGTAGGGGATTTTTACATCACCGTCTGTTTTGCTGACTGCATGCCCTTTTGCTTCATTTGGCGAAGGCGCGTCTGGTAAATGTGGTTGAAGTTCCTGCCATTGCTCGTTCGAAATTTCAGGAGTGGTGATCTGATTAGGAGTTTTAGTCTTCCTGTTGGTATCGTTTTTTGTGTCTTCAGGAACAGCCATTAAAAGAAAAAGTCCGGACAGCACAAAAGACGAGAGCACAACCACAAGAGCGAGGCGGTCATTATCAAGGAAGGAAGGGGCAGTCGGTGTCATCTCTGCGCCAAGACTAAACACGGTAAAGTACATGGCGGAATAGTGCATTGCAGATATAGCCAGCCCGAGAACGACAGAACCAGCAGAAATGCTTAAGAGAGAGCGATTGCCGTACGCAAGCTCTATTGCTGCAATAGAAGACGCGATGCCTATCGCAATGGCCATAACAATCCCTGTGGGGCTGTAGGTCACTACACAATTGGCTGATAAAGCACTCATGCCGAGATAGTGCATGCCCACGATACCAAACCCAGTCAGAGTTCCGGCAATCGCAATCCGGGTTTTTGTGCGCACACCAAAATGCAGGGAAAGCAGGGCAACCCCGACAACAAGAACGGCGATCAAAGCTGATGCCAAGGTCCTTAAAGGGTCGTAACTGATCGTAATGGGGAGTTCGACGGCAAGCATACCCGTGAAGTGCATGGACCAAATGCCCGTGCCCAAGGCAAGCGCCCCTTGAGTGACCCGCACTTTCCGTTTCGAGGCATCGAGATGGCGCAGGTTTGAGGTCAGACGCAAGGCCGTAAAGGCCCCCATAATGGCGACAGCCAATGACCCCAAGATAAGAAGTGGTGAATAGGCCACCTCTAATGGCATGTTTCTCTCCCCAGACTTCGTCTTGTTTCTGCTTTTATCTTGTTGATATTTTATGATGAAAGCCGATTTTTCTTTTTAGCCTATAACGGCAGATCATGAAATTCAAGCAAACGACTTTTTGAATTAAGTATGATGTCCTTAATTATGAGCTGAAATCCTATTCGCGAATAATAATATGGGCTTTCAACCATGGCGGTTTTAAAAGCGCTTTTTTTAATGAAAATTTGAATATTCTTCTGGGAACAAAGAAAGAACATTGACAGTTTTTCTGACCGCGCGCATTTTAGAATGATGATGAAAAATGATGTTCCCATATATCTTGGGCAGGCTGTGAAAGGATCTTTCTTTCCCTTGCCTCTCTTTGCGTCCAAAGTCCCCGCGGGCTTTCCATCACCAGCCGAAGACTACATAGAAGGTTCCCTTGATCTGAACGAGCAATTGATCCCACATCCTCACGCGACCTTTCTTTTGAAAGTTTCGGGAGATTCCATGATTGGAGCGGGTATTATGCCCGGGGGAATGTTGGTGGTGGATCGCTCGGTTGAGGTTAGGCATGGCAAGGTCGTGATTGCCGTTCTTGATGGGCAGCTCACGGTTAAACGGCTCTACAAACGGCAGGGGGAAATCCGGTTGATGTCGGAGAACCCTAACTATAAGCCCATTAAAATTTCAGATGAACAAGATTTACAGGTGTGGGGAGTGGTAACCAATGTTATCAACCCGCTCAACTGACCTTCTCAAGACAGAGTTTTCTGATAAGGAAACTGATGCTGGTCAAAAAGAACAGTGGGTAGCACTGGTAGATGTGAATAATTTTTATGCCTCGTGTGAACGGGTTTTTCGACCTGATCTAGAGGGCTTACCAATTGTGGTTCTTTCCAATAATGATGGCTGCATTATTGCCCGGTCTCAAGAAGCTAAAGATCTTGGGTTTAAGATGGGAGATCTCTTCCATATGGTCAAACCGCGGTTACACCAGACGGGAACGAAAGTCTTTTCCTCGAATTACGCGCTTTATGGCGATCTCTCAGATCGAGCGGTTGCGGTGTACCGGGAATTTACCCCAAGTATTGAGATCTATTCCATTGATGAGAGTTTTCTTAATCTCACTGGTTTTGGCGGGAGAGAAGAATTATTACGACTTGGAAGATCCATTAAGGAACGGGTGCGACAATACACGGGGTTACCCGTTTGTGTTGGTATTGCTCCAACCAAAACACTTTCCAAAATTGCCAATAGAATTGCCAAGAAAAACAAAGAGCATCAGGGCGTTTTTATCTTAAGTTATGAAGATAAGGACAGGCTGCAACAAATTGATATATCAGATATATGGGGTGTATCTCGTAAACTGACACCTAAGCTTCAAGCGCTGGGAATTTATAATGCGCTTGACCTATCCCGCGCAGACCCCAAACGCATTCGCTCTCGTTTCAGTGTAGTTTTGGAACGCATGATCTACGAGTTAAATGGGCAGTCTTGTCTGGCGCTAGAGGAAATTGCACCGATTAAAAAGGGCATTATGGTTTCGAGAGGTTTTGGTCAATACCAGGATAATGTTTCTCGTGTACGAGAAGCTGTTGCCTCTTACGCAACAAGGGCCGGAGAAAAAATGCGTACTCAGCACCTTGCGGCCAATAAATTGACGACTTTTCTGCGCACCAGTCCCCACGGCAAGGATCAGGTTTATTATAGTAATTCCTTCAGTATAACTTTTCCGGAGGCAACATCTGACACCGGGCAAATTATTCGAGCGGCGGCGTACTGCCTGAAGAAAATCTATCGACAGGGTTTGAAGTACCAGAAGGCCGGTGTTTTCCTCGATGGGTTGGTGGATGCAAGCGCAACGCAGCAGGATTTTTTCTTTAAACCGGATATTAAAAAATCGGAAGCTCTGATGGAAGTTTTGGATAAACTCAATAGAGATCATGGGCGAGATACTGTCCGCTTTGCCGCATCAGGCATGAACAAAGACTGGAAAATGCGCCAAAAGATGATTTCCCCGCGCTACACCACCCGTTGGGAAGACATTAAGGTGATAGATTAATTCTATTGCTAGCAATAGTATATGATATGTTTACAGGGGACGACCCTGAGTTTGGAATAAAAAATAATGAAGCAGACTAAAGTATTAATTTCTGGACGGGTACAGGGGGTTTGGTACCGTG
Source organism: uncultured Rhodospirillales bacterium (assembly GCA_913060675.1). Taxonomy (GTDB): domain Bacteria; phylum Pseudomonadota; class Alphaproteobacteria; order Kiloniellales; family Kiloniellaceae; genus Kiloniella. The sequence goes on from CAJXUS010000040.1 coordinate 28,828, forward strand.
GTTGGACGGTTGATAGAGCAAACAAACTCGGCATTAAAGGCTGGGTTAGAAACTTAAGCTCTGGCCAGGTTGAAGCCATTTTTCTCGGAGAAGAATCCCAAATCGAGGCAATGCTCGATGCTTGTTGGCGAGGTCCTGAATTAGCGAAGGTCGAGGCTGTCGAAACCTTCCCGGATACATCAGATTTGTCGGATGAAATGGTATTTGTCCAAATACGCTAAGTCATTTATCTCCAAGGTATCTCGTCACAATCTCTTGGCCTAAGCCTGCTTCATTGATCGTCTTCTGACTTTTGATCTGGTTTAAAAACCTCATAGAATGATTCTTTTAAGGCAACATCCAGATCTTCCATAGAAACACATAATCCCAGATCAACCAGTGATGTAACACCGTGCTCGTTGATGCCACAGGGAACGATGCCCTCAAAGTGGGATAGATCTGGATCTAGATTGATGGCGATGCCATGAAAGGAAACCCACTTTCTAACCCGAACCCCAATGGCAGCGATTTTGTCTTCCCGGCCATTGCCACGATCGATCCAGATGCCAACACGACCTTCTCTGCGTTCACCTTTGACGTTGAATTTTGCCAGAGTACGGATGATCCATTCTTCGAGATTAAAGACGTACTTTCTGACATCTTTATTATAGAGGCTTAAGTCCAACATAGCGTAAGCCACACGTTGACTTGGTCCATGATAGGTGTATTGACCACCGCGCCCGGCGTCGTAAACCGGAAAACGATCGGGATCGACGAGATCTTCGATGTTTGCAGAAGTTCCTGCTGTATAAAGGGGGGGGTGTTCAAGCAACCAGATAGTTTGAGGGGACGTTTTTGAGAAAATTTCGTTGGCCCGATTTTCCATAAAAGAGAGAGCGTCAGGATAAGAAACCTGATTTTCTGAGATTCTCCACTCGATTCCAAGTTCATCCGTCGAGGTTGTTACGCCGTCATTTGAGGATAGCTGCCCCTCTTGGGTGGAAATTCGGGTATTTTTCACTTTTTGCCCATCCTGTCTATGGCACAGTGCCGACTGCTATGTTTTAATCGCGTCAGGGTGTCGCCCTTAAGCGCCACTCTGTCAAGACCGTCATTGGCAGGAACGAGCCGTTCCCCCCGGCTATATATAAGGCATCGACTGCCCCAAGGAGCAATAAACTTTATGACGCAAGACCTACGCGACGCAGCCCTCTTTTACCACCGTTATCCTACTCCAGGAAAACTTGAAATTTCAGCGACCAAACCTCTTGGTAACCAGCGTGACCTGGCATTGGCCTATTCTCCAGGTGTTGCCGCCGCTTGTGAAGTGATCGTTGAGGACCCAGCCGAAGCCGCAACCGTTACCTCGCGGGCAAACCTTGTTGGTGTTATTACAAACGGTACCGCCGTCCTTGGACTGGGTGCCATCGGCCCGCTTGCTTCAAAGCCTGTGATGGAAGGGAAAGCGGTCCTTTTCAAGAAATTTGCCGGCATTGATGTTTTTGATATTGAAATAGATGAAACGGATCCAGATCGCTTGATCAACGTAATCTCGGCTCTGGAACCAACCTTTGGCGGAATTAATCTGGAAGATATTAAAGCACCGGAGTGTTTTATTGTCGAAGATGCACTCCGTGAGAAAATGAATATTCCGGTATTCCATGACGATCAGCACGGTACAGCTATTATTGTTGCCGCAGCGATTTACAATGCCTTGCGCCTGGTTAAAAAAAATAAAAAAGACGTCAAAGTCGTTGCCTCAGGCGCCGGTGCCGCCGCACTTGCCTGTCTTAATCTCTTAGTTTCGCTTGGTATAGATCGTAAGAATATCTGGGTGACCGATATTGAAGGCGTGGTTTATGAAGGCCGTGAAAAATTGATGGATCGTTGGAAATCCGTCTTTGCGCAAAAAACAGATGCCAGAACGCTTTCAGATGTTATTGGCGACGCAGATATTTTCCTCGGTCTTTCAGCTCCAGGTGTCTTGAAGCCTGACTATGTCAAACGAATGGCCAAAGACCCGATTATTATGGCCTTGGCTAATCCAACACCAGAGATCATGCCCGAAGAAGTAAAAGCCATTCGTGATGATGCCATTATGGCAACTGGACGGTCGGATTATCCCAATCAGGTTAATAACGTACTCTGCTTCCCTTATATCTTCCGTGGCGCGTTGGATGTTGGTGCTACGGCGATCAATGAAGAGATGAAAGTCGCGTGTGTGAAAGCGATTGCCGATCTGGCAATGGCTGAGCAGGATGAAATCGTGATTAAGGCCATGGGCGGTGAAGCAAAGAACTTTGGCCCGGAATACATTATTCCGAGCCCCTTTGATCCTCGCTTGATATCTGTGATTGCGCCTGCTGTTGCCAAAATGGCGATGGAAACAGGCGTCGCTAGTCGCCCGATTAAAGATTTCGACGCCTATAGCGAAAAACTTAAGCGCTTTGTCTATCGATCTGGATTGGTGATGAAGCCACTGTTCGAACGCGCCAAAAAAGACCCTAAAAGGATTATTTATGCTGAGGGTGAGGACGAGCGTGTGTTGCGCGCTGTTCAAATCGTTCTGGATGAAAAAACAGCTATTCCAATCGTCGTCGGGCGGCCTGATGTTGTGCAAAATCGTATGGATAAGGTTGGTATCAAGCTAACTGTGGGCAAGGACTTCGAGGTTATCAACCCTCAAGATGATTCTCGATATAACGATTATTGGACCACCTACCACAAACGTATGGAACGCAGCGGGATCTCTCCTGATACCGCAAAGGTGATTGTACGGACCCGTAATACGGTTATTGCGGCTCTTGCGGTTTATCGTGGTGATGCGGATGCTATGATTTGCGGGTTAGCTGGTGGTTATCATCGCCACCTCAAGCATGTTCGCGGTGTTATCGGCCTTCAGGAAGGTGTCTCTGACTTTTCGTCTCTAAGCCTTATGATAATGCCAAGCGGTACTTACTTTATGGCTGATACCTATGTGACAGAGGAGCCAACGTCACAACAGCTCGCCGAGACAACAGTTTTGGCAGCAAAACATGTGAGTAGATTTGGTCTCAAGCCGCGTGTTGCTCTGTTATCGCATTCAAACTTCGGAAGTTCTGATAGCGAGTCCGCGTGCAAAGTTCGTAAAGCTTTAGCAGCTATCGAAGAGTTGGCACCAGACCTCGAAGTCGATGGAGAAATGCATGCTGATGCTGCTTTGGACCCCGCATTGAGAGAACGTGTGTTCCCGAACTCCAATTTGACAGGGCCAGCGAACCTTTTGATTTTCCCTAATCTGGATTCTGCAAATATTGCCTTAAACCTGATGAAAACTGTCGAAGATGGTTTGGCTGTCGGGCCTATTCTTGTTGGTGCAGCACAGCCGGCTCATATTCTAACGCCTTCTGTAACAGGAAGGGGGGTTGTAAATATGACTGCTATTGCTGTAGTTGATGCACAGAACAGAGAAAGGCGGGCTAAAAAGTAACCGCCCTCGATAAAAATAGCCTTGAGCAAGGTTACAGCATGAACCTGTAACCTTGCTCGTTTAATAATGGCAACAACAGCAAGCGGTAGGAGGCGGGATGTCGGAAGATATTAAAGGCGGAAGCGGCCTGCAAAATCTCTCGGAAGATGAAAACTTCGGGGTTTCTGCCGACCTTATCCATGCTGTTGAAGATGCGCTCGAAGAAAGTCGAGATTCCGAAGTTGGGGATCTTGTCGAAAGTCTCCATGAAGCCGATACCGCTGACCTTCTTGAAACGCTGGGTCGAGACGAACGCTACCGCCTGATGGAAGTTATGGGGGCGGGGTTTGATCCTGAAATTTTACCCTATCTTGATGATACCGTTCGTGAAGAAATTGTTGAATGGCTTGGACCTGACGGCATTGCCAAGCTTGTTCCCTCCCTTGATAGTGATGACGCGGTTGAACTTATCGAGGACTTGGACGAAGATCTCCGTATCCACATTCTCGCCGCGTTACCCCAAGCATATAGGCGAGTTATTGAAGAAAGCCTGAGTTACCCGGAAGATTCCGCTGGTCGATTGATGCAGCGCGAGATTGTCGCTGTACCATCGGTTTGGACAGTCGGAGAAACGATTGATTACATGCGGGTAAGTGAAAACTTACCGGAAGATTTTTATGATATATTCGTGGTTGATCCCAGACACCATCCGGTAGGATTTATCCCCGCCAGCCGTTTGATGCGTTCTCGACGTCATGTTCGGCTGGATGAGGTCATGGACGAGGATATGCGCATTATTCCGCTCGCCCTCGACCAGGAAGATGTCGCTCATATGTTTCGCCAATACAGTTTGGTTTCTGCTCCCGTCGTCGAGGAAAGTGGGCGCCTCGTCGGAGTTATCACCGTCGATGACGTCGTCGATGTGATCGATGAAGAAGCCGGCGACGATCTTATGAAGATGGGGGGAGTAAGCGAGCCCGATCTTTACGAAGATGTTGCAGATACCACGATTGCCAGATTTACTTGGCTTGGGGTTAACCTATTAACGGCAGTACTGGCTTCGGCCGTTATTAGCCTTTTTGATGCGACGATTGAAAAAGTTGTTGCTTTGGCTGTTCTCATGCCGATTGTTGCCTCAATGGGGGGCAATGCTGGCACTCAAACTCTGACCGTAGCGGTTCGATCTCTGGCGATGAACGATTTGTCAGAGGCTAACGCAGCAAGGTTCGTGGGCAAAGAGCTCATTGTCGGGGTTATCAATGGTGTATTATTCGCTGTTCTAACTGGTGGTGTTACGTGGCTTTGGTTTGGTGAGTGGGCTTTGGCTATGGTTATTGGCGCTGCAATGATTATCAACATGATAATTGCAGGGCTTTGCGGTACTCTGATCCCTCTGGGGTTAGAGCGGTTTGAGATCGATCCTGCGGTTGCATCAAGTGTTTTTCTTACAACGGTAACCGACGTAATAGGATTTTTTGCCTTTTTAGGGTTGGCGGCAGTATTCCTTTTGTGACCTTACGCAAGGGTCTATCAAAAATGAATTTCTTTAATATTTCAATGACAAATTTGAAAATTAAAACAAATGCTTGCATCGCATAATAGATTTCCACTTATAGGACTAAGTTTACTTTCCTGCGTTAGAATATAATAAAATGGAGCCTAATTACGCAGTTTGATTAAGCGTGTCTTTATTGACTGCTAAGGTGAAAGGCGTAAGGTGCGGGTATGGATAGAGTTTGTCCAAAAGGGTTAACAAAAGATGGAGTGGCTACGTGCCGAGTGTCTTAATTACAGGTGCCAACAAAGGTATCGGTTTGGCTTTTGCCCAGTCTTTCGCTGTTGATGGTTGGAAAGTGCACGCATGTTGCAGACAACCAGATAAAGCAAAAGAACTAAAAGCTATTGAGGGAGACGTGGTGCTCCACAAGCTTGATGTTTCTGATGGTTTACGTGTTGCAGGACTTGCGCGTGAAATGGATGATGATCCCATTGATATCATGATTAACAACGCAGGATATTTTGGACCACGTCTTGAATTTGGCGAAATTGATTATGAAGATTGGGCCTATACCTTTCAAATTAATACCATGGGGCCCCTTCGTATGGTCGAGAACTTTGTCGAACATATCGCCTCAAGTGATCGCAAGCTGGTGGTTAATATCTCGAGTAAAATGGGGTCTGTAGGCGCCAATGAAACTGGTGGACAATATGTTTATCGCTCATCGAAAGCTGCCTTGAACGTCTTAACAAAAAGCCTTTCTGTTGATTTGAAAGACAAGGGGATCACTGTTATCTCGGTACACCCTGGCCACGTTCAAACCGATATGGGAGGGGAAACGGCTCCCGTTACTATTAGTAAGTCCGTCTCAGGATTAAGAAAACTGATTGGTAAAGTGACTGAAGAAGATAGTGGTCAGTTTTTCAATTACGACGGGTCAGTGATACCTTGGTAATTTCTGGGGTAATCTCAGGGGTAATCTCAGACGACAAATTTAATCCGAAAGCTAAGCACGAAGCCAAACAGGAATAAAAATCCAGTAGAGCCAGTAGAGCCAGTAGAAAAGGAGGCCAGATGTCATCAGGTTTAAGTGAAGAGCACATCCTTATTCGTGACACCGCACGGGCATTTTCCCGTGAAAAATTGGCTCCTTTTGCCGCCGAGTGGGATAAGAGTTCTGAGTTTCCTAAAGAAGCAATCGCGGCTCTCGGAGAGCTTGGCTTTATGGGAATGTTGGTCCCGCCTGAACTCGGAGGTTCTGGCACTGATCATGTATCTTACGTTCTGGCACTTATCGAGATTGCAGCCGGAGACGGCTCTTGTTCAACAGTAATGTCTGTTCAGAACTCTCTTGTGTGCTCTCCCTTGCAGAATTACGGGAGCGATTTTCAAAAGAAAACCTATTTGGAACCGTTAGCCCGGGGAAAAATATTGGGGTGTTTTGGTCTGACTGAACCGGGTGCTGGTTCCGATGCCGCAGCACTGACGACAAAAGTCAATCGAGATGGTGATGAATACGTTTTAAATGGCAGCAAACAGTTTATCTCCACTGGAAAAAATGCTGATGTCGCTCTTATTTTTGCGGTAACGGATCCGGGTGCTGGGAAAAAAGGGATCTCAGCCTTTTTGGTCCCGAAAGGTTGCCCTGGTTTTATTTGCGCAAATATTGAAGATAAATTGGGACAACACGCTTCAGATACCGCCCACCTTGTTTTTGAAGACTGTCGGATCCCGGTCGAAAATCGCCTGGGGGAAGAGGGCGAAGGTTATAAAATCGCGCTCTCCAATTTGGAGGGAGGACGCCTTGGCATTGCGTCGCAATCCATCGGTATGGCGCGTTCTGCCTATAGGGCCGCGAAAAAATACGCCAAAGAACGAAAGGCCTTCGGGAAGGAAATCGCACAACATCAGGCCGTGGCTTTCCGGCTGGCGGATATGGCAACGTCGTTACAGGCTGCTGAATTGATGGTTCTCGAGGCGGCCAGGGTACGTGATGCTGGATTGCCTTGCCTAAAAGTCGCGTCGATGGCCAAGTTGTTTGCATCTGAAATGGCTGAACGTGTTTGTTCTGATGCAATTCAAATCCATGGAGGCTACGGTTACCTTCGAGACTATGAAGTTGAGCGTATTTACCGTGATGTGCGGGTGTGTCAAATATACGAAGGAACATCGGATATACAACGCTTGGTAATCAGTCGCCAAATATTACAGGAGGATGATGAATGAAGGGTGCTATCGATTTCTACTTCGATTTTTCAAGTCCTTACGCTTATTTCGCCGCAATGGAAATTGACAAACTTGGGGAAAAGCATGGCCTTCCTGTACATTGGAGGCCGATCCTTTTAGGCGCGATTTTCAAGAAAACGGGGGCGAAACCTCTTCTACAAACACCCTTAAAAGGTGATTATGCTCAACACGATCTCGAACGTACCGCCAGATTAATACGCCTGCCCTTTGCGCTTCCTGTAAATTTTCCCTTCGCTGCTTTGGCCGCTTGTCGTGCTTATTATTGGATCAGACGCGAAGATGAAGGTCTCGCAAAAAGTTTCGCGAAAAATATATTTAAGGCAGGTTATCAAATGCGTCTGGATATCTCAGATCCCCAGACGGTTATTGATCTGTCGTCTGCTTTAGGGTTGGATAGTGGGCGGACCGGCCCAGCTTTACAGAGTGAATCAGTCAAGGAAGAACTCCGTAACGAAGTCTCGTTTGCAGAGCAAAGAGGGGTTTTTGGTAGCCCGTTCTTTATTTACGAAGACGAACCTTTTTGGGGATATGACAGATTACCAACTCTAGATGCATGGCTTACTCAGAAGGGCTGGTAAGCAAACATTTGAAGGCCTTTGTATGCTTAGTGATTCTTTTTAGATTTTGCCCTATTAAAAGTAATTCCGGAAATCAGGAAAAAATTAAGGGTTTTATCTCAAAATAGGGTATAATTCCTTCATGGACCTCCCCGTAAGAGCATGAAACAGGTTTGTAATGCATGGTTTTTTTACAAATGATTTATGCCTTTAATGTGGCTGAGAATGTGACTGAGCAAGATCTCTCGTTTAAATCTAACGAGGGGTCTCTCTAGGATAAAGAGGCCTTTTATGCGATCCCCTTTTTTTGTTGAAGAAACAGGTTCTGATGGCGTTGCATATATAACGCTTACTAAACTTGAAACTCACAATAGTTTAAATGGTGAGCTTATTGGTGAGCTCATAGATGCTATAGTTGGTATCGAAGATGATCGTCGCGTCCGGGTTCTGGTCATATCAGCCAAAGGCCCCAGTTTTTGTGGCGGGGCTGATTTAAAATGGCTAAAGACCATGTCCTCCAATTCAGTAGAAGAAAACCTTATCGAAGCACGACGATTAAAAAGACTTATGTCTGTGCTGGATAATTTAAATGTACCCACCATTGCCCGGGTGCAAGGCAATGTGTATGGCGGTGGTATCGGTCTTCTATGTTGTTGTGACATTGTGGTTTCCATGGCAGGTACTTTTTATAGCTTGCCAGAAGTTCGGATGGGCTTGATCCCCGCGATTATTTCGCCCTATGTTTTAAGGACAATTGGACCACGCCAGGCCCGACGTTATTTTTTAACAGGTGAAAGATTTTCTACCGATCAGGCGCTTCAAATTGGTTTGCTGCATCAAGTGGTTCAAGGGGATATGATTGATCTAACTATCGATGGTATTATCAAGGATTTATTAAAAGCGGGACCACAAGCTCTTATGCTTGCAAAACAACTCGTATCTGATGTTGCAGACAGACAAATTGATGATACTCTTCTTGATGAGACAGCTCAGTTGATTGCAGAGGTCAGCGCGAGCGAAGAAGGTTTGGAGGGAATTAGAGCTTTTTTAGAAAAACGAGATCCTGAGTGGCCTGATTAAAATATAGAGCCCAGAAAAGTCGAGCAGATTTTAAAATAGGGGAGGGAATAAACGCGTATGACGGGGGCTAATCATGGAATTTGGAAGGCTGCTGGATTTACGGCCTTTTTTCTACTGCTTGTTGCTCTCGCAATGGGGTCGGTTAATCCTTTACAGTTAACCGTTTTTCTTATTTTGATTATTTCCAGTGTTACTTACCTGTATCTGTCTCTTATACACATCTCCGAGCCCACGAGACCGAGGCTGATCTCGTA